>NZ_JAHUWS010000016.1:0-132748 GCF_019218965.1 Pseudomonas sp. PDM31 | reverse complement strand
AACAACTTCAACCACTTGCGCTTTCGATCTCTCGTCAGCGGGAGGCGAATTCTACAGCGTTACACGCTGCTGTCAACACCTCTTTTTCAACTCCCTTTCGGCTTCGATGAACTGAAGCAACTTGCTGTCGAAAACTGCGTAACTCATTGTTTACCAAGGAGTTTTCCGCTTCGACTGCGCCGGAAGTGGGGCGAATTATAGGCTTCCAGAATCTGCCGTCAACCGCTATTTTCATAAAACTGTCATATAAGTCAAAAAACCCCAGAAACACGAAGGCCGGCCCCCTTCATATAAGGAGGGCCGGCCTTCTTCCCTTCTACTTACAAGCTAGGGAATGCGAACTGCGACGCCTCATGGCTCGCACGCTGCGGCCAACGCTGGGTGATGGCCTTGCGACGGGTGTAGAAACGTACGCCGTCCGGACCGTAGGCATGCAGATCGCCAAACAGCGAGCGCTTCCAGCCACCGAAGCTGTGATAAGCCACTGGCACCGGCAAAGGTACGTTGACGCCAACCATACCGACTTCGATCTCGTCGCAGAACAGGCGCGCAGCTTCACCGTCACGGGTGAAGATGCAGGTGCCGTTGCCATACTCGTGATCGTTGATCAGTTGCATGGCTTCTTCCAGGCTGTTGACCCGAACGACGCACAGCACCGGCCCGAAGATCTCTTCTTTATAGATGCGCATTTCAGGGGTGACGTTATCGAACAGGCAGCCACCCAGGAAGAAGCCTTCCTCGTGACCGGCCACGCTCAGGCCGCGACCGTCCACCACCAGCGTCGCGCCGGCAGCAACGCCGTCTTCCACATATCCGCTGACCTTGTCGCGAGCTTGACCGGTGACCAGCGGCCCCATGTCCAGGCCGCAGTTGGTACCGGCACCGATTTTCAACGCCTTGATCTGGGGTACCAGTTTGGCTACCAGCGCATCCGCCACCTGGTCGCCGACACACACCGCTACCGAGATCGCCATGCAACGCTCACCGCAGGAGCCGTAGGCGGCGCCCATCAATGCGCTGACAGCGTTATCCAGATCCGCGTCCGGCATCAGCACCGCATGGTTTTTCGCTCCGCCCAGCGCCTGGACGCGCTTGCCGCGCTTGGTGCCTTCGGCGTAAATGTATTCAGCAATCGGCGTCGAGCCTACAAAGCTCAGTGCCTTGACTTCCGGTGCTTCGATCAGGGCGTCCACCGCTGTCTTGTCGCCATGCACCACGCTCATCACGCCTTTCGGCAGACCGGCTTCCAACAGCAGCTGAGCGATCAGCAGAGTGGAGCTCGGATCACGCTCGGACGGTTTGAGGATGAAACAGTTGCCGCAGACGATCGCCAGCGGGTACATCCACAACGGCACCATCGCCGGGAAGTTGAACGGCGTAATGCCGGCCACCACGCCCAGTGGCTGGAAGTCCGACCAGGCATCAATGTTCGGGCCGACGTTACGGCTGTACTCGCCCTTGAGGATTTCCGGCGCCGCGCAAGCGAACTCGACGTTCTCGATGCCGCGTTTCAGTTCACCGGCGGCGTCTTCAAGGGTCTTGCCATGTTCTTCGCTGATCAACTGGGCGATACGCCCTTCGTTCTGCTCCAGCAATTGCTTGAAACGGAACATCACCTGGGCACGCTTGGCCGCAGGGGTGTTGCGCCAGGCCGGGAATGCAGCCTTTGCAGCATCGATAGCGCTCTGGATGGTTTCACGGGTGGCCAGCGGCAGTTTGTGAATGGCCTGGCCGGTGGACGGGTTGAACACATCAACCGCGCGACCGTTTTCGGTCACCAGTTCGCCATTGATCAAATGCGGAATAACGCTCATGGAAGCTCCTGAAAAGTTGTCCACAGGCGTCTTTCAAAGAACGCCTGCTATATAGATAGCTTTTGTGAGGACCGGGTCTGAAACGATGGCGATCTTGAGGACGCTATCGCCAGCAAGCCGGCTCCTGCAGTGTGTCGGTGAATCAGTCGATCTTGCTTAGCACTTCGCCGACCGCGTCGAACAGACGATCCAGGTCTTGCGGCTTGCTATTGAACGTTGGGCCGAACTGCAGGGTGTCGCCGCCGAAGCGCACGTAGAACCCGGCTTTCCACAGCGCCATGCCCGCTTCGAACGGACGCACGATGGCATCGCCATCACGCGGTGCGATCTGGATCGCACCGGCCAAGCCATAGTTACGAATGTCGATGATGTTCTTGGTGCCTTTGAGGCCGTGCAATGCATTTTCGAAATGCGGTGCGACTTCGGCCACGCTCTGCACCAGGTTTTCCTTTTGCAGCAGGTCGAGGGCTGCCAGGCCAGCGGCGCAAGCCACCGGGTGTGCCGAGTAGGTGTAGCCGTGGGGGAACTCCACCGCGTACTCAGGCGTGGCCTGGTTCATGAAGGTCTGATAGATCTCGGAGCTGGCAATTACCGCGCCCATCGGGATCGCGCCGTTGGTGACCTGCTTGGCGATGCACATCAGGTCCGGGGTCACGCCAAAAGTGTCGGCACCGAACATGTTGCCGGTGCGGCCGAAACCGGTGATTACTTCGTCGAATACCAACAGGATGTTGTGCTGATCGCAGATTTCGCGCAGACGCTTGAGGTAGCCCTTTGGCGGAACCAGCACACCGGCGGAACCGGCCAGAGGCTCGACGAATACCGCGGCGATGTTCGACGCGTCGTGAAGCTCGATCAGCTTCAGCAGTTCGTCAGCCAGGGCGATACCGCCCTGCTCCGGCATGCCACGGGAGAACGCATTGCTCGCCAGCAGGGTATGCGGCAAGTGGTCGACGTCCATCATGGCCTGGCCGAACAGTTTCCGGTTGCCGTTGACGCCGCCCAGGCTGGTGCCGGCGATGTTCACGCCGTGGTAGCCACGGGCACGACCGATCATCTTGGTCTTGGTCGACTGGCCTTTGAGGCGCCAGTAGGCACGAACCATCTTCACCGCAGTGTCGGCACACTCGGAACCTGAGTCAGTGAAGAACACGTGGTTCAGGTTGCCCGGGGTCAGGTCGGTAATCTTTTCCGCCAACTGGAACGACAACGGGTGGCCGTACTGGAAGCCTGGCGAGTAATCGAGGGTGCCCAACTGTTTGGCCACCGCTTCCTGGATTTCCTTGCGGGTGTGCCCGGCGCCGCAGGTCCACAGACCGGACAGCGAGTCATAAACCTTGCGGCCTTTATCGTCGATCAGCCAGCTGCCTTCGGCACCAACGATCAGACGCGGGTCGCGCTGGAAGTTACGGTTGGCGGTGTAGGGCATCCAGTGAGCATCGAGCTTCAGCTGGCTGGCCAGGGAAGTCGGGGCGTTTTCAGGCAAGTTCATGAGCGAAACCTCGCAGGGCGATAAGCGGCGTGGAGTTGAAAGCGTTCTTGCAGCTAAATTGCCACGGCGATAAAGTCGGTGAAATGCAACACTTCTAACGTTCAGTCAGGCCCTCACTAAACTATCGAGTAACAAGCATGTCCAGCCGCCGTCCCGATCCGCTTGCACAAGTCAGCGACTTTGATATCCGCCTGCTGCGGATCTTTCGCAGTGTGGTCGAATGCGGCGGCTTCTCTGCGGCAGAAAGCGTGCTGGGCATCGGTCGCTCGGCCATCAGCCAGCAAATGAGCGACCTGGAGCAGCGGCTCGGCCTGCGCCTGTGCCAGCGTGGGCGTGCCGGTTTTTCCCTGACCGAAGAAGGCCGCGAGGTCTACCAGTCGGCCTTGCAACTGTTGAGCGCGCTGGAAAGTTTCCGCACCGAGGTCAATGGCCTGCACCAGCACTTGCGGGGCGAACTGACCATCGGCCTGACCGACAACCTGGTCACCCTGCCCCACATGCGCATCACCCACGCCCTCGCACAATTGAAGGAGCGCGGCCCGGACGTGCAGATCCAGATCCGCATGATCGCCCCCAATGAAGTCGAGCAAGGTGTGCTCGACGGTCGCCTGCATGTCGGCGTGGTGCCGCAGGCCAGTGCCCTCTCCGGGCTGGAATATCAACCGCTGTATAGCGAGCGTTCGCTGCTGTATTGCGCGGTTGGTCACCCCTTGTTTTATGTCGATGACAAACAACTGGACGACGAACGCCTCAACAGCCAGGACGCCATCGCGCCGACGTTCCGTTTGCCGGCGGAGATCCAGGCCCACTACCAGGCCCTCAATTGCACCGCCAGCGCCTCGGACCGCGAAGGCATGGCATTCCTGATTCTGACCGGGCGCTACATCGGTTACCTGCCAGACCATTATGCGAGTCTGTGGGTGCAACAGGGCCGGCTGCGGGCGCTGAAACCCACGGTGCGTTTCTATGATTTGAGCCTGGCTTCGGTCACGCGCAAGGGGCGGCGCCCGCACCTGGTGCTGGAAAGTTTTCTCGAAAGCCTGGCCGCGACGCGCTGAACTTTTGTAGGAGCGAGCCTGCTCGCGATGGGCGTCAACGATAACGCTGGGTGCCTGACACCCAGCGGTGCTCTGAGGTTCATCGTGAGCGGGCTCGCTCCTACAGGGGATTGTGGTGTTTTCGGATTTATTGCATGTTGCAAGAGGGTGCGTTATCAACGCACTGGATGCACCCACCTACCTGTCCGGAAGTGCCCATGACCTTTGAAGTCCCAGCCCATGGCGGAAAACCCGCCAGCCGCATTCGTCAGAAAAACGAAGAGGCCATCATCAAAGCCGCCGAAGACGAGTTCGCCCGTCACGGGTTCAAAGGCACCAGCATGAACACCATCGCCCAGAATGCCGGCTTGCCCAAGGCGAACCTGCATTACTACTTCACTAACAAACTCGGTTTGTACGTGGCGGTGCTGAGCAACATCATCGAATTATGGGACAGCACCTTCAACACACTGACGGCCGAGGACGATCCTGCCGAGGCATTGACCCGCTACATCCGCGCGAAGATGGAATTTTCCCGACGCCAGCCACAAGCCTCGCGAATCTTCGCCATGGAAGTCATCAGCGGCGGCGAATGCCTGACCGAGTATTTCAACCAGGACTACCGCACCTGGTTCCAGGGTCGCGCCGGTGTGTTCCAGGCCTGGATCGATGCCGGTAAAATGGACCCGGTCGACCCGGTGCACCTGATCTTCCTGTTGTGGGGCAGCACCCAGCACTACGCCGACTTCGCCACGCAGATCTGCCGCGTCACCGGGCGCTCCAGGCTGACCAAACAAGACATGGAAGACGCCGGCAACAACCTGATCCACATCATTCTCAAGGGCTGCGGCCTGACACCTGCCATCTAAGTACCTATGCCCTTTACCCTCAGCGGTTTTTGCGAATACCGCGAAGAGATTCGCAAAAGCCGCTTCATCACCTTCGCGGCGCCCATCTCCAGCCCGGCCGAGGCCCAGGCGTTCATCGAGCAGCACAGCGACTTGAATGCCTCGCACAATTGCTGGGCGTGGAAGCTCGGCGATCAGTATCGCAGCACCGACGATGGCGAGCCTGGCGGTACGGCGGGCCGACCGATCCTGGCGGCGATCGACGCGCAGGATTGCGATCAGGTCGCGGTGCTGGTGATTCGCTGGTATGGCGGCATTCAACTGGGCACCGGCGGTCTGGCGCGGGCCTATGGAGGGGGCGCCAACAAATGCCTGCAAGCGGCGCCGAAGATCGAGCTGATCAGCCGGGTGGCGCTGCGCTGCGCCTGTGGATTTGCCGAGTTGGCACTGGTGAAGCTTCGGGTAGCAGAGGCTGACGGGCTGGTTGTAGAGGAAGCGTTTACCGCCAATGGTGTCGAGTTGCAGTTAGCGGTCGGCGAACAGCAGATAAAAAGGTTGCAGACACATCTGGCGGATTTGAGCCGGGGGCGGATCATTTTAGAGCGCTAGAAAATCAAACGATCGCAGCCGGCGGCCGCTCCAACAGGGGCGCGTTCTTTTGGGGCGCCGCGAATTTCCACATATTCCATATTTGCCCACATCTACTGTGCACCCGACTGTGGATAACCTGAGCACATTCCGCTGTAACCCTTCTGTCATGCGGCTTTGCGGGCTTTGTACAATTTTCGTCCAATTGGCTGTCCGGCAACCAAAAGCCGCTTGAAAACAACTAGTTAGAGCGGTTTAGCTCCTTTAGAAGAAAGCCACTCAGTGCTTATGCCCGACATTTGAGCTTGCGCACAAATACTGTGGAGCAATCTGTGGATAACCCGTTCATGTCCCTCCCCGCGCCACAGCAGTCATGGGCTGCAATGATTTGTTCAATTTTTGATCATAAAACAATGGGCAAATCCGGAGCCTGATTAATGGCTCTGCCCTGATGTGGTGCCGACTTTGACCCGCCCCATGGCAAAGTTGTGGGCCCAAGGCCGTGGCTGGCCTACCTTGACCAATTTCCTGACCTAGTGGCCAGAAAATTGCTTTATCCACAGGCACAAGTCCAACCGCACCGAGCCTGTCATGCCCAATCCCGTTCCAACCGATCCGGTTCCGCGCCTGCAACTGCGCCGAATCAGCAAACGCTACCCCGGTTGCCTGGCCAACGATGCCATCGACCTGAGCATCGCTCCCGGCGAGATCCACGCTCTGCTCGGGGAAAACGGCGCCGGCAAAAGTACCCTGATGAAAATCATCTACGGCGTCACCCAGGCAGACTCGGGGGAAATGATCTGGCAAGGACAGCGGGTGTCCATGCGCAACCCGGCCCAGGCCCGGGGCATGGGAATCGGCATGGTGTTCCAGCATTTTTCGCTGTTCGAAACCCTGAGCGTGGCGCAGAACATCGCCCTGGCCATGGGCGCCGCCGCTGGTACGCCAGCGCAACTCGAGCCGAGGATCCGTGAAGTGTCCCGACGCTATGGCATGGCCGTTGAACCTGAGCGACTTGTCCACAGCCTGTCCATCGGTGAACGACAACGGGTCGAGATCATTCGCTGCCTGATGCAGGACATTCGCCTGCTGATTCTCGATGAGCCGACCTCGGTGCTGACCCCGCAGGAAGCCGACGAGTTATTCGTCACCTTGCGCCGGCTCGCTGCCGAGGGCTGCAGCATTTTGTTTATCAGTCACAAGCTCGGTGAAGTCCGCGCGTTGTGCCACGGTGCGACGGTGTTGCGCGGTGGTCGGGTGGCCGGGCATTGCGTGCCCGCCGAATGCTCGGATCAGCAATTGGCGCAGTTGATGGTCGGTGAAGCGGCGGCGTTGATCGCCGATTATCCGAAGGTCGCGGGCGCCACCGCGTTTGTGCAGGTTCGCGGATTGTCCTGGAACAATCCGGACCCGTTCGGTTGCTCGCTCAAGGACGTCGACCTTGAAGTACGCAGCGGCGAAATCGTCGGTATCGCCGGGGTCGCGGGAAATGGCCAGGACGAATTGCTGGCCTTGCTCAGCGGCGAAGAACGCTTGCCCCGCGACAACGGCGCAACCATTAGCTTCGACGGCGAAGCGGTCGCCCATTTGCGTCCCGACGCACGCCGCAAGCTCGGGCTGGCCTTCGTTCCAGCTGACCGTCTGGGCCATGGCGCGGTACCGGAATTGAGCCTGGCGGATAACGCACTGCTCACGGCCTTTCAACAAGGTCTGGTCAGCTGCGGGCTGATCCGCAGGGCCAGAGTCGAGGCTCTTGCCGAGGACATCATCCGTCGCTTCGGCGTCAAGACGCCCGGCAGCCAAGCGCCGGCCCGCAGTCTGTCTGGCGGCAACTTGCAGAAGTTCATCCTTGGCCGGGAAATCCTCCAACAACCAAAACTGCTGGTCGCCGCGCACCCGACCTGGGGGGTGGATGTCGGTGCTGCCGCCACCATTCATCGAGCCTTGATCGCCTTGCGCGATGCCGGCGCGGCGATCCTGGTGATCTCCGAAGACCTCGACGAACTGTTCCAGATCAGTGATCGCCTCGGTGCGCTGTGCGGCGGGCGTCTGTCCGCGCTCCAGGCCACCGTCGATACCCGCCTGAGCGATGTCGGTGGCTGGATGGCCGGCCAGTTCGACGCATCCCAATCATCCGCATCCGCAATGCGCTAACGGAGTGTCACATGTTGCTTTCTCTTGAACCCCGTGGCCAGCAATCGCGCCTGATGCTGTGGTGCTCGCCGTTGCTGGCGGCTGTCCTGACCCTGGCCTGTGGCTCGCTGCTGTTCATTGCCCTCGGGCATGATCCGCTGCAGACCTTGCATACCTTGCTGATCGCACCGGTCAGCGACCTGTATGGCGTCTCCGAATTGCTGGTCAAAGCCTTGCCGATCCTGCTCTGTGCCCTGGGCCTGGCCGTCGCTTACCAGGCGCGGATCTGGAACATCGGCGCCGAAGGCCAACTGCTGCTCGGCGCACTGGCCGGCAGCGCTTTGGCGGTGAATATCATCGGCCTGCAAAGCCGCTGGGCGCTGGTCATGATCCTGCTCACCGGCACCCTCGCCGGTGCCGCGTGGGGCGGGCTGACGGCCTGGTTGCGCACACGCTTCAATGCCAATGAAATCCTCACCAGCATCATGCTCAATTACATCGCGTTGAACCTGCTGCTGTACTGCGTGCATGGCCCGCTGAAAGACCCTGCCGGGTTCAACTTCCCCGAGTCGGCCATGTTCGGCGACGCCAGCCGCTTGCCCCTGTTGATGGAGGACGGTCGGGTGCACACAGGGGTGTATTTCGCCCTGCTCGCCCTGGTGGCGGTTTGGGTACTGCTGCAGAAGAGTTTTGTCGGCTTCCAGATCAAAGTGCTCGGTCTGGACAAACGTGCCGCCGGCTTCGTCGGCTTTCGCGAGAAACGCCTGATCTGGCTGGCGCTGTTGATCAGCGGCGGCCTGGCGGGCCTGGCCGGGGTCTGTGAAGTCACCGGCCCCATTGGCCAACTGGTGCCGCAGGTTTCGCCAGGCTACGGCTATGCAGCCATCACCGTGGCGTTTCTCGGGCGCCTCAATCCCATCGGTATTTTGTTTTCCAGCCTGTTGATGGCGCTGCTGTACATCGGCGGCGAGAGCGCGCAAATGACCCTGAACCTACCCCAGGCGATCACGCAATTGTTCCAGGGCATGATGCTGTTCTTCCTGCTCGCCAGTGACGTGCTGATTCTTTACCGACCACGTCTGAACCTGCGCTGGACCCGCCGCGCGCAAGCCACCGCCGTACATGCAGGAGCGCTGTGATGGATATCGATCTGCTAAGCAATATTTTCTTCGCCATGGTCCGTTGCGGTACGCCGTTGCTGCTGGTGGCGTTGGGCGAACTGATCTGCGAGAAAAGTGGCGTCCTCAACCTCGGCCAGGAGGGCATGATGCTGTTTGGCGCGGTAATTGGTTTTATCGTCGCCTTCAACAGCGGCAACCTGTGGCTCGGCGTGCTGCTGGCGATGCTGGCCGGAATGCTGTTGTCGGCATTGTTCGCCCTGGTGGCGTTGGTGTTCAACGCCAATCAGGTAGCCAGCGGATTGGCCCTGACGATTTTTGGCGTGGGTCTGTCGACCTTTGTCGGCGCGGCGTGGGTCGGTAAACCGCTGGCCGGTTTCGAACCGCTGGCGATTCCGTATCTGAGCGAGATTCCGTTGCTGGGGCGAATGCTGTTTGCCCAGGACTTGCTGGTGTATCTGTCCTTCGCGTTGTTCGCGTTGGTGGCCTGGACGATTCTGAAGACTCGCGTCGGGCTGATCATCCAGGCCGTCGGCGAAAACCCGGATGCGGCCAGCGCCATGGGGCTTCCGGTTTTGACCGTGCGCACGCTGGCGGTACTGTTCGGTGGTGCGATGGCGGGCTTGGCCGGGGCCTATCTGTCCCTGGCCTATACACCGATGTGGGCCGAGAACATGAGCGCCGGACGTGGCTGGATCGCCCTGGCACTGGTGGTGTTTGCCAGCTGGCGGGTGTGGCGACTGCTGCTTGGCGCTTACCTGTTCGGGCTGGCCAGCATCCTGCATCTGGTAGCGCAGGGACTGGGGCTGGCAATCCCGTCGAGCCTGCTGGCGATGCTGCCGTATGTCGCGACCATCGTGGTGCTGGTGCTGCTGTCCCGGGATGCGCTGCGGACGCGGCTGTACGCGCCGGTGTCGTTGGGGCAGCCGTGGCAGGCGGGGCATTAGTCGGCGACTATAATGGCCTCTTGCACGAGTCTCAACATTCAAGGAGGCCACTCATGTCCACAACAAAAACCGCCCTCATCATCGGCGCCTCCCGCGGGCTGGGCCTGGGTCTGGTGAAAACCTTGCTGGCCGACGGCTGGCAAGTCACCGCCACCGTGCGCAACCCGCAGAACGCCGAAGCCCTGAAGGACCTGGGCAAGGTACAGATCGAGAAGCTCGACATGGACGATCAGCGAGCAGTGCTGGAACTGAGCCAGCAGCTCAAGGGAGATGTATTTGACCTGTTGTTCGTCAACGCCGGGGTCAAAGGCCCGCAGGTTCAGACACCCAATGGCGGCGCGACAATCGCCGACGTCGGTCAGCTGTTTTTCACCAACGCGGTGGCCCCGATCAATCTGGCTGAACGTTTTATCGGGCGGATCCGGCCGGACACCGGCGTGCTGGCGTTCATGAGTTCGGTACTGGGCAGCGTGACCATGCCCGACTCACCCGATCTTGCCCTGTACAAGGCCAGTAAGGCGGCGCTGAACTCCATGACCAGCAGCTTCGTCACGCAGTTGGGCGAAACCGGGCTCACCGTGCTGTCGCTGCACCCGGGCTGGGTGAAGACCGACATGGGGGGTGAAGGTGCCGATATCGATGTGCAAACCAGTACACGTGGTTTGGTCGATCAGGTGAATGCGTACGTCGGCAAGGGTGGGCATCACTTCATCAATTACAAAGGCGAAACCATTCCCTGGTAACACCACCGCCCCCCCCTGTAGGAGCGAGCGTGCTCGCGATGGGCGTCAACGATAACGCTGGGAGCCTGACACCCCGCGGTGTTCTCAGGTCCATCGTCGGAACGCCGCCCGGAGCATGCTCGCTCCTACAGGGGGATTGCGCCGCCCGGTCGGGCCGGGCTTGCCCGCCGGGGCGTTTTGATCGAAACTGCGCGCCTCGCCTCCCCCGGCGAACCTGGATCAGCAGACAGGGCAACACTGAGCTGGCAACCCTGAACCCAACTTTCAGAGGAGCCGGCCAACATGCCTGCGACCCGTACCTGGTTAAAAAACCCCCTCGCCATTTTCACGGCCAACGGTCTCGATGCCCGTGGCGGTCTGGTGCTGCAAGACGGATTGATCGTCGAAGTGCTCAGCGCCGGCCAGCAACCTTCAGCACCTTGCACTGAAGTCTTCGATGCCCGTGAGCATGTGATCCTGCCGGGGCTGATCAACACCCACCACCACTTCTATCAGACCCTGACCCGCGCCTGGGCGCCGGTGGTTAACCAACCATTGTTCCCTTGGCTGAAAACCCTGTACCCGGTCTGGGCACGCCTGACTCCGCAAAAGCTCGCCCTCGCTACCAAGGTCGCACTGGCCGAGTTGCTGCTGTCCGGTTGCACCACGGCGGCCGATCACCATTACCTGTTTCCTGAAGGCCTGGAAAATGCAATCGACGTGCAAGTCGAAAGCGTTCGCGAACTGGGCATGCGCGCCATGCTCACCCGCGGCTCCATGAGCCTGGGCGAGAAGGACGGTGGCCTGCCGCCGCAACAGACGGTGCAGGAAGGCGAAGTCATTCTCGCCGACAGCCAGCGCTTGATCGCCGAATACCACGAACGCGGTGACGGCGCGCAAATCCAGATCGCCCTGGCGCCCTGCTCGCCGTTCTCGGTGACACCGGAAATCATGTCGGCCAGCGCCGAGCTGGCGAACAAACTCGATGTACGCCTGCATACCCATCTGGCGGAAACCCTCGACGAAGAAGACTTCTGCCTGCAACGCTTCGGCCTGCGTACCGTGGATTATCTGGACAGCGTCGGCTGGCTCGGCCCGCGCACCTGGCTAGCCCATGGTATTCACTTCAACCCGGATGAAATCGCCCGTCTCGGCGCAGCCGGCACCGGTATCTGCCATTGCCCGAGTTCGAACATGCGCCTGGCTTCCGGTATCTGCCCAAGCATCGATTTGACCGATGCCGGCGCCCTGCTTGGCCTGGGTGTGGACGGCTCGGCTTCCAACGATGCCTCGAACATGATGCTCGAAACCCGTCAGGCCCTGTACATCCAGCGCCTGCGTTATGGCGCCGAGAAAATCACCCCGGAACGCGTACTGGGTTGGGCCACCAAAGGTTCGGCCAGTCTGCTGGGGCGTACCGATATCGGTGAGATCGCGGTGGGCAAACAGGCTGACCTGGCCCTGTTCAAACTCGACGAACTGCGTTTCTCCGGCAGCCACGATCCAGTGTCGGCACTCTTGCTGTGCGGCGCCGACCGCGCGGATCGGGTGATGGTCGGTGGCAAGTGGCGGGTTATCGACGGTCAGGTCGAGGGGCTGGATCTGAAAGGGTTGATTGCCGATCACAGCCAGGCGGCTCGCCAGCTTATTGCCGGGGTCTGACCAACCACCATCCCTGTGGGAGCGGGCTTGCGGATTTTTAGAGGCCCAGCAGCGACAACATGATAAATGTCGCAAACAGCACAAAATGGGTCATGCCTTCGATGGCGTTGGTTTCGCCATCGTTGAGGTTGATGGCGCTGACGATCAGGGTGATGAAGATCATCACGGTCTGCACCGGGGTCATGGCCATCTGGAATGGCTGGCCGGTGTAGAGCGCCATCGCTTCCATTACCGGCACCGTCAGGATCACCGTCGACAACGACGCGCCCATGGCGATGTTGACCACCGACTGCATGCGATTGGCCAGCGCCGCCCGCAGTGCCGTCAGAATCTCCGGTGCCGCCGAGATCGCCGCCACCAGGATCGCCGTGATCACCGGCGGCGCACCCGTACCTTCCAGGCCCAGATCGAGAGTCTTGGACATCACCTCGGCCAGCACACCAATCACCACCACGCCGAACACCAGGGTCGCAATGCTCAGCGCCATATTGATCGGCTGCGGCTCTTCGCCGGGCTCCTTCCTGCGGCGTTTTTCCGGGTAGCTGTAGCTGAAAAAGTAACTGTGCGGCCCGACCTGCATGCGCAGGAACAAGGCATAAAGCACCACCATCGCGCCGATGGTAAAGGCCGAATAGATCTTCCAGTTGGCTTCGGGAATGAACTCCGGCACCACCATCGACACGCCCATGGCGGTGAGGATCATCACGCTGTAGCTGCGGGCCGAATCGTCGTTGTAGGACTGCTCGCCGTGTTTGAGCCCGCCCATCAGCGCGGCGAGTCCGAGGATGCCATTGATGTCGAGCATCACCGCCGAGTAAATCGTGTCGCGCACCAGTGTCGCTGACGCTTCATTGCTCATCATGATCGCCAGGATCACCACCTCCACCAGCACTGCGGCCAGAGTCAGGATCATCGTGCCATAGGGGTCACCGACTTTTTCCGCCAGCAGTTCGGCTTGATGGGCGACGCGCATGGAGGCGGCAACGATGAACGCGATCAGCACCAGGCCGCTAATCAGCGCAACGAGCTGCCCGCTGTGCAGCATCCAGTGCTCCAGCGCGAAGGCAACGACGGCAGCGATCAGCGCCAGTAGCAGAAAGGTTTCTTGCTTGAGCACGGTAAGCATGGCGGGCCTTTTGCCGAGGGGGGGCGGATGACTTAACTGACTGCACGATGGCGCTAATGGTTCGTTACACCTTAGTGCACCACGGGCAGGCAGGAAGATGCATCGGCGCACCGAAGTACGCCATCGCTGGCAAGCCAGCGCCTACAAGGTGAACGGCGATCCGGCTTTTGCAGGAGCCGGCTTGCCGGCGATAGGGCCATTCCAAACACCGGCCCCCCTTGAATCTTCGGTTTTGTTGTCCTGTTGGTCAGCAATTTGCATTGCCCTGTGCAAGCCCAAGTGCCCAGCCAATCCAAACAACAACATGGAGTTTCATTCATGCATAAACGTCCATTGAAGAAGCTGCTTTGCGCCGTGACCGCGGCCATCGGCCTGAGCGTCGGCCTGACCGCCAGTGCCAACGACCCGCTGAAAGTCGGCTTCGTCTATATCGGTCCGATCGGTGACCATGGCTGGACGTATCAGCATGAACAGGGGCGCAAGGAACTGGCGGATAAATTCGGTGCGCAGATCACCACCAACTACGTGGAGAACGTCGCCGAGGGTGCCGACGCCGAGCGGGTGATCCGCAACATGGCCAAGGACAAATACGACCTGATCTTCACGACCTCCTTCGGCTACATGAACCCGACCCTGAAAGTCGCCAAACAGTTTCCCAAGGTGACCTTCGAACACGCCACCGGCTACAAACAGGACAAGAACCTCGGCACTTACCTTGCGCGCACCTATGAAGGTCGCTACGTCGGCGGCTTCCTCGCGGCGAAGATGACCAAGACCAAGAAGGTCGGCTACGTCGCCTCGTTCCCGATCCCGGAAGTGATCCGCGACATCAACGCCATCCAGCTGGCCTTGAACAAGTACAACCCCGGCACCGAAATCAAGGTGGTGTGGGTCAACTCCTGGTTCGATCCGGGCAAGGAAGCTGACGCCGCCAATGCCCTGATTGATCAGGGCGTGGACGTGGTGTTCCAGCACACCGACAGCCCGGCACCGATCCAGGCAGCCGAACGTCGCGGCGTTTATGCCGTGGGCTACGCTTCGGACATGGCGCACTTCGGGCCGAAGGCGGTGCTCACCTCCATCGTCAACGATTGGGGCCCGCACTACATCCAGGCGACACAAAGCGTGCTCGACCATGACTGGAAACCGCAGGACTACTGGGGCGGGTTGAAGGAAGGCACCGTTGAACTGCCCATCAGCGACCTGGTGCCGGCGGCAGTAAAGAGCGAAGCCGAGCAGCTCATTGCCGACATCAAGAACGGTACGCTGCAGCCGTTCACCGGGCCGATCAAGGATCAGGCCGGCACCGAGAAAATCCCGACGGGTGTGAGTGCAACCATGGCGGAACTGGCGTCGATGAACTACTACGTCGAAGGCATGAAGGCCGAGAT
The DNA here is from genome assembly GCF_019218965.1 of Pseudomonas sp. PDM31. NCBI lineage: Bacteria > Pseudomonadati > Pseudomonadota > Gammaproteobacteria > Pseudomonadales > Pseudomonadaceae > Pseudomonas > Pseudomonas sp. PDM31. The sequence goes on along the minus strand of NZ_JAHUWS010000016.1, from coordinate 117,870 downwards.
GCCCAAGTAAACACCGCCACCTGTACCTGTACCTGTACCTGTAGGAGCGAGCATGCTCGCGATGGACTCAAGAACACCGCGGGGAACCAGACTCCCCCGCGTTATCGTTAACGACCATCGCGAGCGCGCTCGCTCCTACAGGGATTTTCAGCGTTCTTAAGGGTTTTGTATGAACAGCCTTCCCGTCATCGACATCAGCCCGCTCTATAGCGACGATCAGAATGCCTGGTCCGCCGTGGCGAACCAGATCGACCAAGCCTGCCGCGAATGGGGCTTTTTCTATATCAAGGGTCACCCGATTTCCGTCGAGCGTATCGATGCCGTGCTCGACAGCGCCCAACGCTTCTTCGACCAGCCTGCCGCCGAGAAGCTGAAGATCGATATCACCCAGACCCGCCACCATCGCGGTTACGGCGCAATAGCTACTGAACAACTCGATCCGAGCAAACCCAGCGACCTGAAAGAAACCTTCGACATGGGCCTGCACCTGCCGGCCGACCACCCGCAAGTGCTGCTGGAAAAACCCTTGCGCGGCCCCAATCGCCATCCGTCGCTACCCGGCTGGGAGGCGCTGATGGAGCAACATTACGTCGACATGCAGGCGCTCGCGCAAACCCTGTTGCGCGCAATGACCCTGGCGTTGGGGATCGAGCAGGATTTCTTCGATACACGCTTCAGTGAGCCGGTCAGTGTGCTGCGCATGATTCACTACCCGCCACGCCACACCGCCAGCTCCGAAGAGCAGCAAGGCGCCGGCGCCCACACTGATTATGGCTGCATCACCCTGCTTTATCAGGATGCCGCCGGCGGCCTGCAAGTGCGCAACGTCAAAGGCGAATGGATCGACGCGCCACCGATCGACGGCACGTTCGTGGTCAACCTTGGCGACATGATGGCGCGCTGGAGCAACGACCGTTACCTGTCGACGCCGCACCGGGTGATCAGCCCGCAGGGTGTGGATCGCTATTCGATACCGTTCTTCGCCGAGCCGCATCCGGACACCCGCATCGAATGCCTCCCCGGCTGCCAGGATGAACAGCACCCGGCCAAGTATCCGCCGACCACCTGCGCCGAATTCCTGCTCTCGCGTTTCGCCGATACCTACGCCTATCGAAGGGAGCTCGAAGCCGGTTGATCGACCTGCTGGTCAGGTTTTACCAAATGTTGCTGCGAGCATCTGTAGAATGGCGGGCATTGCACCTGATGAGAAAAGAATTATGTACGACTGGCTGAACGCCCTGCCCAAGGCAGAACTGCACCTGCACCTGGAGGGCTCGCTGGAGCCTGAGTTGCTGTTCGCCTTGGCCGAGCGCAACAAGATCTCCCTGCCGTGGAGCGATGTTGAAACCCTGCGCAAGGCTTACGCCTTCAACAACCTGCAAGAGTTTCTCGACCTGTACTACCAGGGCGCTGACGTGTTGCGCACCTCCCAGGATTTCTACGACCTGACCTGGGCCTATTTGCTGCGCTGCAAAGAACAGAACGTGATTCACACCGAACCGTTCTTCGACCCGCAGACCCACACCGACCGTGGCATCCCGTTCGAGGTGGTACTCAACGGCATCGCTGCCGCACTCAAAGATGGCGAGCAACAACTGGGTATCACCAGTGGTTTGATCCTCAGCTTCCTGCGTCACCTGAGCGAAGAACAGGCCGAGAAAACCCTCGACCAGGCGCTGCCGTTCCGCGATGCCTTTGTCGCCGTCGGCCTGGACAGCTCCGAAATGGGCCACCCGCCGAGCAAATTCCAGCGTGTGTTCGATCGCGCCCGCCATGAAGGTTTTCTGACCGTCGCCCACGCCGGTGAAGAAGGCCCGCCCGAGTACATCTGGGAAGCCCTCGACCTGCTGAAAATCCAGCGCATCGACCATGGCGTACGCGCCATCGAAGACGAACGCCTGATGCAACGCATCATCGAGGAACAGATCCCGCTGACCGTGTGCCCGCTGTCGAACACCAAACTTTGCGTGTTCGATCACATGTCGCAGCACAACATCCTCGACATGCTGGAACGTGGTGTGAAGGTCACGGTGAACTCCGATGATCCGGCGTACTTCGGCGGCTATGTCACCGAAAACTTCCATGCGCTGCACACGCATCTGGGCATGACCCAGGACCAGGCCACTCGCCTGGCGCAGAACAGCCTGGATGCGCGGTTGATCAAACCGTAAGTGACCGAAGTACAGATGCAGGAGCGACAATGAGTCGCCCTGCATCTTTGGCGTACTAGAGCGCAAGTTCCAGCTCGGCTTCCCTGACAAACCGTTGGATTTCACGCTGCCCGGCGACGCTCACCTGCAAGGCTCGCGAATCGCCGTGCAAACTCAGCCAGCCCGACTGCATGAACAATTGCAGCAAGGCCGCGCCAAGCGAGCCGCCCATGTGCGGGCGTCTTTCACTCCAGTCAGGACATGCGCAGCAAATACTGCCGTTACGATGGGCCAGTGCCTGGATGAACACACCCCGTGCCGCCAGCCCGGTCGCGCCCTTATGCGTCACACTCACTCGCTGATCGAACTGCTCGATCCAGCCCGCATCCAGCAGACGCTGGTACAGCTCCGCCGCCAGGGTGCCTCCAAGGTGATCGTCGCACAGACGTGCGCGCAGCAATGACGGAGGCTTCGCCTGGGGCTTGTACAGGGGCGCGGTACGTTTGAAGACAGCCGGAATGTCCCGGGGCGCGCTGGCGATGCTTGCACTGGCCAGCGCTTCGATTGCCGCCCCCACTTCCGGCGCCGCCAGGCGGAAAAAGCGTTTGCGCCCGCGGCTTTCGACTTTCAACAGACCACCAGCGGACAAACGTCCCAGGTGTGCACTGGCCGAAGATGGTGACAGGCCCGCCAGCAATGCCAGCTCTTCGGTTGCTCGAGCCGAGCCATCCATCAAGGCCCACATCATCGCACTGCGCTTTGGCTCAGCCAGCAATGTGGCTATCTGGCTGATGCAAGGTGCATGTTCCATGTATTCACTCCCTGTTGAATCGTTCCGTCTACTGCCCGCAGACATCCGCTGATGTACCGCCGGCCGTGGCGCTGAAGACGTCTTGAGTCTGGCGACCCAATGACAAGCCGCCGATCTGTAGATGAGGCACACGATAGTGTATGCAGATTAGTCGTCTGCTCCCGCCCGACGCCAACCCCAGGTGCTGATAGGTTCTGAGAGAAATTTCTCTTTTTTCGTGCGACTAATGATCGATCTTCGATAAACCCGGAAATTGACTACTCAACCCGGCGCATCGGCTGGCGAGCATTTCACGCAAAAGGTTCACCGGCTTACTCAATTGCGCCCGATGGGCACACAGCAGATTCAGCGGTGCGCGCTCACACAGCAACTCCGGCATCAGTATTTTCAAACGACCGGCGAGCACATCGGCGGCGACATCAAGCCACGACTTGTAAGCGATCCCTGCACCCGCCACGGCCCACAACCGCACGACGTCGGCATCATCGCTGAAGCGATCACCGTTGACGGTCAGGCCGACCTGGCGTTTGCCATCGTGGAAACTCCAGTGGTCGTGGACCCGGCTGCCGAGCATGTACAACAAGCAGTTGTGCTGCGCCAATTGCTCCAGTTGCCGTGGCTCGCCATGCCTGGCCAGATAATCCGGGGAAGCGCAGAGTACGCGGCGGTTGTTCGTGGCGATGGGCAGCGCCACCAGGCTGGAATCCTCCGGTTCGCCGTAACGCAAGGCAATGTCCACCGGCTGGCGGAACAGGTCGGCAATGCGGTCACCCAGCAGCAAGCGCACGCTGAGTTTCGGATGCTCGCGCTGAAATGCGTCAAGCCACGGCAGCAGCAGATTGCGCCCGAAGTCCGAGGGTGCCGACAGCTGAAGAATCCCGCTGACCTGATCCTGGCCGCTGGCCAACAGGCGTCGACCTTCATCGAGATTGCTCAAGGCCGCGCGAGCGTACTCAAGAAAACCCTCGCCCTCGGCAGTCAGGCGCAGGCTGCGAGTGGAGCGGGCGAGCAAGCGCGCCCCGAGTTGCTGTTCGATACGTTTGAGCGCCGCACTGGCCACCGCCGCCGACATGTCCATGCCACGCGCGGCCGCCGACAGGCTACCCAGGTCCGCCGCCCGGACAAATAGCTGCAAGTCATCGAAACGCAACATCTCAAGCTCCGATTATCAAAAAAATATTGAAAGAGACTGCTCTTGTAGCCGGTTTTATCTTCGCAAGAAATAGCCAATCATCTGTCCCATCCCGTCTTACCTTTATTTGTGTTCCTGGAGCCCTACATGAAAGCCGTTGCCTACTACTCGTCTTTGCCAATCAGCGACGACAATGCCCTGCAGGACATTGAACTGCCCGAGCCGGTTGCCGGCCCCCGCGATCTCTTGGTGGAAGTCAAAGCCATTTCGGTCAACCCGGTGGATACCAAGGTGCGTCAGAATGTGCAGCCTGAAGGTGGCGCGGCGAAAGTGCTGGGCTGGGACGTGGCTGGCGTGGTCAAGGCCGTTGGCAGTGAAGTGTCGCTGTTCAAGGCTGGCGACAAGGTGTTCTACGCCGGCTCCATCGCCCGGGCAGGCGCCAACAGTGAGCTGCATGTGGTGGATGAGCGCATTGTCGGGCATATGCCCCGCACGCTCGATTTCGCCGAAGCCGCTGCACTGCCGCTGACCGCAATCACTGCCTGGGAGCTACTGTTCGAACGCCTGCAAGTGCGCGAAGGCAACGTCGACGAAGGCCAGAGTTTGCTGATCGTCGGTGCAGCCGGTGGCGTGGGTTCGATCCTGACGCAACTGGCCAGCCAGCTCACCGGTCTGAAAGTCATCGGCAGCGCTTCGCGTGCGCAGACCCAGAGCTGGGTGAAAGAGCTGGGCGCCGACCTGGTGATCGACCATAGCCAGCCATTGAGTGAAGAACTCAAGCGTGCAGGCCTGGATCAGGTGACCCATGTCGCCAGCCTGACCCAGACTGACCAGCACCTCGATCAACTGGTCGAAGCCTTGGCCCCTCAAGGCAAGCTGGCTCTGATCGATGATCCCAAGTCGCTGGACGTGGTCAAGCTCAAGCGCAAGAGCCTGTCGCTGCACTGGGAATTCATGTACACCCGCTCGCTGTTTGAAACCGCCGACATGATCGAGCAGCACAACTTGCTCAATCGCGTCGCCGGACTGATTGACGCCGGCACCCTGAAAACCACGGTTGGCGAACACTTCGGCACCATCAACGCAGCCAACCTGCGCCGTGCCCATGCACTGCTGGAAAGCGGCAAGGCCAAGGGCAAGATTGTGCTGGAAGGGTTCTGAGCTCAATCGCCCTGCAAGGAGATACCGCGCACAATCAGGAAACCGGGAGGTAGAGCCTCTCTCTCCCGGAGCCCCGAGGCTCTGATTATTTTTGTTACACACCGTCAGTCCGACAGTTGACCCTTGTCACAAAAGCGCTCGTATAGAGGACTACAATCGAATCTCCTGTGAGGCAACCTTTTGCATGACGTCTTTTACAAGAGGAGATCAGCTGTGAAGATCCTGATAAAAGAACTGGCAAAATCCCAGTGGCAAGTCAATCTTGACCAGCATGCCGTGACTTTCCGTAGCGAAGCGGAAGCCCGTGCTTTTACCCGCACCCTGGAAGCACGTATCCAGGCACCCCACCAGATTCCCCTCCTCTATCCGCAGCGTGCTGCTGGCTGAGCCTCACCTCAAGCCTGGGCCTTCTGCAATACCCGGGTATTCTGCAAACGCCGGGTGAGCATCGCGACGCTCACCACCAGAACGCCGCACAGGCTGATGACCATGGCCATCGGCATGGCGCTGCCGTCGTGCAACACGCCTACCAGCGCGGCAGCACCTGCCGCCACGCTGAATTGCAGGCAGCCAAGCATGGCCGAAGCGCTGCCGGCGCGTGCCCCCTGGCCGTTCATCGCACAGGCCGAGGCGTTGGGAAGAATGCAACCGAGACTGGCGATACAGACGAACAACGGAATCAGCAGTGGCCACAGTTTTTCGGTTTGCAGCGAGCTGACCGCGAACAACGTCAGGCCGGCCGCCAGATAAATCCACACCGCACGCGCCAGCAAAAAAGCCGGGCCACGTTTTGCCAGTAACCGCGCGTTGATCTGCGAGACCAGAATCAATCCTGCCGCGTTGATGCCGAACAGCCAGCCGAAGTGCTCGGCGGGAACGCCATAAAGCTTGATAAAGACAAACGGTGATCCAGCGATGTAGGCAAACATCCCGGCAATGGCAATGCCTCCGGTCATGGCGTGGCCGAGGAACACCGGGTCAGCCAATAGCCGACCGTACTGGCGCAACGCCCCCGAGAGTGGTTGACGCGGCACATGGGCCGGCAAACTCTCCGGCAATCCGAAGGCCACGGCCAAGCCCGCCAATGCACTGAACCCGCTCAGGGCGAGGAAGATCGATTGCCAACCGGTGGTGTTGACCAACAGCCCGCCGAGCATCGGCGCGAGAATCGGTGCCAGCCCCATCACCAATATCAGTTGCGAAAAGACTTTTGCCGCCCCCACTGCATCGCATTTGTCGCTGACCACCGCCCGGGAGATCACCATTCCCGCACACCCGCCCAGCGCCTGGACAAAACGTGCGCCGATCAGCCACTCCAGGTTCGGCGCATAAGCACACGCCAGAGAAGCAACGGTGAACAGGCCGACCCCCGTCAGAAGTGGAATGCGTCGGCCGAAACGATCCGCTACCGGGCCGTAGGCAAGCTGACCGATGGACAAGCCGAGGAAGTACGCCGCTAGCGTCAGCTGAACGTGCTGTTCGTCCGTGGCGAACGCCAGCGCCATGGCCGGAAACGCCGGCAGATAGAAGTCGATCGCCAGTGGACCGAAAGCGCTCAAGGCGCCGAGAATCAGAATGGTGCGAAAGTTCATCAGGCATCCAGAGGGGCAAGAGTCGGCAGCCCGACAGTCTAGCCGCCCATGGACGCCTTGAACATTCCGATAGCTCGCTAACTATCAAAAATCAGACCAGCTGGATGCCATAGCCTTCTTCGCGAATCGCCTCCATAACCTGTTGCGCCGTCAAGGCACTCTCGACACCCACCTCCCTGGCAGCCAGATCGACGCGCACGCTGGCCGCCGGATCTTTAGCCTGCACTGCCTGGGTGATGGCCTTGACGCAATGACCACAGGACATGCCTTCAACATTGAAAACCTGCATGGAATGACTCCTTTGATTAGGGTTGAGTAAAGTCTCGGGCTTGCCACCATGGCAAGGTCAAGTTCTGCAGCTATCTGCCGGGCTGGCAATCGACGTCGCGCTCGGCCAAGCTGCGTCCATCAATGACTCGAACTCAGGAGATTCAGCCATGCGCTGGTCAGCTTTCAGCCTGTTTGGCTTCCTCAGCCTTTTCGCCGCCCTGCCCTCGGCCCATGCCAACGGGGAGGATTACGGCGTGCTGGTGATTTCCCGCGAGCGCCTGGAAGTCGCAACTTCCTGCGAGATCGGCGTGTACATCCAGGATCAACTGGCGGCGCGTCTGTTTCAGGAACAGAGCACTTCGTTCAACCTGCCGCCGGGCAATGTGTCGCTGCGTCTCAAGCTGCTGCCGGGGCAAACGCCGGGCTGCAACCCGGGCATGCTCGCCCCGGGCTCACAGCAGATTTCGCTCAAGGCCGGGGATGTGCTCAAGTACCGGATCGCGATGACGCAGGAAGGGATGTATCTCAAGCGAGCTGATTTGGGCTACTGACACACACATCCCTCCTGTGGGAGCGGGCTTGCTCGCGAAGGCGTCAGATCATTCAACAAATATGTCGACTAATCTGACGCCTTCGCGAGCAAGCCCGCTCCTACAGGGGTTCTGCGGTGAATATTGATTGGTGCTTGACCTTGCCAGCATGGCAAGGTTGATCCTGTGGTTATCTACTACAGGGAGCGTGACCGATGTCCGAATCCACCACCTTCGACCTACCAATTGCCGGAATGACCTGCGCCAGTTGTGCCGGACGTGTCGAGCGAGCATTGAGCAAAGTCAGTGGCGCCAGTGCGGTCAGCGTCAATCTCGCCACTGAGCAGGCCCGGGTCCAGGCACCCGGCGACAGCCTGCCGGCCTTGATGGACGCCGTGGAAAAGGCCGGTTACAGCGTGCCGCAGCAGACCCTGGAATTGAACATCGAAGGCATGACCTGCGCCTCCTGTGTCGGTCGGGTGGAACGGGCACTGAGCAAAGTGCCGGGGGTAAAACGCGTCAGCGTCAACCTGGCCAATGAACGCGCGCACCTTGAACTGCTCGGCCAGATCGACGCGCAAATCCTGATCGCGGCCGTCACCCGGGCAGGCTACAGCGCCAGCGTCCAGGAAGCCGGGCATCAACAATCCGACGATCAGCAACGGCGTCTGCACCGCGACCGTTGGGCGTTGATCATGGCTATCGGCCTCGCCTTGCCGCTGGTGTTGCCGATGTTGTTGCAGCCGTTTGGCGTGCACTGGATGCTTCCGGCCTGGGCGCAATTCGCCCTGGCCACGCCGGTGCAATTCATCTTCGGTGCCAGGTTTTACCTCGCCGCGTGGAAAGCCGTGCGTGCCGGTGCCGGTAACATGGATTTGCTGGTCGCGATCGGCACCAGCGCCGGATATGGCTTGAGCCTCTACGAATGGGCCACCGCTGCCGGGCGCATGCCGCACCTTTACTTCGAAGCGTCAGCGGTAGTGATCGCCCTGGTGTTGCTGGGCAAATACCTGGAAAGCCGCGCCAAGCGCCAGACCGCCAGCGCAATCCGTGCCCTCGAAGCACTGCGCCCGGAACGGGCCATTCAGGTGATCGATGGGCGCGAGCAAGACGTCGCCATCAGCGCCCTGCGCCTGCATGACCTGGTGCTGGTCAAACCCGGCGAACGCTTCCCTGTGGACGGTGAAGTGGTCGAAGGCCAGAGCCACGCCGACGAAGCGCTGATCAGCGGCGAAAGCCTGCCGGTGCCGAAACAACCGGGTGACAAGGTCACCGGTGGCGCGATCAACGGCGAAGGCCGCTTGCTCGTGCGCACTCAGGCCCTCGGTGCGGAAACGGTGTTGGCACGCATCATCCGCCTGGTGGAAGACGCCCAGGCGGCGAAAGCACCGATCCAGAAACTGGTGGATAAAGTCAGCCAGGTGTTCGTGCCGACGGTACTGGTGATCGCCCTGGCCACCCTGATCGGCTGGTGGCTGTACGGCGCCCCGCTGGAAACCGCGCTGATCAACGCCGTGACGGTGCTGGTGATCGCCTGCCCTTGCGCGCTGGGCCTGGCAACGCCGACGGCGATCATGGCCGGCACCGGGGTGGCGGCGCGGCACGGGATTCTGATCAAGGACGCCGAAGCCCTTGAGCGTGCCCATGAGGTCAGCGCGGTAGTGTTCGACAAGACCGGCACCCTGACCTCGGGGGCGCCACGCATTGCCCATTTGAGCGCGGTCGATGGCGACGAAGCACTCCTGTTGCAACAGGCCGGCGCCCTGCAACGCGGCAGTGAGCATCCGTTGGCGAGGGCCGTGCTGGATGCGTGTGCCGAACGTGGTTTGAACGTGGCCGATGTCAGCGACAGTCAAACCCTGACCGGGCGCGGCATAGCCGGCACTCTTGGGGGGCGGCGACTGGCGTTGGGCAATCGGCGCCTGCTCGAGGAAACGGGTTTGAGCGCAGGGCAATTGGCCGATTCGGCAGCTCCCTGGGAGACCGAAGGCCGCACCCTATCCTGGCTGATCGAGCAAAGCCCCGAGCCACGGGTATTGGGCCTGTTCGCCTTCGGTGACACCCTCAAGCCCGGCGCGCTGCCAGCGGTGCAACAACTCGCTGCACGCCACATCAGCAGCCACCTGCTGACCGGCGATAACCGTGGCAGCGCCAAGGTGGTGGCCGATGCGCTGGGGATTGCCGATGTCTACGCCGAAGTGCTGCCGGCGGACAAAGCCGCGACTGTCACTGCACTGAAAAAAACCGCCGTGGTAGCGATGGTCGGCGACGGTATCAACGACGCTCCTGCGCTGGCTGCCGCGGATATCGGCATTGCCATGGGCGGCGGCACCGACGTGGCCATGCACGCCGCCGGCATTACCCTCATGCGTGGCGATCCACGGTTGGTGCCGGCGGCGCTGGAGATCAGCCGCAAGACCTACGCAAAAATCCGCCAGAATCTGTTCTGGGCATTTGTGTATAACCTGATCGGTATTCCGCTGGCGGTATTCGGTGTGCTTAACCCGGTGCTGGCCGGCGCCGCCATGGCGCTGTCGAGCGTCAGCGTGGTGAGCAATGCGTTACTGTTGAAAACCTGGAAACCCAAGGACCTGGAGGACAACCGATGAACATCGGCCAAGCGGCTCGCCAGAGCGGTCTCACTGCGAAGATGATTCGTTATTACGAGTCTATCGGCCTGCTCAAGGCGGCCCATCGCACCGACAGTGGTTATCGGCTGTACGGCGACGATGACCTGCATACCCTGGCCTTCATCAAGCGCTCACGGGATTTGGGGTTTTCCCTGGAAGAGGTCGGCAAGCTGCTGACCCTCTGGCAAGACCGTCAACGTGCCAGCGCCGATGTGAAAGCCCTGGCCCGGCAGCATATCGATGAACTGAACCGCAAGATCCGCGAGCTGGGGCAACTGCGCGATACCTTGCAGGACCTGGTTGAGCATTGCCAGGGGGATCATCGGCCGGATTGCCCGATTCTGAAAAATCTTGAGTCGGGGTGTTGTGCGCAACTGATACATGCCTGAACCCACCCCTCACCCCAGCCCTCTCCCGGAGGAAAAGGGCTGGAGTGAGGCGCTTCAAGTAATGAGTTCGACTCAAAGTTTAAGGTTGCAGTGATTCTTGCCAATAACTCGGTCGGCTCCCTCTCCCTCCGGGAGAGGGCTGGGGTGAGGGAAGAATCTGACTGACACCCCACGAAATAACTGACACCCACAAAAAACCCGGCCGAAGCCGGGTTTTTCTTTAGCCCATCACTGCATCCAAGGCGGAGGCGGTTCTTCAGTCTTGCCTGGCGGCGCGTCATCAGCCGCGCGCACCGCTTGCTTGCGCTCTTCATCCAGGCGCGCAGCCTCGATTTCACGCATGATCCCGCCGACATCCGCCAGCTCTTCCGGTTCGTCGAACTCCCCGGTCAGGACGCTCGCCGGGTGCAAGGTGCCGGCCTCGTACAAGGCCCACATTTCCTTGGCGTACCGGGTCTTTTTCAGCTCCGGGGCAAACCGCCCGAAGTAGGACGCCATGTTGCCGACATCCCGCTCCAGCATGCTGAACGCGTGGTTGTTGCCCGCCGCATCGACCGCTTGGGGCAGGTCGATGATCACAGGCCCCGTAGGCGTCAGCAGCACGTTGAACTCGGACAGGTCGCCGTGCACCAGGCCGGTACACAACATCAGCACGATCTGCGAGATCAGGAACGCGTGATACTCGCGCGCTTGATCCGGTTCCAGTACCACATCGTTCAGGCGCGGCGCGGCATCACCGTATTCGTCGGCCACCAGCTCCATGAGCAGCACGCCTTCGAGGAAATCGAACGGCTTGGGTACCCGCACGCCGGCACTGGCCAGCCTGAACAGCGCCGCCACTTCGGCGTTCTGCCAGGCGTCTTCGGTTTCCTTGCGGCCAAACTTGGAGCCCTTGGCCATCGCCCGGGCCTGACGGCTGTTGCGCACCTTGCGGCCTTCCTGATACTCGGCCGCCTGACGGAAACTGCGTTTATTCGCCTCCTTGTAGACCTTCGCGCAACGTAACTCGTTACCGCAGCGCACCACATAAACAGCTGCTTCTTTACCACTCATGAGTGGGCGCAGCACCTCGTCGACCAGACCGTCCTCGATCAGGGGTTCAATGCGTTTTGGAGTCTTCATCAGCTTTTATTATGGGTCCTTTATTACCAAACACGCGAAAGTCATTCGTTATACGGCAATCCACTCGCCGGGGGGAGGGGTTGCCGACCTAAGACAAGCATTTCCGACACAAGCTGGCAACGCAACTCATCACATAGGCAGGATTTTTCCCGGTAATCCTCAATTTCCTTCGACCGCAGCCGAAGCTCTTGGTGACAAAGTGACGTGTCTGACAATCGCGCCAAAACCAGCGATGCCGCACTCAGGACCCGGGGTTGACCAAGAGTGAGGCGCGTAACAGCTTCGGGCAGATCCGCGAGTCGGTGGACGTGATCCGTGACATGAACACCCAGATCGGCACGGCAGCCGAGCAACAGCATCAAGTGGCCGAAGACATAAACCGGCACATCAGCCAGATCCACAGCGATACACAGTGGGTGGCGGAACTGGCGAACTCGGCGTACCTGGACTCCCAGAGTCTGGCCGGGTTGTCGAATGAGCTCGACGGGTTGATGCGGCGGTTTCGTACCTGATAGTCGGCGAAGAACCTTTAAAAGCCCCCCTCACCCCAGCCCTCTCCCCCAAGGGGAGAGGGGGAAAGGGAGCAGATCTTCAAACTGTTCAAAACCTGAGTTTGACTCAGGCTCTAAGGTCGCCGTACATCGTCCAGACGACTCGGTCAGTCCCCTTTCCCTCCGGAAGAGAGGGAAATCGAGCTGATCCTCATGCAGTTCAAAACCTGAGTTCGATTCAGACTCTCAGGTCGCCGTACATCGTCCAGACAACCCGGTCATTCCCCTCTCCCTTTGGGAAAGAGGGAAATCGAGCTGATCCTCATGCAGTTCAAAACCTGAGTTCAACTCAGGCTCTCAGGTCGCTGTATATCGTCCAGCCAACCCGGTCAGTCCCCTCTCCCTTTGGGAAATAGGGAAATCGAGTTGATCCTCATGCAGTTCAAAACCTGAGTTCAACTCAGGCTCTCAGGTCGCTGTATATCGTCCAGACAACCCGGTCAGTCCCCTCTCCCTTTGGGAGAGGGTTAGGGTGAGGGTGGCCCTTGCAGTCAACGCTCAAGTATCGCCGTCACCCCCTGCCCTCCTGCCGCGCAAATCGAAATCAACCCCCGCCCCCTGCCCGCCGCATCCAGCAACTTCGCCAGGTTGGCAACAATGCGCCCACCCGTGGCCGCAAACGGATGCCCTGCCGCCAGGGAACTGCCTTTGACGTTAAGCCGGCTCCGATCAATCGACCCCAATGGCGCATCAAGGCCGAGCCGGGTTTTGCAGTACTCGGGATCCTCCCAGGCCTTCAGGGTGCACAACACCTGCGCGGCGAAAGCTTCGTGGATTTCGTAATAGTCGAAGTCCTGTAGCGTCAGGCCATTGCGCGCCAGCAAGCGTGGTACCGCATAGACCGGCGCCATCAACAAGCCTTCAGCTCCGTTGACGAAATCCACCGCTGCCGCTTCACCGTCGCGCAGGTACGCCAGGATCGGCAAGCCGCGCTCCTTCGCCCATTCCTCACTGCCCAGCAACACCAGGGACGCGCCATCGGTCAGCGGCGTCGAGTTGCCGGCCGTCAGGCTGCCCTTCGCGCTTTTTTCGTAGGCCGGCTTGAGTGCCGCGAGCTTTTCCAAAGTCGAGTCGGGCCGCAGGTTGTTATCGCGGGTAAGCCCCAGAAAGGGGGTCATCAGATCGTTGTGCCAGCCTTCGGCGTAAGACGCCGCCAGTTTCTGATGGCTCTCGAGCGCGAGCCGGTCCTGGTCTTCGCGGGCAATGTTCCAGGTCTGGGCCATCAGTTCGCAGTGCTGGCCCATGGACAAACCGGTGCGTGGCTCACCGTTGCGCGGAAACTCGGGGACCAGATGACGGGGGCGCAATTGCAGGAACGTCTTCAGTTTGTCGCCCGTGGTTTTCGCCCGGTTGGCTTGCAGCAAAATCTTGCGCAGGCCTTCGTTGACACTGATCGGCGCGTCCGAGGTGGTATCGACACCGCCGGCAATGCCGCACTCGATCTGCCCCAGGGCAATTTTGTTCGCCACCAGCAATGCCGCTTCCAGCCCGGTGCCACAGGCCTGCTGAATGTCATAAGCCGGGGTCGCGGGTGACAGCCGCGAGCCGAGCACGCATTCGCGGGTCAGGTTCATGTCCCGGGACAACTTGAGCACCGCCCCCGCGACCACCTCTCCGATGCGCTGGCCGTGCAAGTTGTAGCGCTCGATCAGACCTTCCAGCGCGGCGGTGAGCATCACCTGATTGCTGGCCGTGGCATACGGACCGTTGGAGCGAGCGAAGGGAATCCGGTTACCGCCGATGATCGCGACACGGCGCAGCTGGGTCATAGAAGCTCCTGACAAATTATCTGATTTCAACACCTTCCCCCTGTGGGAGCGGGCTTGCTCGCGAAAGCGGTGGATCAGTCAACCAAGATGTTGAATGTGCTGGCGCTTTCGCGAGCAAGCCCGCTCCCACAAAGGTTGAGGTGCTAGCCGAATCCCGTGGTCAAACTACTCTGCTGTTACCAAGCGTAGGCCTTAAATGGTGAATCGAACGACTGATCGCCGTTCATGGTCCACACTTTGAACCCCAGCTGCTGGAGTGCGTTCCATGTCTGACCGCTATATCGACTTCGCCAACTCATCCATCGGCCATCGCCTGGTCGGCGCCCTGGGGCTGCCTTCGCCAACCCGCCTGGAGCGCTGGCAAGCAGGCCGGCTGCGGCCTGTGGAAGGTGCGCTGCTGATCGGCGGCGGGCCCTTGGCGGAAAAAGTCAGCGCCTTCGCCAACCGCCTGACCGATGCCATCTACAGCTACGGCACCGAACCCTCGACGGCGACCGCCTGGATCCCCGGTCATGGTCCGAAACTCAAAGCGGTGGTGTTCGATGCCAGCGACCTGACGCACACCGATCAGCTCAAACAGCTACGCGAATTCTTCCAGCCGCTGATGAAAAATCTGGAGCACTGCGCACACCTGGTGATCCTCGGACGCGATCCACAAACCCTGACCGAACCGTTCGCCGCCAGCGCACAGCGTGCCCTGGAAGGCTTCAGTCGTTCGCTGGCCAAGGAACTGCGCAGCGGTGGCACCCTGCAGCTGATTTATGTCGGTGAAGGCGCCGAGGATCAACTGGAAGGCCCGTTGCGGTTTTTCCTTTCGCCGAAAAGTGCATTCGTCTCCGGACAGGTCATTCGCCTGGCTCCCTGCGAGACCCAGGTGAGCGACTGGACGCGCCCGCTCGCCGGACGCAAGGCGCTG
The DNA here is from genome assembly GCF_019218965.1 of Pseudomonas sp. PDM31. NCBI lineage: Bacteria > Pseudomonadati > Pseudomonadota > Gammaproteobacteria > Pseudomonadales > Pseudomonadaceae > Pseudomonas > Pseudomonas sp. PDM31. Next base: position 102,847 of record NZ_JAHUWS010000016.1, on the reverse strand, counting down.
ATCACCGGTGCCGCGCGGGGTATCGGGGCCTCCATCGCCGAGACCCTGGCCCGGGATGGCGCCGAGGTCATCCTGCTTGACGTGCCACCGGCCAAAACCGATCTCGACGCCCTCGCCGCCCGCCTCGGTGGCCGCAGCGTCACCCTGGACATCTGCGCCAAAGACGCCGCCACGCAACTGGTCGAACAGTTGCCCGACGGCATCGACATCGTGGTGCACAACGCCGGCATCACCCGGGACAAAACCCTGGCCAACATGACCCCGGAATTCTGGGACGCCGTGCTCGCGGTCAACCTCAACGCCCCGCAAGTGCTGACCAAAGCCCTGCTCGACAGCGGCACCCTGCACGACAACGCCCGGGTGATTCTGCTGGCGTCCATCAGCGGCATCGCCGGCAATCGCGGGCAAACCAATTACGCCGCCAGCAAGGCCGGACTGATTGGCCTGGCACAGGCCTGGGCGCCCTTGCTCAATGAGCGTGGCATCAGCATCAACGCCGTGGCGCCGGGCTTTATCGAAACCCAAATGACCGCACACATTCCCTTCGCCCTGCGCGAAGCCGGGCGGCGCATGAGCTCCATGGGCCAGGGCGGCCTGCCGCAAGACGTCGCCGAAGCCGTGGCGTGGCTCGCGCAACCGGGTAGCGGCGCCTTCACCGGGCAAGCGCTGCGCGTGTGTGGACAAAGTGTTCTGGGGGCTTAGCCATGATCACTGACTGGCACACACTCAACCGCGAACCGAGTCTGCCGGGGCTGTATGCGCGGGCGGCGACGCGACGCAAAATCACCGGCACGACCCTGCCCGACTCAGGTTTGCGCTGCTGGGTGGACGTCGATCCGCAGCGTCTGGCGGCTTACCGCAAGGTTTGTGGTTTCGCTGATAACGGCCTGCTGCCACCGACCTATCCGCACATCCTTGGCTTTGCCCTGCAGATGCAATTGCTCACTGCCAGCAACTTTCCGTTCCCGCTACTGGGGTTGATTCACCTGAGCAATCGCATCCGCGTATTGCGCCCACTGGGTGGAGTGAGTCGCGCCCGGGTGAGCGTGCAGGTGCAGAACCTGCAACCCCACGCCAAAGGCGCAACCTTTGATCTGGTGACAACCCTTGACGATCAGTTGGGCACGCTGTGGGAGGCGCAAAGCCAGATGCTCTGCCGCGGAGTCAAACTCGATGGTGAACCGGTCGAGGAGGCGCTGGCATCGACCCTGATGTTAAGCGAAGTTGAAGACTGGAAAGCACCCTCGGACATTGGCCGGCAATACGCCAGAGTATCGGGCGATTACAACCCGATTCACCTGAGCGCCGCGAGCGCCAGGCTCTTCGGTTTCCCGACCGCCATCGCCCATGGTCTGTGGCTCAAGGCACGCACGCTGGCTGCGTTGGGCGAGCAACTGGCTGTGTCGAATGTCGACATCGCCGTGCAGTTCAAAAAACCGGTGCGCTTGCCCAGCGAGGTGACCTTGTTGGCCAGCGCGGCAGGGTCGAGCGGGGACTTGCGCCTGGCGGGCGCCGGGGATCTGGAGCACATGGTCGGGCATTGGCAACCGCTCGCCTGAGGGCGCACGTTTCAGGGAAGACTCAGCTTTTGACCAGATAAACCTGCGGCTGCGGAAACAGATTGTTCAGGGTTTCCAGCAGTCGCACGTGGTAGATCGGCTTGCGGAAAAGATCGAGCAACCGTTATCGCTCCAACCGTCGCCACCGCACCAGCCCCCGCCATCGCGGTACCTGCGCCAGCGGAGGACCTCGTCCGCCAGCCCGTGGTCGTGCTCGTCAATGGTGTTGCGCCGTTCGCGCAAATCAGCGCCGCCGACGTGGCCCTGGAAAATCTGCGCACGGTTCCGCCCGGCAGTCTCACTCGCCTCGACCAGGCCATTGTTGTCGGGCCGGGCCGCGAAACTGCATGCGGGGAGACATGGCGCACTCCTTTGCCGACGCACTGCGGGGCTCGACCTCCGTTGGTGAGAAGCAGTGTAGACAAAGGTGGCCATGGCTGCCGGCAACTCGCCACTCAAGATCCAAAAATGAACCCTGTGGCAGCGGGCTTGCTCGCGAATACGGTTTCTCAGGCGACCCTGCCTTGAATGAGAAATCGCTTTCGCGAGCAAGCCCGCTCCCACAGGGTAGGCAGGAGGGGCTTATCGTGGTGGGTAGTTGGCCAGAATCCGGGTGACCGTTTCATGGATGGCATTGCTTCGATCCGAGGGGTTCGGCGTGCGGCTGAGCATCTGCTCATCACTGCCGCGCCACACCAGTCTGCCGTCCTTGCCATCGAGCATGTCGATCTGGATGGTCGCTACCTTGTAGTTGACGTTGCGGGTTTCGTTATACATCGGCGCGCCCCAGTAACCGTTCCACGGGTTACCCCAACCGCCGCCATAACTGGTGGTCACCTGCTGTTGTCGGTCTTCGACAATCAGGTAGGTCTGCACATTCAAGTCACCCTTGGCGTCGGCGGTTGCCTGACGCAAGCCACGGGAATCGAGCTGGTCGGTAACAGCCTGGCGGATGCGTTGATCGGTCAGGTCACTCTGGATCCGTGGATCATCGGGGCGGTATTGCACGGCGGGCTCTTTCCAGCTCCAGCTGTGGTAAGCCGCAAAATCACGGCTGGCATCAAAGTCATGATTGACCTGGTTGGCAGCGCAGGCACTGAGCAACGCGGCCACTGCCAGTAAAGCGAGACGGCGAAACATGATGGTTCTCCGGTTGAAAAACAACGATGCGAAATGCTTCTTATCTACAGAAGTTAATGAGGAGGATACGCCGACATTGCCTTTTCCACAGCCTCACGAATGGCATCGACCCGCTTGCTTTCGCTGTCAGCATTGCCAGTCTCGGCGCTGGAACTCCAGATGGCCTGGCCGCTCTGGGCGTCATACAGGTCTACCTGGACCACCATGACCTGTTCCGAATAGGTGCGAACAATCGGCACGGCGGTGTACATGCCGTAGCCCGAGCCGTACCCGTGGTTGTAGCCACCATAACCGCCATAGACTCCGCCGTAGTAGTCATCCTGAACCTGACGCAAGCGGGTTTCCATGCGCAGGTCGGCGCTGACGAACAGGTCTGCCGGACGGTTACCGTGCAGCGGTCGCAACCCTCGCTGATCCAGCGCACTGCTAACCGCTTCGGCGACCTGGGCCGAGTCCGCCCAGACCGTGCCGGGTGGCGGATGCCCGTCGAGCCAGGCCCAGCTGCGGTACTGTCCATAGTTCCGGATCGGCGCAGGATAGGCGCTATGGTCGAAGGTATTGGCCGCCTGGGGTGGCGCCGGTGGCAAGGGCCTGGAGCTGGCCACATAAGGGTTGCTGCCCTGACAGGCCGCCAACCCCAGGCAGAACACCAGCACAGCTGAACGACTCATCATTTCGCGCTCCGATCAGATCGGCCGGCAAATCCAGTGCAAGTAACGCCCGAGCCCGGCAAAGCTTGGGTGACGGCGGTGAGCCAGTTCCATTTCCAGCAGATCCACCAGTTCGGCGCGGGCCTGGAACTCCACCGGCATGTAATCGTGAAAAACCCGCACCCCACTCTGAGTTTCGACCCGCCACAGACCTTCAAGTTGCGCCGCCAGTTCGCGCGGATCAAGGGGTTGCTGCGGGGTCAGGCTCTGCTTTTCGCCGGCCATGTCATTCTTGCGCATCTTGCGAAAGTGGCCCTTGAGCAAGTTGCGGTAAATCAGCGCATCGCGGTTGTAGAACGCCAGGGACAGCCAGCCGTCCGCCTTGGTCAATTGATGCAGGACCGGCAGGATCGCGTGGGGCTCAGCCAGCCATTCCAGCACCGCGTGGCACAGCACCAGATCGTAGGGTTCGGTGAGCTGGCCGAGCAACTCCTGCCATGGCGCCTGAATGAAGGTCGCGGTCTGGCCGGCCTCGGCGAAACGCTGGCGGGCACCTTCAAGCATCGGCTCGGCGGGTTCGGCCAGGGTCACCTGATGGCCGCGCTGGGCCAACCATAAAGACATGTGGCCAAGGCCGGCGCCAATGTCCAGCACTCGCAGCGGCCGGTCCGGCAGGGTTTCGGCCAGGTCCGCCTGCAACACCGCCAGGCGGATGGCACCTTTGGCGCCACCGTAGATTTTTTCAGCGAAACGGGTCGCCAGTTGATCGAAATGACGGTCGCTCATCAGCTGAACCTCCGTTCACTGTCAGCCAGTTTGCTGCGCACCACTTCTTCCATATCCAGCCCCAACTCGCTGCACAGCAGCAATAAATACAGCACGATGTCGCCAACTTCCTGACCGGCATGCGCCAGTTTTTCCGCCGGCAACTGGCGTGACTGGTCTTCGCTCAGCCACTGGAAAATCTCCACCAGCTCGGACATTTCCACACTCGCGGCCATGGCCAGGTTTTTCGGGCTGTGAAATTGCCGCCAGTCATTGCGATCACGGATGGCGTGCAGGCGTTCGGTCAGTTCAACAAGGTTCATCGGGTTCTCCTGAAGGCGTATAGCTTCGGGGGGATGGGCAGTGAAGGCAAGTGGCAGCGTCATCCCGAGGACTTTGCGTCATAATCGAAAAGATCGCAGCTTTGGGCAGCCTCTGCAGGGAACTCGGTGCCATGATCGACAGCCCAAGCTCAAATCTGGCAACCATGCCTCTCTTTGATCAGGACGTCACTCCATGCAGGTAGAAGGTTTTTCCGAATGGCTCGGTCAGTTACTGGGCTCGATCATCCGCTTCGTCGTTGATGGCCTCAGTGGGCTGTTCAATCTGCTGAGCCAGGCCAGCAGCAACTTTGTCGAAGGTTTGTCCAACGCCCTGGGCATGGACACCTCCATCGTCAGCATCATTACCCTGATCCTCGGCCTGGTGCTGCTGTGGTCGGCAATCCGCGCTTTTCTCAATGCGTCGATTATCATGGGGATCATCTGGTTGATGCTGGGGCTCTGGTTATTGAGCTGGATAATTCACTGACACCGCTTGCGTAATGGAATACGGAAGATTGCAAATGTGTCGATACAATGCCCGCTCCCCCAAGGAGCCTGCATGTCCAACCTGACCACCGACTGGCGCGACCGCCCCACCCATCGCCGGGTCTGGGCGCTTGCCGCGCCGATGATTCTCTCCAACATATCCGTGCCGCTGGTGGCGCTGGTCGACAGCACCGTCATCGGCCACCTGCCCCATGCCCACCAACTCGGCGCCGTCGCGGTCGGCGCCAGCCTGTATACCTTTCTCGCCTGGGCAATGGGCTTTCTGCGCATGGGCTCGACCGGGTTCGCCGCCCAGGCCGCCGGGCGCGGGGATGGTGCGGCGCTGCGGCAGATTCTGTTGCAAGGCCTGTTGCTGGCCATGGGCCTGGCCGTCGTATTGGGAGCGCTCGGCGTTCCCTTGAGTGGTATCGCGCTGCATTTCATGCAGCCGTCGGCCGAGCTTGATCAACTGACCCGCGAGTTCTTTCACACCCGGCTGTTTGGCCTGCCCGCCGCGCTGGCCAGCTATGCGCTGGTCGGCTGGTTCCTGGGCACCCAGAACGCCCGGGCACCGCTGGCGATTCTGCTGAGCACCAACCTGGTCAATATTGCCCTCAACCTGTGGTTCGTCCTCGGGCTGGACTGGGGCGTGGTCGGCTCGGCCAGGGCTTCGGTGATAGCCGAATGGACCGGTGCGCTGATCGGTCTGCTGATGACCCGCAAGGCCCTGCGCGCCTACCCGGGGCATATCGTCTGGGCGATGTTGGCGGTATGGCAGAGCTGGCGCCCGCTGCTGGCAGTCAACCGCGATATCTTCATCCGCAGCCTGGCGCTGCAATCGGTGTTTTTCCTGATCACCGTGCAAGGCGCCCGGCTGGGCGACGCTACCGTCGCCGCCAACGCGCTGCTGCTCAACGGCCTGCTGCTGACCGCCCATGCGCTGGATGGCCTGGCCCATGCGGTGGAAGCCCTGTGCGGGCATGCCATCGGCGCCCGCGACCGCGATGCCCTGCGCCGTTCATTGGTGGTGGCCTGTGGCTGGTCGTTGCTGGCGAGTCTGGGCTTTGCCGTGCTGTTTCTATTCGCCGGGCATCTGTTCATCGAGATGCAGACCGACATTCAAAGCGTGCGCGACACCGCCTTCATCTACCTGCCCTACCTCGCCGCGCTGCCGTTGATTGCCGTCTGGAGTTACCTGCTCGACGGACTGTTCATCGGCGCCACCCGCGCCCGAGAGATGCGCAACGGCATGCTGCTGACGGTGGTGCTGGTATTACCGTTTGGCTGGGGATTGCAGGATTGGGGCAACCACGGCCTGTGGATAACCTTTCTGGTATTCATGTTGCTGCGCAGCCTGACCCTGGGTGTCATCGCCTGGCGCCTGCAGCGCGACGATGGCTGGTTTGCCCACGCAACGCACTGAACCGGCATGGGCTCGCCATCGATTTGCGTTCAGGGTTGGTTGTTCTGCCATAACTGACGCAGGCTATCGAGGCGCTCCTGTTGAGTCAGCCCCGACATCGGCGGCACAGGTATCGCCGCGGGGAACTGCATGCGCAGCCAGATCCAGCCATCGAGCACTGCACGCTCAGTGAAACCCAGTGTCAGCCCTTCCTGCAGCAGGGGCCACAGGCGGGTGAAATCGATCCCGCTGGATCGACTCCAGCGCCAGGCATGTTGTTCGAGCAGGCAGGTTTGCAGCTTCTCCCGTTGCCAGGCACTGAGGCTTTCCTCAACGGCCAAGGGGGTAACCGCCAGCGCCGGATTCAGCAGGCGCTGCCAGCCTTCGCAACCGATCGCACGGTCGGCCCAGGTGCCACCGAACCAACGTAGCTGGCTGATCGGCCCTAGCCAGCGACTCAACTCCACCGCATCACAAGCATCAAAGAAGTAACTGGCCGTGTTCGGATTGTAATAACTCAACAGGGCCCGATGCACGCCGACAGTGACCGTGAGCATCCGTCGCAAGTGCGCCAGCAGCGTCAGCTCCGAGGTCTGGCTGACAATCAGCAAGCCGCGCCAGCGTTGCCCGTCGACCAGGCATAAATCAGCCAGCGCCGGGCATGTGCGCAGATCAACGAGTACAGGTCCGTGCTCATGCAGCGCATGCCACTCGGTGCCCTCGAACAGCCAGAACCGCCGGGCTTGCACAAAGGTCTGCTGCAAGACCGTCACCACCCCTGGCGAACCCGGCACATCCAGCAACAGCCACTGGGGGCGTGGGGTGGGCATTTGCGTGGTGATCATGCCCGACCACCATGTTCGAGCCCCAGCGCTGCACGACAAGTGCAAAGCGTCTGTTCGCAATGGTTGAAGCTGCCACCACCGGGTAGCAGGCACAGCAACATGAGCGGTTCACCGGAGCCCAGCCATTGCTGCAGACCGGCCTGGACAGTTGCCGGGCACTGCGCCATGAGGGCGCTCGCTGCCTCGTCGGCTTGCGGGACGTGAAGCAGGCTGGTTATCAAAGGCTGGTCCGGATCTCCGTCGATGAAGCTCACCAGCACTTCGGTCCCTTCTCGCAGTGACTCCAGGGTGAGCGCCTGCAAATCGGCCGCCAGGGGCAGCCAGCAGTGGCTGGGGGTCGCCCCTTCGCCTTGATACAGCCAGTCGAATTGCACCGGTACCGGTCTGCCGGGAGCCGGGCGCAGTTCATCGACTTCCACCACCCATGCCCGCTGTAGACCGTGCATGCGTGGCTTGGTGACTGAACGGGGTGGCTCGAAAGGAATACGCCCACTCAGGGCGCGAACCTGATTGTAATAAGGCGTCAGCGGATCCTGGCTGCCCCGATGCTCGATATGGGTCAGCAACCAGCGCTGATTGCACTCGGCAACCGGGTGATCGGCCAGCGGCATCAGTTGCCCGCTGCGCAAGGTCGCCAGGTCCGTACGGCAATCAGCAAACTGCACCGCAGAATCCGTGGAGCACTGAAGTTCGAACTCACGTACTGCCGGTTGCTCACCCTTTCTACGAAACAACGCACGCTCGCTCAGGGGAAGTTGCTGCCGATCATCACGGAACACCACGCGGTGTCGACGCGCCAGGTGTTCGAAGTGGTAATCAAGCTGTTCCTCGGCACACAGGCGCTGGAGAAACTGCAAATCCGACTCCTTGTACTGCGTACAAAAATCGCGAAATGGATAATCGCCTTCCAGCTCGAAGCGTCGGTCATCGCCGACGATGCCGTGTTCCTTTAGCACCTGATCGATGATTTGCGGCACCGAACGGCCACTGAAAATCCGCTGGCTGAAGCGCTGGCCCAGACACGCCAGCTTCGGCCCCAGACGGATCTGGCAAAGCCTGCTCCCCTGGCCCTGGTCACGCTGGACAAGTTCATGCAGTTGTCCGCAGATGCAGCTTCCTGGCGGCCCGAAGTACAAAGTGGCCGGCCGATACAACAAGCTGGCAAGGTCAGGCACCGAGTCATGGATCAGCAGTTCGACATCGAACACAAACGGCTCGTTGACAGCCTCTTTACCGGTAAAGGCAAGGACCTCGAAGGGATCGGGCAGACCGGCTACATCCAGACGAAATGAGGGCTCGCTGACTGGATTGGACATCGGCATTTCTCTACTGGGGGGGCGGCCGGGGATTCTCGCCGAGAGACATGGCCGAGTAGAGGGCAGAAGTACAACTTAGGAAACGGCCTACGCGAAAAGAGGACGTTTTTGCTTTGATCGCCGCAGCGTGGAAATTTCCTACGGGATAAAGAGAGATGCCGCACCAGATCATCTGAAATTTCCGCAGAAACCGGAAAAAAATTCAGACGATCTGGTCAGCGCGTCCCTGACCTCAGGAAGACAGGTAGGACGAACGAGTCAACCCCAGGCGCAGGGCATCGAGGAACTGCGTGCGCTCGCTGGCACTGATGCGGGCACTGGCGCACTTGTCGCGGTAGTGGGTCATCAGTTCTTCCGGCGACAAGTGCACATAGCGCAGCATGTCTTCGATGGTGTCATGGGTCTCGATACCGGCGTGGTACACGCTGCCGTCGGCGTTCTGGTAGATGTTCACCGAGTCGGTGTCACCGAACAGGTTGTGCATGTCACCGAGAATTTCCTGGTAAGCCCCCACCAGGAACACGCCCAGCAGGTAATCCTCACCTTCGTTCAGGCCATGCACCGGCAGGCTGGTTTCGATGCTCTGCTCGTCGACGTACTGGTTGATCTTGCCGTCGGAGTCACAGGTCAGGTCCTGCAGCACCGCACGACGCAGCGGCTCTTCATCGAGGCGATGCAGCGGGATGATCGGCAGTACCTGGTCGATGGCCCAGGTGTCCGGCAGGCTCTGGAACACCGAGAAGTTGCAGATGTACTTGTCGGCCAGCTTGTCGTTGAGTTCGTCGAGCACCTGACGGTGCGAACGCTGACGCGCCTTCAACGAATTGTGCAGGCGACGGCACACGGCGAAGTAGCATTGCTCGGCCAGGGCTTTCTCGGCCAGGGTCAGCTTGCCGTCGGCGTACTGCGACGCGATATCACTCATGTAGTGCGTGGCGCGCCAGTAGGTTTCGGTGACCATCTCGATGTCGGTCGGACCCAGCAGGTCCACCAGCCACTGCACGGTTTCCGGCAGGTTTTCCTTGTTTTCGATCAGCGGGATTTCGTCGTTGTGTTTCTCGACGTCGGTCACCTGAATCACCAGCATGGCATGGTGCGCGGTCAGGGAGCGGCCACTTTCGGAGAAGATGTTCGGATGCGGCAGGCTCTGCGCGTCGCAGAATTCCTTGAGCATGCCGACCACGACACCGGCGTAATCGTCCATGTCGTAGTTGATCGAGCTGGCGTTACGCGAGTGTGTGCCGTCGTAGTCCACGCCCAGGCCGCCACCGACGTCGATGTGATCGACCGGCAGGCCGAGGTTGCGCAGTTCGCCGTAGTAGCGGATGGCTTCCTTGAAGCCGTGCTGGTAGTCCGCCAGGTTGGCGATCTGCGAGCCCATGTGGAAGTGCAGCAGGCGAATGCCCTGGTCCAGACCGGCCGCGCGGAAGCGCTCGACGACCGACAGCAACTGCGCCGCCGACAGACCGAACTTGGATTTTTCGCCACCGGTGTCCGCCCACTTGGACGAGGCCAGGGACGACAGGCGTACGCGCAGGCCGACCTGCGGCTTGACCTTGAGCGACGCCGCTTCTTCGATCACCAGGCCGACTTCGGACTCTTTCTCGATCACGATGAACACGTTGTGGCCGAGCTTCTGGCCCATCAGCGCCAGACGGATGAACTCGCGGTCCTTATAGCCGTTGCAGACAATGGTGCCGCCCTTCGGCGCCAGTGCCAGCACCGCCAGCAGCTCAGGCTTGGAGCCGGCTTCCAGACCGATGGAGACATTCTGGGTGGCGATGATGTTCTCGATCACCGCTTCTTGCTGGTTGACCTTGATCGGGTACAGCGCGGTGTACTTGCTCTGGTATTCCAGACGCTCGATATTGGCGTCGAACGCACCGGTCAGCTGACGCACGCGGTCTTGCAGAATATCCGGGAACCGTACCAGCAGCGGCAAGGACAAGCCGCTCTTGCGCAGCTGGTCGACTTGCTCGAACAGGTCGATAGGCGAGCTGCTCGGACCGTTCGGACGAACTTCGACGCGACCGGCGTCATTGATCGCGAAATACCCGGCCCCCCAATGGCGAATCCCGTAAACACTGCGGCTGTCCGCAACTGTCCATTGGCTGCCATCGTCTTTGCGTGTGCGTCGTACGGACATCGAAGTCCCCTATAAAGAAGTCATAGTGCGTCGCCTGGGTTCAGGCCGGCGCAGTCTAAAGAATGAAAATGACGGTTGGTCAACGAGGTCATAGACCCCGCCGACCGCTACGAGTTTAGATACCGGTCATGAACAGGCTCTGTGAAAACCATGTAGACGGCGCCGGGCCCGAATGCAATCGAGGCCGGTCAAGCCGGGGGTGGGTTTCACAGAGGCTGCTAGCCGCCGGACTTCTTCGCTTTGAAGCCGTGCTTGATCAGCTCCGCCAAGAGTAGCTCGACATGATCGCCCTGGATTTCGATGATCCCGTCTTTCAACGCTCCGCCTGTGCCACAACGCTTTTTCAACGTGGTCGCCAGTTCCCTGAGCGCGTCTTCAGCCAGCGGCACGCCGGTGATGGTAGTCACCGTCTTGCCGCCACGGCCCTTGCTTTCGCGACGCACGCGAGCAACGCCGTCGCCGGCCGGGATAACGGTCTGTTTGCAGATACAGGCGTCCACCGGTTTACTGCATTCCGGGCAATGACGACCTGCGTCGGTGGAAAATACCAGGCCACCGAGGGCGGCGAAGGATGCGGCTTTTTTGGCCACCGGCAATCCTCTTTGGAGGACAAAGACTGGTCGCAGCAACCCGGGCAGGTGCCATCGACCGCGAAGCCCCACTCAGGCAGGGGCAGCGCTACTGAAACGGTATAACCCTGCAGGCTCGCTCCTACAGTTACAGCCATACCGGTTCAGTTTGAAAAGGTCGCGCAGTGTAACGGCAAAAACGCCGATTGCTAAGAGCCAATCGGCGCCAATTTATAGCTCTTTTGCGACGCTGGTTTGTTTAGCCTTCAGATAACGCTTCAACGCTGCCAGGGAGTCCGGGCAATAGGGCTTCTGCTGGATTTCCAGCATCACCTGTTCGATGGGGATGAAACGCGCTTCCAGCACTTCTTCCGGTTGCAGGATCAACGGCCCGTCCCACACCGCGGAAAACGCCGAACACCACAGGCGATTGCCGGTGTCTTCAAAGAAAAAATGGTCATGGGCGGTCAGTTCCACACCACTGACACCCAACTCCTCCTCCAGCTCACGGGCCGCGGACTCGGCATAGGTTTCACTGGCGAGCACCATGCCGCCTGCTGCCACGTCCCAGTAGCCGGGGTAGATCGCCTTGCTCAGGGTGCGCCGGTGCACGCACAACTCCCCGGCGGAGTTGAACAACATGATGTAGGTGCCGCGCCCGATCAGCCCGCGCTCACGCAGGTCCGAACGGGCCAGGGACCCGAGCGGATTGTCCTGCTCGTCGACCCAGGCGATTTGCTCGGCATCAGAGGCCGCCCGGTGCGCGGCCTCGCGTAAGTTATCGGCGCAGCTATCAACCATGACTCAGCCCTGATTGAGCAATTGACGCAAATCGATTACTGCGGCGTTGGCCCGGGAGATGTAGTTGGCCATGACCAGCGAGTGGTTGGCCAGCACGCCGAAACCGCTGCCATTGAGGATCATCGGGCTCCATACAGCCTCCTGCGACGCCTCCAGTTCACGAATGATCTGGCGCACACTGACCGTGGCGTTCTTTTTCGCCAGCACATCGGCGAAGTCGACTTCGATGGCGCGCAGTAAATGGGACAAGGCCCAGGCCTGACCGCGGGCTTCGTAGAACACGTTGTCGATCTGCATCCATGGTGTTTCGACGATTTCCTCGTCGACCTGCGGCACTTCACCCGGGGCTACAACCTCGGTTTTCAAGGCGGTATTGAGCTTGACCCGGCCGACACTGGCCGACAATCGTTGCGACAACGAACCCAGGCGCGTCCCGACATCACCCAGCCAGTTGTTCAGGTTGTCGGCGCGGGCATAAAACAGCGCACCCTTCTGGTTCGGATCAGACAGGCGCGCCTGATAGCGGCTCAGGGAATTGATGCCTTCCTGGTATTCGGACTCACTGGATGGCAGCACCCAGCTTTTATTGTCGAAGTTGAAACGCGGTTCGGCCTTGGCCAGATCGGCGTCTTCGGCGGACTGTGATTGCGAACGGGCGAAGTCTTTACGCAGGGCGCGGCTCAGGTCGCGAACCTGCACCAGTACGCCGTACTCCCAGCTCGGCATGTTGTCCATCCACAGTCCCGGCGGGAAACGGTCATTGGATATATAGCCACCCGGCTTGGCCAACAAAGTACCGGCAACGGTCTTGAGGGTTTCCACCGTGGTGTAGCCGATGACCATCTGCTTGCCTTCTCTCTCGGCAGCCATCTGTGCGGTTTGCTGGACCGGGAACAACGCGGGTTCCTGGCTCCAGTACCAGCCCAGCGCAATCGTCACCAGCAGGTAAAGAACGACCAGCGTAGCCAGCGCCCGGCTGAACAACAGGCCGCCCAGATAACTGCGGGTGGCCGACTTGGGTTCAGCGGCACGTTCAGGCGCACTGCCTTCGCGGTTTTTCCAGTCCAGCATGGCGATATCCTTTCAATTACTTGAGTTCACGGTTCGACCACAACCATACAACAACGTGCCTTTGCCCGGCACCCGCCAATGCGTTGTTGGCGGAAATTACCGGGCGGGCGGACGAAAAACTCGTAACCGGGACACCCATCGCCAACCTTGACGCAGACTTGTTGGTCATGATCAGGTCCCATCAGGGAATCCCTTAGGTACCAGCGCCCAAAAAAGCGCGCAGATTTGCCCCTGCGCAAGACCAGAAACACTCAAAGTCCTCTTTGCGCGGATCGCTCTGAAAGAGGCATTTGATCGGCCAAAGGCCTGATTTTACGAGCCAGGAGCGGACCGACCAGTCACAAACTGAATGAGGTCGGTTTACAGATAATTACCCTACACCTCTCATGTCATTGAAAAGAGGTGCTAGCATAGAGCCACCAGTCGATCTCAGCGTACCCCCTAACTAGTAGTCAGGATATGACCGAGCCAGAAGATCCCAGCCGCGAGCGTCTCAAGCACCACTTTGCCCAGCGGGTAATTCATCAGGCTCGTCAGATTCTTGAGATATGGCAGCGCCTGCAACACGCTGAATGGTCCTGCGCTGACCTGGCACAATTGAGTGAAGCCAACTTGCGCCTGTTGCGCTTCGCCGAACGTTTCGAGCAGCAGGAACACATTGAACTGGCCCGTCAGATCGGTCATTCGCTCAAGGCTGTCGAGGCCAATCGCGCACGCCTGAGCAGCGATCTGATTACAGACCTCAATCGCTTGATGCAGCGTTTGTCACGCACCGGTCTGCGCCATGCAGACCATCTCGACAACACCTTCCTGCCGCCTGTGCGCAAGCCGATCTATGTGATGTTGCAGGACAATGACCGCGCCGAGCGCCTGGCCAAGCAACTGGAATTCTTCGGGCTCAGCGCCCAGTACCTGGACAGCGTAGACGCATTTCGCTCCTCGATGGCCGAGCGTTTGCCGGCCGCGATCGTCATGGACGTCGACTTCAGCGGACCCGGGGTCGGTCTCAAACTGGCCGCCGAAGCCCAGGAAGGCCTTGATCATCTTCTGCCGCTGTTGTTCTTCAGCCTGCACGAAACCGATACCCCGACCCGCCTCGCTGCTGTGCGCGCCGGTGGCCGGGAATTCCTCACCGGCACCCTCGAAGCGTCGAGCCTGCTGGAGAAGATCGAAGTCCTGACCTGCGTCGCCCCCTACGAACCCTATAAAGTGCTGATCATCGATGACTCCCGCGCCCAGGCCTTGCACACCGAACGTCTGCTCAACAGCGCGGGGATCATTACCCGGACCCTGATCGAACCGATCCAGGCCATGGCCGAACTGGCGGATTTCCAGCCAGACCTGATCATCCTCGACATGTACATGCCGGCCTGCACCGGTACGGAACTGGCCAAGGTGATTCGCCACAACGACCGCTATGTCAGCGTGCCGATCATTTACTTGTCGGCCGAAGACGACCTGGACAAGCAACTCGATGCCATGAGCGAAGGTGGCGACGACTTCCTGACCAAGCCGATCAAGCCCCGTCACCTGATCACCACTGTGCGCAACCGCGCGGCACGGGCGCGCAACCTCAAGGCACGGATGGTTCGCGACAGCCTCACCGGCTTGTACAACCACACGCACATACTGCAATTGCTCGAAGACTGCTCGTTCCGCGCCCGCCGCGAAAACAAGCCGCTGAGTTTTGCGATGCTCGACATCGACCACTTCAAACGGGTCAATGACAGCCACGGCCACCCCATGGGCGACCGGGTGATCAAGAGCCTGGCGCTGTTCCTCAAGCAACGTCTGCGCAAGACCGACTTCATCGGCCGCTATGGCGGTGAGGAATTCGCCATCGTCATGCCGGACACTGATATCGAAGCGGCCTACAACGTGCTCGATGAAATCCGTCAGCGCTTTGCCGAGATTCATTACCCGGCTCAGCCTCAGGACCTGTGGTGCACCTTCAGTGCCGGGCTAATTGAACTCGGTGATGACTCAGACAGCCTGTTGATGGCCAGTCAGGCGGATGAGGCGCTATATCGTGCCAAGAACGCCGGTCGCAACCGCATTCAGGCGGAACAGGCGATAAAGCAAAGTGCCACCTTTTCATCAAATCCGACCGATACGGTCATAACTCTGTAACAGGAACGCAATAACTTCTGGCGCTCACCATTTCTGCCGTTGGTAGTCCTTAATGCGCCTGAAGCTGCTGACCAATCTCAATACCCTCCTTTTGGTGGCCGTCTGCGTGGCCCTCGGCGCTACGTTATGGTGGTCGCAAAAAGCCCTTGAGCGCCCGTATCTGCTGATGGAACGCTACCTGGAGCTGTCGCAGACCTTTCAGAATGAAGTCGCGCGCAACGTTGAGGAGTATCTGGGCAGTGGCGATGCCTTGCGCCTGAGCAGCGCCAGCCAGGCCATCGACAGCCTGCAACAGGAACTTGGCGAACTGCCACCAGACCTGGCCGACTCATTGCGCCCGAGCCTGTCGAACCTTGCGCAATTCAGCAGAACCGACCTGCTGGCCGCCGGCAAACTTGCCGGTGATCCGCAAGCGCTGCTGCTGCAGGCTGAACGGGAAATCGGCGCCAGCCTGGCTCAATTGAGCCAGTACGCCAGCGGCAACGCAGCGTACTTGACACCCTTGCTCGTCGCCTCGCAGCACTTGGGCAGACTGTCGCTGGCGCGGGACAAACTGGTCAGCAGCGGACGAAGTGAACTGGCCGCCGACGTCGAGCGAGAAGTCGCCAGCATCAGGGCCCAGGCAGAGATACTGGACAGCCTCCCGCTGCTGGGCGTCACCGCCAGCAGTGAATCGAACACCGATGACTTCGCCTCGATGATGGGCCTGCAGAGCACGGAAAAAGCTGTGACCGAAGACGCCGGTGTCAGCCTCAAGCGCGAACTCCACAGCCTGCTCACCCGCTACCCGGCCGAACTTTCGCGCACCCGTGACCAGATTCAGAAACGTGCCGACCTCAGCAGCGCAACTCATCTGAAAATCGCCGGCGTACAACAAGCCATCACCGGGCTGGAACCGGTGGTGCGCGCCCAGCACGGGCAGATCCAGAGCGAAGTGCGGCTGATGCAAGGGTTGATGATCGGTCTGATCCTGTTGATCGCCCTGCTGATTGACACGCTGCAACGGAAATTGGCCCGCACCCTGACCCTGCTCGCCCCGGCCCTCTCGACCTGGGCCGAAGGCGACTTCAGCCGCGACATTCAACTGGGCAACACCAACCGCGAACTGCATGACATTCAAGCATCGCTCAACCGCTTGCGTGCCTATCTGGTGGACCTTGTGGGCACCATTCGCCTCAACGCCGAACAGGTCGCCGGCAGTAGCCGAACCCTGGCTGACCTGAGCAATGACCTGCACGACGGGGCGCAGCATCAGGCCGGGGACACGGCAATCATCCGCGATTCCCTGAGCGAACTTGAAGCGACCATTCAACAGGTCGCCGGCGATGCCAGCCAGGCCGCCGACGCCAGCCGCCACGCCGGCCAGGCAGTGGAGCACGGGCAGAAGGTCATCGGCCTGAGCCTCACCGGCCTGCACGCGCTGGTGGGTGAAGTACAAGGCAATGCACAGATGATCGAACACCTGGCCGAGGAATCGGCCACCATCGGTGGTGTGTTGACGGTGATCCGCTCGATTGCCGAGCAGACCAACCTTCTGGCCCTGAACGCGGCCATCGAAGCGGCACGGGCCGGGGAAATGGGTCGGGGCTTCGCGGTGGTAGCAGAAGAGGTTCGCTCGCTGGCCCAACGCACCGCCGGGGCCACCGGCGAGATACAAAGCCTGATCGCCGGCCTGCAGACCGCCGCGCGACAGTCAGTGGAGGGCATGCGCACCCAGCTGGAACACGCCGAAGCAACCGCCAGCCAGGCCCAGGCCGCCGACTGCGCGCTGGACAAGATCGTTGGGGCTATCCAGACCATTTCCGACACCGCCGTACGCATCGCCGATGCCACGGCCCAGCAGAGTGGCGCGGTGAGTGAGATCCGAGACCACAGTGAAAGGATTCATCAGTTGGGCGGGGATAATTTACTGCGTATCGGTGAGGGGCGTGAGCAGGGGGAAAAACTGTTGGTGTTGGGTGGGCGGCTGCATACAGCCGTTCAGGCTTTCCGCGTCTGACAGATAGTCTTCGCGAGCAAGCCCCCTCCCACAAGTGACCGCATTCCCATGAAAGAACGCGGTCACCTGTGGGAGCGGGCCTGCTCGCGAAGGCGTCAGAAAAACCACCGCAAAACTCCCCCTGCACACCGGCCCACCGTCCGCTATCATCCCCCCAATTCCGATACGCGAGATCGTCATGCGCCGCTTGCTCTGCCTGCTGCTTTTAGTCTTTGCCCTGCCGGCCAGTGCCACCGGTCTGCTGGAGAGCCGGCCCAGTTCGACCCTCGGCTCGATCAACAACAGCGCCGACTTCCTGCCCGTGCGAGAAGCCTTCCAGCTGAGCCTGGTTGAAACCACGCCGCAATCGATCAAGCTGCGATTTGTCGCGACCGAGGGTTACTACCTCTACCGCCACCGATTCCAGTTTCGCGCCGATCCAGCCGACGTCACCCTCGGGGCGGCAAAGTTGCCCGACGGTCAGAAGAAACACGATGAGTATTTCGGCGATGTCGAGGTCTATCACGGCATTCTCGATGTAGAACTGCCACGCACCGATCAACGTGCCTTCACCCTCGTCGTGACCTATCAGGGCTGCGCCGACAAGGGCCTGTGCTATCCGCCGGAAACCGAGCGTTTAAGCATCGACGGCAGTGGTGGCCCGGCACAGGCTTATGCCTGGACCTGGCGTGAACTGGCGCTGTTTTTCCTTGCGGGCATCGGCCTGACCTTTACCCCCTGCGTACTGCCGATGCTGCCGATTCTTTCCGGTGTAGTGCTGCGCGGCCAGGTCGGAGGCTGGCGCGGTTTCAATCTGTCACTGGCTTATGTCCTGCCGATGGCCGCCTGCTTTGCCCTGCTCGGCGCACTCATGGGCCTGTTCGGCGCCCAACTCAATCTGCAGGCGCGACTGCAATCGGTCTGGGTGCTGGTGCCCTTCGCGATGTTTTTTGCGCTGTTCGCCCTGGCGATGTTCGGCGTATTCGAACTCAAGTTGCCGAACGCCATCAGCAGCCGCCTGGATCGCATCGCCGGTCGCACCGAGGGCGGCTCATTGTGGGGCGCCGCGGTTCTGGGGGTGGTGTCCAGCCTGCTGGTTTCACCCTGTGTCTCGGCGCCTTTGGCCGGCGCACTGCTGTACATCAGCGCCAGCGGCGATGCCCTGGGCGGCGGGCTGAAACTGTTCATGCTCGGTCTGGGCATGGGTGCACCGCTGTTGCTGGTGGCCACGGGCGGTGCCGCGTGGCTGCCAAAAAGCGGGCCATGGCTGATCTACGTAAAAAACGCGATTGGCGTATTGTTGCTGGGGCTGGCCATTGCCCTGCTCAGTCGCGTCCTGCCCGGCCAGGTGACTTTGCTGTTGATCGGCCTGCTGGCCGGTGGCGTCGGATTGTTCATGGGCGCGCTGGAGTTCGTCTACAAGCCGCCGCGAAAACGCCTGGGCCAACTGCTCGGGATGTTCCTGGTGTTTTACGCCCTGAGCTGCTGGTACGGCGCGTTCAGCGGACAGACCGATCCGTTCAATCCGATTGGTCAGCCACGGCTCGTCGAAAATGCTGCGCAGCCGTCAAGCATCAACGCCTGGCAAACTGTCAGCACCCCCGCGGACCTCGACCGGGCGCTGGCCGAAGCCCGATCCTCCGCAACCCCGGTATTGCTCGACTGGTATGCCGACTGGTGCATCAGCTGCAAAGTCATTGAACGTGAAGTCCTCAACGACGCCACCGTGATCGAGCGTCTCAAGGGCTATCGGCTGATTCGTTTCGACATCACCGCCAGCAATGCCGAGCAGCGCGCCCTGCTCGACCGCTATCAACTGTTTGGCCCACCAGCCCTGATGTTTTTCGGCAAGGACGGGGTCGAGCGCAGCGATGTGCGGGTGATCGGCGAGATCAACGCAACGGACTTCGCCGAACGTGTCGCCAGGGCGAATGACCGGATTTAATCAAGCGGTCACATATTTCGCGCAAACATCGGTCATCGTGCTGGCTATTGCAGAGAACTGGACAGTCATAAACGCTTTGCGGCATAGTCGCCGGGTTCTGACAACTGCACACAGATAACCAAGGAACAGCCGATGGCGACGCTACTCGTTCTGCACGGACCCAACCTGAACCTGCTCGGCACCCGTGAACCGGGCACCTATGGCGCCACGACGCTGGCGCAGATCAACCAGGACCTGGAACGTCGCGCCCGTGAAGCCGGCCACCATCTGCTGTACCTGCAAAGCAACGCCGAGTACGAATTGATCGACCGCATTCATGCCGCTCGCGGCGAAGGCGTGGACTTCATTCTGATCAATCCAGCAGCTTTTACACATACAAGTGTCGCATTACGTGACGCGCTGCTGGCGGTGAGCATCCCATTCATCGAAGTGCATTTGTCTAACGTGCACAAACGCGAACCTTTCCGCCATCACTCTTACTTCTCCGACGTAGCGGTGGGAGTGATCTGCGGCCTTGGCGCCAGCGGTTATCGACTGGCCCTGGAGGCCGCACTAGAGCAGCTTGAAAGACAGGCAACGGCTTGAACAACAAGCGTTGAACGCCCCTGACCGACCCTTGGGAGTTGATGATTCATGGATATCCGTAAAGTTAAGAAACTGATCGAATTGCTGGAAGAGTCCGGCATCGACGAGCTCGAGATCAAGGAAGGCGAAGAGTCCGTACGCATCAGTCGTCACAGCAAGACCCCGGCTCAGCAGTACTACGCACCGGCTCCAATGCCTGCTCCGGCTGCCGCGCCAGCCGCTGCCGCCGCTCCGGTTGCCGCTGCCGCACCTGCGGCGCCTGCCGCACCGGTACTGAACGGCACCGTTGCCCGTTCGCCGATGGTCGGTACGTTCTATCGCAAATCTTCGCCAACCTCGCCGTCCTTCGTGGAAGTCGGCCAGACCGTGAAGAAAGGCGACACCCTGTGCATCGTTGAAGCCATGAAGATGATGAACCACATCGAAGCTGAAACCAGCGGTGTGATCGAATCCATCCTCGTTGAAGACGGCCAGCCGGTTGAGTACGACCAACCGCTGTTCACCATCGTTTGAACCGCGGAGAGCCTTTGATGACTGCGAAGTTGGAAAAAGTTCTGATCGCCAACCGCGGTGAGATCGCCCTGCGGATCCTGCGCGCCTGCAAAGAGATGGGCATCAAGACCGTCGCCGTTTACTCCAAGGCTGACAAGGAACTGATGCACCTGGGCCTGGCAGACGAATCGGTTTGCATCGGTCCGGCATCGGCCGCCCACTCCTACCTGCACATTCCGGCAATTATCGCCGCAGCCGAAGTGACTGGCGCCACCGCCATTCACCCAGGCTACGGTTTCCTTGCGGAAAACGCCGACTTCGCCGAGCAGGTCGAGAACTCCGGCTTCGCGTTCATTGGCCCGAAAGCCGAAACCATTCGCCTGATGGGCGACAAGGTATCGGCCAAGCACGCCATGATCGCCGCTGGCGTACCGACCGTTCCGGGCTCTGACGGCCCGCTGCCGGAAGACGAAGAAACCGCTCTGCGCATTGGTCGTGAAGTGGGTTACCCGGTGATCATCAAGGCCGCTGGCGGCGGTGGTGGTCGCGGCATGCGCGTTGTGCATAAAGAAGAAGACCTGATTTCCTCGGCCAAACTGACCCGCTCCGAAGCAGGCGCGGCGTTCGGCAACCCGATGGTCTATCTGGAAAAATTCCTGACCAACCCACGCCACGTGGAAGTCCAGGTACTTTCCGACGGCCAGGGCAGCGCCATCCATCTGGGCGACCGCGATTGCTCGCTGCAACGTCGTCACCAGAAAGTTCTCGAAGAAGCGCCGGCACCGGGCATCGACGAGAAGGCTCGCCAGGAAGTTTTCGCTCGCTGCGTCAAGGCGTGCATCGACATCGGTTACCGTGGCGCGGGCACTTTCGAGTTCCTGTACGAAAACGGCCGCTTCTACTTCATCGAAATGAACACTCGTGTTCAGGTAGAGCACCCGGTTTCGGAAATGGTCACCGGTATCGACATTGTCAAGGAGATGCTCAGCATCGCCGCCGGCAACAAGCTGTCGTTCACCCAGGATGACGTGGTCATCCGCGGTCACGCGCTGGAATGCCGGATCAACGCCGAAGATCCGAAAACCTTCATGCCGAGCCCGGGCACGGTCAAGCATTTCCACGCACCAGGCGGCAACGGCGTTCGCGTCGACTCGCACCTGTACAGTGGCTATGCCGTTCCGCCGAACTACGACTCGTTGATCGGCAAGCTGATCACTTACGGGGCAACCCGTGACGAAGCCATGGCGCGCATGCGCAATGCGCTGGACGAGATCGTAGTCGACGGGATCAAGACCAACATCCCGCTGCACCGTGATCTGGTTCGTGACGAAGGCTTCTGCAAAGGGGGCGTGAACATTCACTACCTCGAGCACAAGCTGGCTGGCGAGAAGCACTAAGCTTCGACCCTGCACCTGACAAAGCCGCCTTCGGGCGGCTTTGTTGTTTCTAAACATCGCCGCCACGCTCCCTGTGGCGAGGGGGCTTGCCCCCGCTCGGGTGCGCAGCAGCCGCAAAACTATCCAATCCAATGACACCAGACAAACCCGACCAGCCGTTTTTGCGACCGCTTCGCAGTCCAACGGGGGCAAGCCCCCTCGCCACAGGTAGCTGTGCGGCCCTGATTGCGTGCCAACCCGGTCGTCTTCTTCCCCGCTCTCGCGTAAACTTGCGCGCTTCTCGCAGCCCGCTAGGCTGCAATCAATATTTTTCAAAGGTGCCCGCCATGCCTTGGCTGCAAGTCCGTCTCGCCATCAGCCCAGAACAAGCCGAAACCTACGAAGACGCTTTCCTTGAAGTGGGCGCCGTGTCGGTGACCTTCATGGACGCAGAAGATCAGCCGATCTTCGAACCGGAACTCAATACCACTCCTTTGTGGTCGCACACGCACCTGCTGGCCTTGTTCGAAGGCGGTACCGAGCCCGGCCCGGTACTGGCTCACCTCGAACTGTTGACCGGCAGTCCGCTGCCCGAGCATCACAGCGAAGTGATCGAAGACCAGGACTGGGAACGCAGCTGGATGGACGGTTTCCAGCCGATGCGCTTCGGCCAGCGCCTGTGGATCGTGCCGAGCTGGCATGCCGCGCCGGAGCCTGACGCGGTAAACCTGCTGCTCGACCCGGGCCTGGCGTTCGGTACCGGCACTCACCCCACCACCGCACTGTGTCTGGAATGGCTTGACGGCCAGGACCTCAAAGACTGCAACGTGCTGGACTTTGGCTGCGGCTCGGGGATTCTGGCCATTGCCGCCCTGCTGCTGGGCGCCAGGGAAGCCGTCGGCACCGACATCGACGTGCAGGCGCTGGAAGCCTCCCGCGACAACGCCGGGCGCAATAACATCGCCGATGAATTGTTCCCACTGTACCTGCCGGAAGATTTGCCGCAGGTTCAGGCTGATGTACTGGTGGCCAATATTCTTGCAGGCCCGCTGGTTTCCCTGGCGCCACAATTGTCTGGTCTGGTCAAGTCGGGCGGTCGCCTGGCGCTGTCGGGCATCCTCGCCGAGCAAGGTGAGGACGTCGCTGCTGCCTACGCCAAAGACTTCGATCTGGACCCGATCGCCAATCGCGATGGCTGGGTGCGCATCACTGGCCGTCGGCGCTAGAATGGGCGCCTGCATAATCCGGATCGCCGCATGACAGACAGCTTCGTCACCCAGTGCCCGCATTGCCAAACCAGCTTCCGCGTCAGCCATGCTCAGTTGAGCGTGGCGCGGGGCGTGGTTCGTTGCGGCTCATGCCTGCAGGTTTTCAATGCTGCCAAGCAGCTGCTTGAGCAAGCAGGCAAGGAAGCGCCTGTATCGGCTTCTGTGGCCGCCGAACCGACCGAGCCTGCGCAACCGCGTGCCATCAGCCAAAAGCAATGGAGCGCCACCGAACTGGATCTGGACAGCCTGGACCTCGACGAAGAACTCGCCCGACTGGAACAACGTGAAATCCAGCCGACCACCGAATTCAGCCGGCATCGTGATGATTCGCTGAGCGCCCGTCGCGATACCGTCGAGCACGATGAAGAGCCATGGTCCGACAGCCTGTTCAGCGAATCGGCCGCCGAACGTGCTCAAGCCGTCGACAACGATTCCCCGGACTCCGAGCCGGAGCCGGCCTCGCGCACCGAGCCCTCGCTGACCCTGGAGCCCGTCGATCTGGACGACGAGCCGCAACCACCACAATTGCGCCTGCACGATCCACTCGACGCGCCACTCAACCATGAACGCCTGTCGGCTACCGACGAGCAGGAGCTCGACGACCACCTGCCTTCGATTGAACCACTGCGCAAACGACGTGAGCGCGAACCAGGCGTGCGCGCCGAAGTACTGCAGGACCTGACCGACGACCCGCTGCAACTGGACTGGCAACAGCGCCGCACGCCCTGGGGCCGTCGGCTGCTCTGGCTGCTGCTGACCCTGCTCGCCGCTGGCGCACTCGCCGGCCAGTACATCGCTTACCACTTCGATGAACTGGCACGTCAGGATCAATACCGCCCCTGGTTCCAGCAATTGTGCCCGCACATCGGTTGCACCGTGCCCTCGAAAGTCGACATCGCGAAAATCAAGAGCAGCAACCTGGTAGTACGCAGTCACCCGGAGTTCAACGGCGCCCTGGTAGTCGATGCAATCATCTATAACCGCGCGCCCTTCTCCCAGCCGTTCCCGCTGCTGGAGTTGCGCTTTGCCGATCTCAACGGCCATCTGATAGCCAGCCGTCGATTCAAGCCCGGCGAGTACCTGAGCGGCGATCTCGAAGGCCTGGCCGAAATGCCACCGCAAACACCGATCCACATCGCCCTGGACATTCTCGACCCTGGCGCAAAAGCCGTGAATTACAGCCTCAGCTTCCATTCTCCAGAGTGAAACCCTTCACCGGCTGGCAATTGACACCGGCTTTCTGAGCGCCCCGGGCAAACCAAACCACAGGCAATAACAGAATAGCTGTTCAGATTTTGTTCAATTCAGCCTTTAACCAGTCATCGAGAGCGGGTATCATGCCAACCCTTTTTCGAACTCTCATGATCCGGCCCCACAACAGGGAAGTCCTATGTCGGCGGTACGCATCGGTCCATACGCATTAAATAACGGCTTGATTCTCGCCCCGATGGCGGGCGTCACCGACCAGCCCTTTCGTCAGCTGTGCAAGCGTTTGGGTGCGGGACTCGTGGTTTCGGAAATGGTCACCAGTGACATGAGTTTGTGGAACACCCGCAAATCACGCATGCGCATGATCCACGAAGGTGATCCCGAGCCACGCTCGGTACAGATCGCCGGTGGTGATGCCCGGATGCTGGCGGATGCAGCCCGGGCCAATGTCGAGCTGGGCGCACAGATTATTGATATCAACATGGGCTGTCCGGCGAAGAAGGTCTGCAACAAGGCCGCCGGTTCCGCACTGTTGAAGGATGAAGCATTGGTCACCGAGATCCTGCAGGCCGTAGTGGCTGCGGTTGATGTGCCGGTCACCCTGAAAATCCGTACCGGCTGGGACCGGGACAACAAGAACGGCCTGACGGTGGCGAAGATCGCCGAACAGGCAGGCATTACGGCGCTGGCGGTGCATGGCCGCACCCGTGCCGATCTTTATACAGGTGAAGCCGAATACGACACCATTGCCGCGATCAAGCAGGCCGTGTCGATTCCGGTCTTCGCCAACGGCGATATCGATTCGCCGGAAAAGGCCCGGTACGTGCTCGACGCGACCGGTGCCGACGGCCTGTTGATTGGCCGGGCCGCCCAGGGGCGGCCGTGGATTTTTCGCGAGATCGACCATTTCCTGCGTACCGGCGAGAAGCTCCCGGCGCTGGAACTGATCGAGGTGGAACGCATACTGCTAGAGCATTTGGCTGCCCTGCACGCCTTTTATGGTGATGTCATGGGTGTGCGCATTGCTCGCAAGCATGTGGGCTGGTATCTCGCAACCTTGCCGGGCGCCAGGGAATTTCGCGCCCACTTCAATCGTTTGGATGGTACGGAAACACAATGCGCCAACGTCCGGGAGTTCTTCGCCGAACGTTACAAGAGCCTGACAGGGGACGGAGAAGGGGTGGCCGCATGACGATGATGACCGAGACTTTAGTGAGTGGAACAACACCCGTGAGCGACAACGTGAATTTGAAACAGCACCTCAATACGCCGAGCGAAGAAGGCCAGACCCTTCGCGGGAGTGTCGAGAAGGCGCTGCACAATTATTTCGCCCACCTTGAGGGCGCTGCCGTCACGGATGTGTACAACCTGGTGCTCTCCGAAGTCGAGGCTCCCCTGCTCGAGTGCGTGATGAACTACGTCAAGGGCAACCAGACCAAGGCCAGCGAGCTGCTCGGACTGAACCGGGGCACGCTGCGCAAGAAACTCAAGCAGTACGATTTGCTGTAAGCATTCAATCAAACCAGAAAGGCGCCCGCGTAAAACCGGTCGCCTTTTTTGCTGACTTCCTTTGCTTTTGATGGAAATTGAGATGACCGACCAGACTACCCGCCTGCCGATCCGCCGCGCCTTGATCAGCGTTTCCGACAAGACCGGGATCCTCGAATTCGCCAAGGAGCTTGAAGCCCTGGGCGTCGAGATCCTCTCCACCGGCGGAACGTTCAAGCTGCTGCAGGACAACGGCGTTGCCGCAGTGGAAGTCGCGGATTACACCGGTTTTGCAGAAATGATGGACGGCCGGGTAAAGACCCTGCACCCGAAAATCCACGGCGGCATCCTTGGTCGTCGCGGTATCGATGACGCCATCATGAACGAGCACGGCATCAAGCCGATCGACCTGGTAGCGGTCAACCTGTACCCGTTCGAAGCCACCATCAACAAGCCAGGATGCGACCTGCCGACAGCGATCGAGAACATCGACATCGGTGGCCCGACCATGGTTCGTTCGGCAGCGAAGAACCACAAAGACGTGGCAATCGTGGTCAACGCCAGCGACTACGCCAGTGTCCTGGAAGGCCTCAAGGCCGGCGGCCTGACCTACGCTCAGCGTTTCGACCTGATGCTCAAGGCCTTCGAACACACCGCAGCCTACGACGGCATGATCGCCAACTACATGGGCACCGTTAACCAGGCTGCCGAAGTACTGAGCACCGAAGGTCGCAGCGAATTCCCGCGCACTTTCAACAGCCAGTTCATCAAGGCCCAGGAAATGCGCTACGGCGAGAACCCGCACCAGAGCGCGGCGTTCTATGTTGAAGCCAAGCCTGCCGAAGTCGGCATCGCCACCGCGACCCAACTGCAGGGCAAGGAACTGTCGTACAACAACGTGGCCGACACCGACGCCGCGCTGGAATGCGTGAAGAGCTTCGTCAAACCGGCTTGCGTGATCGTCAAGCACGCCAACCCGTGCGGCGTGGCCGTGAGCCCGGACGCCGAAGGCGGCATCCGCAAGGCCTACGACCTGGCTTACGCTACCGACACCGAATCCGCTTTCGGCGGCATCATCGCCTTCAACCGCGAACTGGATGCTGAAACCGCCAAAGCCATCGTCGAGCGTCAGTTCGTCGAAGTGATCATCGCCCCTAGCGTCAGCGAAGAAGCCCGCGCCATCGTAGCCGCCAAAGCCAACGTACGCCTGCTGGCCTGCGGCGAGTGGTCGGCTGATCGCGCCGCTGCCTGGGACTACAAGCGCGTCAACGGTGGCCTGCTGGTACAGAGCCGCGACATCGGCATGATCAGCGCCGACGACCTGAAGGTCGTGACCAAGCGCGCGCCGACCGAGCAGGAAATCCACGACCTGATCTTCGCCTGGAAAGTCGCCAAGTACGTCAAGTCCAATGCCATCGTCTACGCCAAGAACCGCCAGACCATCGGTGTCGGCGCCGGCCAGATGAGCCGCGTGAACTCCGCGCGAATTGCTGCAATCAAGGCCGAACATGCTGGCCTGCAAGTGGCAGGCTCGGTAATGGCCTCCGACGCATTCTTCCCGTTCCGCGACGGCCTGGATAACGCGGCCAAGGTCGGCATCACTGCAGTGATCCAGCCAGGCGGCTCGATGCGTGACAATGAAGTGATTGCAGCAGCGGATGAAGCCGGCATCGCCATGGTCTTCACCGGCATGCGCCACTTCCGTCACTGATTCAACTCGATCCAGATGTGGGAGCGGGCTTGCTCGCGAATGCAATCTGTCAGCGACAACTGTTTCGACTGACACTCCGCTTTCGCGATCAAGTCGAATCGTCGCACCGCCGCTCCCACAGAAAAGCACCCCAGCGGTGCTCAACAGAATTAGCGTCATCCGAGGTTTTTGAAATGAATGTTTTGATCATTGGCAGCGGTGGCCGTGAACACGCCTTGGCCTGGAAAGTGGCTCAGGATCCGCGCGTGCAGAAAGTTTTCGTGGCCCCGGGCAACGCCGGTACCGCCATCGAAGCCAAGTGCGAGAACGTCGCCATCGACGTACTGGCGCTTGAGCAACTGGCAGACTTTGCCGAGAAAAACGTTTCGCTGACCATCGTCGGTCCTGAAGTGCCATTGGTTGCCGGTGTTGTGGATCTGTTCCGCAGCCGTGGCCTGGATTGCTTCGGCCCCACTGCTGGCGCCGCTCAGCTGGAAGGTTCGAAAGCTTTCACCAAGGACTTCCTGGCTCGCCACAAGATCCCGACCGCCGATTACCAGAACTTCACCGAGATCGAGCCAGCCCTGGCTTACCTGCGTGAAAAAGGCGCACCGATCGTGATCAAGGCCGACGGCCTGGCTGCCGGTAAAGGCGTGATCGTCGCCATGACCCTGGCCGAAGCCGAAGACGCCGTGCGCGATATGCTGGCTGGCAATGCTTTCGGTGACGCCGGTTCGCGAGTGGTGATCGAAGAGTTCCTCGACGGCGAAGAAGCCAGCTTCATCGTCATGGTCGACGGCAAGAATGTACTGCCAATGGCCACCAGCCAGGACCACAAACGCGTCGGCGACGGCGACACCGGCCCGAACACCGGCGGCATGGGTGCCTATTCCCCGGCTCCAGTGGTCACCGCCGAGGTGCACAAGCGGGTCATGGACCTGGTGATCTGGCCGACCGTTCGCGGCATGGCCGAGGAAGGTAACGTCTACACTGGTTTCCTGTACGCCGGTCTGATGATCGACAAGGCGGGCAATCCGAAAGTCATCGAGTTCAACTGCCGTTTCGGTGACCCGGAGACCCAGCCGGTCATGCTGCGTTTGCAGTCGAGCCTGGTGCTGCTGGTCGAAGCAGCCCTGGCACAGGCGCTGGACAAGGTTGAAGCCCAATGGGACCCGCGCCCGAGCGTCGGCATCGTCCTGGCCGCTGGCGGCTATCCTGGTGACTACGCCAAGGGTACAGCCATCAATGGGCTGGATAGCGCTGCGACCCTGGAAGGCAAAGTCTTCCACGCGGGTACTGCGCTCAAGGATGGTCAGGTCGTGACAGCCGGTGGTCGGGTGCTGTGCGCCACTGCCATGGGTGCCAGCGTGGATGCTGCTCAACAGCAGGCCTACAAGCTGGCGGCAAAGATTGACTGGGAAGGCTGTTTCTATCGCAAGGACATTGGCTATCGCGCCATTGCCCGCGAGCGTGGCGAGAACCAGGAATAAGGTAAGCACCACGCCAGGCAAGGACCACGGGCCCTTGCCTGGCTATTGCCGCGCCGCGCATCGTTATATTATGGCATCAACCTAAGAAGGGATTTCGCCGTGCGCTGGCTCAGGAATGCCATAAGTTTAACCGTCACGCTGGTGACCTTGCTCTGCATGCTGCCGGCCTTGGCCGCGCAAGGCAGTGGCTGGGCGATATTGCTCGACGAACAGGGCGATCTGCAACTGAGCGACATCCGCTCCGCACGTTACACCAATCAATTCAGCCCCATCGAACTCGACCACATCACCGCGGCCGAACCCGGTGGCGCGCTATGGTTACGCTTCAGGCTTACCCCGGGCAAGCATGAACAACTGTTGCGAGTCTTCGCACCCGACCTGCGCCAGTTGAATCTGTATGTGCTCGATGGCGACACTCTGATCGAACACTCCAGCACGGGCAACGAACAGCCCCTGGCTGAGCGGCCACTGCCCAGTACCGACTTCATGTTGCCGTTGCCACAAAGCGAGAAACCCCTCGACGTTTATCTGCAACTGGCCTCCGACCACCAGTTGCGGCCTTACATCACCCTGCAATCGGCGGTCGTGACCGCGGCCAGACAAACCCAGATGCTGATTTATGGCCTGCTGTTCGGGTGCATCGGCATGCTCGTCCTGCACAACCTCATCCGCTATGCCTACACCCGGTCACGCAGCAGTTTGTGGTTGGCGACATGCGAAGCGATGTTAATGCTCAGCCTGATGCTGTTGTTGAACCTGGCCGGGCCATGGCTGCCGGACTGGCGCGCACTGCAAACGCCGGGCGCTTACCTGGCGTTGTTGCTGACGGCACCTTGCGGCCTGATGCTCGCTTACCAGTTCTTCTCGCCACTCGGTCCGCATCCGCTGAACAGGATACTGCTGGGTGAGGTCGTCATCATCACGGCCTGTAGCCTGATGCTGCTGTTCGTCAACACCCTGCCACTGAACCTGATCACCTACGCCCTGGTTGCCCTGGCCGGTCTGACCATGTTGTTCGTGAGCGCTTATCACTGGCAAAAAGGCTATCGCCCGGCACGCTATTTCGTGGCCGCCATGGTGGTATTCAACCTCGGGACCCTGGTGATCCTGCCTGCCCTGCTGGGGCTGACGTTGATCGAACCCCAAGGTTTGATCACCACCCTGCTCGCCTTCGTCTGCATCAGTGGTTTGCTGATGAGCATCGCCTTGAGCGAGCGCCAGCGCAGCATCACCGAAGACCGTTTCAGCATCAGCCGCGACCTGGCTGCCAGCAACGCCGAGATCAACGCCAAGGCCGAGTTCCTGGCGAAGATCAGTCATGAGATCCGCACCCCGATGAATGGCGTACTGGGCATGACCGAGCTGCTGCTGGGCACGCCACTCTCGGTCAAGCAGCGCGACTATGTACAAACCATCCACAGCGCCGGTAATGAACTGCTGACGCTGATCAACGAAATCCTCGACATTTCCAAGCTCGAATCCGGGCAGATAGAACTCGATGATGTGCAGTTCGACCTCAATGCGTTGATCGAGGACTGCCTGAGCATCTTCCGCGCCAAGGCCGAGCAGCAGAACGTCGAACTGATCAGCTTCATTCAACCGCAGGTGCCGCGGGTGATCAGCGGCGACCCTACCCGTTTGCGTCAGACCCTGCTGAGCCTGCTGGAAAATGCCCTGAAGAAAACCGACGAAGGTGAAATCCTGATCGTCGTGGCACTGGATGAACGGACGACCAAACCGCGCCTGCGCATCGCCGTGCAGGACAGCGGCGAGCCGATGGACGCCCAGGAGCGCGACGCGCTCATGCATGCCGAACTGCACAGCCGGCACTTCCTCTCAGCCACCCATCTGGGCGGAAATCTGGGGCTGGTGATCGCTCGCCAGTTGATTCGCCTGATGCAAGGCGAGTTCGGCATCAAGAGTGGCAACAACCAGGGCAGCACCTTGTGGCTGACCCTCCCCCTCGACCCGGACCGCCTCGAACACCCGACCTCCGACCTCGATGGCCCGTTGCAAGGTGCCCGCGTGCTGGTGGTGGACGACAACGACACTTGTCGCAAAGTGTTGGTTCAGCAGTGCACTGCCTGGGGCCTGAACGTGAGTGCGGCCTCATCCGGCAAGGAGGCCCTGGCATTGCTGCGTACCAAGGCGCACCTGCGCGATTATTTCGACGCGGTCCTGCTCGACCAGAACATGCCCGGCATGACCGGCATGCAACTGGCAGCCAAGATCAAGGAAGACCCGAGCCTGAACCACGACATCCTGCTGATCATGCTCACCGGCATCAGCAACGCGCCCAGCAAGATCATTGCGCGCAATTCAGGCATCAAGCGCATCCTCGCCAAACCGGTGGCCGGTTATACCCTCAAGACGACCCTGGCCGACGAACTGACCCAACGCAACAAAGGCCTGATTGTCACCCAGCAACCACAAATCGGCCCGAGCCCGGCGGTCATGGTTCCGAGTGATTTCCGCATTCTGGTGGCCGAGGACAACAGCATCTCGACCAAGGTCATCCGCGGCATGCTCGGCAAGCTCAACCTTCACCCGGACACCGCCTGCAATGGCGAAGAAGCCTTGCAAGCGATGAAGGCCCAGCGTTACGACCTGGTCCTGATGGACTGCGAAATGCCGATCCTCGACGGCTTCTCGGCGACCCAGCAACTGCGCGCCTGGGAAGTCGGCAACCAGCGGGTCCGCACCCCGGTGGTGGCATTGACCGCCCATATCCTTGCCGAACATAAAGAGCGTGCACGCCAGGCCGGCATGGACGGACACATGGCCAAACCGGTTGAACTGTCGCAGTTGCGCGACCTGATCGAACACTGGGTCGCCCAGCGCGACCAGCAGAATCGCGCAGCGACCCATACCTCTTGAGCCGACAGACTTCAAAACGCCTGATAGACTCCCCTCGACCTTCCTCACCGACGAGCTACGCACCATGCTCCACGAGTTGTTCAGCGTTTACCTGAAGATGCTGGTGCTCTACAGCCCGTTCTTCGTCTTGTCCTGCTTCATCAGCCTGACACGCGGTTATTCACGCAAGGAACAGAAGCGGCTGGCCTGGAAAGTGGCATTCGCCACCCTGGTCTCGAGCGTGCTCCTGTATCTGTTCGGCCGAATGATTTTCGGTGTCTTCGGCATCACGGTGGACGCATTCCGCATCGGTGCCGGCAGTGTGCTGTTCATCTCGGCACTGGGCATGGCCCAGGGCAAGTCAGCTGTACAGACCGACAACGTGCAGCAGGATGTCACCATCGTCCCGCTGACCATTCCGCTGACGGTCGGCCCCGGCACGATCGGTGCCTTGCTGGTAATGGGCATAGGCCAGCCGCATTGGGACGACAAGCTCACAGCCATTCTCAGTATCGCCCTGGCCAGTTTCACCGTGGGGGTGGTGCTGTACCTGTCGAGCCGCATCGAGCGCATTCTGGGTGACCAGGGCTTGCAGATTGTCAGCCGGTTGATGGGGTTGTTTGTGTGTGCGTTGGCGGCGCAGATTATTTTTACCGGGGTGAAAGGGTATCTGGTGCCCTGATACTCGCAGTTGTCCGCGCATTTGCCCGTACTGGAAAAGCAGGGCCTTGTGCAGTACAAGGCCCTTGCCGCACTACAAGTAAACAATCACTCAGCGTTTGAGTGTACACACGAACGCCTTCGCCGAATAAGCATCGATCTTCGCCTGAACTCGACTACGGTAGCTTTCAAACATCTCCCGATCAAAGACAAACACAGCACCGTCCGGGATGATGACCACCTCTTTTTCGAACTCACTCCAGAAGAAAAACTCGCTCTCGATCAACGTCGCGCTGTAGCGCAAGCCAAGCAAGCAGACGATCACCTCACCTGAAGGCGTGCGTTCGCAAGGAGCGCACTTGAGTATCCCCGAGCCAGCACCTGCGACATTGCCACGAAAGAAATTCCAGGCAAATTCGTCCAGCTTCAAAGCCTTGTAAGTGTCCTCGAAGAGCTGCCCCAAACGTTCCATTCCCAACCGGCCAATCATCGTATGGCTGACCGACAGCAATTGGTTGACACTCGACACCCGCAATGGCTCGGATGGAACAACGGTCTTTAGCCTGTAACCCGCTTTGAGCAAGCGCCCCTGAAAATAGTCGAACCAGATTTTTTTCGAAACCTTGCCTGGATATTTTTCATTCGCAGCCAACTCCGCGTACAGCAGACTGTCTTGTATATCCTGCTGATCCTGCAAACTTACACCTTGGGTGAAGGATAACAAGCAGCCACCTACTATGGCGGCATTAATGGGCACTGTCATGTCCGCTCCAGATCATCAGCTCTGCACAGTTAAAACAGCGAAAATTTCTGCCCTTTCTTATTCCCCCGTCACTTTCTTAAAGAGACCGTCGGCATTTTTATCATTGTATGCATACACCATATTTCTCTTACGATCGAACGCGCGACGGTTAAATTTACGCACACCTGCCGCCTGAAAAATCTTTAACCCTTGGGTTTTGTAGGTAACAAACAAAAAGTTTCCATTGTATTCTTTATCAACAAGGTCTAGCCCTCCCGTCAGCATTGCCATACCGCCGCCTTTCACCGCGATGCATGGAACTGCCTTGAAGCTGACAACATCGTTTTTCTTGCTGCCTGAATCCACTATTTTCAGCGCGTCCTTATCCCCCTTCAACTTGCTGAAACCCGACGCCACCATGTTGAGCACGTTGCCGGAAGCGCCGGAGATAACGGTCTCTAGCACCTGCAACACCGCCTCATTCATCGTAAGGGTAAATTGCTCGCTGACGTATCTCTTATAAGTAAAGCTTTCCGTCACCCAGCCAACTGCCAACAAGGCTTCGTTGTACTTCAAATAACGCTCTTCATTACTGGTTCCTTTTGGCAGAAGACTCACTACAGCTTCTGCAAACTGCTGACTGTCCAGAGCGTCTTGT
This sequence comes from Pseudomonas sp. PDM31, assembly GCF_019218965.1. Classification (NCBI taxonomy): domain Bacteria; kingdom Pseudomonadati; phylum Pseudomonadota; class Gammaproteobacteria; order Pseudomonadales; family Pseudomonadaceae; genus Pseudomonas; species Pseudomonas sp. PDM31. Next base: position 69,207 of record NZ_JAHUWS010000016.1, on the reverse strand, counting down.
TTGTCGTCATCCGAAAGCATTTCATCAAATACGACAAGCGAGGGACCTACCACTGCTGTATCAATACTTTCTGCAACAACACCTGATGAACCACCGAGCATAGTCCTGGGACGCTTTGAGCGCTGCGCAACACACTCCAGCTCAGGACAAAGACTCATAAAATATTCATCCTGCATTTCGTCATCAAAAGCATTCAGAACAAGCGGCTTTTCCATTCCATTAGTCATATCAAGCTTCCTTTTAATAATAAGTCGCGCCATGCGACATATCAGAAACTAAAACAGCAAACTTGGCGCGTCAAATCCAAAGCAAGAAAAAACCATTACAACTGTTGAACGTAGCAGAACGCACGTCGCACAATTATTATTCAGGACACTAACCATTCATGGACTTGAACTTAGGCCAGCGGCCCCGGGCGGGGCCGCATGACTTCAGGAAACCGGCCGGGTTTCATACCAGCGCGGTGTGTAAACCCATTCGCCGCCGCCGGCGCGAGGGAATACACAGGTAGTGGACGAACCGATCAGCACCATGGTGCGCATATCCACTTGATCCGGGGTCAAGGCTCCCAGCGTGGTGACACGCAAGGTCTGGCCCGGCCGACCGATATCCCTGCCCAGCACCACCGGCGTTGCAGCGATGCGATGCCGTGCGACGATCTCCAGCGCACGCCCCAGTTGCCAGGGCCGGGAGCGGGAGATCGGGTTGTAGAACGCCAGCGCCAGATCTGCTTCGGCGGCCAGATCCAGTCGCTTCTCGATGATCGACCAGGGTTTGAGGTTGTCCGACAGGGACAGTACGCAGAAGTCATGCCCCAGCGGCGCACCGGCCTGAGCAGCGGTGGCGAGCGAAGCGGATACCCCCGGCAGAATTTCCAGATCGACGTTATGCCAGGCCGGATCACTCGACTCATGCAACGCCTCAAGTACTGCCGCCGCCATGGCGAACACACCCGGGTCACCAGAGGACACGACGATCACCGAACGACCCTGTGCCGCCAGTTCGAAAGCGTGGCGGGCACGCTGCATTTCTTCGCGGTTGTCGGTGCAGTGCAGCACTTGATCGGCGCGAAACGGCCCGGCCATGCGCACGTAGGTTTCGTAACCCAGTACATCGGTGGCCCGCGCCAGTTCGGCCTTGACCGCCGGCACCATCAGCTCGGCTGCGCCAGGGCCGAGGCCGATTACCGCCAGTCGCCCGCGCGCCCTGCCGATTTGCGCGACTTGCAGCGGCTGATCGGCTATGGCAATCGCAATATTGTCGAGGGGCGCTTCGACGGTCGCTCCAGGCACCGCACTACGGGCCAAGGCGCCGATATCGACCGCCGGCGCCACGAAGCGCAGCGGCACGCCTAACTCCAGCGCCGCTTCACGCAACGTGGGATTGGCCATCTGATCGTCCGCCGCCAGAAGGCAAGCCACCGATTGCACCGCGACGTTGGCCTGCTGCAACGCCGCGCGAATCGCCTGCGGCACATCCACCACACCAGTGCTGACCGCCACGGCGACACTCCGTGGATAGATCAGTAATTCATCAGCCCTGGCCTCACGCGCGGCACTGCCGACATGAATCGAACGAAGCGCCGCCGGATCCTCGGGCAACTGCGCCTGATCCAGCCAGGGCGCGTTACCTTCGACACGCACGCTGTGCCCGGCCAGCAGATCGGAAACGAAACGCTTGCCCAGCTCCAGATCGCCAAGGGTGTAGCCGCTGGGCGGATTGAGCAGGCAGGTACCGAAGCGCAATTCGCCACTGGTGGTGATCGCCGCTGCAACCTGCAGCCCGGCCGCAATTTCCCGTGCCATGACATTCACCCCGCCAAGGCCACCGAGCAGCGGCACCACGGCGCTGCCATCTTCGGCCACCGCGAGCACCGGCGGCTCGGCGCCCTTCTGCAGCAACAACGGCGCCAGCGTGCGGATCACGATGCCGGCGGCGCACAGGGCAATGATCGGCGAGTCTTGCTGATACAGCTCGCGCAAGGTCGCGCCGAATTCATGATAGTCACGGTCCGCACCCTCGACCCGCCCGACCAGACCGTGGATCAAGGCGCCGGGGTACACCTGTTGAATCTTGCGCGCGGTGGCGAGGCTGCCATTGCCGAGAATGACAATTGCCGGAGCTGGACGAGTCATCAGCCTTGCCACCTTTCACCCGGAACGATGATCAACGAGAAGTAAGGCGAGGACATCGGTTCGACCTGATCCAGTGGCACGATCTTCTGATTGGTCATGGTCGCGCGCTCGACATACAACGCGCGTTCGGCCAAACCGAGTTCTTCCAGCACCTGACGCACCTTGGGAAAGTTACGCCCCAGCTTCATGATTACCGCCGCATCGGCATCAGCCAGACGGCGTTTGAGATCATCGTGAGGCAGCACGCCGGACAACACCGACAGGCTCTGATTGCGATACACCAGCGGCGCCCCCAGCACCGAAGCACCGCCGAGCATCGAGCACACGCCTGGTACGACTTCGGCCTGATAGCGCTCGGCGAGCCGGTCGTGCAGGTACATGTAGGAGCCATAGAAGAACGGATCGCCTTCGCAGATCACTGCCACATCACGACCCGCGTCCAGATGCGCAGCGAGCTCCTGTGCAGCGTCATCATAAAAGTCGCTGATCACTTGCTCATAGGACAGCGGTGCCGGCAAAGCTTCGGTGGTCACCGGATACACCAGCGGCAGCAAGGTTTGAGCACCCTGCAAATGCGCTTCAATTATGCCGAAGGCATTGCCCTTCTTGCCCTTGGCGACGAAGTACGCCACCACCGGAGACTCGCGCAGCAAGCGCAACGCTTTGACAGTAATCAGCTCCGGATCACCGGGGCCCACGCCAAGGCCGATCAATCGTCCAGGTTGCTGCATTATTCGATCTCCGTGGCGAGGGCATTGACGGCGGCGGCGGCCATGGCGCTACCACCGAGGCGACCTTGCATGATGACAAACGGCACGCCACGGCTGTCCGCCGCGAGCATCGCCTTGGACTCGGCGGCACCGACGAAGCCCACCGGGAAACCGAGGATCAGTGCCGGTTTCGGTGCGCCGGCATCGAGCATTTCCAGCAAGTAGAACAGTGCGGTCGGCGCGTTGCCAATCACCACCACGCTGCCTTCCAGATGCGGGCGCCACAGTTCCAGCGCGGCAGCGGAACGGGTGTTGCCCAGTTCACGTGCCAGCTCCGGCACGCTGTCATCGCGCAGCGTGCAGATCACCGGATTGTTCGCCGGCAAACGGGCGCGGGTCACACCTTCGCTGACCATCCGCGCATCGCACAGGATAGGCGCGCCGGCGGCCAGCGCGTCGCGCCCGGCCTTGCCCGCCCCTTCGGAAAACTGCAAACCGTCGATGGCCTCGACCATGCCGCAGGCATGGATCACACGGACGGCGAGTTTCTCCAGATCGGCCGGGATACGGTCGAGGTTGGCCTCGGCGCGAATGATCGCGAAGGAGTTGCGATAGATCTCCTGACCGTCGCGGATGTAATCAAGCATCAAGGGGGCTCCGAGAGTGGGCGTCGAGCAAGGTCGCGGCCGCTTCAATAGTAAGGTTGCGTGCGTGCAGCGTGCCGAAACCCGGCTGCGCTGGATCGCGAAAATAGAGGTCGTAGTAACCGGGGGCGATGGCCAGGAGTGTGACGGATGCGGTGTGTGCGGCGGCACAGGAGCGCGGGCATCCGCTCAAATGCACATTCAGCGCAGCCCCCTGACGTTGCAGCAGCGCCGCCAATTGCAGCGCATCGCCCTTGGTGTCGGCCAGCCCCTTGGCGCACCCCTGTGAACCGGTACAGGCAATCAAACCGGTCAACGGATGACTGGCCTGACACTGCAGGCCCAGCCCTTGTAGACGCTGGATAACTTCAGCGGTGTCAGTAAAACGGACATTGGGCAACAACAGGCTTTGCCATGGTGTGAAACGCAGGCTGGCGTCGCCGAAGTCCTGGGCGAGTTGCGCCGCACCCCGGAGCATCGCCGGCGCTAGGCGACCCAAAGGAGGCGCCGCCCCTACATAAACGAAAGCAGGATCAGCCTGGGGATGGCTACCAATGTGCAGGACATCTGCGTGGGGGACACGCTGCCAATCGACAACGGCCTGAACGGCTACACGCCTGGCCAGCCGCGCCAGCAGATCCTCGACCCTGTACTCGACCAACAAATGGCGCATCCGCGTTTGCTCGGGGCGCGCAAGGTCGAGGAACAACTCAAGCACAGCGACCACCAGATCATGGCCATCCTCGAGGGCAACCGAACCGGCCGGCCTGTCCGTGGGACATCCCGCCAGACCGAATGCCAGCCGTCGTTCGCCGTTTTGTACAAATGCCGAGAGCCACAGGTCATGGGGATGTTCGAGCATCGCCAGGGCCTCGCCACCATCGAGTTGTACGGCGAACTTGGCGCTGAGATCGTGGAAAGGTGCATGACTCTGCAACGTGGCGAGGATCTGTTGTGCCAACGGGCGTGTGTCGACCAGCAAGTGCCGATCAATCCCGGCGCCCGGGCTGAGCATCAGGTTGCGCACATCATCGCCCGCCGCCGTGCGCGGCCCCAACCCGGTAGCCAGCAGGCTGTCGATTAATGCCGCGTGCGCACTGCCAATGCCGCGAATCTGCAGGTTGGCGCGGTTGGTTGCCTCGATCACACCACCGGCGAACTGTTCAGCCGCTGCTGCCACCGCTACGGCCTGTGCGCTGCTGATCGACCCACCCGCAAGCTTGATCCGGCAGATACCGCCATCCAGTGCCGGGACAATACGCAGCAACCCCGGACAGGCCGAGGGGCGCAAGCTGCAAGATGGCGGACGTTGGTTCAAGGATGACCCGTTCAGGTGGCAAGGCAATGGACGGCAAAAGTGCGCGGTATTATGCCTGCTTTACTTCACCGCATGAAAAGACTCCGGTCGGGAATACAAGGCAGTCAGCTCAGGGAACCCGCGCTATCATGCCGCCCAATAACGATGAACGCGCGATTGAGGGACGGCATGACACCCTGGCTGACGGTAGTAGGCATTGGTGAAGACGGTTTCAAAGGCCTGGGCAAGAATGCCCGCCATGCGTTGTTGCGTGCATCGAAGATCTTCGGCGGCCAGCGGCATCTGGATTTATTGCCAGCGTGCATAGGCGGCGAACACCTGACTTGGCCCAGCCCCTTCTCCCTCGATCCGTTGCTGGCGCTGCGGGGTGAACCCGTGTGCGTCCTGGCCAGCGGCGATCCGATGTTCTTCGGTGTCGGCGCCAGCCTCGCTCGACTACTGCCCTGCGATGAAATGCTGATACTGCCGGCACCCTCATCCTGCTCACTGGCCGCCGCGCGAATGGGCTGGCCGTTGCAGGATGTGGTCACGCTGTCGGTGGTCGCCCGCCCGATCACGGCGCTCAACGCGCAGTTGTTCAGCGGCATTCGTTTGCTGGTACTCAGCAACGACGGCCAAAGCCCTGCCGCGATTGCCGCGCTGTTACGCGAACGCGGATTCGGGCCGAGTCGTCTGAGCGTGCTGGAACATCTGGGCGGCAAAGCCGAACGTCGTATCGATGGCATCGCCAGCGACTGGACCGATCCGGCAATCGCCGACCTGAACCTGGTCGCCATCGAGTGCATCGCTGAACCCGGCACACCGCGCCTGTCGCGTCTGGCCGGCCTGCCCGACTCGGCATTCAGGCACGACGGCCAGCTGACCAAACGCGATGTACGCGCGATCACCCTCGCCCGCCTCGCCCCGGTCCCTGGCGAACTTTTGTGGGATGTCGGTGCCGGCAGTGGCTCGATCGGCATCGAATGGATGCGCGCCCATCCTGGCTGCCGGGCGCTGGCCATCGAGGCGGATGACGGGCGGCAACAGTTGATCGAGCACAATCGTGATGCCCTCGGCGTGCCCGGCCTGCAATTGATTCGCGGCAGTGCGCCGCAAGCCCTGGCCGGGCTGGAAGCTCCGGATGCGATTTTCATCGGCGGCGGCGTCACTCGTGAAGGCGTGCTCGACACCTGCTGGGCCGCGCTCAAGCCCGGGGGTCGCCTGATCGCCAATGCCGTCACCCTGCAAAGCGAAATGGCCCTGATGGCGTGGCGCGAAATGCACGGCGGCGAGCTGACCCGCATTCATATCGCTCAGGCACAACCGCTGGGCGAGTTCGACACTTGGCGCCAGGCCTTGCCGATTACCTTGCTGGATGTGACGAAGCCTTTCGATGCGTGACGAAACCGCCGAACAACCCGCCCCGCTGCGCAGTGGCCTGACCACTGGCAGTTGCGCCACCGCCACCTGCCTCTCTGCCGCACGCCTGTTGCTCGCCGGCAGCAGCGCTGACGCGGTGCAGATCGTGTTGCCCAAGGGTAAACAGGTGCAGATGCGCCTGGAGTTCTGCCGCCTGACCGATGACGGTGCGGAAGCGGGCACGATCAAGGATGCCGGCGACGATCCGGACGTCACCCACGGCGCCCTGCTCTACTCCCGGGTACGCCTGAGCAGCAAACCGGGGGTTCGTTTCCATGCCGGGCGTGGCGTCGGCACGGTGACCCGGCCCGGGCTGGTCCTGGCCGTCGGTGAGCCGGCGATCAATCCGGTGCCGCGCAAAATGATCACTGATCACTTGACTCAACTGGCCAGCGAACATGGCTACAGCGGTGGTTTCGAGGTCACGGTAAGCGTGAAGGATGGCGAAGCCCTTGCGTTGAAAACCATGAACCCGCGCCTGGGTATTCTCGGCGGCTTGTCGATCCTCGGCACCAGTGGCATCGTCCGGCCATTTTCCTGCGCGGCCTATATTGCCTCGATTCATCAAGGCATAGACGTGGCCAAGACCAACGGTTACCTGCACATCGCAGCCTGCACCGGCAACGCCAGCGAGGACACCATGCGCCGGGTCTACGACCTGCCGGAAATTGCCCTGATCGAAATGGGCGACTTTGTTGGTGCCGTGCTCAAGCACCTGCGCAAAGTGCCTGTGGATAAACTCAGCCTGTGCGGCGGCTTTGGCAAGATCAGCAAGCTGGCGGCCGGGCATATGGATTTGCACAGCCGTCATTCGAGCATCGACCTACCGCAGTTGGCGTTATGGGCGGCAGCCATCGGCGCCGATGCGCAACTACAGCAAGGCATCCGCGAAGCCAATACCAGTCAACAAGCCCTGGCGATGGCCAGTGCGGCGGGAATTGCCCTGGGCGATGAGGTGTGCCGGCATGCCCTGGAATTTGCCCGCAGCGTGGTACCGGCGCAGGTTCAGGTGGAAGTCTTTGCTATCGATCGCCAGGGTGGCGTTGTCGGCCACGCGGGAGCTTTTCAATGAAGCGCATTTTGTTGCTCGGCGGTGTGACCGAAGCCCTTGCCATCGCCCGAACGCTGGGGCCGCAGCATATCTACAGCCTGGCTGGCATCGGCCGGGTACCGACGGACCTGCAATGCCAGGTTCGCGTAGGCGGTTATGGTGGCGCAGAAGGTCTGGCCCAGTTTGTCCGCGATGAAGGCATCGATCTGTTGCTCGATGCCACTCATCCCTACGCTGCGCAAATCAGCCACAACGCCGCAACCGCCGCTCGCTTGAGCGGCATTCCCTGCTGGGCATTGCGGCGTCCGGCGTGGCAGGCCCGGACGGGGGATGACTGGCGAGAAGTCAGGGATTGGGCCGAACTGATCGAAGCCCTGAAACCTTTCCGTCGACCACTGTTTACCCTGGGTCGCGAGCCCCTGGAGCATCTGCACGAAATCCCCCCTGAGCAATTCTGGACCCTGCGCGCGCTGGAGGTTTATCCCGGCAACGCCCGCTGCGAAGTGATCGGCGCCCGCGGGCCTTTCCTGCTCGACGATGAACGCGCCTTGTTTGAACGCCGCAACATCGACGTGCTGATCAGCAAAAACAGCGGCAGCACCGCCACCGAACCGAAGCTGGACGTGGCGCGCGAGCGTGGGCTGCCGGTGATTGTCCTGCAGCGGCCGCCATTGCCGAGTGTTGAACGGGAGTTTGAGTCGGTGGCGCAAGCGCTGGCAGCGCTCTCGCTATCGAATCGCTTTTGATGCCTGCATAATTTTCGACTTCTCCTACAGCTCCTTCAGATAAAGCCGGTATCGACACTACGGTTCCAGCCCTAAAGTCAGCCCCCCGCTGATCTCGTCAAGCGCATCGCTGCACAAGTCAAATCAAAAACGAGGCGAAAGCCTGTACAAAGCGCTGAGCAGCACTGGCAATCCGGAATTCGCGACTATTATGAAAGTGATGAAGGCGTTGGGTTTGCGATTGCATGCTGTTGCTCTCTGAACGCTGCGACACCACACCGCACGCGGTGTTTTTACTTATCGGCCTTGATCAGGCTAAATAGCCCGCGCCTGATCGCTCACCCAACCGGATTTGTCCCATGTCCCGACAACGGCTCGCAATTGCCTGGATAGCCTGCTTCGCAGTGCTGTTCAACCTGCTCGCCATGCCGATGTCCGGAGCAATGGCGCAGTCGGCCAAGGCGCCTGCCGAACAATTGTTGTGGGGCAGTTTCTGTTCGTCCGGCGGCACCAAGATGGTGGCGATTTCCCTGGGCGATATCGGGCAGAAAGCCCCGCAAGGCGACGAACACTCCAACATGCAGCATTGCTGGTGCTGCTCCGGTTCCGCTGCGCTGGTGGCGCTACCCGGGCATGAACCGCAACTGTATTTCGCCCGTTTCGAATCCAATCGAAGCCTGCCCGCCGCTTCTCTCGATACACCGACACCGCGCCAGCAATGGCCGAGCCTCAACCCCCGCGCGTCTCCTCTGGTGTGATTCTTTCTCGCAATTGACCTGCGTCCTGAATCGCCCTGGAGAACTGCCATGTTGAACAAACTCATCGTCCTGGCCGCCTTGCTGCTGCCTGCCTGCTTTGCCAATGCCGACGAATACAAGGTCGGCGCACTGGAAATCGCCACCCCCTGGTCCCAGGAGTTGCCGCCCAACGCACCGACCGTGGCTGCCTATTTCGTCATCCACAACCAAGGCAACGCTGCCGACCGTCTGCTCAGCGTCGACTCGCCGGTTTCCGGCGAAGCTCAGCTGCACGAGCATGTGATGCACAACGACCTGATGAAAATGCAGCCGGTAACCAGCGTGCAAATCCCTGCGGGCGGCGAAGTCACTTTCGCGCCGATGGCTTACCACGTGATGTTGGTGAATCTCAAAGACCGCAGCCTGCTCAGTGACGGCAAGCACTTTCCATTGACCCTGCACTTCGAGAAGGCCGGTGACGTGACGGTCGAAGTTGCGGTGCGCAAGCAGGCACCGGATAGCGTGCAAGCGCACGTACATAACCCGTAATCGCCTGAGTCAAAGCCGCCCATGCGCCCGCTTAGCGCCAGCAGATCCTTGCCCGTCCGTCAGCCATTGAGCCTGACACGCGGCAGTTGGATCAGCCTGTTCGCCATGCTGATGATCTTTATCGGTCCGCTGATTTCTCAGTCGATGCCGATGGATTCGCGCACCCCCATGCCTATGAACATGCCCATGGATATGAGCATGGACATGAGCATGGATATGGCTGCGATGGATCACGCCGAGCACGGCACTCAAGCTGCCGCCGAACACTGTCCACCTGCAGCCGGGCATCATGCGCTGTGGGAAAAATGTGGCTATTGCAGCCTGCTGTTCAACTGCCCGGCACTCACCGGTGGCGAGTCTTTCACGACGTTCGCCATCGCGCACGCCAACACCTTCACCCCACCCTCACCTCGCTTGGGCCATGCCCGGCAAACCTTCTTCCCCGGCGCCCGCAGCCGCGCCCCGCCCGTCGTCGCGTAAACAACCACTCCGGATTTCACACACGGTTGAGAAGACAGCCCGAGGCTGCCGACCGTGTCGTTTACGAATGTTCGATGGAAATTGTCATGTCCAGGTTTTCTGCTGTCCCGTGCTTGAGCATTGCCCAAGCCTCTTTAGCTCTGAACGAATCCAGTGTTCGTTTCAGGCACGCCACCGCGATCCTGTGCGGTGCCTTGCTGGCGCCATCTGCGCTGGCCGATGACCATTCAGCTCACAGTGAAGAACTGAGCCCGACGGTCATCACCGCCATTGCTCCGAGTTCACCCCTGACCATCGTCACCAACCCCAAGGACCCGCGCCAACCGGTACCGGCCAGCGATGGCGGTGATTATCTGAAAACCATTCCGGGCTTCGCCCTGGTGCGCAATGGCGGCACCAATGGCGATCCGGTGCTGCGCGGCATGTTCGGCTCACGCCTGAATATCCTCACCAACGGCAGCATGCTGCTGGGCGCCTGCCCAGGCCGCATGGACGCCCCGACCTCGTACATTTCGCCGGAAACCTACGACCAGCTCACCGTGATCAAAGGCCCGCAATCAGTTCTATGGGGACCAGGCGCCTCGGCCGGCACCGTCCTCTTCGACCGCGAACCGGAACACTTCGGCGAACTGGGCACGCGGGTAAACGCCAGCGTACTGGCCGGCTCCAATGGCCGCTTCGACAAAGTCGTTGATGCGGCCGCCGGCGGCCCGTCGGGCTACGTGCGAGTCATCGGCAACACCGCACACTCTGACGATTACCAGGACGGTAACAACGACACCGTGCCGTCGCGCTACGACAAATGGAACGGTGACGTTGCCGTTGGCTGGACCCCGAACGCCGACACCTTGCTGGAGCTGACTGCCGGCAAGGGCGATGGCGAAGCGCGTTACGCCGGGCGCGGCATGGATGGCTCACAGTTCCTGCGCGAGAGCCTTGGCCTGCGCTTCGAGCAATCGAACATCGGTGACGTGCTGGATAAGGTCGATGCGCAGGTCTACTACAACTACGCCGATCACGTGATGGACAACTACACGCTGCGCACGCCGTCCGGTACCGGGATGATGGCCGGCCCCATGGCGTCAAACGTCGACCGTCGCACCCTGGGCGCCCGGATCAAGGCCACCTGGCGCTGGGCCGATGTGCAACTGATCAGTGGCCTCGACGCGCAGACCAACGAACACCGCCAGCGCAGTGCCATGGGCATCGACACCTACAAAAACCAGCCCTTCACCAAGGACGCCGACTTTCACAATTACGGCGTGTTCAGCGAGCTGACCTGGTACGCCGCCGACCGTGACCGCTTGATCAGCGGCGCACGCCTGGATCGCGCTTCGGCCAAGGATTACCGGCAAACACTCGGCTCGGGAATGTCGACCCGGCCCAATCCGACCCTCGACGACACCCGTGCCGACACCCTGCCGAGCGGTTTCGTCCGCTACGAGCACGACCTGGCCGACAGCCCGACCACCCTGTACGCAGGCCTCGGCCACAGCCAGCGCTTTCCCGATTATTGGGAGCTGTTTTCGCCTAACTCCGGCCCCGCAGGTTCAGTGAACGCCTTCGATTCGATCAAGCCGGAAAAAACCACTCAGCTTGATTTCGGCCTGCAATACAAAACCGCAGACCTTGAAGCCTGGGCCTCGGGTTACATCGGCCAGGTGCGCGACTACATCCTGTTCGACTACACCCCCGGGATGATGGGTACGACCTCGCAAGCGCAGAACATCGACGCGCGAATCATGGGCGGCGAGCTGGGTGCGGCCTACAACCTGACCGCCAACTGGAAAGCCGATGCAACCCTGGCCTACGCCTGGGGCAAGAACAGCAGCGATGGCAACGCCTTGCCGCAGATGCCCCCCCTGGATGCGCGTTTCGGTCTGACTTACAGCGAAGACAACTGGAGCGCCGGGGCACTGTGGAGAGTGGTCGCGGCGCAAAACCGTATCGACCAGAACAAGGGCAACGTAGTCGGCAAGGACTTCGACAAGACGCCGGGGTTCGGTGTGTTCTCCCTCAACGGTGCCTGGCGGATCAACAAAAACTGGAAGGTCAGCAGTGGCGTCGACAACCTGTTCGGCAAGGCTTACGCCGAGCATTTGAACCTGGCCGGCAACGCAGGTTTCGGCTATCCGGCCAGTGACCCGCAAGCCATCAAGGAACCGGGGCGCACGCTCTGGACCAAGGTCGATATGAGTTTCTGACAAGAAAAAAGATCGCAGCCTTAGGCTGCTCCTACATTGGACCGCCGTACACCCTGTAGGAGCTGTCGAGTGAAACGAGGCTGCGATTTTTTAAACAATAAATGATTTCGCCACAGCGGAGCACACGTGATGAAACAGCCCAAAGTGAATTTCTACAACATGGCCTGGCGCTGGCATTTCTATGCCGGGTTATTCGTCGCGCCTTTCATGGTGATGCTGGCCCTGACCGGCACCATCTACCTGTTCAAACCGCAGCTCGACTCGCTGATGTACAGCAGCCTGCTCAACGTGCCGGCCGGACATCACACCGTGCCGGCCGATGACCTGCTGACACGGGTCAAAGCTGCTTATCCACAGGGCCAGGTCAGCCAGTACCTGCCACCGGTAAATGCGCAGCGCAGCGCGCAGTTCGTCGTCCTCGACGCCGGCAAGGAGCTGAACGTTTTCGTCGACCCCTACCACGGTGACATTCTCGGCGAGCAAGACGCGAAGAAAAACCTGCAGGCCATTGCCCGGGCGATTCATGGCGAACTGATGATCGGCACCGTGGGTGATCGACTGATCGAACTGGCCGCCGGTTGGGGCGTTGTGCTGGTGGTGTCCGGCGTGTTCCTGTGGTGGCCGCGCGGCCAGGCGGCGGGCATCCTGTGGCCACGCCTGAACAGCCGCGGTCGCGTGCTATGGCGTGACCTGCACGCTGTGACCGGGTTCTGGGGTGCATCCCTGCTGCTGGTGATGCTGCTCAGCGGCATGACCTGGACCGGGTTCTGGGGCAAGCAATATGCAGAAGTCTGGAACACCTTCCCGGCCGCCATGTGGGATGACGTGCCCAAGTCCGATGTCGAGGCGCGCAGCCTCAACACCGCCACCCGCCAGACCGTGCCATGGGCCATGGAAAACACACCGATGCCAATGTCCGGCGGCCATGCCGAACACATGGGTCACGACGCTGCATCTGCCGGCCCGGCCGCGCCGACCATCCGCCTGCAAGACGTGCAGAACATCGCCACCCAGCGCAAGGTCGAAGCAGGCTACAGCATCACCATGCCGACCTCCGCGACCGGTGTGTTCACCATCGCCGTATTCGCCGACGACCCGCGCAACGACGCCACCCTGCATGTTGATCAGTACACCGGCAACGTTCTTGCCGATGTGCGCTTCGAGCATTACGGGACCGTCGCACGCGCCACGGAGATTGGCGCGATGCTCCACGAAGGCAAGATGTTCGGCGTGTTAAACCAGATTATCGTGCTGCTGATTTGCCTGATGATTCTGCTCAGCGCCGTCAGCGGCGTGGTGATCTGGTGGAAGCGTCGCCCGCAAGGCAAGTTCGGGGTACCGCCGCTGCGCCACGACCTGCCGAAATGGAAAACCGCGATGGTGATCATGTTCGCCCTGGCGGTAGCGTTCCCGCTGGTGGGTGCTTCGCTGGTGGTGGTCTGGCTGCTCGATCGGGTGCTGTTGTCGCGCTTCACCCGACAAACTGAACCGACCTCTTCGTCCTCATGAGGCAGGCGATCGCCCGAACTCTCCTCTGACGTGCAGGAGCTGCCGCAACCTGCGGCAGCTCCTGCAGGCACACCTTGCGCCCCAATGTGGCGCACCTCTTCGCACCACTGCCCCGACCTCGTCCCTTCATGGTGCGCCAGCGCCCCGCACAACTGCTCTGGCACGGTATTTCCCTGTCTTTTCCCGACCGGGCACAGCCCTTGCTAAAGACCCTTCAGTAGTCCGCATCTGCCAACCAAGAAAACTTCCAAGTTCATGGAGATCGCACAATGAAGCGTCGCAGCTTGATCAAGGCTTTCACACTATCGGCAAGCATTGCCGCCATGGGTATGACCTGGACCGTCCAGGCTGCTGAGACCATCAAGGTCGGCATCCTGCACTCCCTGTCCGGGACCATGGCGATCTCCGAGACGTCGCTCAAGGACATGGCCTTGATGACCATCGACGAAATCAACGCCAAGGGCGGTGTGAACGGCAAGATGCTCGAACCGGTAGTCGTGGACCCTGCATCGAACTGGCCCCTGTTCGCCGAGAAGGGCCGACAGTTGCTGACCCAGGACAAGGTCGCTGTGGTGTTCGGCTGCTGGACTTCGGTGTCGCGTAAGTCGGTGCTGCCGGTGTTTGAAGAACTCAACGGCCTGCTGTTCTACCCGGTGCAATACGAAGGTGAAGAGATGTCGCCAAACGTGTTCTACACCGGTGCCGCACCGAACCAGCAAGCGATCCCGGCGGTGGAATACCTGATGAGCGAAGAAGGTGGCAGCGCCAAACGCTATTTCCTGCTTGGCACCGACTACGTCTACCCGCGCACCACCAACAAGATTCTGCGTTCGTTCCTGCACTCCAAAGGCGTGGCCGACAAGGACATCGAAGAGGTTTACACGCCGTTCGGTCACAGCGATTACCAGACCATCGTTGCCAACATCAAGAAGTTCTCGGCGGGCGGCAAGACTGCCGTTATTTCCACGGTCAACGGCGACTCCAATGTGCCGTTCTACAAAGAACTGGCCAACCAGGGCCTGAAAGCTACGGATGTACCGGTCGTGGCGTTCTCGGTGGGTGAAGAAGAGCTGCGCGGTATCGACACCAAACCATTGGTGGGCAACCTGGCAGCGTGGAACTACTTCGAGTCGGTGGAAAATCCGGCGAACAAGAAATTCGTCGCTGACTGGAAAGCCTACGCCAAGAAACACAACCTGCCGGGTGCCGATAAAGCGGTGACCAACGACCCGATGGAGGCCACCTACGTGGGTATCCATATGTGGGCCCAGGCTGCGGAAAAAGCCAAATCCACCGACGTCGACAAAGTCCGCGAAGCCCTCGCCGGCCAGACGTTCGCTGCGCCGTCCGGTTACACCCTGACCATGGACAAGACCAACCACCACCTGCACAAGCCGGTGATGATCGGCGAGATCCAGGCCGACGGTCAGTTCAACGTGGTGTGGCAGACCGAAGGACCGATCCGTGCCCAGCCATGGAGCCCGTTCATTCCGGGTAACGACAAGAAGCCGGAATATGCGGTGAAGAGCAACTGAGGCGAATTCGGGTTTTGAGGCGGGCTTGAGAACCACCCCCTCACCCCAACCCTCTCCCCCAGGGGGGAGAGGGGGAAAGGGAGCCGATCTTCAAGCTTTTCAAAGGCTGAGTTCGAAGCAATACGGAGCCGGTTTTCAAGCTTTTCAAAGCCTGAGTTCGACACAGGATTGTCAGGTCGATGCTGATGACCAAACAACCCGGTCAGCGTCCTCGCCCACAAGCGTGCGAGGGAAATGGAGCCGGTTTTCAAAGCCTGAGTTCGACACAGGATTGCCAGGTCGATGCTGGATGACCAAACAACCCGGTCAGTCCCCTCTCCCTCTGGGAGAGGGTTAGGGTGAGGGGCGGATTCAACGCCGAACCCAGCTCCATCGGCCACCGCAGACAGGAACCACCACCAATGCCCACTGCCTTGCACCGCTTCATCCTCGCCATGGCACTGCTACTGCCGATGGCCTCCCATGCTGGTGACGCCGAAGACTTCGTCGCCGCAAACCCCATGCAGCAAGCAAAACTGCTTGAATCCTGGGCCGCCCAACCCGACCCGGTCCGTATCGAACTGGTCAACGCCCTGCAACAAGGCGAATTGACCGTCGACGGCCAGCCGAAAACCCTGCGCCTGAACAACCGCCTGCGGGGCCTGATCGACACCGCGCTGGCCAGCCATCAGCTCCTCGCCGCCGATGCCAAGATACGTCTGGGCGCCGCACAGCAACTACAGAAAAGTGCAAAACCGGCGCAGCTGAAATTCCTCGACCAGCAACTGGCGGGCGAAAAAGACGAAACCGTTCACGCCGCCCTGAGCCTGGCCCTGGCCAACCTGCAACTGGTCGATGCGGAGCCCGCCGTGCGCCTCGCCGCCGTGCGTTTGCTGGGTGCAACCGGCGACCCGTTGGCCCGCACTCGCCTCGAAGGCTTGCTCGAACCGGGCGTCGAAACCGATGCCGGCGTACGTACCGCCGCCGAAACCAGCCTGGCTCAAGTCAAACGCAAACTGCTGGTAGGCGAACTGCTTGGCCAGGCCTTCAGCGGCATGTCGCTCGGCTCGATTCTGCTCCTGGCGGCCTTGGGTCTGGCCATCACCTTCGGCCTGCTCGGCGTGATCAACATGGCCCACGGCGAAATGCTGATGATCGGCGCCTACTCGACTTATGTCGTGCAGTTGCTGTTCCAGCGCTACGCCCCGCAGGCCATCGAGTTCTACCCGTTGATCGCCCTGCCGATGGCGTTTTTTGTCACCGCGGCGATCGGCATGGCGCTGGAACGCACGATCATTCGCCATCTCTATGGCCGGCCGCTGGAGACCCTGCTCGCCACCTGGGGCATCAGCCTGATGCTGATACAACTGGTGCGTCTGGTGTTCGGCGCACAGAACGTGGAAGTCGCCAACCCGGCATGGCTGTCAGGCGGCATTCAAGTGCTGCCGAATCTGGTGCTGCCATACAACCGGATCGTGATCATTGCCTTCGCCCTGTTTGTGGTGGTGCTGACCTGGCTGCTGTTGAACAGGACGCGCCTGGGTCTCAACGTCCGCGCAGTCACTCAGAACCGCAACATGGCCGCCTGCTGCGGCGTGCCTACCGGGCGCGTGGACATGCTCGCCTTCGGTCTCGGCTCGGGCATTGCCGGCCTCGGTGGCGTGGCCCTGAGCCAGATCGGCAACGTCGGCCCAGACCTCGGCCAGAGCTACATCATCGACTCGTTCCTGGTGGTGGTGCTGGGCGGTGTCGGCCAACTGGCGGGCAGCGTACTGGCCGCCTTCGGCCTGGGCATTGCCAACAAGATTCTCGAACCGCAGATCGGTGCAGTACTCGGCAAGATCCTCATCCTCGCGCTGATCATTCTGTTCATCCAGAAGCGTCCGCAAGGCCTCTTCGCACTGAAAGGACGGGTGATCGACTGATGAACCAGCCCCTGATGCTCACGGCCACACAAAAGGCCGGCCCCAAGGTAACCCTCGCTGTCGGTGCAGTGACCCTCGTTGTGCTGCTGGCATTGCCGCTGCTCTCGCTGCTGTCGCCGGACAGCTCACTGCACATCTCTGCCTATACCCTGACCCTGGTGGGCAAGATTCTTTGCTACGCCATCGTCGCCCTGGCCCTGGATCTGGTCTGGGGTTACGCCGGATTGCTCTCGCTCGGTCACGGCCTGTTCTTCGCCCTCGGCGGCTACGCGATGGGCATGTACCTGATGCGCCAGGCCTCCGGCGATGGCTTGCCGGCCTTCATGACCTTCCTGTCGTGGACCGAATTGCCGTGGTACTGGACCGGCACAAGCAGCTTCCTCTGGGCCATGTGTCTGGTGGTCTTGGCGCCTGGATTGCTGGCGCTGGTGTTCGGCTTCTTTGCCTTCCGTTCGCGGATCAAGGGCGTGTATTTCTCGATCATGACCCAGGCCCTGACCTTCGCCGGCATGCTCCTGTTTTTCCGCAACGAAACCGGCTTTGGCGGCAACAACGGCTTCACCAATTTCCGCACCATCCTCGGTTTCGGCATCACTGAACCCGCGACCCGCGCGGTACTGTTTTTCGCCACGGTGCTGTTGCTGCTGGCGAGCCTGTTCATCGGCTGGCGGCTGGCGCAAAGCAAGTTTGGCCGGGTGCTGACCGCGCTTCGGGATGCCGAGAACAGGCTGATGTTCTGCGGTTACGACCCCCGTGGCTTCAAGCTGTTCGTTTGGGTGTTGAGCGCCGTGTTGTGCGGCCTGGCGGGTGCCTTGTACGTGCCGCAAGTCGGGATCATCAACCCGAGCGAAATGTCGCCGACCAACTCCATCGAAGCCGCCGTCTGGGTGGCACTCGGCGGTCGTGGCACCTTGATAGGTCCGCTGCTCGGCGCTGGCGTGGTCAATGGCATGAAGAGCTGGTTCACCGTGGCTTTCCCGGAGTACTGGCTGTTCTTCCTCGGTGCGCTGTTCATTGTCGTGACCCTGTACCTGCCCAAGGGCGTGATCGGTCTGCTGAAGAAAAGAGGTGAACAATGAGAGTGACTGCGACGGCTGAATTCATGCTCGAACCGGCCTTCTTTCCAGTGGAGCCGAACAAGGATGCCGGCAGCAGCCGCGACGCCATTGGCCTGGGCCAACGCGTCGGCCCAGGCCTGGACACTCGTCACGGCACCATCCTGACCCTGGAGGACATCAGCGTCAGCTTTGATGGATTCCGCGCCCTGAACAATCTGAACCTGTACATCGGCGTCGGCGAACTGCGCTGCATCATTGGCCCCAATGGCGCGGGCAAGACCACACTGATGGACGTCATCACCGGCAAGACCCGGCCCAGCCACGGCAAGGCCTGGTTTGGCGAGACCCTGGACCTGACGCAGATGAGCGAAGTGCAGATCGCCCAGGCCGGCATCGGTCGCAAGTTCCAGAAGCCGACGGTGTTTGAAGCACTGAGCGTGTTCGAGAATCTGGAACTGGCGCAGAAAACCGACAAGTCGGTATGGGCCAGCCTGCGGGCGCGCTTGAGTGGCGAACAGAAAGATCGCATTGGCGAAGTGCTGGACACCATACGCCTGACGACCTCGGTCAACCGCCCAGCCGGTCTGCTCTCCCATGGCCAGAAGCAGTTCCTGGAGATCGGCATGCTGCTGATGCAGGACCCGCAACTGTTGTTGCTCGACGAACCGGTGGCCGGCATGACCGACGCCGAAACCGAATTCACCGCAGAGTTGTTCAAGAGCCTGGCCGGCAAGCACTCACTGATGGTAGTGGAACACGACATGGGCTTTGTCGGCTCCATCGCCGACCACGTGACCGTGTTGCACCAGGGCAGCGTGCTGGCTGAAGGATCGCTGGAACAGGTGCAGGATAACGAGCGGGTGATCGAGGTGTACCTCGGTCGCTAGACCTGTAAACACAGCCCCCTGTAGGAGCCGGCTTGCTGACGATGGCGGCGTGTCAGCCAACATCATGGTCGCCTGCCCCACCGCGATCGCCAGCAAGTCGGCTTCTACAGGGGTTGAGAGGAATTTGAAAATGCTGCAAGTCGACAAGCTGCACCAGTACTACGGCGGAAGCCACATCCTGCGCGGCCTGACATTCGACGCGAAGGTCGGTGAGGTCACCTGCCTGCTCGGGCGCAACGGCGTCGGCAAGACCACCCTGCTCAAATGCCTGATGGGGCTGTTGCCTGCCAAAGAAGGCGCGGTGAACTGGGAAGGCAAGCCGATCACCGCTTTCAAGCCACACCAGCGGGTGCATGCCGGAATCGCCTACGTACCTCAGGGCCGGGAGATTTTCGGCCGGCTGACCGTGGAAGAAAATCTGCTGATGGGCCTGTCGCGCTTTCCCGGTTCCGAAGCCAGGGAGGTCCCGGCGTTCATCTATGAGCTGTTCCCGGTATTGCTGCAAATGAAACAACGCCGTGGCGGCGATCTGTCCGGCGGCCAGCAACAGCAACTGGCTATCGGCCGGGCGCTGGCCAGCCGGCCACGCCTGCTGATCCTCGACGAACCTACCGAAGGCATCCAGCCGTCGGTGATCAAGGAGATCGGAGCGGTGATCAAGAAACTGGCGGCCCGTGGTGACATGGCGATCCTGCTGGTAGAGCAGTTCTACGACTTCGCCGCCGAACTGGCCGATCAATATCTGGTGATGTCCCGGGGCGAGATCGTGCAGCAGGGTCGCGGCGAAAACATGGAAGCCGAGGGCGTGCGCGGCCTGGTCACTATTTAAAGCTACGCTGCAGGGTTACGATAATCTGTAGTGTCCTAACGATAATTACAAAACATGAATTTACCTGCCTCGCTCCTGTTCACGCCCAGCTGGCACGCCGAGCTGGAACTGGCTTATGCCCGCTTCGGCGAGAGCACGCGCCCTGTTATGCGCCGCCACCAAGGTCCGTTGCGGGTGCAGAAACATCTGTATGCCGAGGGGCCGCAAGTCTGCCAGCACATCATCGTCCACCCTCCGGGCGGTATCGCCGGTGGTGATCGTCTGGACATCACGGCCAAGGTCGAGCGCGATGCCTGGGCGCAAATCACAAGTCCGGGCGCGGCGAAATGGTATCGCGCCGCCGGCCCCGCTTATCAACAGCTGAAACTGCACGTAGCAGCGGGGGCGACCCTGGAATGGCTGCCGCAGGAAACGATCATTTTCAGCGCCGCCCAGGCCGAACTCAGCACCTGCATCAACCTTGAAGGTGATGCCCGGCTGTTCTACTGGGATGTAGTGGCATTGGGTCGGCCGGCCAGTGGTGAGCGTTTCGACCTCGGGCATTTCCAGGCGCACCTGGATATCCGCCGTGACGGCCAGTTGCTCTGGCACGAACGTCAGCGCATTGTCGGGGCTGATGGCTTGCTCGATTCGCCGATAGGGCTGGATGGGCAGCCGGTGTTTGCGACATTACTGGTGACCGGGGAGATTGATAACGAACTGCTTGAGCGCTGCCGCTCGCTGGCCAATGACGTGCGCGGGGATCTGACGCAATTGCCCGGGTTGCTGGTTGCGCGCTGTCTGGCCAGTGAAGCGTTGCTGGCGCGCGGCTGGCTGATTGATTTGTGGCGATTGCTCAGGCCGGCGCTGCTTGGCCGTGAGGCTGTGTTGCCGAGAATCTGGAGTACATGAAGGCCTACCCTCACCCCCCTCCCGCAGGGAGAGGGAGCCTGACCGATGTGATTGTTAAAGACACAAGAATGCAACTGACTGATCCGGACCTTACAAGCAACCGAGACCAGTCCCCTCTCCCTCCGGGAGAGGGCTAGGGTGAGGGGCCGTCGCATCTGACACACCCCACACCGCAAGAACCTCAAAAAACTGCCCTTATGGATTCAAACGATGGACCTGACCCCACGCGAAAAAGACAAGCTGCTGATCTTCACCGCCGGCCTCGTCGCCGAGCGGCGTTTGGCGCGCGGCGTGAAACTCAATTACCCGGAGGCCATGGCCTATATCTCCGCCGCCCTGCTCGAAGGCGCCCGTGACGGTCAGACCGTGGCCGAGCTGATGCACTTCGGCTCCACCCTGCTGAGCCGCGAACAAGTGATGGAAGGCATCCCGGAAATGATCCCGGAGATCCAGGTCGAGGCCACCTTCCCCGACGGCACCAAACTGGTCACCGTCCATCAACCCATCGCCTGAGGCCGCGTCATGACTTACCACATCCGCGATGCACTGCACGCCGACCTGCCGGCCATCCGTGACATCTACAACGACGCCGTGCTCAACACCACGGCAATCTGGAACGAGCAGGCGGTCGACCTCGGCAACCGCCAGGCCTGGTTCAGCGCCCGGCAATCCCAGAACTATCCGATCCTGGTGATTGTCGACGCCGATAACGCCGTGCTGGGCTACGCCTCATTCGGCGACTGGCGCCCGTTCGACGGCTTTCGCCACACGGTCGAGCACTCGGTGTATGTGCGCAGCGATCAGCGTGGCAACGGACTCGGGCCGAAACTGATGGATGCGCTGGTCGAACGCGCCAAAGGCTGCGGCAAGCACGTGATGGTCGCTGCCATCGAAAGCGGCAACGCGGCGTCCATTCGCTTGCATGAGCGGATCGGCTTCGTGACTACCGGACAGATGCCTCAAGTAGGCACCAAGTTCGGCCGCTGGCTGGACCTGACTTTCATGCAATTGACCCTCAATCCCGGCGCGCAGCCACCCGGCGCCAAGCAGGAGTAATGCCCGATGAACGCCGCCCAGTTGCGACGCGTCAACGCTGAGAGCTTTGCCCATTATCGTCAGGGCCTGATCGACCTGCTGCTTGACGCTGTGGGTTATGGCGCCAGCGTCGGCTTCATGGCGGATCTGGACGCGGCGCAGGCCCGTGCATATTTCGACGAAGTGCAGGAGAACCTGAACAACGGCAATGTGTTGCTGTGGGTGGTGGTCAACGACGAACAGGTGCAAGCCAGTGTGCAACTGAGCCTGTGTCGCAAAGCCAATGGTTTGAACCGCGCCGAGGTGCAGAAACTGCTGGTGCGCGAGCATGCGCGGCGTCGCGGCCTCGGCCAGCAGTTGATGAGCGCCCTCGAACAGGCGGCCCTGCAACACCAGCGGGGCATGCTTTACCTCGACACCGAAGCCGGCTCCCCGGCCGAAGACTTCTACAAGGCCTTGGGTTACACCCGCGCCGGTGAAATCCCCGACTACGCCTGCGACCCCAGCGGCCGTTACATGCCGACTGCCCTCTACTACAAGATTCTCCAAGGAGCCCATTGATGATTCCCGGTGAGTACCAGATCCAGCCCGGCGACATTGAACTCAACGCCGACCGGCGCACGACCACTCTGAAAGTGGCCAACAGCGGCGACCGGCCGATCCAGGTCGGCTCGCACTACCACTTTTTCGAAACCAACGACGCCCTGACCTTCGACCGCGCCGCCAGCCGTGGCATGCGCCTGAACATCCCTGCCGGGACTGCCGTGCGTTTTGAGCCGGGGCAGAGCCGGGAGGTTGAGCTGGTTGACCTGGCGGGGCATCGCCGGGTATTCGGGTTTGCCGGCAGGATCATGGGCGATCTCGCCACAATGAATTTTTGCAAGGAGCTGCAATGAAGATTTCCCGTCAAGCCTACGCCGACATGTTCGGCCCAACCCTCGGTGACAAGGTCCGCCTGGCCGACACCGAGCTGTGGATCGAAGTGGAACAAGACTTCACCACCTACGGTGAAGAGGTGAAGTTCGGCGGCGGCAAAGTGATCCGCGATGGCCAGGGGCAAAGCCAGTTGCTTGCCGCCGAAGTGGTCGACACGGTGATCACCAATGCGTTGATCATCGACCACTGGGGCATCGTCAAGGCCGACGTCGGCCTCAAGGACGGACGCATCGCCGGCATCGGCAAGGCCGGCAACCCGGACGTGCAACCGAACGTCACCATCGCCATTGGCGCCAGCACAGAAGTGATCGCCGGTGAAGGCATGATCCTCACCGCCGGCGGCGTCGACACGCACATCCATTTCATCTGCCCGCAACAGATCGAAGAAGCGCTGATGAGCGGCGTCACCACAATGATCGGCGGTGGCACCGGACCGGCCACGGGCACCAACGCCACCA
Organism: Pseudomonas sp. PDM31; assembly: GCF_019218965.1. NCBI lineage: Bacteria > Pseudomonadati > Pseudomonadota > Gammaproteobacteria > Pseudomonadales > Pseudomonadaceae > Pseudomonas > Pseudomonas sp. PDM31. The sequence goes on along the minus strand of NZ_JAHUWS010000016.1, from coordinate 46,214 downwards.
CCTGCACGTCCGGGCCCTGGCACCTGGCGCGCATGCTCCAGGCCGCCGATGCGTTCCCGATGAACATCGGTCTCACCGGCAAGGGCAACGCCAGCCTGCCAGAGCCGTTGATCGAACAGGTCAAGGCGGGCGCCATCGGCCTGAAGCTGCACGAAGACTGGGGTACCACCCCGGCCAGTATCGACAACTGCCTGACGGTGGCCGACCAGTACGACGTGCAGGTGGCGATCCACACCGACACCCTCAACGAGTCGGGCTTTGTCGAAACCACCCTCGCCGCCTTCAAGGGCCGCACCATCCACACCTATCACACCGAAGGCGCGGGCGGCGGTCATGCCCCGGACATCATCAAGGCCTGTGGCTTTGCCAATGTGCTGCCGAGTTCGACCAACCCGACCCGCCCTTTCACCCGCAATACCATCGACGAACACCTGGACATGCTGATGGTCTGTCACCACCTGGACCCGAGCATTGCCGAAGACGTGGCCTTCGCCGAAAGCCGCATCCGTCGCGAGACGATTGCCGCCGAAGACATCCTCCACGACCTCGGCGCGTTCTCGATGATCAGCTCCGACAGCCAGGCCATGGGCCGTGTCGGTGAAGTCATCACGCGCACCTGGCAAACCGCCGACAAGATGAAAAAACAGCGCGGCCAACTGCCCGGCGATGGTGAGGGCAACGACAACTTCCGCGTCAGGCGCTACATCGCCAAGTACACCATCAACCCGGCGATCACCCACGGCATCAGCCATGAAGTGGGCTCAATCGAAGTTGGGAAATGGGCCGACCTGGTGCTCTGGCGCCCAGCGTTTTTCGGCGTGAAACCGACGTTGATCCTCAAAGGCGGCGCCATCGCCGCCAGCCTGATGGGCGACGCCAATGCTTCGATCCCGACCCCGCAACCGGTGCATTACCGCCCGATGTTCGCCAGCTACGGTGGCTCGCTGCATGCCACCAGCCTGACATTCATCAGCCAGGCGGCGCAGGAGGCAGGTTTGCCCGATGCACTGGGATTGAAAAAGAAAATCGCCGTGGTCAAGGGCTGTCGCGAGGTCAAGAAAACCGACCTGATCCACAACGACTATTTGCCGGACATCGACGTCGATCCGCAGACCTATCAGGTCAAGGCCGATGGTGTGTTGCTGTGGTGCGAGCCGGCAGATGTATTGCCGATGGCCCAGCGATATTTCCTGTTCTGAACCATCGAACATGCACAGGCCCCAGTGTGAGCTACCTGTTGCTTGCACAGGGGGACTCCTGTTGCAAAGCCCGTTCTATGCCAGTGCGCCTTTATGGCAAATGGTATTTAGTCCCTATGGGGGTTGGCCCTGCCGATCAATGGCAGCGGTCATCCTGTAGCGCCTCTTTATCGGCGCTTGCTCTTGGGCAACGACAAAGCCCCCCGGATGCGCCACACTCTTTCGCTACCACTACCACACAGACACCCAGCCATGCGTTTATCTGACTTCATCTTGCAGCACGTGGATCGCATCGTTGATGAATGGGAGAAATTCGCCGAAGCCATCAGCGCCGACGACGAGCTGGATCGCGCAACACTGCGCGATCACGCGAAATCGATCCTGCTCGCCGCGGCAGCCGATATGCGCAAGGCGCAAACCGCCAGCGAGCAGGAGGCCAAGGCCAAGGGAGAAGGCCCGGAAAAAACGCCGAGCCTGGACATTGCCGCCGCCAGCCACGGCGAATTGCGCCACAACGTCGGCTTCGATCTCGTGCAGATGACCTCGGAGTTTCGTCATCTGCGCGCCTGTGTGATCCGCCTGTGGGTCAACAGTCTGCAATCCCCCGACCTTGCCTACTTCCAGGACATGATCCGCTTCAATGAAGCCATCGACGAAGCCCTGGCCGAATCCACCGCAGCCTATGCCGAACAGGTCAATCGCTCGCGGGATATCTTTCTGGCGATCCTCGGGCACGACCTGCGTGCGCCGCTGCAAGCGGTAACCATGTCCACCGAAATGCTGTTGCGCAAAGCCCCCCTCGAAGGCGATGCACTGACTTGCGCAATCAACATCAAGCACAGCGCGCGACACATGGCGGTGATGGTCAGCGATGTGCTGGAACTGGTGCGCAGTCGGCTGGGCAAGAGCCTGCCGCTCGAGCCTGCCCCCATGGACCTGGCTGATGCGGCGCACGCGGCGATTGCCGAGGCCTGCGCGGGCAACCCTGAAAGCGATCCGCGAGTGGAAGTGACGGGGGACACCCGAGGGCTCTGGGATGCCGGGCGCCTTGCCCAGATGCTGCAGAACCTGATTGGCAATGCGCTGCAGCACGGTTCAAACAAGCGTGATGTGACGATCAGCCTCAATGGCGAGCCGGACTGTGTTCGCCTGAAGGTGCATAACTATGGCGTGCCGATTCCGCAGGAGGCGATCAGCACCCTCTTCGACCCACTGGTGCGCAGCGCCAGCGAAGAACTCGGACAACCCACCACCAGCCTCGGCCTGGGCCTGTTTATCGTCAAGGAAGTGGTCACCGCGCACGCAGGGACGATCGAGGTCAGTTCCAACGAGACGGAGGGGACGCTGTTTACCGTGGTGTTGCCCCGCAGGAGCCAGTAGGAGCTCCCAGACAGCTCCTGGAGATTCGCCGCACTATCAGTTCTGCTAGTACCACAAGCTCAATGCCAACGTCAGAATGAGTGCATTGCAACGCCGACCTCAAAAGAAGGCTTCGCCATGCCCCGCACAATCACTGATGATCAACGCCAATCCCGCGCCATCCTGCTTGCCACCGACGCCAGTAATTCCGTGATCGCCGAAATCGCCGGAGGCAGGCCAAACCCTATTGCCTATTCCGTCTACGGCGAGCAGTCCGCACGACAGGAGGTTGCCACACGCCTGGGCTTCAACGGCGAACTGCACGAATCGAACATTGGCTGGTATTTACTGGGCAATGGCTACCGCGCGTACAACCCGAAACTGATGCGATTTCATAGCCCGGATAGCTGGAGTCCGTTTGGGGGCGGAGGGTTGAATGCTTACATGTATTGCGTGGGTGACCCGGTGAACTTTACCGATCCGACGGGGCATTTCGGCTGGAAAACCATACTTCGCGGGTTGGATTTCTTCTTGGGTGGCCCTGATTTTATAGCGACATCGGGTCGAAGGGATCCGACCAAAATCGGGGCACTTAAAGCGTTCGCAGAAATAGGTGCGGCGATTGCCTCATCAGCACCGTCAGCAACGTCAGGAATGAAATACAATGATCCTGACATCACTCTCCCCAACGCAACACGCCCGACCGGCAATGGCAATGCGACCTCAGCAACGATTGCGGCTTTACATGCGGTTGCCGGTGCAGGTTCGCCCCGACCTGCGCGCGTAAATTATTCCCCTCCGATATCCGGCGGCAGTCCTACACCTGCCCCTTCAGGTAATAGCGACACGTATCCTACCAATACACCACGAGGCGTGGAAATTAACTCCAAAGGCCGGGGTGGCGGTGGTTCCAGTTCGAAACAAAAAGGATATAGAACGCTGGAAAGCCCCCGACCCAACAATCAGGCCAACGTCTATGTCACGCCTCCAAAGCCCCAACCAGTAACGCAACTTCAAGTACGAGCCGAAGTACACACGCCTCCCCCTATTCCTCCTCGTCCTGCTCCTGCGTCTGATTCTATTTTTCCTCCCGTTCCATCATCAAGACAGGTACCCGGAGGTGGTGTGCGCACATACAGAATAGAAAGTACGATTAACGGGACTTTCACGCAAACTAGTACTTTGAAGATGACGCAAAATGAGATCCAGAAGTTAATTAGAAAATAAGGAGGCGTCTAAGATTCGCTTATAGCAGTTAGTGCTCATCATATAAAAAAGGACTGTATAGCTTACTGAACGAATGATTTAGATCAAACAATACGAAAGAGTTAGTTTAATGGCAGGGAACTATTGAGATCAATGTTGGGCCATTAGCGTGTTATGTGTGACGCTGGCTTGGGAGCCCGACTCTTATTTGCCCGCTGCCGCGCGTATCGGGACTATCAGATCTGCTAGTACACAAGCGGCTGGGAGCTGAGTAATGCTGCAGGTTCGAACCAGTCGAGAAACCGACAAGGAGGACGCCGTCATGCCCCCATCAAATGTTGATAGCAGCAACACCTCTCCCCAGCCACGTACCCTGATGCTGGCCACCGACGCCAGTAATTCCGTGATCGCCGAAATCGCCGGAGGCAGGCCAAACCCTATTGCCTATTCCGCCTACGGCGAGCGGTCCGCGGGACAGGAGGTTGCCACACGCCTGGGCTTCAACGGCGAACTGCGCGAATCGAACATTGGCTGGTATTTACTGGGCAATGGCTACAGGGCTTACAGCCCGGTGTTGATGCGTTTTCATAGTCCGGACGATTTGAGTCCTTTTGGGAAGGGAGGGTTGAATGCGTATATGTATTGTTTGGGGGATCCGGTGAATTTTTCGGATCCGACGGGGCGTATCAGAAATTTTTTTAATGTCGTCAGACGTAGATCTACATCTCCACCTCCCCGTCCCCCTGCTGCACGTCCCCTGATAACAACTGACGCGAATGTCTATGTTCCTGCTCCAAGGAGGGGATCATCTGGGACTCATTCTCCATCCGCTGGCGATGCAATGGATCCGCCGCCTCCGTATGTAGAATCGGCACTGCCCTCGTATGATGAGGCCGCCGCACTGAGAGAGCATGCGTCGTTAAACCCGTCTTCGTATATGCAACCACGCACGGTCAGGGGTGCAATAGTGGTGCCGTCGAATTCGGGTCAGCCCGGAAGAGTCAGAACTCGACCTGCAGAATTTACTATCGATGGAATCAGAGCAACAGACCCAGACGTACCGCCTCTTCCTCCGACGAGAAGGATTTCTCAAAACATAGTCCGTCAATACAGTATGAGTCGAAACCCTGATGGCTCTTGGTCACATCGCAGTGTCGAAATGGTCACTTTCGGAAACAATGCCAGAAGGGGGCATTGAGCATTTAAGACTTCAAACTCCAGGCGTACCCCAAGCATGGCGTCGTTTCACGCTGCCTTAGTCCACCACCAACCGCCCCAGCCGCTGCTTGAGCATCCGGTTCTCCGCCCGCAACTGCTGGACCTCCTCAAGCAGATCCAGCGCCAGCGCAACCCCTTCCCATTCCAGTTCCAGATCGCGCCGCAGCTTGGCGGCGCGTTTGGCCAGGGTCAGTTCGTAGTCGGTGAAGCGCCAATCCTTGGGCAGCGTGCCCTGAGGTTCGAGGATGCCGTGCTCGACGATTTCGATCACGTAGACGTCCGACAGCTCGGTCGCCTCGCAGAATTCGGCCAGGTCCAGTTGAACGATCAGGGGACTGCTCATGGTCAGTGACTCCTTGTTCTATAGGGTCAAAAGTTCTCTCTCGGATCGAATGCGGCTTTTTTCGCCAGTTCCTGCCACAGGGCCTTGATGTCGTCGTCCGATTTCTTCGGCATAACCGCCTTCAACTGCACAAACAGATAACCGCGCTCGCCAGCCTTGTTCATCAGGCCATGGCCCTTGGCGCGCATGCGCTGGCCATTCTGGCTGCCGGCCGGGACCTTGAGGTTGATCTTGCCAGTCAGGGTCGGCACCGCGACTTCAGCGCCCAGGGCCAGCTCCCACGGTGCCAGCGGCAGGGTGATGATCAGGTTTTCGCCTTCGACATCGTATTTCGGATGCGGCGCAAAACGGATCGTCAGGTACAGGTCGCCATTGGCGCCGCCACCGACACCCGGGGCGCCCTGCCCTTTGAGGCGGATGCGTTCGCCATCGGTCACGCCGGCCGGAATCTTCACGTTCAGGCTTTTGCTGGTGTTGCTCACATGCTGGCCGGCCGCGTTGTACTGCGGCACCTGGAAGGTGACTTTCTTCGATTCGGTCGACAGTGTTTCTTCGAGAAAAACCCCAAGTTCCATTTCCACGTCTTGCCCTCGACGTCCAGTGCTGCGACGTGACTGTTCACCACCACCAAAACCAGGGCCACGGTTGCCGAAGATCGAACTGAAAAAGTCCGAGAAATCGCCCGTATCCTGACCACCGCCACCGAAACCGCCACGGCTCTGCCAGCCCGGTGGTCCCTGGAACGGCTGACCGTGCTGGCCATAGCGGCGCAAGTCATCGTACTCAGCACGCTTGTCGGCACTTTTCAGTGCTTCATAGGCTTCCGAGGCATCCTTGAACTTGGCTTCGGCGTCCTTTTCCTTGCTGACATCCGGGTGGTATTTGCGCGCCAGCTTGCGATAGGCGGCCTTGATCGCCTTGTCGTCCGCTGTCGGTTCCACACCGAGAATCTTGTAATAGTCTTTGAAATCCATCGCGGGAATCACCATCCGTTAAAAATCGCGCCACAGGCCACAGCATGCGCTTGTTTGCAGCCTTTGGTCTGCCCGATCTCAATGTTGTGACCGGCCGGCGCAGAAGAAGTTTATCGGCAGCAGGCGGTGCTTCTTGCGAGCAGTCGCGCGGCTGTCCGGTTGATGCAGGGTAGTTTGGGGGTGTCGACGCGTCTTTCAAGACATAGCGCTGCGAGATTTAGCAGATAGTCGGCCTTCGAATCTGTCGCACTCTGACATACACTGCGCGGCCGTTTTTTAACCGGAACCTGAAAGACATGAACAACGCATCTCCAGCCCGTGCCGTGGGTATCGACTTTGGCACGTCCAACTCCACCGTCGGCTGGCTGCGCCCCGGCATGGAAACGCTGATCGCGCTGGAGGACGACAAGATCACCCTGCCTTCGGTGGTCTTCTTCAACATTGAGGAACGCCGCCCGGTGTACGGCCGGCTGGCGCTGCACGAGTACCTGGAGGGCTACGAAGGCCGCCTGATGCGCTCGCTCAAGAGCCTGCTGGGCTCGAAGCTGATCAAGCACGACACCAGCGTCCTGGGTACGGCCATGCCATTCAAGGACCTGCTCGGCCTGTTCATCGGCCAGCTCAAGAACCGCGCCGAAGCCGCCGCCGGTCGGGAATTCGAAGAAGTGGTGCTGGGCCGTCCGGTGTTTTTCGTTGACGATGACCCGATGGCCGACAAGGAAGCCGAAGACACCCTGGTGGATGTGGCCCGCAAGATCGGCTTCAAGGAAGTGTCTTTCCAGTTCGAACCGATTGCCGCCGCGTTCGACTACGAGTCGACCATCGAAAAAGAAGAGCTTGTCCTGATTGTGGACATCGGCGGTGGTACTTCCGACTTCTCGCTGGTACGCCTGTCGCCGGAGCGCCGGGCTGTGGATAACCGCCACGAGGACATCCTCGCCACCGGCGGCGTGCACATCGGCGGAACCGACTTCGACAAACAGCTCTCGCTGGCCGGCCTGATGCCGCTGTTCGGCTACGGCAGCCGGATGAAAAGTGGTGCCTACATGCCGACCAGCCACCACATGAACCTGGCGACCTGGCACACCATCAACTCGGTGTACTCGCAGAAATCCCAGCTGGCCCTGGGCAGCATGCGCTATGACATCGAAGACACCGGCGGCATCGATCGCCTGTTCAAGCTGATCGAGCAGCGCGCCGGGCACTGGCTGGCGATGGAAGTGGAAGAAACCAAGATCCAGCTGACCCACGCTGAGCACCGCCATGTGCCGCTGGATCGCATAGAGGCGGGCCTGAGCGTGGAGCTGAGCCGCGCCCTGTTCGAATCGGCCATCGACAACCTGCTGGAGCGGGTGCGCAACAGCGTGACGCAATTGCTCAATGACGCCAACGTGCGGGTCGATCAAGTGGACACGGTGTTCTTCACCGGTGGTTCGAGCGGGATTCCGGCCTTGCGCAACAGTGTCTCGGCGATGCTGCCGAATGCGCGGCATGTGGAAGGGAACATCTTTGGCAGTATCGGCAGCGGCCTGGCGATTGAGGCGGCGAAACGCTACGGCTCCATGGACTGATCTGCAACCCTGTGATGAGAGGGCTTGCCCCCGTCGGGCTGCGCAGCAGCCCCGAAACCAGACACCGCATACTGTCAGATGTGTTGATTCAACTGACTGCGGTTGCTGCGCAACCGAACGGGGGCAAGCCCCCTCGCCACAATCAGATCAACAGCAGATCAAACCATTCCCACCTGCTTCAACTCACTCTTCAGATAAGCGTAGTAAATCGGCCCCGCCACCACCCCCGGCAGGCCGAACGCGGCCTCGAACACCAGCATCGCCAACAGCAACTCCCACGACTTGGCACTGATCTGCCCGCCGACAATGCGTGCATTGAGGAAATATTCAAGCTTGTGGATAAAAATCAGGTAACCCAGCGCGGCCATGGCGACCCAGATCGACAGGGACATCCCGACGATGGTGATCAGGGTGTTCGACATCAGGTTGCCAATCACCGGCAACAGGCCGAGCAGGAAGGTCAGCACGATCAGGGTCTTGGTCAACGGCAGCTTGATGCCGAACATCGGCAGCACGACCGCCAGGAAGATACCGGTGAAGAAGGTGTTGAGCAGGGAGATCTTGATCTGGGCAAACACGATGTTGCGAAACGCCTGAACCAGCAGGTGCAGCCGATCGAACAGTGCAGCGGCCAACGGCTTGCGTTTGGTCAGGTCAGGCACTCGCTGCAAGGCAATGATCGCACCCAGCACCATGCCGATCAGCAACGTCACGAACATGTGCGCTGCATCCTTGCCGACCAATTGCAGATCGCTGAGGTGCTTGCTCACCCACTCGCCAATCGCCACGCGGAATTCGGCGGCGCTGGCCGGCAGATAAGCGTCGATGAACGGCGGTAACTGTCCGCGCGCGCGATCAACCACCCCCATGAACTTGTCGAGCGAAGCACCCGGGTTTTCCGCCTCGTGCAGCAGAAAGCTGAAGGCGCCGGCAAAGATCAGCGTCAGCACACTGACAATCAAGGTTCCCAGTAACGCCACCGCGAGCCAGCGCGCACGCCGACCCTCGATCAGCCGCTGCAATTGCGGGGTGAGCATGTTGACCAGTTCGAAAACCAGCAACCCGGCCAGCAAGCTGGGCAGCAACCGCAGGGGCAGGACCAGTAGAAGCCCGCCAAAAATGATGACCCAGCTGATGACCAGCAAGATTTGTCGCTGAGAAAACGTTGGCATACAGCCTCAAAAACAAACGGCGTAAAAAGGATTGGCAGTCTGCCAGCGATCCCTTGTAAGCACTAGGGATTGTGTGGGTCGACCTTTGTCGGGGTTCAAGTAAATGCACTCGCCCCCTGACCGTCCCCCGCATCTTCGCGCCTGGCTTTATTTCTTGAGGCAACTACTCATGAACGCCTTGCGCTCATCGCCCTTGAGGACTTTTCTGGTGGCGTCGGCATTGCAGGACTTCATCTTCTCTTGCTGAGGGGTCAGGGCAGTACCGGCTTCCTCAACTGCTGGTGCCACCTTCAGGCAAGTGCTCATGAAGGCTTTGCGTTCATCGCCTTTAAGGCTTTTTGCAGAAGCTTCGGCGTTGCAGGTGGTCATTTTCTCCTGCTGGGGCGTGGTGGCGAAAACCTGGGAGCACAGTAGCAAACCAATCATCAACAGCGGGACACGCAAGATCTTCATGGAGTTTTCTCCTGGTCGTAGCAGCAAGGGGGGCAGCATGGTTAGGAGTGTAGACAACCCCGGTTACGCCTTCCTGTTCTCCAGTTGGCTGCGCCGATATTGCTCCGGCGTGCAGCCGGCCTGGCGCTGAAACATCGCAATAAACGCCGAGCCACTGCTGTAGCCCATGTCGAAAGCCACTTCCTGAATGCTGCGATGACTATCGAGAGCTTCTATGGCCGCCAGAAAGCGCAAGCGCTGGCGCCACTCACCAAAACTCATGCCCAACTCACGGACAAACTGGCGCGCCAACGTACGTTCGCTGACATGAATGCTTGCGGCCCACTCCGCCAGGGGGCGGTTATCGCCCGGTTCGGCCTGCAAGGCTTGCAGAACCCCGAGCAATCCGGAGCTGCTGGCGTAAGGTAAATAACACTCGTGCACCGGCGCTTGTTGCAGTTGATCCACCAGTACCTGAGCCAGGCGCTGGTCCGCATCGCAGTCGGGGATTTTCACGTCGCGGGCCGCGAAGTCCTTGAGGATTGCCTTGAGGATGTCACTGATGGCCAGGGTGCAGGCCTGTTTTGGCAGATCGCGGCAAAGGGTCGGCGCCAGACACACGGCGCGATAGTTGATTGGCTGGTTACTGTAGAAACTGTGCTCGGTTTCGGGTGGTACCCACACTGCATATTGCGGTGGCGACATGAACCGGCTGCTGCCGATTTCCATGTGCAACACGCCGTTGGCCGAATACTCCAGGGTCCCCCAGGGGTGGCGGTGTGCCGAGGCGTATTCGTGGGTTTCGAAATCGGCATAGCGGAAATATACCGGGGTCGGCAATTCGCTGAAATCCAGCAGGTCAATGTGCTTACTGTTCATGCTGTCCGAAATCAGGGGCGGGTTGTCTGGATAGAAGTATAGGCTTGTATCCAGACAAGCGGATAATTGCCCCTCATTAACGTTCTGGTTTTTCCCATGCAATACGCTTATCCCCTGCTGGCCATTTTCATTTGGGCCGGCAACACCGTGATCACCAAGATGTCAGCCGGGGCGATCTTCCCCGCCGAGATCGGCTTCTACCGCTGGCTGCTCGCCGGCCTGCTGTTCACCCCCTTCATGCTCAAGCCAGTGCTGAACCATTGGCCGGCGATCCGCCCGAACCTGGGCAAGGTCTTTGTCCTCGGCGTTCTCGGCATGGCCGTCTACCAGAGCCTGGCCTACTTCGCCGCAAGCCTCACTTCGGCCACGAACATGGGCATTATCCTGTCGCTGATGCCACTTATGTCATTGGCCATGGCAATCATCAGCCTCGGTCAGCGCCTGACCATCGGCGCGCTGGCGGGTGCCGTGTTGTCGTTCGCCGGTGTGCTGGTGGTGGTGTCCTCGGGCAGCCTCGACACGCTACTGGAGCACGGGGTAAACCTCGGAGACGCAATGATGCTGATCGCCACCCTGGCCTATGCGGTCTACAGCACGTTGCTGAAGAAGTGGCAGCTGAAACTGCCGCCGCTGGTACTCCTGTATTTGCAGGTGCTGGTAGCGGTGGTGGTGTTGTTTCCGCTGTTCCTTTTCTCAGAGAAGGCCGGCTTGACCCTGCAGAACACTCCGCTGGTGCTGTACGCCTGCCTGCTGGCTTCGATGGTTGCCCCGCTGGCCTGGATGCAGGCCGTGATACGCCTGGGGCCGAGCCGGACCACCTTGTTTTTCAATTTGCTGCCGTTGATTACCGCGCTGATTGCGGCGGTGGTGCTGCATGAGCAGCTGGCGATGTATCACTTGGTGGGGGGGATGTTGACCCTGGGCGGGGTGATTCTTTCTGAGCGCTGGACCACTGTATTAGGCCGCAAGGTCAGCGTTAGCCTGACCTGACGCATCGCGGTCTTCCTGTTAAACACCGGCTGCCTGCAATCGTGCCGCATGCTCGACAAACAACCTGATCGGGTCCGCCCCCTTGCCCACCAGTCCCAACGATTGATTGACGATATCGAAGTGATCCAGCGGATACTCGTCGCCAATCACCGTCCCAAGGTGCGAGCTGTAGCGCCCGACCATACCATCACAATGCCCGGCTTCACGGACGAAGGTTTTGGCGAACAACCGGCAACTGCGGTTGGTACCGTCAAACAGGTTGCGCCCCTTGTCGGTCTTGCCCGGCTGCAAGGTGCCGGACCATGAGTAATAGCGTACGCCATTGACCTCCTCCGGCCCTTGCCCGCCCCAGGTATCAGGCAATCCCTGTGGATAACGCTGGTTGAACAGCGCCACGCCTTCGGTGGTGAGGGAGTGATGGGAGGCATGTATGTCCACCGGCAGCTTCGGCCCGCGATAGCCGGTTTCCAGCAGGCCCATCAACGAGGCGATCAGCCGTAGCAGGAAACTCATCAGCCGGCCTTTGACGCTGTCATGGGGGTAGTGTTTGTGCAGATAGTCCGCCAGCTCCGAGCCATGATTCGGCCCCGCCACCGAAGTGACCGATGCGACCAGGTCCGGGCGCTTGGCCGCGGCATAGCGGGCAGTCAGTGAGCCTTGGCTGTGGCCGATCAGATTGACCCTCGCGGCTCCGGTTTCCCGGAGGATTTCGTCGATGTGAGTTAGCAACTGCTCGCCACGCACCTCGGTGGAATTGAGCGGTGAGACCTGCACCGCAAACACCACCGCACCATTACGGCGCAGCGCCTCGACGATCCCGTACCAGTACGGATAGAGCAGCAGACGGACAAACCCGAGCATTCCCGGGACCAGCACCAGCGGATAGCGCGCAGCAGAACCTTGCGACATGGGCGAACATCCTTGTGATCGGTGGGTGACGCAAGGCGCGATGCAAGACATCAGCCAAGCATCGCCAGCGAAGATGACAAGTCTATGTCAAATGCCTTGCTGCAACTGCACGACGCCCTCCACGACATCCGCAATGTCGATGAATTTCGGGCCGTTTTGCAAGGCTGCAGGCTGAACCCGGGGGGTTCGATCTGTTGCCAAAAATCTCATAAAACTTTTCGCCGGAGTCATCACTCACACCTTAAGTAGCGATCACGTCCTCAGAGGCGTGACGCAAACCGGGTTAGCCTCCAGGAGAACGAGATGAGTGACATGCATTTGTCTGACGTAACCACCCTTCGCGAACGTGCGCGCAAGAACGTCGAAAACGGCGCCGTGACCGAGGACTACAGTGCCAACCTTGAGGAAGTACTACGCCTGCTCAATGAGTCGCTGGCCACCGAACTGGTCTGCGTGCTGCGTTACAAACGCCACTACTTCATGGCCAGTGGCCTAAAAGCTCACGTCGCTGCTGAAGAATTCCTCGAACATGCCAAACAGGAAGGTGAACACGCCGACCGACTTGCCGAGCGAATCGTGCAACTGGGAGGTGAACCGGAGTTCAACCCTGACACACTAACGAAAAACTCCCATGCTCAGTACGTGGCGGGTAACTCGCTCAAGGAAATGGTCTACGAGGATCTGGTGGCCGAGCGAATTGCCATCGACAGTTATCGCGAGATTATTCAGTACATTGGCGAAAAAGACCCGACTACCAGACGCATCTTTGAGGATATTCTGGCTCAGGAAGAAGAGCATGCGGATGACATGGCGGACATACTCAAAGATCTCTGATAGCAACCAGGCCTTATCGCAATTAATTTGCTATCAGGCCTTTTTTTATTGACCAGCAGATCATCTTGCACCCCCCCACACACGAGCATCAAGTTACAATCGCACAGTAGATTTAAAATACGAAATCCTTATATTTAAAACACAGACAAGACGTCTGCATAATTCCATAAAGGACTATACCCATGTATCTTGAAGACCAGCTTGAATTCATCGATTCGTTACCAGCACTACCAAAAACAGTAAAACCTCGAGCATTTTCCTCAGCACCTGACAGTCTGCCGATTGATCCATCCAAGGAAAGCGGCACTGTCGGCCCGGACATGATGAATATTTACGTGGCAGGAGTATCTGCTCAAAACCGCGATGACGTCGATAACTGTAAACTGCTGATGCAAAACGCCGCCTCACAGAAGTATGACATCAAAAAAGAACTGGAGCAGTGGTACGACTATTATGTACAGGGTCTGCGTACCCTCGGCTGGACATACAGCAAAATCAACAATCAGAACAAGGTAATACAAAGAACAGGCCTGACAATGGACGGTGTAGCCTTTGACATCCTTCAAAACCTGGTTGGCGCAAATGCACCACGCTTGGCGCAACTGGCCGGCAAAGCCGTGGAAGGCGTTAAAGGGGACGACGGGCTGATCAAAATCTATGAGCGAAATGCACAAACAGGCTATGACGCCAACTTTGACATTTCTCCGGTCTGGCAAACCCGGGAAGGCTCTCCCATGATGATTCTCAGCTACATAAGTGTAGATGTAAAGGAAAGCTCCCGGGGTATTCTCTGGTGGAAATCGACCACTAAATCCACCGCCGTAAAATCAATGGCCACCCCCGTTTATCTCAACACTCAACTGTACGGCAGGGTCCGAAACAAGGTTCTTGAAAAGTTGGGGAACGCCGCTGACGAATTCCTTGACGGCATCCCAGGCTTCCAATAAAGCCCAGTTAAAAATGGCGCCGAGGTTTTTTGATTACGACCTCAGCGCCAACCAAATCCAATTTCATTAGCGCAGAATCACATGAAACCATTATCACCCGACATCTATATAGTCGACGGGCACATAACCCTATTCCTCGGTCTACACCCAGAGCACTTCAAAGAAAATATTCTGCACGCATCCTTACTGGCAAGTTTAATAGCTAACGGGACCGCCGAGCGCTGGCTCTCTTCTTATACGACCTCGTTAGGAAGGCTGTTCTGGGAATCTGGGAAATTCAAAAATAGCCGCCGTCCAAAATCGCCATCCAGCGTGCTAAAAATTGCGACCAACGCTCTATCCGAAGAACTAAGCGAAAAACAGCTACAACAACTTAAAACTGCATTATCGATCGTCACGCAACTCCCCAGCGAGTCGCCCGCCAGCAATGCGTTCCTGAGCAGGATTCAAACAGAAAAACCACCTGCACTCGAAGAGTTCCCGTCGTTCAACGTGACTACTCTCTTGACGATTGTCTGCGAAAACAAAAAAATCGTTTCGCTTCAATTATCACTCGAAACCTCTAAAAAGGTAGACATAACCTTCCTTGAGCAACCGATCCGTGAAACGCTCATCCTCGGAGATATCGAAACGTCCTTGTGGAGCACTCGTTTGATTGAGGACAAGTACGCCTCAATTAGAAACCAGGTGTTCGCTAAACTCGGTAGCAAGGCGCGGACCCATTTGTTCCACGCCATTACTCCTGAAACTGAAACTGAAACTGAAACTGACTCCAGCGATTGACTCTGCATTGAAGAACCTGCGGCCCATTACTGCGCATAGGCGCCCCTTAAACATTCCTTGTGCGGACAGCCGCAGGCCTTCAACCCTTCACTGTTTTCGGTGCCTTTCCTTCCTTCATCTGCTCCAGCAACGGCGCACACTGATTCTGCTCTCCGCCGCTCGGCGCCACCAACGCCAGCAAGCCCGCCGCCGGTGCGGCAATCACACCCAGCGCAACCATTCCCGCACCACGCAAAATCAACGGCACTGCTTTGACCCCAGCATCGGGCTTGATGAACTTGCCCCGCACGTACAGCGGTGAACGCAACGAAATCAAACGCCAACCCTTGGATTCCGGAGTGATGGTCAAGTCCAACTGCTCGGTCGCCATATTCGCCGTGCCATCGATATAGATGATTGCGTTCTCGGTATCGAAGACAAACAGCTGCGTGGTCGCCAGACCGCTCTTGATGTCGAAATCGGCAGCCGCACAGTTGATCTTCACTTCCTTGTCGCCGAAGATCTTGCCAACCACGTAATTGCCAACATTCAGCCCCGCCAACTCCATCAGCTCGCGACTGATGGCGCCGTCGTTGATCAGCATTTTCAGCTTGCCGTTGGCGCTGCCCAGCAATTTCGCCACCGAGTTGCCGCGCCCGCTGATATCGGCATCGCCATTGAGCTCGCCGAAACTGGTTTTCATCGGCTCGAAGGTCGGGAACAACTGCTTGAGCTTGAACCCCCTGGCAGTGAGTTTTGCCTGGCCTTCCAGCGGATCGGTATGGCCGTTGAGACGAATCTGCGCATCCAGCTTGCCGCCGGCCACACCGAAGCGCAGCGGCTCCAGGCTGAGCACACCATCGGTGAGCACCAGGTGGGTGTAGAGGTCATTGAACGGCAGCTTTTCACTGTGGACGATACGCTTGCCGGTGAATTCGACATCCGCGTCCATATCACGCCAGCGCTCGGTCTTGAACTCTTCGACTGGCAGCACCTTGTCCGCCGGTTGCTTGCTGTCACCGCCACGGGCTTGTTGCTTGGCATTGGAATCGGCCCCGATCAGCGGCGCCAGATCGGCAAACAACAATTGATTGGACAGTAGCGAGCCGCTGAGTTTCGGCCGTGGCTGACTGGCGACGTATTTCAGGCTGCCGTGGATGTCACTCCCGCCGATTTTGCCGTTGAACTCCTCATAGCGAAATACCGCACCACCGGCCTCATGCAACCTGGCGATCAGGTGACCGTCGGTGGTGTAGGGGGACGTATCCGGCAGGATCACGCCGGTCAGCGGGTAAAGATTGCCCAGGCTGGTGCCCGCCAGTTTCAGGCGCAGGTCCAGGGCGCCGAGATTCAGCGGGTCCGTCAGGGTACCGACCAGCTCGACGCTGGTATCGGCGATCTTCACCTGCGCCTGCAGCGGAAACGGTCTGTTCGAGTCTTGCAAGGCCAACAAACCGCCGATCTTGCCCTGGCCCGTCAGCTTCTGGCCGTGATACTGGCCGTTGACCTTGAGGGCGAACGCATAATCCTGCGGCGCTGCCCCCTTCTCCAGGACCTTTTTTGCCGTTTTGTCGCCAACGATATCGCTGAACGGGATCGGCTTGCCCAAAGGATCGATGAGCACATCGAGTTGGCTTTTCAGCTGCCGGTCATCAAGGGTGACATGGCCTTTGTCGAAGCCGATTGCACCTATATCGACTACCCAGTTCGACGGTTCGGCATTCGGGTCCTTGGGATCGAATTTGAACGTCCAGTTGGCACGCCCGTCGGCCAGGCGCTGCAGCTCGGCATTGGGTTCGGTGAGGTCGATACGCGGAATGACCACGCGTTGCGCGAGCAACGCCAAGGGCGAGATGCGCAGTTCGACGCGCTTGAGGGTGACCATCTGCGGCGCCTTCGACCAGTCCGGGTTACCCAGGCTCAAATCCTGCGCTACCACATGCGGCCAAGGCACCCAGGCGCGCCAGCCTCCTTCATCAGGTTCGCGCTGCCAGACCACCGCGAGGTTGCCGTTGATGGCAAACGCACGGTGCAGCTCCTCGGAGACTTTGGCATTGATATTCGGTTTGATCCGGTTCCAATCGAAGAACACGATGACCAGTACCAGAATTGCCAGCAGGGCAAAAAGGCTGGCGAAGGTCCAGGAAAGTACTTTACGGGTGCGCGTCATTGCACAGGACTCCTGATACGACTGGGCGCCATGACCGCGGCGCACCTATGAAACGGTGAGCCAGAAACGGCCCGCCATGCAATCTACGACTGGTAAAAGCTCCGCAGGTTTAACCGATATCGCGTAAATCTGCGAGTCAAATGCTGACCAATGAGTTCTTGCAGCGTCACCGAGCCCTTATTTTTGTGAGACACAGCCAGGTCGAAAACAGCCATTTCACGGCGAAGCCCGCGACCGGAACGCCCGACCTAGAGCCCCGCGGGCAAACAATCAATTCCGTTGATTATTACCATTGCGTTTATGAACTTTTATATCGATTTATCGAGAGTAGCATTGCCCTCGTAGCCACTTTCAAGCCCTTACGAGGAGCACCCGATCATGAAACGCCAACTACTACTTAGCCTTACCCTCTCGATGCTGGCCAGCAGCGCTTTTGCCCTGCCCGCCGCCGACCAGGCCACTCCCCAGGTCAAAGACAGCCACTCGGTTTTCAGCCAAACGGTCGCCGCTGATGGTTCCGATCGCACCCCACAGGGCCAGACCCTTGCCGAAGGCGGTAATGATCGCCTGAAAGAAAAAGGCCTGATCACTCAGGACGGTTCCGACCGTACCCCGCAAGGCCAGACCCTCGCCGCCGATGGTTCGGACCGCACTCCACAAGGCCAGACCCTTGCCGCCGATGGTTCGGACCGCACTCCACAAGGCCAGACCCTTGCTGAAGGTGGTGGTGATCGCGTAATCGAACGCAACAGCACTCTGAGCTAAGCCCATGGTCGCTCAGAAAAAAAGCCCAATCACCGGATTGGGCTTTGATTTTTCAACACCGCCCTTCCCCGCGTGATCCCCCATAGTCGTTCGACGCCGGCAAAGCCGATTTGCTAGAGTGCGCCGCTCTCCCTTTGCAGAAAAACCTTGCGATGCTGCCCCGCGCCGAACAGAAACAACAGACCCGTAACGCCCTGATGGACGCCGCCCGGCGCTTGATGGACGGCGGCCGAGGATTCGGCAGCCTGAGCTTGCGCGAAGTGGCGAAAACCGCCGGCATAGTGCCCACCGGTTTCTATCGTCATTTCGCCGATATGGATGAGCTGGGCCTGGTGCTGGTAAGCGAAGTCGGCCAGACCTTTCGCGAAACCATCCGCCTGGTGCGGCACAATGAGTTCGTCATGGGCGGCATCATCGATGCTTCCGTGCGGATCTTCCTCGACGTGGTCAGCGCCAACCGTTCACAGTTCCTGTTTCTCGCTCGCGAGCAATACGGCGGCTCGGTGCCGGTGCGTCTGGCGATCGGCCGACTGCGCGAAGACATCAGTTCGGACCTGGCGGCTGATCTGTCGTTGATGCCGAAACTGCAACATCTGGGCATCGCTGACCTGAGCGTCATGGCCGATCTGATCGTAAAAAGCGTATTCGCCACCCTGCCGGACATCATCGACCCGCCTGCCGAAGCGTTGCCCGAACATCTGACGCCGCAAGCGAAGATCACCCAGCAGTTGCGCTTTATTTTTATTGGGCTCAAGCACTGGCAGGGACTCGGAAGCACCGAGTAATCCATAGGAAGATCGCAGCACGCCCCCTGCAAGAGCTACCGTACGCTGCGCTCTCTTAATGACGCCCCAAAGAAGGGCATCAGAAAAATCAACGCACCAACTTCAATCAAAAAAAAATATCCCAACCGCACACGTCCTACATTTCCCACAGCCTTTTCCTACACTTCCCGCTATTGGCAAGCCCCTTGCTCTAGCCTGAGCATTGTCCATTGCTGGAAGTCATCCCATGCTGGTGATTCATCGCAGAATCGACCCTCAACCTGAGTGGGCCGCCGAGCTTCACTTGACGTTCGAGGCCCGAAGCAAAAGCCGTTCGCGCTGTTTCAGTGCCGAGGGCGAGGACGTCGGGTTGTTTCTGGAGCGCGGCCAGCCTCCCCTGTATGACGGCGAATACCTGCACGCCGAAGACGGTCGCATTGTCCGCGTCTGCGCACGTCCGGAGCAGCTGCTGCACGTCACCTGCGCCAACGCCTTTGAACTGACTCGCGCCGCCTATCATCTGGGTAACCGTCACGTGGCCCTGCAAGTCGGCGACGGCTGGTTGCGCCTCCTCGACGATTACGTCCTCAAGGCCATGCTCGAACAGCTGGGCGCACAGGTCGAACCGATCGAAGCACCGTTCCAGCCTGAACACGGCGCATACGGCGGCGGCCACCACCATTCGCGCCACGGCGACGAAGACTTCAACTACGCGCCGAAACTGCACCAGTTCGGTGTGCGCCTGTGAACCCGGCCTGGGCGCTCTTGCGCCTGGCCAGCCCGCAACTGCCGATTGGCGGCTACAGCTATTCTCAAGGCTTGGAAATGGCGGTGGATAACGGCCGCGTCAACGATCCCGACAGTGCCCGACGCTGGATCAGCGATCAGTTGCTGTTGAATCTGGCACGCTTTGAAGCGCCATTGCTGCTCGCCCATTGCGTGGCCGCCGTGGAGGAGAACTGGGGCGAGTTGCTGCACCGCTGCGAAGAGCATCGCGCCAGCCGGGAAACCCGTGAGCTGCATCAGGAAAGCCGGCAGATGGGCTATTCCCTTCAGCAACTGCTCAATGGCCTGCCGGAACTCGATGAGGCGGCCCGCAGGTTTCTCCAGCAGCGTCCCGAGCCACATCTGGCGCTTGGTTGGGCCCTGGCCGCTCGCGCCTGGCAGATCAGCCCGCAGGATGCGCTGGCCGCGTGGCTGTGGAGCTGGCTGGAAAACCAACTGGCGGTACTGATGAAAACCTTGCCCCTGGGCCAGCAAGCCGCACAGCGCCTGACCAGCGAACTGGTGCCGCTCCTTCAACAAGCTCAACACCACGCCACTCAAATCGATCCCGAGCATTACGGCAGCGCCCCTTTCGGCCTGTCCCTGGCGTGTATGGCCCATGAGCGCCAATACAGCCGTCTATTCCGTTCCTAGGGCCCTTACTTTGGAGAATCACATGAACGCACAACCCCTGCGCGTCGGTATCGGCGGTCCGGTCGGCTCCGGTAAAACCGCGTTGACCCTGGCCCTGTGCCTGGCCCTGCGCGAGCGCTACAACCTGGCCGTCGTCACCAACGACATCTACACCCGCGAAGACGCCGATTTCCTGGTGCGCAACGAGGCCCTGGCGCCGGAACGCATCATCGGTGTCGAAACCGGTGGCTGCCCGCACACGGCGATCCGAGAAGACGCCTCGATCAATCTCGAAGCGGTGGATCAACTGAACCGGCGTTTTCCGGGGCTGGACCTGATTCTGGTGGAGTCCGGTGGCGACAACCTCTCCGCCACATTCAGCCCGGAACTGTCCGACCTGACCATCTACGTTATCGACGTGTCCGCCGGCGACAAACTGCCACGCAAGGGCGGGCCGGGAATCTGTAAATCCGATCTGCTGGTGATCAACAAGATCGACCTCGCGCCGCTGGTGGGTGCTTCGCTGTCGTTGATGGACAGCGACACAACACGCATGCGCAACGGCAAGCCCTTCGTGTTCAGCAACCAGAAAACCGGCCAGGGCCTGGAAGAGATCATCGCCTTCATCGAACGCCAGGGCCTGCTGACGGCTGCCTGATAACGACTTTTCAACAAGGAAGCTTATCCATGACACTCAAACGCATCCTCGCCGCGACGGCCCTGCTGTTGACCCCGGCCCTCGCCTTCGCCCACCCGGGGCACGGCGACAACGGCTTGATCGCCGGCATCAGCCACCCGATCGGCGGCCTCGACCACTTGTTGGCAATGCTGGCGGTCGGCCTGTGGGCGGCGCAGCAGCAAGGCATCGCGCGTTGGGCCCTGCCGTGTACCTTTGTTGGCACCCTGTTGATCGGCGGGCTGCTGGGCTTTGCCGGGATCAACCTGCCGGCGCTGGAAACCGGGATTGCCGCTTCAGTGCTGGCCCTGGGCCTTGCAGTGGCATTGGCGGTGCGTCCGCCATTGGCCATGGCGGTTGGCGCGACAGCGTTGTTTGCGCTGTTCCATGGCGTGGCGCACGGTCTGGAGTTGCCGGAAATGACCAGTCCCTGGACCTATGCCGCAGGATTTGTAGCCGCGACGGCGGTGTTGCACGCCGGCGGATATGCGCTGGTGCGGGTACTGCCGCAGGCCGCCGCACCACTGGTGAGACTGGCCGGTGCTGCTTCGGCCGCGACCGGGGCATGGCTGCTGGCAGGCTGAGTCCCTGTTGCCTGAACCGGCCTCTTCGCGGGCAAGGCGGCTCCCACAATTTACAGGGTGTCCACACTATTAAGATTCGGCGCAAATCCTGTGGGAGCGGGCTTGCCCGCGATGGCGGCCTGACAGACACCGCATCTCTGCGGTCAGCCTCTCTGCTACCATGTCGCGCAATTAACCCTGCCGTGACGACGCCAGCCAATGCCGCATGTTTCCCGCTCCGCCTCCCAGCCTGAACTGACCGCCCTGTTCGCTTCAGTGCAACAGCATTTCCTGGACGTCATTGTGCCGCTCTGGCAAGGCCCGGGCTGGAACGCCAACATGGCGCTGCCTTACGAGGCACTGGACGCCGAGCAGCATGCGCTGCCCCCACAGCGTTACCGGGCCATGGCCTGTGCGCGGCAGCTGTTTGTGTTTGCCAGCCTGATCGGCCAGGTGCCGGCCGCCGAAGAGCGCGCCGCAGCGCTGTTCCGTTCCCTGCAGCGGCATTTCCACGATGCCGAGCACGGCGGCTGGTTCTACAGCGTCGACGCACAGGGCGCGCCGCTGGACCAGCGCAAAGACCTGTACACCCACGCCTTCATCCTGTTCGCCTGCGCCCATTACTGGGACAAGGTCCGCGAGCCGTTAGTGGAGTCGGTGCTCAACGCCGCCCTGGAAGTGGTGTCGCAACGTTTCGCCACGGGCGACGGCCTGTACGAAGCCACGCTCGAGCGCGATTGGTCTTGCCTTGATAGCGGCCCCCTGCAAAACCCGCTGATGCACCTGGCGGAAGCCTTCCTCGCCACGCTATCGGTTCGCGAAGACCTCGCCGTACAACAGGCGCTTGTCGAGTTATGCACAGCCATGCAAAAGCGTTTTATTGATCCACAACACGGTGTGCTGATGGAAAAGCCGCTCGATGCTGTGGATAACTGGTTCGAGCCGGGCCACCAGTTCGAGTGGTATTTCCTGTTGGAGTCCAGCGAGCTGCTGCGTGGCTCGAAGTTGCATGACTCGCTGGAACGCGCGTTCACCTTTACCGAGCAACTGGGCGTCGAGCAACAGACCGGAGCCGTGCGGGCCATGCTGGACCTCGGGCCGGATGGCGGCTCCCGGGACGCTACGCAACGCATCTGGGCACAGGCCGAGTACCTGCGCGCCTTGACGCTACGCCCGCACAGCGAAGCCGTGGTGCTGCGTCAATTGCAGGCATTAAAGCAGCACTCGCTGCATGCGCACGGTTGGTATGAATGCCGGGATGAACATGGTGAAGTGAGCCGTCGCGACATGCCATCGACCACGCCTTATCACCTGGCGACTTGTTACCGCGGGTTGGCCGATTACCTTGCCTGACCTGCGAAAGATCGCAGCCTCCGGCAGAGCTGGAGCAGGCTGCGATCTGGCTATACGTGCTACTCAATCCACTTGCGGTCGCCAGTGAAGCTGATGGTCAACCATCTCGCCGCATCCGCCTTGCCGAGTTTCGCGGAAATGTCCTCCCGTAACCGGTCCAGGTCCCCAACGCCATCGATCGGGTAATCCCCCGGCAGCACCACGTGAATCTCGATAAAACACGCCCGTCCGTGTTTCTGCACGTAGGAAATGTAATCGTCGAACCCGTGCTCGAGCTTGGCCGCTTCCATCACCTGACGCACCTTGTCGTCCAGTTGATCCGGGACGATACCCAGCACTTCGCGCAAAGCCGGACCAAGGATTTTGAAAGCCGGGGGAAGCATGCCCAAGGCCAGCAGAATCAGAATCAGCGGGTCGACATACACCGCCCATTCGTCGTATCCCTGAACTTTGAGCAGCAACGCGATGAGGAAACTCACCAGCAGGCCCGCCGACAGCATCGCATCCACCAGCCAACTGATGTTGTCGAACTGAATCAGTGATGATTTGAGTGTGCGATTGCGATGGCGGACGTAGAAGAAATAAATGAGTTCAACGACCGTAAACACAGCCGCATAAAAGATCACCAGCCCGAGCTCGACCTCGCGGCCGCCGCTGATGATGCCGAACACACCGTTGAGAAAGGCGTAAACGGCCACCAGGAATATGAAACTGCCTTCGATCACCAGCACCATGGGCTCCAGGTGCCAGGAGCCGAACTGGAAGCGCTGATTGCTTTCCTTGGCGATCAGCCGCGCGGTGATCAGCATCAGCACCTTGATGAAGGCTGCGATTAACGAAAAGAAGCCATCGAACAGGATGGATTGAGCGCCCGAAACAAAACCGGTGATGATCCCGGCGACTGTCACGGCGAGCATCAGAAAGGTTGATTGTTTGAGCAGCGACTGCTCGCCTCGATTACTCACTTGAGCTCCTCTAATACCTCTAGACCGCCGTGTACGGCGGGTTACTTGAGGGAGGAGTCTAGCTGATGTCTTGTACTGCCTGTTCCGGCCCCTTCGCGGGCAAGCCCGCGAATGGCCGTTACTCGGTCTTAAGCCTTGCGCTCAATCGCGAAGCCAGCCCAGGTCTGGCTGACCGGCATCAGCTCCAGGCTGTTGATGTTGATGTGTGCCGGAGCATTGAGGACCCAGAAGATGGTCTCGGCAATGTCTTGCGGCTGGATGGGTTCGGCGCCGGCATAGGTCGCGTTGTAGCGTTCCTGGTCGCCGGCAAACCGCACCAGCGAGAACTCGCTCTCGCACAGGCCCGGTTCGATGTTGCTGACGCGCACACCGGTGCCTTGCAGGTCGCAACGCAGATTCAGGGAGAACTGTTTGACGAATGCCTTGGTCGCACCGTAGACGTGGCTGCCCGGGTACGGATAGTTACCGGCGATGGAGCCAAGGTTGATGATGCCGGCACCGCGACCGTGGGCGATCAGGCGAGGCAGCAGCAAACGGGTGCTGTACATCAGGCCTTTGACGTTGGTATCGACCATGGTGTCCCAATCGTCCAGGTCGCACTTGGGCGCTGGATCAACACCCAGGGCCAACCCTGCGTTGTTGATCAGCCCACGCAATTTGGCGAAGGACGGCGGCAGGTTGGCGATCGCCTCTTCCATGGCCTTGCGGTCGCGCACATCGAGCACCAGGCCATGAACCTCGGTCTGCTTCGACAACTCGGCGCACAGCGCATTCAGGCGCTCTTCACGACGACCTGTCAGCACCAACTTCCAGCCGGCCTCGGCAAAACGACGGGCACAGGCTTCACCAAAACCGGAAGTCGCGCCGGTAATAAACAGGGTGTTGGACATCGTGTTCTCCTTGCGTCGGCTGATCGCCAGCCATTGGAATAGAAAATCAGCAGGCAGCATGCCGCGCCGCGCTCATACCGGCAACACGTTCCCGGCGGGCCGACACTGTACAAAAAACAGCCAACCCATTGCGCACCATACGGTACGGGGCTTTGCGCCATGTGCACGCACGTTATCCACAGGCCGGTCCACAGTCTTTGGGGGCAAGTGGAAAAGCTGCAAGCCGCTATCCACAAGGCTTTGCGCGGTGATTTGAAACTTTTTTGCTTGACCCTCGATAGTCTGCGGTGTAGTCCATGGCATTTTGCACGATCGACCGGGCAAACGGGCGATGGCGCCAAGCCAGTAACCACGGCCTTCAGCGAAGTCTTTCCAGAGTTTAATCACAGACTTATCCACAGGCTTATCCACGCCATTTTGACGCAGTTTCATCATCAACAAAAAGGTTGACAAAGCAGGCTTTAGGCTACGTAAAAACGCCTGATCAAAAAACAACCACACCCACGCAAGCCACGGATTCAGAGGCTTTCAGCCAGCTACTCCCACGTTATTCACAGCCAGTTCCACAGCAAACGGGGACAAGTCCAAACCGTGTCAAAACAACTATTTACAGCGGCTTTATGTCGCGCTTTCGGAGCTTGGAAAATTTGTTTTCCACAATTTCCTGAATGCC
Organism: Pseudomonas sp. PDM31; assembly: GCF_019218965.1. Classification (NCBI taxonomy): domain Bacteria; kingdom Pseudomonadati; phylum Pseudomonadota; class Gammaproteobacteria; order Pseudomonadales; family Pseudomonadaceae; genus Pseudomonas; species Pseudomonas sp. PDM31. The sequence continues at coordinate 21,202 of NZ_JAHUWS010000016.1, read as the reverse complement.
TGCAAAAAACCTGTGGGAGCGAGCGTGCTCGCGATTGCGCAGTGTCAGTCACCTCGATGCTGACTGTACCGCCGCAATCGCGGGCAGGCTCGCACACAAGGGATGACCGCCGTTTCGGGGATGTAAAAAAGCCCCGGCGATTGCTCGTCGGGGCTTGGTTACTTCAGCGTGGAATCAGTGCCCACCAAGATACGCGTTACGCACATCCTCGTTGACCAGCAGCTCCTTGCCGGTACCCGTCATGCGGATTTCTCCGTTGACCATCACATACGCACGATCCGACAGTCTGAGCGCGTGGTTGGCGTTCTGTTCCACCAGGAAGATGGTCATGCCGGTCTTGGCCAGTTCGCGCAGGGTCGCAAAAATCTGCTTCACCACGATTGGCGCCAGCCCCAGGCTCGGCTCGTCCAGCAGCAACAACTTGGGTCGGCTCATCAGCGCACGGGCGATGGCGAGCATTTGCTGCTCGCCGCCGGACATGGTCATCGCTCGCTGGGTTCGCCGCTCCTCGAGCCGTGGGAACAGCTCGAACATGCGTTGCATGTCTTCCTTGGCGTACTTGTCGCCAATCGGAATGGTGCCCATCAGCAGGTTTTCCTCGACGGTCATGTCGGGGAACACCCGCCGCCCTTCCGGCGACTGCGCGATGCCGTTGGAGGCGATGTAGTGCGACGACTTGTGGGTAATGTCCACGCCCTGATAGAGAATCTTCCCGTTCGCCGCGCGCGGCTGACCGAAGATCGACATCAGCAGGGTCGACTTGCCGGCGCCGTTGGAACCGATGAGGCTGACGGTTTCTCCTTCGTTGATGTGCAGCGAAACTTTCTTCAGGGCCTGGATCGGCCCGTAAAACACGTCCAGTTCCTGGAGTTCGAGGATGGGTTGGGTCATACCACCTCCTCTTCATCGGCGCCCAGGTAGGCTGCAATCACTTTCGGGTCGTTGCGGATATCGTCGGGGCCGCCCTCGGCGATGACGATGCCGTGGTCCAGCACCACGATGTGGTCGGAAATACTCATAACCATGCCCATGTCGTGTTCGATCAGCACCACGGTCAGATCGTGCTCGTCGCGCAGCAGCCGGATCATCGCGCTCAGCGCTTCGGTTTCCTGAGGGTTGAGGCCAGCGGCCGGTTCGTCGAGGCAGATGATCTGCGGACGGGTGCACATGGCCCGGGCGATTTCCAGGCGGCGCTGTTGGCCGTAGGACAACTCACCCGCCAGGCGGTTGGCGCAGTCCACCAGGTCCACCACTTCCAGCCAGTAGAAGGCGTGGTCCAGTGCATCGCTTTCAGCCTTGCGGTAACCCTTGGTGTTGAGGATACCGGCCAGCATGCTGCGATTGACCCACATGTGCTGGGCCACCAGCAGGTTTTCCAGTACCGACATTTCCTTGAACAGGCGAATGTTCTGGAAGGTCCGCGCCAGCCCGGCCCGGTTCACCAGGTGGGTGCCGCCGAACATCTTGTAGCGCAGCCGGGTGATGAAGTTTTTTGGCGAGACGAAATCGGTCGGCTTGAACGATTCGCCCAGCAACTGGATGACGTTGGTCTGCTGCCCGCGCACGTTCAGTTCGATCTTGCCGCCGGAGGCCTTGTAGAACCCGGTCAGGCAGTTGAACACGGTGGTCTTGCCGGCGCCGTTGGGGCCGATCAGGGCGAAGATAGAGTTGCGCTTGACCTGCAGGCTCACATCATTCAACGCCTTGATGCCGCCGAAGTGCATCATCAGCTTCTCGACAGAGAGTACGACTTCGCTCATGGCGCTACTCCTTTACGCGGGGTCACACCCGTGCGGCTGATCCGAATCAGGCCGCGTGGTCGCCAGATCATCATCAACACCATCAGGATGCCGAACAGCAGGACGCGGTATTCGGCGAAGCCTCGCAGCAACTCCGGGGCGACGGTCAACACAAAGGCTGCAATCACTACGCCGATGGTCGAGCCCATGCCGCCGAGTACCACGATGGCGAGGATCAGGGCCGATTCAAAGAAGGTGAACGAGGTCGGGTTGACGAAGCCCTGGTAGGTGGCGAAGAACACGCCCGCCAGACCGGCCGTCGATGCACCGATGGTGAACGCCGAGAGCTTGACCAGCACGTGGTTCAGTCCCATGGAGCGGCAAGCGATCTCGTCTTCACGCAGCGCTTCCCAGGCACGACCGACCGGCATCTTCACCAGACGATGCTTGATGTACAACACAGCCAACACGACCAGGAACAACACCGCGTAGATGAAGTAGTACTTCACGTCCGGGTTGTAGGCGATACCGAAGAACTCATGGAACGGTACGCCACCATCCTTCGCCCGCTTGCCGAACTCCAGGCCGAAGAAAGTCGGCAGTGGCGCAGGCATGCCGTTCGGGCCGCCGGTCAGGGACAGCCAGTTGTTAAGGATCAGGCGAATGATTTCACCGAAGCCCAGGGTCACGATCGCCAGGTAGTCACCGTGCAAGCGCAGCACCGGGAAACCCAGGATGCAACCGGCCAGCCCGGCTGTGATTGCCGCCAGTGGCAACACCGTCCAGAAACCCAGGCCCAGATACTGATAACCGAGTGCCAGGCCATAGGCGCCGATGGCGTAGAACGCCACGTAACCCAGGTCAAGCAGGCCGGCCAGGCCGACCACAATGTTGAGCCCCAGACCCAGCAGCACGTAGATCAACCCGAGAATGACCACGCCCAGCAGGTAGGAGTTGGAGAAAAATGGAAACACCACGGCGATGACGATCACCAGCGGGATGATCCAGCGCAACCGCGACTTGTAGTCTGGCGCCAGAACATGGACCCCGGAACCGGTGGACTCAAAACCTTCGAGAATTTTCAGACCCTTCGGGGTTTGCAGGAACATGCTCAGGGCGAATCGACCCGCCATGACTATGGCGACAATCCAGGCCACCCGGGTGGTTTCCAGGTTAAAGCCGTAGCCATCGAGTACGACGCCGACAATCGGCCCGAACACAATCAGGGCAATGAGGCCGGCAAGAATCGCGTCAACCAGACTTTTTTTGATATCAATGGTTTTTTTAGTGGTTGAAGACATCGTTTACACCTTCGACACAAGAGGACGGCCGAGCAGGCCTTGGGGCCGAAAGACCAGAACGAGAACCAGCAGCGAGAAGCTGAAAACGTCTTTGTAGTCCGAGTTCACAAGACCGGAAAACAGCGACTCGGAAATCCCGAGGATAATCCCGCCGAGCATGGCGCCAGGCAGCGAACCAATCCCGCCGAGTACCGCGGCGGTGAACGCCTTGATCCCGATGATGAAGCCGGCGTAGAAGTCGAATGTGCCGTAGTTCATGGTGATCAGTACGCCGGCCAGGGCCGCCATCGCTGCACCGATGATAAACACGTAGGAAATCACCCTGTCGGTGTTGATCCCCAGGATCGAAGCCATCTTGCGGTCTTGCTGGGTTGCACGGCACATGCGGCCGAGCTTGGTGTACTTGATGATGTAGGTCAGCGCGGCCATGCCGACAAACGCGGCGACCAGAATGAAAACCTTGGTGTAGGTCAACTGCACAAAACCTGTACCGACCTCGACACGCCAGGCTCCCGTGAGCAACGTTGGAACACCTTGTTGTTTGGCGCCCTGGGCGATTTGCGCATAGTTTTGCAAGATCAGCGAGATACCGATGGCGCTGATCAGCGGTGCCAGTCGAGTGGAGTTACGCAGGGGTTTGTAGGCGACACGCTCGATGACCCAGCCATACACCGCCGTGACGACGATGGTGAAGATCAGGGTGCCGAGCATCAGCAGCGGGAAGGATTCAATACCGAAGTATGCCAGCAGAGCCAGACTGATTGCCGCGAGGTAAGCGGAAATCATGTAAACCTCGCCGTGGGCGAAGTTGATCATGCCGATGATGCCGTAGACCATTGTGTAGCCGATGGCTATCAGGCCATAGACCGACCCGAGGGTCAGGCCGTTGACCAGTTGCTGCAGGAAAATACCATCCATAACGCAATCTCACGCAATGAGAACCTGCACACCTGTGGGTGTGCGGCTCTTCTAAGAAAAATACAGATGTACGTCGGAGCGATGTTAGACACGATCAGGCAAGCCACCACCGCCCCCCTGTAGGAGCGAGCATGCTCGCGAAGAACCTGAGGACAACGCGTTTAACCAGCAAGCACGCGTTATCGTTGACGTTTTTCGCGAGCATGCTCGCTCCTGCAGGGGAGCAGCGCGGCTCAACTGATCAGGTAAGCCCTTACTTCTGTTTTTCCAGCTGGTGGTATTTGCCGTCCTTGTCCCACTGGTAAACCACGTAGTCGGACACTTTCAGGTCGCCCTTGCCGTCCCAGGTCTTCTCGCCCATGACGGTTTTGACCGGGTTTTTCTTCAGCCATGCAGCCGCTTCTTCGCCCTTGTTGGACTTGGCGCCGTTGAAGGCCGCAGCCAGGGTCTGTACCGAAGCGTAGGCGTACAGGGTGTAGCCTTCAGGCTCGGTACCGGCCTTGCGGAAGGCGTCTACCACAGCCTTGCTGTCTGGCAGCAGGCGAGGGTCGGCACCGAAAGTCATCAGCACGCCGTCAACGAATTGCGGACCGCCAGCAGTGGTCACCAGTTCGTCGGTCACGATGCCGTCGTCGGACATGAACTTGACGTCTTTCAGCCCTTGTTCACGCAGTTGACGCACCAGAGGACCGGCTTCCGGGTGCAGGCCACCGAAGTAGACGACGTCAGCGCCGGCACCGCGAATCTTGGTGACAATGGTGCTGAAGTCTTTCTCGCCACGGGTCAGGCCTTCATACAGCACAGGCGTTACGCCGCGCTTGACCAGTTGAGCCTTGGTGGCATCCGCCAGGCCTTGGCCGTAGGTGTCCTTGTCGTGCAGCACGACAACCTTCTTGCCCTTGAGCACGTCGACGATGTAGTCGCCGGCAACGATGCCTTGCTGGTCGTCACGCCCACACATACGGAACATGGCGCTCAGGCCGCGCTCGGTAACAGCCGGGTTGGTGGAGCCTGGAGTGATTGCGATGATGCCCGCTTCGTCATAGATCTCGGAGGCCGGGATGGTCGACGAGGAGCAGAAGTGACCGACCACGCCGGCGACTTTCTGGTTGGTCAGGTCCTTGGCGACCGTCACAGCCTGTTTCGGTTCGCAGGCGTCATCGCCCTTGACCAGTACGATTTTTTCCCCGTTTACGCCGCCCGCTGCGTTGACCGCATCGGCCGCAGCCTGTGCACCCTTCATGTACTGCTCGCCGAATGCCGCGTTGGCGCCAGTCATTGGTCCCGCTACGCCGATCTTGATGTCAGCCTGAGCAAACGCAGAAACACCCAACGCAGCTGCCACTGCGAGGGCCAGAAAACCTTTCTTGTAAAACGTCTGGGACATGAGGTGGTGCTCCATGGTTTTTTTAATTGGCACTGCGACTTCACTGACTGCTCAGAGCAAGGGCCGTGCCATCGGTTTTTTATTCTGAAAAAAGTCGCTGCTTTATTATTATTTCGACTGTCTCGAGCCCATTTTCATTGGGCGTGCAACCGTCTAAACCGCGGAAGGTAAAACCTAAGTTTTTTTGAGGCGCAACCCACGCGCGCCATCATTGCAACCGCGACACCAAACGACGTGCAACCAGCCTGTAACATCGTGCGTCACCGAAGTGCACACTGCTGGTGCGGGACTGCTACAACCCGCACCACTACAGGCTAGCTGCAGATCGAAAAAGCGCCGCTTTCTGCTATCGATATCAACAATCAAATCACGATCCGCAGGCACTGGCCTGCGTGATACAGCGAGAAACCCGCCTCGTACAGACAACTACGCAATCCGACTCCCGCCAAGGGTTGCATGGGGGCGAAGGGTATCGGCAAGGATTGAGGATTTCCGTTACACAAGTAATCGGCAAAGGCTTTGCCGACCACTGTACCCGTTGTTACACCCCGGCCGTTGTAACCGGTCACTGCCACCAGGCCGGGCGCCGGTTCGAACAGGCGCATCAGATGATCGGGGGTGAAGGCGATGCAACCAGTCCAGGTGCATTCCCATTCCACCGGCTTGAGGTACGGGAAGTAGTGTTGCTGAACCCGATCGGCCCAGGCTTTGAGAAACCAGGCCGGCTTTTGATTGCCGTTGCCGAGACTGCCAAGCAGCAGGCGCCCGTCTTTGTCTCGACGGATACTGCTCAGGACCTGGCGGGTATCCCAGGACCCTTGGCCACCAGGCAAGATTTGCTGCGCAGCGTCTTCAGTCAACGGCACCGACGCCACTTGATAGTAATAACCGGGGAAGAAATTGCGCCGCAATTCGGTCCAGTCGCCTTCGGTGTAAGCGTTTGAAGCAATGACCACTTGCTCGGCCAGTACCGAACCCTGGGCGGTTTGCACCGACCAGCGCTGCCCCTGGCGTTCGAGCCGGGTGACCGGGGAATGATCGAACAGCTGTCCACCAAGGCCGATAGCCGCTTTGGCCAGGCCGGTGGTGTAGGCCATCGGATTGAGGGTGCCGGCACGGCGATCGAGCAACGCAGCGGCGATCTTTTTAGTGCCGGTGGCTTGCTCGCAGGCTTGACCGGTGAGCAATTCCACCGGCGCCCCACGGCGCTTCCATTGTTCTTCGCGACTGCGCAAGTCCGCTTCGCCACGGGCGTTGTGCGCCATGTGCAGCGTGCCTTCGCGGCGCAACTGGCAATCGATGTTGTACTTGTCCACAAGGCTGAACACCAGGGATGGAGCCGCACCGAGCATGCGATTGAGCTGGCTGCCAACCTCTTCGCCAAACCCGGCTTCGATCTCGTCCGGTGGAATCCACATGCCGGCGTTGACCAACCCGACATTGCGCCCGGAACCGCCGTGGCCAGCGCGATGGGCTTCCAGCACACAGACAGTTTTGCCTTGTTCCAGCAGATGCACCGCCGCCGACAAACCGGTGAAGCCGGCGCCGATGACGCATACATCGACTTTTACTTCACCCTTGAGCGCCGAGTTGTCGGGCCTTTGCGGCGTCAGTTTTTCCCACAGACATTCTTCGCGTAACGGCATTGCCAGACTCCAACAGAAACCTAACCACCCACACAAATCAGTGTGGGAGCGGGCTTGTTCGCGAAAGCGGTATGTCAGTCACCATTAATATCGCTGACAGATTGCATTCGCGAGCAAGCCCGCTCCCACAGGGAATCTGGTTCGACTTGAGACTCAGTCGAACGTGATCCCTTGAGCCAACGGCAACTCCAGCGAATAGTTCACGGTGTTGGTCTGCCGGCGCATGTAGCCGCGCCATGCGTCGGAACCGGATTCACGGCCGCCACCGGTTTCTTTCTCCCCGCCAAACGCGCCGCCGATTTCTGCGCCGCTCGGGCCGATGTTGACGTTGGCGATGCCGCAATCACTGCCCACCGCGGACATGAACTGTTCGGCTTCACGCACGTCAGTGGTGAAGATGCATGACGACAGGCCTTGTGGCACCGCGTTGTTCAAACGCAGGGCTTCCTGGAAATCGCTGTAGCCGACCACGTAAAGAATCGGTGCGAAGGTCTCGTGGCAGACCACATCGCTTTGCTCGGGCATTTCGACGATGGCCGGCGAAACGTAATAGGCATTCGGGAACTGCTCTTCCAGCTGGCGCTTGCCGCCGAACACCTTGCCGCCTTCGCTCAGGGCCTGTTCCAGAGCATCCTGCATATTTTCGAAGCTGTTTTTGTCGATCAGCGGGCCGATCAGGTTGCCTTCCAGTGGGTGACCGATACGCACTTTGGAATAGGCGGCTTTCAGACGGGTGACGATTTCTTCCTTGACCGATTCGTGGGCAATCAAACGACGCAACGTGGTGCAACGCTGACCGGCTGTGCCGACGGCGCTGAACAGAATGGCGCGAACGGCCATGTCCAGGTCGGCGCTTGGGCCGAGAATCATCGCGTTGTTGCCGCCCAGTTCCAGAATGCTGCGGGCGAAGCGCGCGGCGATTTTCGGCGCCACTTCGCGGCCCATGCGAGTGCTGCCGGTGGCGCTGACCAGCGCAACACGCGGATCATCGACCAGAGCTTCACCGGCATCGCGACCGCCAATAATTACCTGGCTCAGGTGCGCAGGTGCGTCGCTGAAGTTCTTCAGCACGCGATCGAACAGAGCCTGGCAAGCCAGCGCGGTCAGTGGGGTTTTCTCTGACGGTTTCCAGATCACCGGGTTGCCGCAGACCAGCGCCAGCGTGGCGTTCCAGGCCCAGACCGCGACCGGGAAGTTGAAAGCGCTGATCACGCCGACGACGCCCAGCGGATGCCAGGTTTCACGCATGTGGTGGCCAGGACGCTCGGAGGCGATGGTCAGACCGTACAGCTGGCGGGACAGACCGACGGCGAAGTCGCAGATGTCGATCATTTCCTGAACTTCACCCAGGCCTTCCTGGGTGATCTTGCCGGCTTCCCAGGACACCAACTCGCCGAGGTCAGCCTTGTATTCACGCAGGATATCGCCCAGTTGCCGCACCAGTTCGCCACGGCGTGGTGCCGGCACCTTGCGCCACAACTCGAACGCATGATCTGCGCGACTGATGTGCTGCTCGACTTCGGCAGCGCCTTCCCAGTTCACGGCGGCGATGCGACTGCCGTCGATGGGGGAATGAACCGGCACTTTGCCGTTCTGGTAAAGGGTCGGGTTCACACCTAGACGATCAAGCAATGCGGCAACCATGGGTCACTCCTCAAGCAAAAGACAGAATGCGTGCAGCCGATGGATCGCGGCTGATCAGACCTGTAGTTTTAGCCTCCCGCAGGTTACTCAACAAACGACCTTTAAGAGAGATATCATTCCGTTTATTCATGCTGCGCATTGTTGGCAATAAGAAATAAGCACAAAGGACCACCCATGCTGAACAAACGCTATTTGCCATCGATCACTGCGCTGCAGTGTTTCGAAGCCGTGACCCGGCATTTGAGCTTCACCCGGGCCGCCGAAGAGCTGAATTTGACCCAAAGCGCCGTGAGCAAACAGGTCGCGCAACTCGAAGAGTTGTTGCAGCACCTGCTGTTTCGCCGGGTTCGCCGACGCCTGCAAATGACGCCCGCCGGCGATCTGTACCTGGTGGAAGTACGAAAAATCCTGACTCAGGTAGAGATGTCGACCCACTACTTGCGTTCCTACGGCGGTGAAACCGAAGTCCTGCGTGTCTCGACGCCCTCGACCTTCGGCGCGCGCTGGCTGGTGCCGCGCCTCAAGGGCTGGCGCCTGCGCCACCCGTCAATCCATCTGGACCTGTGCAATGAGCAGGAAGCCGACGACCTGCTGCAAGGTCGCAGTGACCTGGCGTTCTACTTCGGCCAAGGCGCACGGCCCGGCACTGAGTGCCTGAAACTGTTCGGTGAAGAGCTTGTGCCTGTCTGCGCCCCCGACAGCCTGCCCGCCAAGCCGTTCACCGACCCGACGCAACTTGCCGATCTGGTCCTGTTGCAAAACGCCTCACGGCCCCAAGCCTGGCATGACTGGTTCGACAGTCAGGGCTACCACACCGAACACAGCTACCACGGCCCGCGTTTCGAAACCTTTTACATGTGCATTCGCGCCGCCCAGGTCGGTTGTGGCGTGGCGCTGTTGCCGCGTTTTCTGGTGGAAGAGGAACTGGCTGACGGCAAGCTGGTCATTGCCTGGCAGCATGCAATGCCCAGCAGCGACGCTTACTACCTGGCCTATCCGGAACATTCGGCGGAAGTGCCCAAGGTGCGGGTATTTGTGAAGTGGATGCTGGAGCAGATTGATAGCCCGGACATTTCACAAATTTAAAGGTGTACCCAACCCCTGTGGGGGCGGGCTTGCTCGCGAAGGCGGTGTGTCATACATCCATGTTGAATGACACTCCGCCTTCGCGAGCAAGCCCGCTCCCGCAGGGGATCTGCTGCGGTCTGGAAATTGCTGGCAATTCTGGCCATTGATATGCGCCACTACGCCCATTCGTTGAAACAGCTGAACCGTCGCGACCACAGGCCGCGACCTGCCTGGAGACCCCCGCTATGAGCGAGAGTGTGTTTGCCGATCGCATCGTGCAGAACCTGCTCGACACCGACTTCTACAAACTGACGATGATGCAGGCGGTGCTGCACAACTACCCGAACGTGGAAGTCGAATGGGAGTTTCGTTGTCGTAATGGCGAGGATCTGCGCCCGTACCTGGCGGAAATCCGTTTCCAGATCGAGCGCTTGGCCGAGTTGAGCCTGAGTGCCGACCAGTTGAGTTTCCTGGAGCGCATCAGCTTCCTGAAACCGGATTTCCTGCGTTTTCTCGGGCTGTTCCGTTTCAATCTGCGCTACATCCACACGGGAATTGAAAACGGCGAGCTGTTCATCCGCCTGCGCGGTCCCTGGTTGCACGTGATTCTGTTCGAAGTGCCGCTTCTGGCGCTGATCAGCGAAGTGCGCAACCGCTATCGCTACCGGGAAGTCGTCCTGGAACAGGCGCGCGAGCAGCTCTACAGCAAATTCGACTGGCTGAGTGCCAACGCCGGCAGCGACGAATTGTCCGAATTGCAGGTAGCCGATTTCGGCACCCGTCGGCGTTTTTCGTACCGTGTGCAGGAAGAAGTGGTGAACGTGCTCAAGCATGATTTCCCCGGACGCTTCGTCGGCACCAGCAATGTGCACCTGTCCCGGGAGCTGGGCATGAAACCGTTGGGTACCATGGCCCACGAGTGGATCATGGCCCATCAGCAACTCGGCCCACGGCTGATCGACAGCCAGATTGCCGCTCTCGACTGCTGGGTCCGCGAGTACCGTGGCCTGCTCGGCATCGCCCTGACTGACTGCATCACCATGGATGCGTTCCTTGGCGATTTCGATCTGTTTTTTGCCAAGCTGTTCGACGGCCTGCGTCATGACTCCGGTGACCCGATCCTGTGGGCGGAGAAAGCCATTACCCACTATCACCAGCTCGGCATCGACCCGATGAGCAAGACGCTGACCTTCTCCGACAGCCTGACCCTGCCCCGGTGCCTGGAGATATTCCGGGCGCTGCGCGGGCGGATCAATGTCAGTTTCGGCATCGGTACCAACCTGACGTGCGACATTCCCGGTGTCGAACCGACGAGCATCGTGCTTAAAATGACCGCCTGCAACGGCCAGCCGGTGGCGAAGATCTCCGACGAGCCAGGCAAGACTCACTGTAAAGACCCGAATTTCGTCGCCTATCTGCGACACGTGTTCCAGGTTCCTGCCCCATCCAGTCTATCTAGCAAGGAGTGAATTCATGCAAGCCGTACAGCGTGAGATTGCTGAACAGCTCAATGTCCAGCCGCCGTTCGCCGACGAGGCCGCGCTTGAAGCCGAAGTGGCCCGGCGCGTTACTTTCATTCAGGATTGCCTGCTCAATTCCGGACTGAAAACCCTGGTGCTGGGCATCAGTGGTGGCGTCGACTCGCTCACCGCCGGCCTGCTGGCACAGCGCGCCATCCGCGAACTGCGCCAGCGCAGCGGTGACGCCGCCTACAAATTCATCGCCGTACGCCTGCCGTACGAAACCCAGTTCGATGAACACGACGCGCAGGCGTCCGTGGACTTCATCAAACCGGACGAGCGCCACACCGTGAACATCGGCCCGGCGGTCAAATCCCTGGCCAATGAAGTGGCGGCGTTTGAAGGCAAGCATGCGGTATCGGTGGACTTCGTGCTCGGCAACACCAAGGCGCGGATGCGCATGGTCGCCCAATACACCATCGCCGGTGCGGCTCACGGCCTGGTGATCGGAACTGACCACGCGGCTGAAGCGGTGATGGGCTTCTTCACCAAATTCGGTGACGGCGCCTGTGACCTGGCCCCCCTCAGCGGCCTGGTGAAAAACCAGGTGCGTGCCATTGCTCGCAGCTTCGGCGCACCGGAGTCGCTGGTGGAAAAAATCCCGACGGCCGACCTTGAAGACCTGTCCCCAGGCAAACCTGACGAAGCGTCCCATGGCGTGACCTATGCCGAAATCGACGCGTTTCTGCATGGTGAACCGGTGCGCGAGCAAGCGTTCAAGATCATTTGTGATACGTACAACAAGACTCATCACAAGCGGGTAATGCCGTTTGCGCCTTGATTTGTGAGTGGTATGAAAAAGCCCGCTGAAGCGTTGATCTTCAGCGGGCTTTTCTTTGGTCGGAGCCTGTGTCGATGCTACCGGCCTCTTCGCGAGCAAGCCCGCTCCCACAGTGATTTGTATTGATCACAACCCCTGTGGGAGCGTCGCCCCGCGATGAGCGATAACGCGATATTCCGACTTACTTGAGGGTCACAGTGCCTTTCATCATCGAGATGTGGCCCGGGAACGAGCAGAAGAAGCCGTATTTTTCAGCCGCATCCAGCTTCGACACGTCGAAGGTCACCGAGTCGGTTTCCTTGGCGCCGATGATCTTGGTGTGAGCGATGACGCGCGCGTCGCCTTCTTTCAGATAGCTCTTGTCGATACCGGCGGCCAGGCCGTCAGTGGCGATCGGCTGCATGTCGGCTTCTTTACTCAGCACCCAGTTATGACCCATGACGTTTTTCGGCAAGCTGCCGGAGTGAGTCAGTTCAACGGTGAACGTCTTGCAGCTCTTGTCGATTTCGATGGCCTTGGTGTTGAAGGACATTTGATCGGTGGAGTCAATGGTGGTCTTGCACTCGGCAGCCATCAGTTGGCTGCTCGCCAGTGTCAACAGGGATACCGCAACAAGTTTGGCAAACATGGTGAATCTCCAAGGCAGGGTTATCGAAAACGCGAATGCACAGAAGACTGCCTGAAATCTTCGCAAGTTCCTATGATTTGAATCAAAAATTGTATACAACTTTTGAGCTATTAGCCCGATGCAGACAATCTACCGGCCAAGCGTCTGGTCCGGCCCTATCATCAGGGCGTCATCTCTGAACCGGAGTACCGCTCATGTCCATCAACAGCTTGTTGTGCAGCTTGCTCGCCGCCTACGCCTGCGGCGCCAGTGGTACCCATCAAACGCCTGAACGGGAAGTTTAGCCCTTGGAGCGTCGCGCGCCTGCCTTTACTCTGTGCCCCTGATCGACCCAGGAGCAAGGCATGTCTTTAACATCCGTTTGTGTATTTTGCGGCGCCAGCACCGGCACCAACCCGGCTTACCGTGAAGCCGCCGTGGCCCTTGGTCAGGCCCTGGCTGCACGCAACCTGACCCTGGTCTACGGCGGAGGCGCCGTGGGCCTGATGGGCATCGTCGCTGATGCGGCGCTGGCGGCTGGCGGTGAAGTAATCGGCATCATCCCGCAAAGCCTGATGGACAAGGAAATCGGCCACAAAGGCCTGACCCGCCTGGAAGTGGTCGATGGCATGCATGCGCGCAAGGCGCGGATGGCCGAACTCAGCGATGCCTTTATCGCTCTGCCAGGTGGGCTGGGCACTCTGGAAGAGCTGTTCGAAGTCTGGACCTGGGGCCAGCTTGGCTACCACGGCAAGCCGCTGGGGTTGCTGGAAGTGAACGGTTTCTACAGCAAACTGACGTCTTTTCTCGATCATATCGTCGGCGAAGGCTTCGTTCGCGAACCGCACCGTGACATGCTGCAAGTGAGCGAATCGCCGCAATCGCTGCTTGATGAACTGGATGCCTGGCAGCCGACAGTGGTGCCAAAGTGGATCGAGCAAAAACCCAGCTAACGGCTAGGCATCGATACAGGGCAGAATATGCGCCGCTCAACCTCACCTTCGACCCAAGAGGATCGCCCATGGCTAAACCTAATTATTCCTTCGCCAAACGTCAGAGAGACTTGGCCAAGGAGCAGAAGAAAGAGGAAAAGCTTCAGCGCAAGAAAGCTTCAGCTGAAGAAACCGCACTGAACCCTGAGGGTGAAGTGGCGGCAGAAGACGATGTTGATGCACCGAAAGATCAGGCGCCCGACGCCTGAGAACCTCCGGGCCGGATGACCTGATCAATCTGTGTCCAGGCTTGGCAGCTTTGTGGCGAGGGGGCTTGCCCCCGTTGGGGCGCGAAGCGCCCCCCCCATATCCGGGTTCGGGTTCTATCTGACCCATTGAGCTTTTTGGTATTGGGCCTGCTGCGCAGTCCAGCGGGGGCAAGCCCCCTCGCCACAAAAGCCCCTGACCACAAAAGCCCCCCTCACCATAAAGCTGGCTCCCACAGCGGATCTGCGTTATTCCAGCGGCATTACGGTGACCCGCACCTCCGGGTCGTGATTGCCACCGCCCAATATCACCCCGCGCAACGGCGACACATCGGAAAAGTCCCGGCCCCAGGCCAGGGTGATGTGTTCCAGCGCCGGTTGCACGTTGTTGGTCGGATCAAAGTCCACCCAGCCCTGTACCGGACAAAACACCGAGACCCAGGCATGGGACGCGTCGGCGCCGATCAATCGTGGCTGGCCCGGTGGTGGCTGGGTCAGCAGGTAGCCGCTGATATAGCGTGCCGCCAGCCCCCGGGAACGTACGCAGGCCAGCATCAGGTGAGCGAAGTCCTGACAGACTCCGCGGCGGCGCTCCAGCACTTCCACCAGTGGTGTTGCCACCTGGGTCGCTTCGGCATCGAAAGTGAATTCGCTGAAGATTTTCTCCATGAGGGCCTGCACACCCAGCAATAACGGCCTGCCCGCCGGAAAACAACTTTCCGAGAATTCGACGAAATTCCTCTTTAGATGCACATAGGGTGATTCGAACCGGTACCGGCAGGCCTCGAGCAGTTCGGGGGAAAGTGCCTGGCCGCTGTAGGTCAGCACTCTGCGCGTTTCTTCCCACGCCGGGGACAGGTGGAAATCCGCTATCTGTCGGGGCAGCACTTCGATCGTCAGGCTGGCATTGACCAGCAACTCATCATGGGGACGCTCGAATGCCAGCCTCGTCACTGGATTACCGAACACATCCAGTTCATCACGGCGCGAAGTGGGATCCGGGCTGATCTGCAACTGCTGGTCGACGCAGTGCTGCCAGGCACAAGGCCGTGGCCATAAATGGGCCAGTTGTTGGGCGAGGGACACCGGACTGTCATAGTGATAATGGGTGTCGTGGAAAATCTGGTAGCGGGCACTCATCACACAGACACCGTACGTTGACTGACATCATCGACATGCGCGAAATGCCGCAACGCGAGACGATCCGATACGTGTCCACTGGCGTCGGCAATCTCTTGCAGCAACCCCGCCAGCCCGTCTATGGCAGCCCGGACGCTGGCATCGCCGAACAATGAGTGTTCCAGACAGCCCAGGTCGAAGCGCGCCAGCCGCTCCACCAGGGCTGGCAGCACCGCTTCGCGCGCAGCGCCAAAGTCGTCGTTCAGGCGCTTGACCGTACGGGTCACCAGTTTCAACTGGAACAGCACCGCGTGCGGGTTTTCTTCGTCCAGCAGCAACAGGTCGAACACCGGGATCAATTGCGCCACTGCCAGGTACCGCGAGCGGTAGGTAATGCTGCTGTTACCCAGTTCCAGCAGCCACTCCAGACTGGATTGATCGAAGGCCCCGGCACCACGCAGGAACGCCGCCAGGCTGGCGCAGAGAAATTGCAGTCGCTCGATTCGCCGGCCAATCATCAGGAAACGCCAGCCCTCATCCCGGGTCATGTCATCCAGGGCAAAACCGGACAGTGCCGCCAAAGACATCACCAGGCGGTTGAGAAAATCCAGCAACTCGCCGAAATCCGGGTCTTCAGCTTCCAACTCCAGGGCGTCGCGTTGCAACTCTACCAGCGCCTGCCAGTTTTCCCGCGAGAGCTTGCCGCGCACCTGAGAGGCGGCCCACTGCAGACGTTGCAGATTGGTGCGCAGGCTGAACGGCCAGTCATCACCGAGTAACGCCACCAGCAAGCGTTCCGGCAGCTCGCCTTCATCGGGTAACAACATCAGCCGTTCGCTGAGCTCGACCGCCGACTGCAGGGCTTGCGGGTCATCGCCATCGACATAGCGCGTCAGCATGATGCGCAGCAACCGCGCGCTGTCGTCGCAGCGTTCGCAATAACGGCCGAACCAGTACAGGTTTTCCACCACCCGCGAGGGCAGGTACGGATCGCGCCGCACCAGATCGCGTACACCGATGTTGCGCTGGGCTTTCCACTGTTCACCGCTGGGTGGGCGATCACCGAGCACCCAAGTGTCCTTGCTTGCGCCTGCGCGTTGCATCGACACCACTTCGGCATCCGCCTGGGCGGCGACCCGGGTCAAGCCACCGGGCAAGACTCGATAACCCTCGCGGCTGGCCACCGCATACGCGCGCATGCCAATGGCACGTGGTTGCAGTTGACCGTCTTCAGCTTGCCAGATCGGCGCCAGGGATAACTGCGCGAGTTCTTGCGCAACATAAGCGTATGGCCGCGCCTGCATGCGCTTGGCGAGGGATTGACGCTGCTCTTCACTTAAATCACGGCCAAAAACCGGGGAAAAGCTCTGGGACGCAAACGCCGGTTTGATCAACAGCTCCGGAAGTTTTTCAAGCGCCTGGGCCAGCACCGGCGCTTCACCGCACCACCACGTGGCGATGGAAGGCAGGATCAATTCTTCGCCGAACAGGAACTGGTTGATCCTGGGCAGGAAACCGAGCAGTCCCGGCGACTCCAGCACACCGCTGCCGAGGGCATTGGCCACCAGCACCCGCCCCTGTCGCACGGCTTCGAGCAGGCCGGGCACGCCGAGTGCCGAGTCGGTGCGCAACTCCAGGGGGTCGCAGAAGTCGTCGTCGAGCCGGCGCATGATCGCGTGGACCCGGCGCAACCCGCTCAGTGTTTTCAGGTAGACCGTGGCATCGCGCACCGTCAGGTCACCACCTTCGACCAGCGGATAACCGAGCTGCCGCGCCAGATAGAGATGTTCGAAATAGCTCTCGTTGAAGCGCCCCGGCGTCAGCAGCACCACCAAAGGCGCATCAGAATCGCCCGGAGCCTGTCGTGCCAGGGTTTCCTGCAACGTCCGGAAAAATCCGGCCAGATGCTGCACCTTCAAGTCACGGTAGAGCTCGGGGAAGGCTCGGGACACGATGGTGCGGTTTTCCAGCGCATAACCGGCGCCCGACGGTGCCTGGGTCCGGTCCGCCGTAACCCACCAGCGGCCATCGGGGGTGCGCGCCAGATCGACTGCATACAGGTGCAGAAAAGCGCCATCCGGCGGCTTGATACCCTGACAGGGCCAGAGGAAGTTGTTGTGGCCGAAGACCAGTTCGGCCGGCAACAGGCCTTCAGCGATCAAACGTTGCGGACCGTACAGATCGGCCAGAACCGCATTGAGCAGCCGCGCCCGCTGCGCAATACCGGCGGACAACTGCCCCCATTCATCAGCGGCAATCACATGGGGCAGCAGATCCAGTTCCCACGGCCGGTCAGCGCCCTTGGGGTCGGCATAGACGTTGTAGGTCACGCCGTTTTCCTGGATCTGCCGGGTCAGCAGTGCCTGACGCTGCGCCAGTTGCGCCGGTGTGCTGCGCTGCAATTGCTCAAACAGACGTCGCCAGTGCGCACGCACGGCGCCACTGTCGTCGAGCAGTTCGTGATAGGTGCCCGCTGTCAGCGGGTAGCGGTCTAGCAGGTCAGGCATGGAGTGCTCGGCAGACAGCAATGAACAGTCAGACTAACGCAGGCTCATGACGCCGGGATAGACGAAAAATCCGGACGTCGCGTACGGTCTAAAAACGTCGTAAATCGAGGGTCAGCGGTAGCTCGTCGTTGATTTCAACGTTCGGTATCGCCAGTTTTCCTGGTGTATGTCCGATGCGGAAGAAACGTGCCATCCGCCGGCTCTCGGCTTCGTTGGCGTTCACCGGCAAGCTGTCGTAGTTGCGTCCGCCCGGGTGGGCAACGTGGTACTGGCAGCCACCCAGCGAACGCTGCATCCAGGTATCGAGCAGGTCGAACACCAAAGGCGCGTGGACCGGTATGGTCGGTTGCAGACAGTTGGCCGGCTGCCAGGCGCGAAAACGCACGCCCGCGACAAATTCGCCGACCCGCCCGGTTGGTTGCAGCGGCACGGGTTTGCCGTTGCAAGTCAGCAGATAACGCTGGGGCGGCAGGCCGCTGAGCTTTACCTGCACACGTTCAAGGGATGAATCCACATAACGCACCGTGCCACCGACCGCGCCCTCCTCGCCCAGCACATGCCAGGGTTCAAGCGCCTGACGCAACTCCAGCGCAATACCATTGACGGCGTAATCGCCAACCTTGGGAAAGCGGAATTCCAGGTGCGCTGCAAACCACTCGGCCCGCACGGGATAACCGGCGGCGTTGAGATCAACGATGACGTCGGCGAAATCTTGCTCGATAAAGTGTGGCAACAGGAAGCGGTCGTGCAGCTCCGTGCCCCAGCGCGCCAGCTTCGCCGGCGCATAAGGCTCGCGCCAGAACCGTGCGACCAGCGCCCGCAACAACAACTGCTGAGCCAGGCTCATGCGAGCATGGGGCGGCATCTCAAAGGCACGCAACTCAAGCAAACCGAGGCGCCCGGTCGCGCCGTCCGGTGAATAGAGCTTGTCGATACAGAACTCGGCGCGATGGGTGTTGCCCGTCACGTCGATCAGCAGGTTACGCAGCAACCGGTCGACCAGCCACGGCGGGCATTCCTCCCCCGGCTCAGGCATCTGGGCGAAGGCAATCTCCAGTTCGTACAAGGCATCGTTGCGCGCCTCATCGACACGCGGCGCCTGGGACGTCGGGCCGATGAACAGGCCGGAGAACAGGTAGGACAAAGACGGATGGTTGTGCCAGTAGCTGATCAGGCTGCGCAGCAAGTCCGGCCGGCGCAGAAACGGCGAGTCCGCCGGCGTCGCACCACCCAATACGAAATGGTTACCGCCGCCGGTGCCGGTGTGACGCCCGTCGATCATGAATTTCTCGGTGGTCAGTCGGGTTTGGCGCGCTTGTTCATAGAGGAACTCAGCGCGATCGACCAACTCGTCCCACGTGGCGGACGGCTGTACGTTGACCTCGATCACACCAGGATCGGGGGTGATACGGAAATTGCTCAGGCGCGGGTCGCTCGGCGGCTCGTAGCCTTCCAGCAACACCGGGCAATGCAGTTCTTCGGCGGTGGCTTCGATCGCAGCGACCAGTTCGAGGTAATCCTCAGCCCGTTCCAGCGGTGGCATGAACAGGTACAGGCGCCCTTCGCGCGCTTCGGCGCAGAAGGCAGTGCGGGTGAGCCAGTCGGCGGACTCGTCGATTTTTGGCACCCGGTCTTCGGTAACGGCTGCCGATCCCTGATTCTGAGATTGTGTGGTACCCGGAAGTGGCGGGAAGTCCTGATTCGGGTCTTGCGGGTGAATGAACGGATACTCCGCCGCTTTTACCCACGGCTGCGAAGCCAGTGGCAGGCGATAGCCCAACGGCGAATCACCAGGCACCAGGCGACAGTGTTCGTCGCGCAGATACCAGCGACCGCTTTGCCATTGATCACCCTTGGCGGTGCGTGCCAGTGGCAGGACCTGGCCAATGACCTTGTCCAGCCCCTGACTGAAGACTTTACGCAAACGCGCGCGCTCCAGCGGTTCCTCCAGGCGGGAGTCTTCGGCGCTGACGTTTTGCGGCAATGCTCCCTCACGCCAGAGGTAATAGAAATTGTCTTCGTAGGCCGGAAACACAAAACGTGTCGGAATTTTCAGGCGTTCGGCGACACTCGCCAGAAAACGCCCGGCCAGCTCGCCATCGGCACCGTAGTCCTGTTGCTCATCGGCAATCAGTGCGCCGTTTGTCCAGATCGGCACACCATCGCGGCGCCAATAGCAATTGAGCGACCAGCGCGGCAGTTGCTCACCGGGGTACCACTTACCCTGGCCGAAGTGCACCAGACCCTGGGGTGCATAACGCCGGCGCATGCGCTGGAACAATTCGGCAGACAGTCGACGCTTGTCCGGGCCCAGTGCGGCAGTGTTCCACTCGGCGCCGTCCGGATCATCGATGGAGACGAAGGTAGGTTCACCGCCCATGGTCAGGCGGACATCACCTTCCAGGAGATCGGCATCGATCTGCCGGCCCAGAGCCTGGATCGCCAGCCACTGTTCTTCGCTGTAGGGTTTGGTGACCCTTGGCGCTTCCCAGATCCGCTCCACCGACATTTCGTGGCTGAACTCACACTCGCAGGGCTCCACCAGGCCACTGATCGGTGCCGCTGAGGACGGATCGGGACTACAGGCCAACGGGATATGCCCTTCACCGGCAAACAGCCCGGATGTCGCGTCCAGGCCGATCCAGCCGGCACCGGGTAAATACACCTCACACCAGGCGTGCAAATCGGTGAAGTCGACTTCGGTACCGGACGGTCCGTCGAGGCTTTTGACATCGGCCGTCAGCTGGATCAGGTAACCGGAGACGAAGCGCGCCGCCAGCCCGAGATTGCGCAGCAATTGCACCAGCAACCACGCCGAATCGCGGCAAGAGCCGGAAGCCTGAGTGAGGGTATGCTCAGGCGTTTGCACACCCGGTTCCATGCGGATCAGATAATCGATGTCTTCGCTCAAACGCTGATTGAGCGCCACGAGGAAATCCACCGCCGGCAGCGGCGTGCGATCGATGCCGTCCAGGTAGGCCTGGAATTTCGGCGTCAGTGGCAAGGTTTCCAGGTAGGGCGCCAATTCCTTGCGTTCGTCTGTGGCGTAGGTGAACGGAATTTTTTCAGCATAAGGTTCGAGGAAGAAGTCGAACGGGTTGAAGATCGCCATTTCCGCCAGCAGATCCACCTCGATCCGCAGTTCATCGGTTTTTTCCGGAAACACCAGCCGCGCCAGGTAGTTGCCCTGGGGGTCCTGCTGCCAGTTGATGAAGTGTTGCTCGGGCGAGACTTTCAGCGCATAGGACAGAATCCGCGTGCGACTGTGGGCCGCCGGGCGCAGACGAACGATCTGCGGGCCAAGCTCGACGGAGCGGTCGTAGCGATAGTGCGTGACATGGTGCAATGCGACATGAATCGACACGGCGTGCCTCCTGCGAGCCTTAAGCGTATCGGAAAGCGCGCAAGACTTATGCCATCCAGTGGTGCTGGCGCTTTCTCCGGTTGCTGAAGGCAGTACAGCACCAAAACCGGGCGATGCGGGGAATTGGTTTGAGGCAGTTGCACGTTAATGTGGCGAAGGGTTGGCTGCGGGGGCTTCGGACTTTGCGTCCGGCTTGAGTCTGCTCCCTCACCCTAGCCCTCTCCCGGAGGGAGAGGGGACTGACCGAGTGGTCTGGTCGATATACTGCGACCTGAGGGATCAAGTCGAACTCAGGCTACGAAAAGCATGGAGATGGACTCTCCTGGTCGAAAACCTGCGACCTGAGGATCAAGTCGAACTCAGGCTACGAAAAGCATGGAGATGGACTCTCCTGGTCGAAAAC
>NZ_JAHUWS010000015.1:0-136034 GCF_019218965.1 Pseudomonas sp. PDM31 | reverse complement strand
CATCATTTCCATGCTGATCACCCTGTGTTCTCCTGCTCAAAAATTGAGCAGAAGCAGTTGAACACCTGGGTCAGTTTTCAGTCGGCAGAACAGCCTTTACTGGGTCAGTTTTCGGTCAGCGGCAACATGGCATGATCCAGAAAGGGTAGAGGCTTCTGAGTTTTTTGACAACATGGCAAATCAGCAAACTCAGCGAGCGCAGCCTCGACGCCGACCTGGCGCTGGCCCTGAGCCTGAACGGCCGGGAGCTGTTCCGTGATGATCAGCCGCTGAAAATCCTGTTGATGTCGGCGACCCTGGAAGGCGAGCGCCTGGCCGGGTTGCTCGATGACGCGCCGATCCTGCGCAGTGAAGGGCGCATGTACCCGGTGGCGATGCGCTGGGGGCGACCGTTCCAGGCCGGAGAATTCATCGAGCCGCGCCTGGTGCAAACCGTTCTCGAAGCCTTGAATGACGAAACCGGCAGCGTGCTGGTGTTTCTGCCGGGGCAGGCGGAAATCCGTCGAGTGCATCAGCAACTGGCCGATGCCCTCGGTGACAATCCACAGATTCTGCTCTGCCCCTTGCACGGTGAACTGGACCTCGCCGCGCAGCGCGCCGCGATTGATCCGGCGCCGACGGGCAAGCGCAAAGTGGTGCTGGCCACCAACATCGCCGAAACCAGCCTGACCATCGACGGCGTGCGGGTGGTGATCGATGCCGGGTTGGCACGGGTGCCGCGCTTCGATCCCGGCAGCGGCATGACCCGTCTTGATACCCAGCGCATTTCCAGGGCCAGTGCTACCCAGCGCGCGGGCCGTGCCGGGCGTCTGGAGCCGGGCGTGTGCTATCGCTTGTGGTCCCAGGACCAGCACGAACAATTGGCGGCTTACGGCAGTGCGGAAATTCTCTCGGCGGACCTCGCGGGCCTGGCCTTGCAACTGGGTCGTTGGGGCGTGACACCCGGGCAGTTGGTGTGGCTCGACGTGCCGCCTGCTGCCGCTTACGCCCAGGCCCAGGATCTGCTCGTGCGGCTGGGCGCCCTGGATGGCGAAGCGCTGACCCGTCACGGCCAGGCCATGGCTGAACTGCCGGCGCACCCGCGTATCGCCCATCTGCTCCTGCGCGGCCAGGCACTGGGTTTGGCGGACATGGCCTGCGATGTCGCGGCGCTGTTAGGCGAGCGCGATATCTTGCGCGGTGCCGGCGCCGATCTGCACAGCCGGCTGGTGCTGTTGTCCGGGGAGGAAAAGGCGGCTCGCGGCGCGCAGGGCGGAGTCCAGCGCGCGCGGCAACTGGCGCGCCAATATCGCGGGTACCTGCGTGGCAAGGCGGCGGAGCCGGTTGGCGACCCTGACCACCCGCGCTGGCTTGGAGCCTTACTGGCGCTGGCCTATCCCGACCGGGTTGCCCAGCAACGCCGTGCCGGTGGTGCGGAATATCGCTTGGCCAATGGTCGTGCGGCGCTGTTCGCCGAGGCTGACAGTTTGATGAAGCAGCCCTGGCTGGTGATTGCTGATCTCGGCAGTCGTCAGGGGCAGCGTGAAGAACGGATTTATCTGGCGGCGGATTTCGATCCAGCGCTGTTCGATTCAGTGTTGGCCGAGCAGGTACGCAGCGTCGACCAACTGGACTGGGACGAGCGTGAAGGCGTATTGCGTGCCGAGCGCCAGCGCAAGGTCGGTGAACTGATCCTCAGTCGCGAACCTTTGACCGGCCTCGACGAAAACGCCCGCAGCCAGGCGTTGGTGAACCTGGTGCGACGCAAAGGCCTGGAACTGCTGCCGTGGACCCCGCAGCTGCGCCAGTGGCAGGCGCGGGTGGCGTTGTTGCGGCATCTGGATCTTGCCGGCAAGGGTGAAAGCCAATGGCCAGACGTCAGCGACGCGGCGCTGCTAAAGAACCTGGAACAGTGGCTGATGCCCTATCTGGGCAAGGTCTCGCGGCTCAGCCATTTCGCCAACCTGGACCTGTCGAGCATCGTCCACAATCTGCTGCCATGGCCGCTGCCACAACGGCTGGATGAGCAGGCGCCGCATCACCTGAGTGTGCCCTCGGGCTCGTCGATTCGCCTGGATTACAGCGAGCAGCCACCGATCCTCGCAGTGCGTTTGCAGGAACTGTTCGGCCTGGCCGAAACCCCGCGCATCGCCGGAGGCCGGCAGGTGGTGAAACTGCATCTATTGTCGCCGGCACGACGTCCGGTGCAGGTGACCCAGGATCTGGCGAACTTCTGGGCCAGCACTTACGCCGAGGTGAAGAAGGATCTGAAGGGGCGCTACCCCAAACACTACTGGCCGGATGACCCGCTGGTGGCCGAGGCCACCGCGCGGATCAAACCTCGCAAGTGATCAACCGGGCCCGACGCTGCTCTACGATTTACGCATTTCCCCGTAGGAGCCGGCTTGCCGGCGATGGCGGCCGAATGGGCGAGTCCATTCAATTGCACAGATGCGTGGGTTGAGGCTAAGGGGCTGCCGGCAACAGAAACCGGGCAATCACCGGCAGGTGATCGGAGATGCGCAACGTATCGTCCTGCCGCACCTGCGCCTGCACTCGCTTGATTCGCGGACTGTAGAACAGGTAGTCAACGGTCCGGTCCGGACCGTTCAACCCGGGATCGTTCGGGTAGTGGGTCAGCCACCGTTCGCGGTCGACGCCACCGGCTTCGTTGTTGGTCGGGATCATCGGGTACTTGTCCCACAGCAGGTGCAACGCGCTGTCGGCGGAGTAGGGCGTGCGTTGCTCATCGGGCAGGCGTCGGTACTGGCCCAGCGGCAACAGGTTGAAATCGCCACCGATCAGCCAGGGGGTGCCGCCGCCTTCGTACTTGTCGAGGGCTTTGGCTACGGCGCTCACCTGGTTTTGCAGGGTGTCGTCGGCCTGTGTCGCGCGCTCCAGATGGGTATTGAGCACCGCCAATTGTCCGCCGTCACTCAAGGGCAGATAGGCCACCAGCAAGGCATCCCTGGGTTTGAACTGACGGCTGATCGGGTTGCCCGGCGCATTCGGCAGTTGCAGGCGTTCGGCATGGTTGATCTGGTAGCGGCTCAGGGTTGCCAGTTGCCGGCCGACACTGCCGAAAATGTGTGGCTCAGGGACGAAATCGGCTTTCCAGTCGAAGGCGCTGGTGCTGCATGGATAGAGGTCGGCGAGCCGTTCATTGAGCAGTTTGAGCTGGTGCTGGTAAGCGCTGGTCTTGGCGTCGTCGTCGAGTTCCTGCAACAGCACGATGTCCGGCTGCTCGTCGCGAATCACCCGGGCCACTTCGTCGAGGCTGAAGGCCATGTCTTCCGGTGTGGGTCTTTCGTCGGCGCCAGCGGCCAGGTCATTCCAGAACACGTACCGCTTGCCTGCCAGATACTGAACGTTCCACGTCATTACCTTCAGCGCCTGGCCGGGAACCAGGGTCGGTGCCTGCGTACTGCAACTGACGGGCAGCACTTCCCTGGCTTCGGGACGCCAGGTCACGCTGTAGATCAGCATGCCGATTGGTCCGATAACAAACAGCAGGCCCAGCAGGGTGTAGCGCAGTAGACGGGTCATGGCTCGGCTTATAAGCGTTACAGGATTGTTCCCGAGCATACCTGAGAGCGCAGGCGGCACCCAAGGGCAGGGTGGTCAGAGCGGTCTGTCATTTGCGTCGGCGACCGGGCTGATCAGCATGAACAAACGAAACAGCACCACGCTGGTAAACAACTGCAGAAAACTGTGGGCGCTGTCGATCAACAGGGAAATCACAGGATTTTGTGGCTCCGGATAGACCGCCAGTGTGGCGCCCTTGAGCAGCCACAACGGCCCCATGACACAGAGGATGCACAGCAGGATGCGCAGGAAATTACCGCGGGTCATGCGCAGGCTTTCCTTCATCGCCGCCAGTGGCGCCAGGCCACGCAGCACCAGCAAGTATTCGCCGAACGCCAGGGTCACCATCAGGTAGATGCCCGGCAGGAAATACAGCGACAGGCCAAGCAGGATCAGCAAGGTGTTGAGCGCCGTCAGCAGGGCGAAGCGCGGCCACAGGCTTGCAGACATCGCCAGCAGGTCGCGGTTGCGGGGTGATTCGCCACGGCTGCGCGCGTCCAGAAAGAGGATCAGCGCAGCGGTGTACAGCGGATACACCAGCAAGCCGACGATCACACTGATACCGGGGAAACTGTCCGGCTCGGTGGAGTGGTCGACCACTTGCTGCAGCAGCGCCTCCACAATCACCAGAGGCAGGCACAGTTGCACGATCTGTCTCAGATTGCGCTGGAAGAAATACAGGGAGTCACGCAGTACATCTAACGGATTCATCAGTCGGTATCGCAGATTGGAAGCAGTGGCCCACTTTAACCGATGAAGTGCTGCGGCACGCAAACGTAAACGTTCGGTAAAGCTCATTGAAACAACTTGTTTCAGCCTCCATTAAGGTCGGGCACCTTATCCTCTGTGATAAAGGCAACGATTTTCCCGGCAATGTGCGAGGTCGCCATGAACAGCGAAGAACAAACCCTGATCGATGGACTGTTTTCCCGGCTGCAACAGGCCGAAACGGACTCAGCCCCGCGCGACGCCCAGGCTGAGGCGCGGATCAAGGAACACCTGACGCGCCAACCGGCGGCAGGGTATTTCATGACCCAGGCGATTCTGGTGCAAGAGGCGGCAATCAAGAGCCTCGACGAACAGAACAAACAACTGACCCAGCAACTCCAGCAGTTGCAGGACCAACTGCAACAGGCCAAAACCCAGGCAGCCCCGGCACCGGGCAGCGGCGGCTTTCTGTCGAGCATTTTCGGTGGCGGGCCTCGTGAGCCGCAGCCCGCGCCGACCCAGAGTGCGTCGCCCTCCAGCGGTGGCTGGCGCGAGCCAGGGCGGTCGTCATTCGGTGCGCAACAGCCGCAACAGAACTTCGCCGCCCCGCAGCAGGGCTATGCGCCGCAGCAACAGGCTCCGGCAGCGGCCGGCAGCAGCTTTCTCGGCGGTGCGCTGAAAACCGCGGCGGGTGTAGCGGGTGGCGTGATGGTGGCACAAGGCATCAGCAGCCTGTTCCAGCACAATCAGCAGCCGGAGGTTGTCGAGGTCATCAAGGAAGAGCCGGCCCAGGTCAATGATCAGGGCAACAACGGCTGGGGTGATGACCAGCGCATGGCCGGTAACGACTCCTACAGCAACGATCAAGGCGGTTTCAGCGACGCCGACTACAGCAATGACGACTCGTCGTTCTTCGGCGGCGACGACGATTCCTACGTCTGACGCGCCATTCGTCCGGAGCGCTGCGGCGCTCCAGACCGATTATTCGCGGAACAATCCTTCGGGCTGGCATACTGGGCGACTTTTCGGCCCTGGTGCCTGATTCAGCCTCGAGGAAAACCGGTGAAAAAAATCGCAGTGTTCGCCGATGTCCAGAACCTCTATTACACCGTGCGTCAGGCTTATGGTTGCCACTTCAACTACGCCGCGCTGTGGGCTGACATCAGCAAACAGGGCGAGATAGTCGAAGCCTATGCCTACGCCATCGACCGTGGCGACAGCAAGCAGCAGCAGTTCCAGCAGATCTTGCGCAACCTCGGTTTCACCGTAAAGCTCAAGCCCTACATCCAGCGCAGCGACGGCTCGGCCAAGGGCGACTGGGACGTGGGCATAACCCTCGACATCATGGACGCCGCCGACCATGTCGATGAAGTGGTACTGGCTTCCGGCGACGGTGATTTCGACATGCTGCTTGAACGCATCATCAGCAAGCACGGGGTGCAAGCGGTGGCCTACGGCGTGCCGGGCCTGACCGCCAACTCGCTGATCCGCGCCGCCAGTCGCTATGTGCCGATCGAAGGCGCTTTGCTGCTCAAGAATTGATTTTTACGGAGTTGAACCAGGTTTGGAACGCATAGCAGTCATCGACTTTGAAACCACCGGGATCGCCCCGAGCAGCAGCTGCCGGGCCACGGAAATTGCCGTGGTGATCCTTGAACAGGGGCGCATCGTCGAGCGTTACCAGAGCCTGATGAACGCCGGCGTGCGCGTGCCGGCCTTCATCGAGCAACTCACCGGCATCAGCAACGCCATGCTGCGCACCGCGCCGTCGGCCGAGCAGGTGATGAACGAGGTCAACGAGTTCGTCGGCTGCACGCCGTTGCTGGCGCATAACGCGGCCTTCGACCAGAAGTTCTGGGACTTTGAACTGGGGCGGATCAAACGCACCCGCCTGCAGAACTTTGCCTGTTCGCTGCTGCTGGCCCGGCGCCTGATGCCTGCGGCGCCGAACCACAAACTCGGCACCCTCACCACCTTCGCCAACCTGCCCCATACCGGCAAGGCTCACCGGGCCATGGCTGATGCGGAAATGGCGGCCAACCTGACGGCGCACCTGGCCGAGGAACTGCGCCAGAAACACGGTCTGCGCGAGTTGTCCCATGATTTGTTGTGCAAGTTGCAGAAAGTGCCAGCGGCGAAAGTAACCGAGCACCTCAAGCGCTATCGCGGGTTCTGAATACACCGCATAACCCCTGTGGGAGCGGGCTTGCTCGCGAAAGCGCCAGTTCAGTCAATATCATTGTTGAATGACACACCGCTTTCGCGAGCAAGCCCGCTCCCACATTAGACCTATTGTGGTCTTGGGTTTATTTGCCATTACCCTCGATATGCCCCAACGGCACCCGCTTCTCGATGGCGCTCGATAGCACAATCGACGTCTTGCTGAAGCCAAACGTGGCGATCCGGTTGATCAGCTCCTCCAGCTCCGGCATCGAGCCCACCGCCGCTTGCATGATCACGCACGGGTCGCCGGTCACCCGGTGGCACTCGGTCAATTGCGGAATCTTGATCAGGTCATCGTAGGCCTTCTGGTTGCCGTGCTGGTTCAGGCGCAGTTCGATCACGCACTGGATCGGCAGGCCGAGCTTGGACATGTCGACTTTCGCCTGATAGCCGGTGATCACGCCGCTGGTTTCGAGCTTGGCCACTCGCTCGGCCACGGCCGGGGCGGACAGGTTGACCTTGCGCGCCAGGTCCGCGTAGGACGCGCGACCGTTTTCCAGCAGAGCGCTGAGCAGCATGCGGTCGTACTTATCCATCGGGGTGACTCCTGAAAATAGCCGACTTTCGAAAACACGGTTTATAGCGCTGAAGTCCGTGTTTTGAAAAGTGTACTGGCGCTTTAAACAGGTTTTGTAACTTATTTTCCGGCGCTGGCCTTTCTAGAATAGCCGTTCACTTGTACTTGCCTGTGAGCTGCCTCCATGTCCGGCCTTCGTCGCTTTCCCTTACCCTTGATCGCAGCCTTCTTCGCCTTGTATGTGATCTGGGGTTCGACTTACCTGGTGATTCGCATCGGCGTGGAATATTGGCCGCCACTGCTGCTCGCCGGGGTCCGCTTTGTCATCGCCGGGTCGTTGATGTATGCCTTCCTGCGCTGGCGCGGGGCACCGGCGCCGACCTGGGCGCAATGGAAAGCCGCCGGGATCATCGGAGTCTTGTTGCTGGCGTGCGGTAACGGCGCGGTCAGCGTGGCCGAGCATACGGGTGTGGCTTCCGGTGTAGCCGCATTGGCGGTGGCGACCGTGCCGCTGTTTACCTTGCTCTGCGGCTATTTCTGGGGCGCGCGAAATACCCGTCTCGAATGGGCCGGAATCGTGCTCGGGCTGGTCGGCATCGGCATGCTCAACTTGGGTTCCAACCTGCAATCGAGCCCGTTGGGGGCGGCCTTGCTGATTTTTGCAGCGGCGACCTGGGCGTTTGGCTCGGTCTGGAGCAAGCATTTGCCGCTGCCCCAGGGTGCGATGGCCAGCGCTGTGGAAATGCTGGTGGGCGGTGTCGTGTTGCTGATTGCCAGCGCAGTCAGCGGTGAGCACCTGGAAAAGGTGCCGCCGATCGAAGGTTGGGCTGCGTTGGCGTATCTGACCGTGTTCGGCTCGATCATCGCCTTCAACGCCTACATGTATCTGTTGAAACATGTGCGCCCGGCAGCGGCTACCAGTTACGCCTACGTCAACCCGGCGGTGGCGGTGCTGTTGGGGATCGTGTTCGTCGGCGAGACCATTGGTATCGAAGAAGCCCTGGCGATGGCGGTGATCATCAGCGCCGTGGTGCTGATCGGATTGCCACAGTGGCGCAAGGCGCCGGTTCAGCGTGCCGCAGCAGTGCCGACAGAATCCCGTGTGAATTAGGGTAAACTGCGCGGCATTGCACATTTGTTATGCACAATCGCGCTGAATTTTCTTACGGTACTCCCATGACTTTCGCCACCCTTGGCCTGATCGAACCTTTGCTGCGCTCCCTTGAGACGCTCGGCTACCAGACCCCGACGCCGGTCCAGGCGCAAGCCATTCCGGCGGTGCTGGCCGGTCGTGACCTGATGGCTGCCGCCCAGACCGGCACCGGCAAGACTGCCGGTTTTGCCTTACCACTGCTGCAGCTGCTGGCCATGGAAGGGCCGAAAGTCACCGCCAATTCGGTACGCGCGCTGATCCTGGTGCCAACCCGTGAACTGGCCGAGCAGGTTCACGAAGCGGTGCGCCAGTACGCCGAGAATCTGCCGCTGCGTACCTACGCGGTGTACGGCGGTGTCAGCATCAACCCACAAATGATGAAGCTGCGCAGCGGTGTGGATCTGCTGGTGGCGACGCCGGGGCGCCTGCTCGACCTGTTCCGCCAGAACGCGCTGAAGTTCAATCAGTTGCAAACCCTGGTGCTGGATGAAGCCGATCGCATGCTCGACCTGGGTTTTTCCGAGGAATTGGCGAATATCTATAAAGCGCTGCCGAAAAAACGCCAGACGCTGCTGTTCTCTGCGACCTTCTCCGACGACATCCGCCTGCTGGCCGGGCAAATGCTCAACGACCCGCTGAGCATTGAAGTCAGCCCGCGTAATGTCGCGGCCAACACCGTCAAGCAATGGGTGGTGACGGTGGACAAGAAGCGCAAGCCGGAACTGTTCGTGCACCTGATGCGCAAGAACAAGTGGAAGCAGGTGCTGGTGTTCGCCAAAACCCGCAACGGCGTGGACGCGCTGGTGGAAAAACTCCAGGGCCTGGGCGTCAATGCCGACGGTATCCACGGCGACAAACCCCAGGCGACTCGTCAGCGCGCGCTGGATCGTTTCAAACTCAGTGAAGTGCAGATTCTGGTCGCTACCGACGTTGCCGCCCGTGGTCTGGACATCGAAGACCTGCCGCTGGTGGTCAACTTCGACTTGCCGATCGTCGCTGAAGACTACATCCACCGCATTGGTCGTACCGGGCGTGCGGGTGCAACCGGGGAGGCGATTTCCTTGGTGTGCGCTGATGAAGTGAATTTGCTGTCGGCGATCGAGACCTTGACCCGTCAGACGTTGAAGCGTCAGAACGAGCCGGATTTCGAACCTGAGCACCGGGTGCCGGATACCGATGCCAGTGGCCAGGTGATCAAGAAGCCGAAGAAACCGAAGAAGCCCAAGGCGTCTGGTGGTGGCGGCAAACGCAACCTTGGCAAATGGGTGGATAGCGGGGAGGTGGCGCCGGCGGAGCCTTCGATCAAGCCTGTGCGTAAGGTGCCAGTGTTTAATACGGGGCCGCGTAAGCGTAAGCCTTGATTTGAGTGCCTGGCTTTAGAGCCGCCCTCACCCTAACCCTCTCCCGGAGGGAGAGGGGACTGATACGGGATTGCTTACGAACTATTGCGACCTGTGATACCGAGTCGAACTCAAATTTTGATGAGTCCCCAATCGGCTCCCTCTCCCTCGGGAGAGGGCTGGGGTGAGGGGCGGTTTTGACGAGCGATCAAGAACCTGAATTCAACCACTCCAAAATCCCCAACCCCGCAGCCCGCCCACTGGCAAAGCACGCAGTCAGCAAATACCCCCCGGTCGGCGCTTCCCAATCCAGCATCTCCCCCGCGCAAAACACCCCAGGCATCTGCTTGAGCATCAAACGCTCATCCATCGACTCAAACAACACACCACCGGCGCTGCTGATAGCTTCGTCCAGCGGACGGGTTTTCATCAGTGTTACCGGCAAGGCCTTGATCGCTTTGGCCAGCAGGCCTGGATCGGCAAAGGCTTCGGCCGCTGTCAGCTCGCGCAAAAGCGCCGCCTTCACCCCATCAATACCCAACTGACTGTGCAGATGCTTGGCCATCGAGCGTGAACCCCGAGGTTTGCTCAACGCAGTCTGGATCTTATCCACAGGCCGGCCCGGTAGCAGGTCCAGATGAATGGTCGCCGAGCCATGTTGGTTGATGGCTTCGCGGATCGGCGCCGACAGGGCGTAGATCAAACTGCCTTCGATACCCGTTGCGGTAATCACGCATTCGCCGAGCCGTGGCACGTCGTCATTGAGGCCGATGGCGATGTTTTTCAGTGGGGCACCGGCGAATTTGCTGACCATCAATTCGCTCCAGGCTTGCACCTCGAAGCCGCAATTGCTCGGTTGCAAGGGCGCTAGTCCTACACCGTGTTGCTCCAGGGGCAGCATCCACGCGCCGTCCGAGCCCAGTCGTGACCAACTGCCGCCGCCGAGGGCGAGCAGGGTGGCATCGGGATGTAAGGTCTTTTCGCCCTCGGGGCTATCGATACGCAGTGCGCCGTGGGCATCCCAGCCGAGCCAGCGGTGACGGGTGTGGATAACTACGCCGCTGTCGCGCAGGCGTTTGAGCCAGGCGCGCAGCAGAGGCGCTGCTTTCATGTCGGTGGGAAACACCCGGCCGGAGCTACCGATAAAAGTGTCGATGCCCAGGTCATGAATCCACTGGCACAGGGCATCGGCACCGAAGCCACGCAGCAGCGGGGCAATGTGCGGCGCGCGTTCGGCGTAACGCGAGAGAAAGGCCGGGTAGGCTTCGGAATGAGTGATGTTCATGCCCCCGACGCCGGCCAGCAGGAACTTGCGTCCGACCGAGGGCATGCCGTCATACAGATCGACCTTGACCCCGGCCTGGCTCAACACCTCGGCGGCCATCAGGCCGGCGGGGCCGCCGCCGATGATGGCGACATGGGCAGGAGAGGAGGTCGGGGCTTGAGTCATGGCTTGCACTGCGGTCTGGCGAGATAAGCCGGACATTCTAGCAGCCCGGATCCTTGTAGGAACGAGCCTGCTCGAGAAGATGTACCCGTCACGTTAGCGTTGGCTTACACACTTACGTCATAGCGGAGCCCGGAGCAAGTTGATGAATTTGAGTCTGGTTAAAAAACAGCCAGCGCCCTGTAGCCTGCAGATGGCGTGGTCTGTAGTCCCTTTCACTCAGGTTATCCACAGGCCGTTCCACAGGCATTGTGGGTAAAGCATCCACAGATCAATGACAGCCTGATGACTGCCAGACCCGTTGCGCACTGTGATGCAGGATGCCATGGCGGCGCGCCAGGGCATGGCGGTCCTTGCTGTAACCACCGCCGATCACGCCGACCACCGGGATATCGCGCCCCAGGCAATGGCGCATCACGCTTTCATCGCGGGCGGCAACACCTTCGTCGGTCAGCTTCAGATAACCGAGGGCATCGTCCTTGTGCACATCGACCCCGGCGTCATACAACACCAGGTCGGGTTGGTAGAGCGGCAGCAGATAGTTGAGCGCATCGTCCACCACTTTCAGGTAGTCGGCGTCACCCATGCCATTGGGCAGCGGGATGTCCCAGTCGCTTTCGGCTTTGCGTGCGGGAAAATTCTTTTCGCAGTGCAGGGAAACGGTTACGGCCTCCGGGGTGTTGTGCAGTATCCGTGCAGTCCCGTCGCCCTGATGCACGTCGCAATCGAAGATCAGCACGCGGTTGACCCGGCCGCTTTGCAGCAGGTAATGGCTGATCACCGCCAGGTCATTGAAGATGCAGAACCCGGCCGGATAGTCGTAATGCGCGTGGTGGGTACCGCCGGCCAGATGACAGGCCAGGCCATGCTCAAGCGCTTGTTCGGCCGCCAGCAATGAGCCGCCGACTGCACGCACGGTGCGCCGGGCCAGTGCTTCGCTCCAGGGTAAGCCGAGGCGTCGCTGGTCTTCGCGGGACAGGTCGCCACTCATGTAGCGTTCGATATACGAAGGGTCATGGGCCAGAGCTAGTATCTCGGCAGGGCAGAGTTGTGGACGCAACAGATCGGCGTCCCGGGTCAGGCCGCTGTCCACCAGGTGATCGCGCAACAGGCGAAACTTGTCCATGGGGAAGCGGTGATCAGCCGGGAACTCGGGGCTGTAGTCTTCGTGATAGATCAGCGGTAGCGGCATCATGATTTCGTGTATGAATGATCGAATGATCCTACCAGCGATGTAGACTCGCGGCATGGAAAGAAGGGGGCACGATGGAGCCGATACTGGAACTCGAGAGCGCGAGGCTGCTGATGCGGCAATGGCGCGACGAAGATTTGCCCGAGTTTGCGGCGATGTGCGCCGATCCGCAGGTGATGCGTTATTTTCCAGCGCCTTTGAGCCGACTGGAAAGTGCTGCGTTGATCGGGCGTATTCGTGGGCATTTTGCAGAGCATGGTTTTGGCTTCTGGGCGCTGGAGCGCAAGGACACCGGCCAGTTCATCGGGTTGACCGGGCTGGCCGTGGTGGGTTTTGATGCGCCCTTTGTCCCGGCCACTGAAATCGGCTGGCGCCTGGCTCGCGAGCACTGGGGCCTGGGGTATGCCAGTGAAGCCGCGTGGACCGCTCTGCGTTGCGGGTTTGATCGCCTGCCGCTGAAGGAAATCGTAGCCTTCACCACGCAAACCAATTTGCCGTCGGAGAAGGTCATGCAAGCCATCGGCATGCACCATGCCCCGGCGGACGACTTCGACCATCCGCGACTCGACCCCGATCATCCCTTGCGCCGGCATGTGCTGTATCGCATCAGCCGTGAACAATGGCTGCAAACCTTGCATGGATAAGCTGGCCCGGACGTTTACAATGCCCCCATGGGCCCTGTCCCGAAACTGAATCGACCGTCGCAGCCAAGACTGCGCGGCAATGTGTTGCGTGAGGAGAGTCTGAATGAGCCAAGTGTTGGAAGATCTGGTTGACCTGCTGACTCTGGAACCGATCGAAGAGAACCTGTTTCGTGGTCGCAGCCAGGACCTGGGTTTTCGCCAATTGTTCGGCGGACAGGTACTCGGCCAATCGCTGTCGGCAGCCAGTCAGACGGTGGAAGAGGCGCGTCATGTGCATTCGATGCATGGTTACTTTTTGCGTCCTGGCGACGCCGGTTTGCCGGTGGTTTACCAGGTTGACCGGGTGCGCGACGGTGGCAGCTTCAGTACGCGCCGGGTGACTGCGATCCAGAAAGGCCATCCGATCTTCACCTGCAGCGCCTCGTTCCAGTATGACGAAGAAGGCTTCCAGCACCAGACCGATATGCCGCAAGTGGTCGGTCCGGAAAACCTGCCTTCGGAGTTGGAGATCACCCAGCAACGTGCGCACCTGATCCCCGAAAAAATGCGCGAAAAGCTGCTGTGCCCAAAACCGATCGAATTCCGACCGGTGACCGAGAACGATCCCTACAACCCGCTGCCGTGCGACCCGATCAAGTACGTCTGGTTTCGCGCCGATGGCGCCCTGGCCGACTCGCCGGCGCTGCACAAGTATCTTCTGGCCTATGCGTCGGACTTCGGTCTGTTGGTCACATCGATGCAGCCCCATGGCAAAACAGTGTGGGACAAGGACATGCAGGTCGCCAGCCTCGATCACGCCCTGTGGTTCCACGCCGATCTGCGTGCTGACGACTGGCTGCTGTACGCCATGGACAGCCCGTGGGCCGGCAACTCGCGTGGGTTCTCCCGCGGCAGCGTGTACAACCGCGCCGGGCAACTGGTGGCATCGGTCACCCAGGAAGGGCTGATCCGTCACCGCAAGGACTGGGCGTGAGCCTGGCCGAGGTGCGTCACTGGGTGTTCGACATGGACGGCACCCTGACCGTGGCGGTGCATGATTTCGCGGCGATCCGTGTGGCGTTGGCGATTCCTGCCGAGGACGACATCCTGACCCACCTCGCCGCGCTGCCGGCCGAGGAAGCCGCCGCCAAGCACGCCTGGTTGCTCGAGCATGAACGGGATCTGGCGCTGGGTTCGAAGCCGGCGCCGGGGGCGGTAGAGTTGGTGCGTGAACTGGCCGGGCGCGGTTATCGCCTGGGCATCCTTACGCGCAATGCCCGTGAACTGGCGCACGTCACGCTTGAGGCCATCGGCCTGGCCGACTGCTTTGCGGTGGAGGATGTGCTGGGCCGCGATGAAGCACCGCCCAAACCACATCCCGGTGGCTTGCTGAAACTGGCTGAAGCCTGGAAGGTGCCGGCCAGCGAGATGGTGATGGTCGGTGACTATCGCTTTGATCTCGATTGCGGGCGAGCGGCGGGGGCGCGAACAGTGCTGGTGAATCTGCCGGATAATCCATGGCCGGAATTGACTGACTGGCATGCGGCGGATTGTGTCGAGTTACGGCAGATGCTCTTGGCTTGAGGGCATTTTTGTCTGATCTGATGCCTTCGCGAGCAAGCCCGCTCCCACAGTTGATCGCATTCTCCCTGTGGGAGCGGGCTTGCTCGCGAAGGCGCCCGATCAGATAACACAAAACTCACTGCCCAAACAACGCCATCTGCCCCTGCGGTGAACTGAACATCCCATCCCCTTCATGCCCGACCCCGGGCACTTCGATCAGTTGCTGGTTCAATCCGGTTGGGGAAAGGCGCTTCAGATAGTCGAAGTAATTGCGCCCGCGGGCCAGTCGATTCGGGCCCTGGGCCAGGGCCTCGCACCCCTTGTCCAGCGCTGGATGGTTCGGGTCGTTGTCCTGCTCACCCAACAGGTAAACGACGTCTCGCGTGAGGTACTTTTCCTGCAGTTGCGCGGCAGTGCGTCCTTCGGCGTAGGCAGGCAAATCCGCCAATCCGTACTTCCAGCGATTGAACTGTGGGCAACCGGCGTGGCTGAACACTACAGGGCGGCGTTCATCGAACCAGGCGTAAGAGGACGGGTTGGCAATCACGTAACGCAGCTGCACGCCGGCCGCTTGCAGGGCCGGCTGATCGTGGCCGAGCAGCGCGTATCGCTGAACCACCTGGGCGCCACCAGAGTGACCGGCGATGACGATCTGTTTCACATCGGGAAACTGCTGGCGATCGCCAAGGCGCGCGATGATTTCATCGAGTGCTGCGTAGGAACTGAGGGGGAATGGACCTGTGGATAAGCCGCCGGCCATCCACTCGTTGCCTTGCCAGCGCAGTACTGTATCAGCCACCGGGTGTGCTGCAACGTCGAGTTCATTGACAAACTGCGGAGCGATCACCAGGGTCGTCGCGTTTTTCCCGCCCAGTTCAGCGGCCCGCTCGGCGCTGTGCAAATAGGTTTGGGCATTGCGCAAACGGCCGTGAAGGATGACAAGCACCCGCTCGATTCTGGCCGGGGCCGGGCTGATGCCAACGACCATTTCACCTTCTTTCAACAGCAGGCGTCCGGGACTGAGTTCTTCGACCCCGTGCTCGGCCGCCTGGGTACTTGTGCAAGTGATCAACAACACCAACAACCAATTTTTCATCTACAGATTTTTCGCCGCAAAGGTATCGCACTGGCTTACCTGGCCCTGGGCGAAACCGGTTTTGAACCAGCGCACCCGTTGCGCCGATGTACCGTGGGTGAATGAGTCTGGCACTACGCGGCCCTGACCCCGTTGTTGCAAGCGGTCATCGCCGATGGCGTTGGCCGCGTTGAGGGCTTCTTCGATGTCGCCCGGTTCCAGCCAGTTCAGGCGTTTCTGCGCATTGTTGGCCCAGACTCCGGCCAGGCAATCAGCTTGCAGTTCCTGGCGGACCAGCAAACCGCCGTCTCCTTCCATCTGCCGTCCTTGTTGGCGCGCTGCCTGAATTTTTGCCGAAACGCCAAGCAAGGTCTGCACATGGTGCCCGACTTCGTGCGCGATCACGTAGGCCTGAGCGAAGTCACCCGCGGCGGAAAAGCGTTGGGACATCTCCTGGAAGAAACTCATGTCCAGGTAGACCTTCTGGTCTGCCGGGCAATAAAACGGACCGGTTGCCGAAGTGGCCAGGCCACAGGCCGAATTGACGCGATTACTGAACAGCACCAGGGTCGGGTCCTTGTATTGGCGACCGGCCTGCTGGAATATCTGGCCCCAGGTGTCTTCGGTATCGCCCAGGATCGAGCGCACGAATTCCGCGGCCTCGTCATTGGCCGGTGGCGCCTTGCCGGGCTGGTGGGTGGCGGGCGCAGATTGCTGTTCCATCTGCCCGGTCAGTTGTCCGAGGATTTGCATCGGGTCCTGTCCGGTGATCCAGCCGATGCCGACGATCAGCACGATAGCCGTCAGGCTCAGACCCTTGCCGCCGCCAAAGCGCATGCCGCCACCGCCACCGCCGCCATCATCGCCACGGGCGTCGACCACGTTGTCGCTGCGCCGGCCTTTTTTCCATAGCATGTGCGAATCCTCTTTTGAACCGGGTAAAGAACCGTGCGCTGAGTGTTGCTGCTCAGCGTAAGCGGCGCCAGTCCGGTCGTCAGACATTGTTGAGGGGCACAGGTTCTGTACGGGGGCGAAGTTCTGGGTGCGCTATTACAGTTCCTCGGCGTTAAAAGTGTCGCAGGTATCGATTTTCCCGCTGGTAAAACCTGTCTTGAACCAGTTTGTCCGTTGCTGCGACGTTCCATGGTTGAACGTTTCCGGGCGCACAGTCCTGTTGGCGGAACGCTGCAAGGAGTCATCGCCAAACGTAGCCGCGGCGTTCAATGCCGCGTCGATGTCTCCCGGCTCCAGCCAGTCGAGGCGTCGTTGCGCATGATGCGCCCAGACCCCTGCCAGGCAGTCGGCCTGCAGTTCCGCCCGGACTTCCAGACCACCATCACCGGTGACTCGCTGGCCATGGTTCAGCGCCTGCTCGAACGGGTCGGACATACCGAGTTCCAGTTGCACGTGATGGCCGACCTCGTGAGCGAGCACGTAGGCCTGGGCGAATTCACCGATCACGGCGTGCTGTTCGCCCATGATTCGAAAGAATTCCAGATCCAGATAGATCCGCTGATCTTGCGGGCAATAAAACGGCCCGGCACTGGAACCGGCAAAACCACAGGCCGAATTCACACTGTTGCTATAGAGGGTGAGGGTAGGGAGCGGGTAGCGTTGTGCGCTTTGGGAAAATAGTTGTGCCCAGGTGTCTTCGGTATCGCCCAATATCGACTGGACGAATTGCAACTGCGGATCATCAAGCGTCTGTGAAGAAGGGGTAATTGATAGGTTGGTCGACGTTGTGTCCAGTGTCGAGTAAACACCCGCGCCTCCCAGCGTGGCGGTAATGGCCAATGCGACGAAGGTCTGTTTCCCTGTGATTTTGCGGGCTTCCTTGCCCTCGCGAGTGTCGTTCACGTTGTCGCTGCGTCTTGCTCTGTTCCATAACATGTCTGCGGTTTCTCCATAGATGAAGGCGGTCACGCCTGCGTCCATGAATAACGCCGTTGGCAAATTTATGCCGGGCAAATATGTAAGGTCAGATTAATCCCGGCGCTAACCTGGTTCCGGATTTCGCATTTGCGCAGCTATATTTTAGAATCGACCAAAGTCTTCAGGAACGTCCCATGGCTGGCAGTCAAATAGAGCGTGTTTTCAGCTTGCTGGAGAGTCTTGCCGGGGACCCGCAGGGGGTGCCGATGCAGACCCTGGCCGAACAACTGGAGATACCCAAAAGCGCGACTCATCGCTTGCTCGCCGAGCTGATTCGTTTGGGTTACGTGCGCCAGAATCCGGAAAACCTGCGTTACCACTTGTCGACCAGACTGGTCGCCCTGGGTTTTCGCTATCTGGCCGGTAGCGGCGCCGATATCGTTCAGCCGGTGCTCGACCGTCTGGCTCGGGAAACCGGTGAACTGGTGCGCCTTGGCGTGACCCAGGGCGAGCGGCAAGTCTGGATCGCCAAATCCCAGGGCGCCCGCTCGGGCTTGCGTTACGATCCTGACATGGGGCGTGACGCGCCCTTGTTCTACACGGCTTCCGGGCATGCCTGGCTGGCTTGCATGAGTGATGCCCAGGCGTTGTCGCTGGTCGAGCGGCAAGCGGCTCAATTGCCTGCAGACGTGGGGCCGAATGCGCCACGCTCCAACATTGAACTGCTGGAGCGCCTGCGAATGGCGCGGGAACAGGGATATGCCTGGGTCGAGGAAAGCTCTGCGGTGGGTACATCGGCGATCGCCGCGGTGGTGCGCCATCCATTGAATGGGCGGGTAATTGGTGTGCTGAGCATCGCTGGCCCGAGCGCACGCATGCCCGGTGCACGGTTGCACGAGTTGGCACCGACCTTACTGGAGTATGCCCAGGAGCTTTCGGCGGCAAGCCAGGCTTCGGAACTGTTCAGCTGAACGTTCTGTCGACTACAAGTAATGTTCGCTGTTCGCCCACTTTCTTCTGTTGTTCGTGTCATAAAGTGGAACCGGGTTCTAAATTATTAGAGCCTCGCCTCATTCTTAAAAAAGGACCTCGTCTTGACGTCGCCCATCAGCACCCCGCTTTCCGGCGTCAATCAGCCCTTCAAGGGGATCATGCTGATCCTTTTCGCGACCTTCCTGTTCTCCACTCACGATGCCTTGTCGAAATACCTGTCCGGGTTCTACCCGATCGTCATGGTGGTGTGGGCGCGATATGTGGTGCATACCCTGCTGATGGCAGGGATTTTTCTGCCGCAATCGGGGCTGCGGGTCCTGCGCACCAAGCGGCCGATGTTGCAGCTGATCAGGGCGTTGTGCCTGTTGGGAACCAGTCTGTTTTTTACCACCGGCCTGCAGTACATACCGCTGGCTGAAGCGACGGCGGTCAACTTTCTGGCTCCGGTACTGGTGACGGCCTTATCGGTGCCGTTGCTGGGTGAACGGGTGACCCGCGGACAGTGGGTCGCAGTGATTTGCGGGTTCATCGGTGTTTTGATCATCGTGCATCCCGGCGGTGAGTTGTTCACCCCGGCCGTCTTGCTGCCGCTCTGTTCGGCGCTGTTTTTCTGTTTCTACCAACTTCTCACCCGCAAGCTCAGCGAAGTCGACAGCCCGACCACCAGTAACTTCTTCGCCGGGCTGTGCAACACCTTGGTGATGAGTGCGCTGGTGCCGTTCTTCTGGCAGTTCCCGAGTTTGATGCACGCAATCATGATGCTGGCGTTGGGGGCATGCGGGATGACTGCGCATTTGTTCCTGACCCAGGCGTTCCGCCACGCCGCGCCGGCCTTGCTGGCACCCTTCGGCTATTGCCAGATCGTATTTGCCGGGCTGC
Organism: Pseudomonas sp. PDM31; assembly: GCF_019218965.1. Lineage (NCBI taxonomy): Bacteria > Pseudomonadati > Pseudomonadota > Gammaproteobacteria > Pseudomonadales > Pseudomonadaceae > Pseudomonas > Pseudomonas sp. PDM31. The sequence goes on along the minus strand of NZ_JAHUWS010000015.1, from coordinate 116,885 downwards.
TGGGCTGGCTGTTGTTTTCCCACACGCCGACCCTGACCACAGTGGTCGGTATCGCCGTGATCTGTTGCAGTGGTCTGGCAGCCGCATGGCAGCAAAGCCGGCGCTGAGTTTTTACAAGGCAAAAAAAACGCAGGCCCGACATCGGGCCTGCGCCGAGGCAACATCATTCTTCTACTTTCGGAATCTTGCGCGGTGCCATGAAGTACATCCAGATCAGTGCGATGAAGTACATCGCCGGAATCAGGGTGAACAACACGGTGTAGTTGTTGTTGGTGACGGTCAGAATGTGCCCGACCAGCTGTGTCATGAACATCCCGCCAATCGCGGCGCACATGCCGCCGAAACCGAACACCGTGCTCATCATGTGCTTGGGCGTGTAATCCATCACCAGGCTCCAGATGTTGGCGGTCCAGGCCTGGTGCGCACCGATGGCCAGGGAGATGGCGAACACCGCGACCCACAGGTTGCTGGAGCCGGCAGCCATGATCACGCCGATGATGCAGCAGGCGAACAGCAGCATGGACATCAGTCGCGCCTTGATCGGGTTGACCCCACGGCCGATCAGGAACGAGGACAGAATCCCGCCACCGACACTGCCGAAGTCGGCGGTGAGGTAGATGATGATCAGCGGAATACCCATCTGGGTCACGTTGATGCCCAGGTTGTATTGCTGATTGAGGAACGGTGGCAGCCAGTACAGGTAGAACCAGAAAACAGGCGCAGTGATCGAGTAGGCGAGGGCGAAGGCCCAGGTGCCGCGCATGCGCAGGATTCGCGAGAACGGTACACGGGTTTGCTCCGGCTCGACTTCATTCTGGATGTAGTCCAGTTCCGATTGTTTAACGCTTGGGTGATCTTCGGGGTTGAAGTACTTCAGGCCCCAGAACAGCAACCAGATGCCGCCCAGTGCCGACATGCACAGGAACGCAGCCTGCCAGCCCCACACGTGAAGGATCAGTGGCAGCAGCATGGGTGTGAACATTGCACCGACGTTGGTCCCGGCGTTGAAAATACCGGTGGCCACCGCCCGCTCACCGGCCGGGAACCACAGGCGCGTGGTTTTCACGCAGGCAGGGTAATTGGCGGCTTCAGTCAGGCCGAGGATAAAGCGGCAGACCATGAAGCCGATCGCTGAAGTGGCCAGGCCGTGGGCGCCGGTCGCCAGGCTCCAGAGCAGCACGGCGCAGAAAAACACGCGCTTCACGCCGACCCGGTCGATCAAGCGGCCTTGCAGCACGAAACCGATGGCGTAGCCGACCTGGAACCAGAAGTTGATGTTGGCGTAGTCCATCGCCGTCCAGCTCATTTCCTTGGCCAGGATGGGCTGCATGACGCCGAGAGCGGCGCGGTCGATGTAGTTCAGGGTGGTGGCGAAAAACACCAGCGCCAGCATGCCCCAACGGGTTTTGCCGACAGCCATGGCGCCGCGGATCTTGTCGCCGATGCCGCCAGTGGCAGCGCTCATGGCCGGAGCCATGCGTGAGCTATGTGTAGGATTCATGTGGGCCATCCGTTCAATGACTGACAAGCGAACTCGTCGGGACTTCAAGGGCGCGTGATCAATCGATGGCGACGTACGCGATTGGACTGATCGGCTGTGTTCGTCGGCTGACGAGTTATTCAGCGAGCGGCACGCTGGTGCCGGCGGTGCGCGTGGTTCGGATGGACGCCAGGCAAGGCGTAATGACGGTGGATTGAGCAAGCAAGGCGGTGAATGAGCGCATGAGCTGATACCCGTTTTTTGAAATTTTTATGTGGTGTTCTGGGTCTTGTTAACCGAGACCGATGATTCACAACCGGACCCAATGTGGTGTTGATGTTGCGCAGTGGACGAAAAATCGTCAATTCGTCAACGGCCATTGTGTTCGATAATCGCACATAAAACTAACTGGATAGTACACTTTGAATTGCCGCGCGAGACCGCGCGGCCAATAATTCACTCCAAGCTAAACGCGATCCCTGTAGGAGCTGCCGAAGGCTGCGATCTTTTGACTTTGATCTTTAGCGATAGATCAGCCGCCAAGATCAAGATCAAGATCAAAAGATCGCAGCCTTCGGCAGCTTCTACATAGAGCCAGGCGTGCGATGTATGGAGCCAGGCGTGCGATGTCCCTAACAAGATTGTCTCCATTATCGGGAGTCGAAATATGCAGCGTTCCATTGCCACCGTGTCCTTGAGCGGTACCCTGCCGGAAAAGCTCGAAGCCATTGCCGCCGCCGGGTTCGACGGTGTGGAGATTTTCGAAAACGACCTTCTGTACTACGACGGCAGCCCGCGGGAAATTAAACAGATGTGCGCCGATCTCGGGATCGCCATCACGCTGTTCCAACCCTTTCGGGATTTCGAGGGCTGTCGGCGTGATCGTCTGTCGCGCAATCTTGAGCGGGCCGAGCGCAAGTTCGACCTGATGCAGGAACTGGGCACTGACCTGGTGCTGGTGTGCAGCAACGCCTCGCCTGATTCCATTGGTGATGAGCAAATCCTGGTCGATGATTTGCGCCTGCTGGCCGAGCACGCTGGCGCGCGGGGCCTGCGTATCGGTTACGAAGCGCTGGCCTGGGGCCGTCACGTCAACACGTATCAGCAGGTGTGGAACATCGTCCGTCAGGCCGATCACCCGAACCTTGGTGTGTTGCTCGACAGCTTCCACACTTTGTCGCTCAATGGCGACCCGAGCGCTATCGCCGAGATTCCGGGCGACAAGATCTTCTTCGTGCAAATGGCCGACGCGCCGATCCTGGCCATGGATGTGCTGGAGTGGAGCCGGCATTTTCGCTGCTTTCCGGGGCAGGGTGAATTCGATCTGCCGGGCTTCCTTGCGCCGATCATCAAGAGCGGGTACACCGGGCCGCTGTCGCTGGAGATCTTCAACGACGGCTTCCGCGCCGCACCACCTCGGGCCAACGCCGCCGATGGTTTGCGTTCATTGCTGTACCTGGAGGAGAAAACCCGCGAGCGTCTGGCGCAGCACGCCCGGCCAGCGTCCACCCCGGAAATACTGTTCGAGACGCCCAAGGCCAGTGAGTACAACGGCATCGAGTTTCTTGAGTTCGCCGTGGATGAAAGCCTCGGCGCCAAGCTGTCGCACTGGCTGGAGCGACTGGGGTTCGTCAAGGCCGGGCAGCATCGTTCCAAGAGCGTCAGCCTGATGCGCCAGGGTGATATCAACCTGATCCTCAACTCCGAGCCTTACTCGTTCGGCCACAGCTTTTTCGAGGCGCACGGCCCATCGCTGTGTGCCACCGCCGTGCGGGTCAACGACAGTACCAGTGCGTTGGCACGCGCCGTGGCGTACAAAGGCCAGCCTTATCGTGGGCTGGTCGGCCCCAATGAACTGGAGCTTGCCGCCGTGCGCGCTCCGGATGGCAGCCTGATCTACCTGGTGGATCAGGACGCCGACGTCTACGGCACCGACTTCAACCTGCAACCGACGGCGACAGCCAGCGGCGGTCTCAAACGCATTGATCACATGGCTATGGCATTGCCGGCCGATAGCCTCGACAGTTGGGTGCTGTTCTACAAAAGCCTGCTCGATTTCGAGGCCGACGACGAAGTGGTTTTGCCCGATCCCTATGGTCTGGTGAAGAGTCGCGCATTACGCAGCCGAGACAGCTCCATCCGCCTGCCGTTGAACATTTCCGAGAACCGCAACACCGCGATCTCACATGCGCTGTCGAGTTATCGCGGTTCCGGCGTGCATCACATCGCCTTTGACTGCGACGATATCTTTGTCGAAGTGAGCCGCGCAAAAGAGGCGGGGGTACCGCTGCTGGATATTCCGCTCAACTACTATGACGACTTGGCGGCACGCTTCGATTTCGACGATGAGTTCCTCAGCGAACTGGCCTACTTCAACGTGCTGTACGACCGCGATGCCCAGGGTGGCGAGCTGTTTCATGTGTATACCGAGCCGTTCGAGGGGCGCTTCTTCTTTGAAATCATTCAGCGCAAGACCGGCTATGTCGGTTATGGTGCGGCCAATGTCGCAGTGAGGCTGGCAGCCATGGCCAAATCCAGAAGCGGTGCCATTCGTCAGGCGAAGTTGTAGGAAAAGCGTAAGCACGGCAATGAAAGCTCAACCGCGCGGCTTCCTTTCTCTGTGCCGCGCGGCCCATAATCGCCTGCTTGTGCAGTGATGGCCGTGAGCCCGCAATGACAACAATTTCAGAGTTTTCCCCTGCGCCCGCCGAGACCGTTGCCGAGCCGCGCAAAAGTCGCAAGAACAACCCGGAAAAGACCCGCGAGAATATCCTGCAAGAGGCTATTGTCGAGTTCGTCCAGCAGGGGCTGTCCGGTGCTCGCGTCGACGCCATCGCCGAGCGCATCCATACCTCCAAGCGCATGATCTATTACTACTTCGGCAGTAAGGAACAGCTCTACGTCGAGGTGCTGGAAAAACTCTACGGGGATATCCGCAACACCGAGAGTCGCTTGCATCTGGCTGAGCTGGCGCCGGTGGATGCGATTCGGCGCCTGGTGGAATTCACCTTTGATCACCATGACCGCAATGTCGATTTCGTGCGTATCGTCAGCATTGAAAACATCCACAATGCCGAGTTCGTGAAGCGCTCCGAAGCAATCAGGGCGATGAACAACACCATTCTTGATTCACTGAGTGTGATTCTGCGGCGGGGTGTTGAAGCAGGTGTATTCCGCGCAGGTCTTGTACCACTGGATGTGCACCTGCTGATCAGTTCGTTCTGTTTTTACCGTGTTTCGAACAGACATACCGTCGGTGAGATTTTCCAGATCGACTTGCCGGACGAAAGCATCAAGCAGCGTCATCGGGAGATGATTTGCGAGTCGGTGTTGCGCTACCTGCAGGCTTGACGCCTTCGCGGGCAAGCCCGCTCCCACAAGGATTTATGGCGTTGCCGGGATTCGTGTCTGGCTGCAATACCCTGTGGGAGATTCTATGTTGCAGGGGAATTCAGTTGCTCCCACAGAACACCGCGGTTCCTGTGGGAACGGGCTTACCGGCGATGCTTTTCAACCATTCATGCTCTGAAAATGCGCCAGCATCCGCTGTGCATCCGGCACTACACCGCTGAACAATTCGAATGCCTTCACTGCTTGAAACACTGCCATATTGCTGCCATCCAGCGTGCGGCAGCCCAGGGCGCGGGCGTTGCGCAGCAATTCGGTTTCCAGCGGGAAATAAACGATCTCTGCCACCCACAACTCAGCCCGAAGCAACTCCACAGGCACTGGCATGCCCGGCAGTTTTTTCATGCCCATGGGCGTGGTGTTGACCAGGCCGTCAGCCTCGGCCAGCGTGAGCGCCAAATCATGACCGGCCACAGCGCGGCCGCTGCCGAAGTGTTGATTGAGGTTATCCGCCAGGCTCTGGGCGCGAGTGATTTCCACGTCGAAAATGCTCAGCTGTTGTACGCCTTCGCTCAATAGCGCGTGGGCCACCGCCGCGCCAGCGCCACCGGCACCCATTTGTACGACGCGCTCAACGGCAACGCCCTGCAAGCCACGGCGAAAACCCTCGGCAAACCCCAGGCAATCAGTGTTGTGGCCGATGCGTTTGCCATCTTTTAAAACCACCGTATTCACCGCTCCGATGCCACGGGCTTGCGGCGATAGTTCATCAAGCAGCGGAATGATTGCCTGCTTGCATGGAAATGTGATGTTCAGGCCGGTGTAGTTCATGCGCTCGGCGGCTATCAGCAGATCGGGCAGGGCGCTGCTGTCGAGTTGCAACTGGTCGAGATCGATCAGGCGATAGAGATAGCGCAGGCCCTGGGCATCTCCTTCGTGTTCGTGCAGCGCCGGGGTGCGCGATGCCTGGATGCCGGCGCCGATCAGCCCAGCCAATATCACCGGGGCGCGAGTCATGGCGATACCCCCAGCAAGCGTTGGCCGAAGTGCTGCAGCGCAAGGCGATAGCCGTGGCTGCCGAAACCGGTCAGCACGGCGCTGGCAATGGCGGAAACGAAGGAGTGGTGACGGAACGGCTCGCGGGCGTGGACGTTGGACAGGTGGACTTCAATCACCGGCAGTTCGCTGGCGACCAACGCATCGCGGATGGCGACGCAGGTATGCGTCCACGCGGCGGGGTTGATCACGATCCCGGCGCAACGGCCACGGGCGCCGCAAATCCAGTCGAGCAACTCGCCTTCATGGTTGGTCTGGCGAAACTCTACCGCCAGGCCGAACTCTTCGGCGGATCGTGCGCAAAGGGCCGAAATGTCTGCCAGGGTTTCGTGACCGTAGGTCGTCGGCTCGCGTGTGCCAAGCAGATTGAGGTTGGGGCCGTTGAGCACCAGAACGATAGGGGGCATCGGGTCTCTCCACTTATTATTTTTGGGATCGGCCGATTGTTTCAGCCTGTGGAGATAAAATGTACTGAATGGTTAATTTGGTCAACTTAAGCAGATGCTACCCGACGTATTTTGTGCGGTGATCGGACGCTTTCGCCACTCAACGCTGAATGTGTTCCAGCAGAAAGTCGATAAAAGCCCTGAGTCGCAATGGCACGTGGCGACTTTGTGGATAAAGCAGCGTGAAGGGCCGTGAGCGTCCACCATAGGGTTTGAGCACTTCCACCAGTGAGCCCTTGGCCAGCTCTTTTTCGACGATAAAACGATAGGTCTGAAACAACCCGGCCCCATATTTGGCCAGGGTCACCCCGCCCAACACATCGTCGGAACAACTGAGGTTGCCTTCGGCCAGTATTTCCCGGGGCTCGCCCTCATCATTGAACAGCCAGGCGATGCGCCGCCCACTGCTGGGCAATTCGTACTGGATGCATTCGTGTTTTTCCAGGTCGCCGAGGGTTTGCGGAGTTCCGGCCCGTTTCAGGTAGTCGGGGCTGGCGATCATTACCAATTCGGCATCTTCCAGCTGCCGGGCGATCAGGCCGGAATCGGGAATGGCGCGTACACGGATCGCCATGTCATAGCCTTCGCCGACAAAATCGATGTTGCGGTTGCTGATGTGCGACTCGACCTTCACTGCCGGATAGCGCGCGCGAAATCCGGGCAGCAATGGCAGGATTCGATGGTGCGCATAGGTGGTCGGAATACTGATGCGCAATGTTCCGGAGGGCACTTGCTGCTGACCCATGACCTCGCGCTGGGCTTCAACCAGTTGCACCAGTGCCTGGCGACATTCCTCGTAGTAGCGCCGGCCACTGTCGGTCAGTTTGACGCTGCGGGTGGTACGTGCGAACAGGCGTACACCCAGGCGTTCCTCCATGCGCGACACCGAACGGCTCACTGCGGCGGGCGTTACCCCTGCCACTGACGCAGCAGCGGTAAAGCTGCCGGCTTCGGCGGCCAGGCAAAACAGCTCGATGCTGCCCAACTGTAGATCGTCGAATTGTCGCTGCATGATGGCACCGGGATTTGGATGAAGAGGCGCGACAAGTATTAATCAGGGGGCGGAATACGAATACAAAAAAGCCGTCACTGAGACGGCTTGATTGCATCTGGCAAGGTGATCAACGCCGGGTCAACAACACGCCGGATTCCATGTGATGAGTCCATGGGAACTGGTCGAACATCGCACAGCGGGTGATGCGGTGGGTGTCGTGCAACTGGGCGATGTTGGCCGCCAGGGTCTCCGGGTTGCAGGAGATGTAAAGGATGTTGTCGAAGCGCCGGGTCAGCTCGCAGGTGTCCGGGTCCATGCCGGCGCGCGGTGGGTCGACGAACACGCTGCCAAACTCGTAGCTCTTGAGGTCGATGCCGTGCAGACGGCGGAACGGGCGCACTTCGTTCAGGGCTTCGGTCAGTTCCTCGGCGGACAAGCGCACCAGGGTGACGTTATCCACGGCGTTTTCGCTGAGGTTGCTCAGCGCCGCATTGACCGAGGTCTTGCTGATTTCGGTGGCGAGCACCTTGCGCACGCGGGTAGCGAGCGGCAGGGTGAAATTGCCGTTGCCGCAATACAGCTCCAGTAAATCGTCGGAGCGATCGCCCAGGGCGTCGTAGGCCCAGTTGAGCATCTTCTGGTTCACCGTGCCGTTGGGCTGGGTGAACGCGCCTTCGGGTTGGCGGTAGCTGAAGGTGCGGCCGCCGACTTCCAGTTTCTCGACCACATAGTCGTGACCGATGACTTCGCGTTTGCCTTTGGAACGGCCAATGATGCTGACGTTCAAGTCGCTCGCCAGTTTCGCAGCCGCCGTGTGCCAGTGCTCGTCGAGCGGGCGGTGATAGCACAGGGTGATCATCGCATCGCCCGCCAAGGTGGTCAGGAACTCCACCTGAAACAGCTTGTGGCTCAGGGCCGCACTGGCTTGCCAGGCGGCTTTTAGCTGCGGCATCAACTGGTTGATGCGCAGGCTGGCAATCGGAAACTCTTCGATCAGGATCGGCGTACGTTTGTCTTCCTGGGAAAACATCGCGTAGTGCCGCTCACCGGCTTCACGCCACAGGCGGAACTCGGCGCGCAGGCGGAAGTTCTTCAGTGGCGAATCGAAGACAGCCGGCTCGGGTGCATCGAACGGGGCCAGCAGGTCACGCAGGCGCGTGACCTTGTCTTCGAGTTGAGCAGCGTAGGCCTGGGAATCAAAAGTCATGCGTTGAACCAACCCAGCTTGATCACAAACAGAATTGACAGGATCACCAGCGCCGGGTTCAGTTCACGGGCGCGGCCCGACAGCACTTTGATCACGGTCCAGGAGATGAAGCCGAAGGCGATGCCGTTCGCGATGGAATAAGTGAATGGCATGGCCAGGGCGGTGACCACGACCGGTGCGGCAACGGTGATGTCTTCCCAGTCTACCTCGGCCAGGCCGGAAGTCATCAGCACGGCCACGAACAACAGCGCAGGTGCAGTGGCGAACGCCGGAACGCTGGCGGCCAGTGGCGAGAAGAACAGCGCCAGCAGAAACAGGATTGCCACCACGATGGCGGTCAGGCCGGTGCGGCCACCGGCACTCACGCCAGCGGCGGATTCGATGTAGCTGGTGGTGGTCGAGGTGCCGAGCAGGGAACCGGCCATGGCCGCGGTGCTGTCGGCGATCAGGGCGCGCCCCATTTTCGGCATGTGGCCGTCCTTGCCCATCAACCCGGCGCGCTTGGCGACGCCGATCAGGGTGCCGGAGTTGTCGAACAAGTCGACGAACAGGAAGGCGAAGATCACGCTGACCAGACCGATGTCCAGGGCACCTTTGATGTCCAGTTGCAGGAAGGTCGGGGCCAGGGACGGCGGCATCGACATCACGCCGCCGAACGGGGTGAAGCCCAGCACGATCGACGCGATGGTCACTGCCAGGATGCCGATCAGCACCGCACCGCGCACGGCGAGGGCTTCGAGGCCGACGATCAGGGCAAAGCCGAGGGTCGCGAGAATAGGCGCCGGTTGTTTCAGGTCACCGAGACCGACCATGGTTGCCGGGTTGCTGACCACGATTCCGGCGTTGTGCAGGGCGATCAGCGCCAGGAACAGGCCGATACCGGCGGCAATCGCCGAGCGCAGCGGCAACGGGATGCTGTTGATGATCCATTCACGGATGCGGAAGATCGACAGCAGAAAGAAGCACACTGCCGAGATGAACACCGCTCCCAGTGCCACCTGCCAGGTGTGACCCATGTGCAGGACCACGGTGTAGGTGAAGAAGGCGTTCAAGCCCATGCCCGGTGCGAGTGCGATCGGGTAGTTGGCGATCAGGCCCATGGTTGTGGAGCCGATGGCCGCCGCCAGACAGGTGGCGACGAACACGGCACCCTTGTCCATGCCGGTCTCGCCGAGGATGCTCGGGTTGACGAACAGAATGTAGGCCATGGCCAAAAAGGTCGTGACGCCCGCCAGAATCTCGGTCCGCACGTTGGTGTTGTGTGCCTTGAGTTGAAACAGCCTTTCCAGCATGTCTGCTCCCCGTGGCGCGCCGGGCGCCGTGAATGTATCGACCTCAACAGCAAAGCACAGACAGCAGAACGCGCCTGGAATTTACTGTGGGCCGGAAAAAGCCGCGCATCATACCAGCAGCGTGGGGCTATGGCTGCTTAAGCCTGCGATGGTTAGCAATGTTTTGCGACGAAGCCAACTGCGCCATACTGCGCGCTGGTTTTTCGGGGTATTCAGGTCCTGCATGAAAAAGCGTCTGGTTAGCGTGTTTGCGGCGATGTTAGCGCTGTTTCTCGGGGTTCAAAGCGCTGCGGCAGCTTCGGCCCCGCCGTTGAGTCAGTTGAAAGTGCTAAAGGTGTCATCGCCGTCCTGTGGCGTTGAAGACATTGCCGAGGGGCAGGCTCAGACCCGCTGCGATCACAGTGGCCCGAACATCATGATTTACGTGCTGGAGGTCGGTTACGGGCGCGAACCCCATGTCGGGCTGGATGGATTCGACGTCAATGGCACCCGCACACCGGTCTGCGCCTTTAAAAACGGCAACCTGACCACTTGCACCCCGGGGGGGAACACCGTGGGCTATTTGTACGCCTTCGATCTGGCGGGCAAACAGGAAGGCACGTTCACCTTCAGCAATATCTCGCTCAATGCCCCGGGCATCACGATGTCGACGCAGCTTTACATCAAGTAACGGCACGGCTCTAACAGGGGGCAGGAAAGCTGACTACGCTTTAAGGATCATTCCGTGGATCGTAGCCAATGACCTTTCGAGCCTTGATTTCCCTTGCCGAGGGCACTGATGACCTGCAGACAGTCACCCTGATCGATGTGCTGCGCCGCGCCAACGTCGAAGTGGTGGTGGCCAGTACCGAGGGGCGGCGCATGCTCACCTGCGCTCGCGGCACGCGCCTGACCTGCGATGCAATGCTGGTGGATTTGCTGGCGCAGCCATTCGACCTGATCGCCCTGCCGGGCGGTGCCGTCAGCGCACAACACTTGGCGGCCCATCAACCCCTGCAACAATTGATCAAGGACCAGGCGGCGGCCGGACGTTTGTTCGCGGGCATTGCCGAAGCGCCTGCGGTGACGCTGCAAACATTTGGTGTGTTGCGACAACGACGCATGACTTGCTTGCCTTCGGCCAGCCATCAATTGTCAGGCTGTAACTTCGTCGATCAACCGGTAGTGGTCGACGGCAACTGCATCACCGCCCAGGGTTCCGGCGCAGCGCTGGCATTTGCCCTGGCACTGGTGGAGCAGCTCTGCGGCAAGGCCGCGCGTGCGACGGTGGCAGCAGAGTTATTGGTCAAATAAACGTCAGACCTTCGCCTCTTCCTTAGGCTCATGCATGCGGTCACGGCTGGCCAGGGTCGGGAAGAGTTTGACCCAGACTCCGGTCACCACCAGCGTGCCGATCCCGCCCATGACCACTGCGGGCACGGTGCCGAACCAGTGGGCGGTCAGGCCCGACTCGAACTCACCCAATTGATTGGAAGCGCCGATGAACAGGCCGTTCACGGCGCTGACCCGGCCGCGCATTTCGTCCGGGGTTTCCAGTTGTACGAAGGACGCGCGGATCACCATGCTGATCATGTCGGCAGCGCCCAGTACCACCAGCACTGCCAGGGAAAACCAGAACGAAGTCGACAGGCCGAAGGCGATGGTGGCCACACCGAAGATACCCACCGCTGTGAACATGACTCGTCCGACGTTGCGCTCCACGGCAAATCGCGCGAGGAACAGCGACATCAGCAGCGCCCCCACCGCCGGTGCCGAGCGCAACAGGCCCAGCCCCCATGGACCGGTCAGCAGAATGTCCTTGGCAAACACCGGTAGCAATGCCGTCGCGCCACCGAGCAGGACGGCAAACAGGTCGAGGGAGATCGCACCGAGAATGTCCGGACGACTGCGGATGAAACGGATGCCCGCAAGCAGGGAGTCGAGGGTGGCCTTGCCCTTGTTCAGTGGCGTCTGTCGCGCCGGCAGGTTAAGCATCAGCGAACAGGCGATGACATACAGGAGCACCGTCGGGCCATATACCCAGACACTGCCAAAGGCATACAACAAGCCACCGAGGGCCGGGGCAACGATGGTTGCCGATTGCTGGGCCGATTGCGCAGCAGCAACGGCTCGGGGAAACAGGGCACTGGGCACGATGCTCGGCAGCAAGGCCTGGGTGGTCGGCATTTCGAAGGAGCGCGCGGCACCGAGCAGGAAGGCCAGGATGAAGATCATTTCCCGGGTAACGTGATCGGTAGCGCTGCCGATGGCCAGGGCCAGGGCGATCAGCGCTTGCAGTGACTGGCAAATCGCGGCGACCTTGCGCCGGTCGTAGCGATCCGCGACGTGTCCGGTGTGGAGCATGAACAGCACGCGTGGCGCGAATTCCACCAGGCCGACCAGACCGAGGTCGAGGACGTTTCCGGTCAGTTGATACAGGTTCCAGCCAATCGCCACGGTGAGCATCTGAAAGCCGCTGGCGGTAAAAACCCGCGCCAGCCAGAACGCAATGAAGGGACGGTGGTGACGTAACAGCAAGGGCTCTTGGCTGGGCATCTGCGGGCAAATCTTGGGGGAGGGGAAGGGTGAGGTTATCACCAACCTGTAACAGGAAGTTGCGGCGGCGGAAAATTTAGTTAGCCAGACATCTATTCCAGGCACCCAATAGCCCCTGTGTGCGGGCTTGCTCGCAAAGAGGGTGGTACATCCTGCATTCATTTCGACTGACACAGCGCATTCGCGAGCAAGCCCGCCCCCACAGGGAAATGGTGTGCAGGCCTCATCAACTCCATGAGGCAACTTGTCACGCGGCAATAGACCACGCGGTTCTTCCCCACAAATGGGACTACGCTTTCAACCTTGATTGATCCAGGTCAATACCCCAAAAGGAATTGATCCGGCGGCCGCAAGGCCAGACCCCTGCGGTGTGATGCCGGTAAAAAAAAGAACGAATTGGAATTCGCCGCACTCGATATCCGTGGGGCCGGGGATGCAGGCTCCCAGCCAGCAGCCGTACTACCTGACAGAGGAAGACTTATGTTCGGTTTAGAGGCACTTGATCTCGCCCGAATCCAGTTCGCGTTCACCATCTCGTTCCACATCCTGTTTCCAGCCATCACTATCGGCCTGGCGAGTTACCTGGCGGTACTCGAAGGTCTGTGGCTGAAAACCCATAACGATACCTATCGTGACCTCTACCATTTCTGGTCGAAGATCTTTGCCGTCAATTTCGGTATGGGCGTGGTCTCCGGCCTGGTGATGGCCTATCAGTTCGGCACCAATTGGAGTCGCTTCTCGGACTTCGCCGGCTCCGTGACCGGGCCACTGCTCACCTATGAAGTGCTCACTGCATTCTTCCTCGAAGCGGGTTTCCTCGGCGTCATGCTGTTTGGCTGGAACAAGGTTGGCCGGGGGCTGCACTTTTTCGCCACGGTGATGGTGGCCATCGGTACGTTGATCTCGACCTTCTGGATCCTCGCCTCCAACAGCTGGATGCAAACCCCGCAGGGTTTCGAAATCGTCAATGGTCAGGTCATTCCCACCGACTGGCTGGCGATCATTTTCAACCCGTCGTTCCCCTATCGCCTGATGCATATGGCCACGGCGGCATTCGTGGCGACGGCATTCTTCGTCGGTTCCTCGGCGGCCTGGCATCTGTTGCGTGGCAAGGACAATCCGGCGATCCGCAAGATGCTTTCGATGGCCATGTGGATGGCCTTGATCGTGGCGCCGATCCAGGCGGTCATCGGTGACTTCCACGGCCTCAACACGCTTGAGCATCAACCGGCGAAAATCGCCGCGATCGAGGGGCACTGGGAAAACAAGGGTGATGAGGCGACTCCGCTGATCCTGTTCGGCTGGCCGGACATGAAGGAGGAGAAAACCAGATTTGCTGTCGAGATCCCGTACCTGGGCAGCCTGATCCTGACCCACTCGCTGGACAAACAAGTGCCCGCGCTCAAGGAGTTCCCGCCCGAAGACCGGCCAAACTCGACCATCGTGTTCTGGTCGTTCCGGATCATGGTCGGCCTGGGTTTGCTGATGATCTTCACCGGACTGTGGAGCCTGTGGCTGCGCAAGCGCGACACCCTCTATACCTCGCGCCCTTTCCTGTACCTGGCGTTGTGGATGGGGCCGTCCGGCCTGATCGCGATCCTTGCCGGTTGGTTCACCACTGAAATCGGCCGTCAGCCGTGGGTGGTGTATGGCCTGATGCGCACGGCAGATGCATCTTCCAACCACAGCTTCATGCAGATGAGCATTACCCTGATTCTGTTCGTCGTGGTGTATTTCGCGCTGTTCGGTGCCGGTCTGGGTTACATGATGCGCCTGGTGCGCAAAGGGCCGAAGATCGACGAAGGCAAGGAAACCAACGACGGTGGTCCAGGCCAGAAACGTACACCGGCGCGTCCGCTCTCCGCAGCGGATGACGAGCACACTGATGGCGATGTCAGCCTGACCAGGGAGAATTGAGTCATGGGTATTGATCTTCCGCTGATCTGGGCCGTGATCATCATCTTCGGCATCATGATGTACGTGGTCATGGACGGATTCGATCTGGGCATCGGGATTCTTTTCCCGTTCATTCCCGGCAAGGGCGACCGTGATGTGATGATGAACACCGTCGCGCCAGTCTGGGACGGCAACGAAACCTGGCTGGTGCTGGGCGGTGCAGCACTGTTCGGGGCTTTCCCGCTGGCCTACTCGGTGGTGCTTTCGGCCTTGTACCTGCCGTTAATCCTGATGTTGATCGGGCTGATCTTTCGCGGCGTGGCTTTCGAGTTTCGTTTCAAGGCCAAGGATGACAAACGGCACCTGTGGGACAAGGCGTTCATCGGCGGTTCGGTCACCGCAACGTTCTTCCAGGGCGTGGCATTGGGGGCGTTCATCGACGGATTGCCCGTGGTCAACCGGCAGTTTGCCGGCGGTTCGCTGGACTGGCTGACACCCTTCACGATGTTTTGCGGTGCGGCGCTGGTGGTGGCATATGCGTTGCTCGGTTGCACCTGGCTGATCATGAAGACCGAGGGCAAGCTGCAGGAACAGATGCATGACCTGGCGCGGCCACTGGCCTTCGTGTTGCTGGCAGTGATCGGCGTTGTCAGCATCTGGACCCCGCTGACCCACGCAGAGATCGCCGCGCGCTGGTTCACCTTGCCAAACCTCTTCTGGTTCCTGCCGGTGCCGATTCTGGTACTGGTGACGATGTACGGTCTGATTCGCGCCGTGGCCCGCAATGCGCACTACACGCCGTTCCTGCTAACGCTGGTGCTGATCTTCCTCGGCTACAGTGGATTGGGTATCAGCCTGTGGCCGAATATCGTGCCGCCGTCGATCTCGATCTGGGACGCCGCCGCGCCGCCGCAAAGCCAGGGGTTCATGCTGGTCGGCACGCTATTTATCATTCCGTTCATTCTGGGGTACACCTTCTGGAGCTACTACGTATTCCGCGGCAAGGTCACGCACGAAGACGGGTATCACTAGCTCCACGACTTGCCTTTGATGGCGTCGATAACGGCGCCATCGATCTGAAGGAGATCGAAGCAATGAGCAGCAAACCTTCCCTGCGCGAGATTGAAGAAGGCGAAAAAAAGCCGCTGTGGCAGCGGCTCGGCTGGTTGGCCATGATCTGGGCTGGCAGTGTCGGTGCACTGTTCATCGTCGCCAGCCTGATGCGCATGTTCATGAATGCCGCAGGCCTGACTACCCACTGAGCATTCCCTCCCGCTGCCTCCTGGCGCGGATTCACAACCCTGGGGCGGCCGCTTATTTGCGTGCTTTGAGAATCACGAATTTTGGGTTGGCCGCCACCTGTTCGACGCCACGGAACAGCCGCGCCAACTTGCTGTGATAACCCAGGTGTCGGTTGCCGACAATGTACAGCGCGCCGCCCACGACGAGCGCTTCCCGGGCTTGCTGGAACATCCGCCAAGCGAGAAAGTCACCGACCACCTGTTGCTGGTGGAACGGTGGATTGCACAGCACCACGTCCAGCGATTGCGCCTCCTGGCCTGCCAGGCCATCGCCAGCACGCACAATCACTTCCCGCTCACCCAGCGCCGCACGCCAGTTTTCGGCGGCCGATTGCACGGCCATGTAGGATTCGTCCACCAATGTGTAATTTGCCTCGGGGTTCTGCAGGGCACTGGCGATCGCCAGCACACCGTTGCCGCAGCCCAGATCGGCAACCCGCGCCGTGCCGAGACTTTTCGGCAGATGTGGCAAAAATGCGCGGGTGCCGATGTCCAGGCCCTCGCGGCAGAACACGTTCGCATGGTTTAGCAATTCGATCGCCGGCTCGTCGATCCGGTAACGGGTGGGGTAGGGCGATGAGGCGGGTGCTTTGGCTTGCGCAGTGGCAATCAACAGGCGGGCTTTTTTCACCGCCAGCGACGCTTGCACCGGGCCTATGTAGCGCTCAAGCAGATCGCCTGCCGCCCGTGGCAGGTGCTTGATCATCGCTGCGGCGATCACCTGGGTACCCGGTTGCAATTGGCCCTGCAGGCGGATCAATTGTTCTTCCAGCAGCGCCAGGGTTTTCGGCACCCGCACCAGCACGCAGTCGAATGGCCCGTTCAGCGGCTCGCTGGCTGGCACGGCGGGTACCGCGTCGAATGGCAGGCCGTTGCGTACAAGGTTTTTTTCCAGCCCCTGGAGGGCCAGGAAGGAGTCGCCGCTGCTGACCACCCGGACTTTGCCTGCCAGGCTGGCTGCCAAAGCACCAAAACTGTCGTTGAGCACCAGCACCCGGGTGTCCGCCGTCGGATTCTGCTCGGCCAGGTGGTTCAGCAAATATTCGTCGGCCGCATCGAAAGCTTGCAGTGGTTCGTTCTGCTGTTCGGGCTGGCGGATCAGGTCGAGGCTGGCGAAGGGTGTTTCGAGCAAAGGCATGGGGCGAGGCTCTGGGTAATCAACGGGATTGCCGCTGCCCGGGGGCGCTGAAGCGGGCGGGACTCGCCGAGTGTACTTCGTCGTGCAGGTTCACACGGCAACACTCAGGCAGCAGCCGCAAATGGTACGTTTTTTTACGCTGGATTACCCGCAGGTTTTCCTGGCACCCAGTGGTTCAGATGGCTCTGGACCTGGTTGCAGCGATCACCGCAGCAATCTTGTTATTGACCCCGAGCTTCTCGATGGCCCTGTGCACATGAAAATTGATGGTGCGCTCACTCAAACTGAGGATTCTGGCGATCTCGAAAGCGGTCTTGCCGGTGGCTGACAGTTTCAGGACTTCGACTTCTCGTATTGATAGGGGCGGGTGCGAAGGTTTTTTCGGATATGCCCGGCTCGCCAGGGCATGCAAATGACGGCTGATGAACACCGTAAATCCCAGGTTTTCATACAGTTCATAGGGCGAAATCGGACAATGGCTCCTGGCCAGACTGAGGATGCTGCGCAGACCGGATTCCTCATCATGGATCGCCTGCGACCAACCATGCGGCAAGCCTTGCTGCTGCAACATCTGCCAAAGCCATGGGGTTTTGCAGAAGAGCTGTTCGCTCCAGAGAACGGGCAGCATGGAGTGTTCGCAGTGGTCGGCAATGGGGTCGGGCTGATTGGCATTGTTTTGCGCGTACCGGGCGTTCCAGCCAGAGGGGAAATTGTTAAGCCTCAGAACGTTACAATCGGAGCTGGCAGTGGTTGAGCAGGTTGAGAAGGCGCAAAATTTGTAACCCAGGTTTTTGACGAAATCGAGTGACATTCGAAAAGCGATATTGATGTCTTCAGTGTGTGAGAGTTTCTTGAGTTGTGACTCTTTCCAATGCTCCATTCCTAATCCTCCCTTAAGTGTCCTCTGGGGTGCCACTATGGATCCAATATCCGGCACGCTTCGAGTGTAGGATAATTCCTATATTCTGAGTTGAAACTTTTTGCTCTTAAACAAATGCGGAATATTCAGTTGCAGTCCTGATTTGTGAAAAAGTATTAATATGTCGCGCGGCATTTGATGCGAAACTGTTTTAAACAAAGTTGCGCTTGGCTGTTTAAGTCCATTATGCCACTACCCACTGTCGGTGTTATTGCCCGCCATTTTGCGGGACACTGGGTTATCTGTTGAAGGGAGTGCGCCATGACCGTCAGTGAAGAAAAATTTACCCGCCAGACGTTGCTCGATGTACAGCCGGTGACCCCGAACCTGTTCACCCTGCGTGCCACCCGCGATGCGGGGTACCGTTTTCGTGCGGGGCAGTTTGCCCGGCTGGGCGTGGTCAGGGCCGATGGCAGCACGGTATGGCGCGCCTACTCCATGGTTTCGTCGCCCTTCGATGAATTCCTTGAGTTTTTTTCCATTGTCGTGCCCGGTGGCGAGTTCACCAGTGAACTCAGCCGATTGGGTGTCGGCGATACGTTGCTGGTCGACCGTCAGGCCTTCGGCTACCTGACACTTGACCGCTTTGTGGATGGGCGTGATTTGTGGCTGTTATCCACAGGCACGGGCGTGGCCCCCTTCCTGTCGATCCTGCAGGACTTCGAAGTCTGGGAAAAATTCGAACGCATCATTCTGGTCTACAGCGTGCGTGAAGCCCGTGAGCTGGCGTATCAGGAACTGATCGCGGGACTGGCGCGCCGTGATTATCTGGCCGAGCACGCACACAAGCTGCAATTCATTGCCACGGTCACTCGCGAGCGGCATGTCGGCGCCCTTAACGGGCGAATTACCACGCTGATTGAAAATGGCGAACTGGAGCGTGCTGCCGGTGTGGCGCTGACGCCCGAACACTCGCGCGTCATGTTGTGCGGCAACCCACAGATGATCGATGACACGCGCAAACTGCTCAAGCAGCGGGACATGCATCTGAGCCTCAGCCGGCGACCCGGTCAGGTGGCGGTAGAGAACTTCTGGTAGAAAAAAACGGCGCCTCGATGGCGCCGTTTTTTGCCCCGCGTTTGGGTCAGGGCGCGTCGTTACGGGCCTTGAGCAGGTCGCGGATCTCCCCCAGCAACACTTCTTCCTTGGTGGGGACCGGTGGCAGGGTTGGGGCCGCTGCTTCTTCGCGCTTCATGCGGTTGACCGCCTTGACGCCCAGGAAGATTGCAAAAGCGACTATGACGAAATCAATTATGGCCTGGATGAATTTGCCGTAGGCCAGCACCACAGCAGGTGCATCACCCTGGGCGGCCTTGAGCGTAACGACCAAGTCGCTGAAGTCCACACCACCGATCAGCAGACCGATGGGGGGCATGATCACATCGCCGACAAACGACGTAACGATCTTGCCGAAGGCGGCACCGATGATGATACCGACAGCCATGTCGATCACATTGCCTTTGACCGCGAAGGCCTTGAACTCGTTTAGCACGCCCATAGGTTATTTCCTTGTTACAGATGAGGTTGATGAGCGCAGTGTAAATCAGCCAGTCGCTTCCTGCTCGAAACAACTGCTTACCTGCGTCTGCCTGCAATCGACCCGGGGCATGGGGAAAAGTTTGCAAGGTGACCGCGATGGGCCAGTGATCTGGACATCCGCAATGGCGTAGCAGGCGATTTGGCCATCAGTTTAATCGCTTCGTGGCGAACGGATTAAAGTCCGTTTGCTTAAGGCTTGTCGCAATCTGATAACGCAGCCGTAATGTCATGTCATTCGGCTGACTAACTAGTTGGTTATTCCGGCCGTGGCCCTCAAGTATCACGGTAATGGGGTCTGATTGGTTGTTGTTTTTGAATCTGTAAATCGGGTTTATTCTTGAATATCAGGTTGTACGTCAGAGTTGATAATGTGCAAGGTATGTATAAGTTTTATGGTGACTGTGCTGAATGTTTTGTGTCTGTTTGTTCAGTTATAAACGAAAATATGTACAGGACATTGCCTGAAGTGCAGGGATTTAATATTCCTGGTCATACAAAAGTATTGTGTCTGCCTTCAGGCATCCGGCCACGCTGATCGACGCCAGCTGAGCTATCATCGCGTTTTTTTGCCGGGGGTTCCGATGGCCAAGGCCAAACGCATGTACGGCTGCACCGAGTGCGGCTCAACCTTCCCCAAGTGGGCCGGTCAGTGCGGTGAGTGCGGGGCGTGGAACACGCTCACTGAAACCATGGTGGAAAGCGGCGGGGCCGCAGCTCCGACGGGTCGTACCGGTTGGGCCGGGCAGCAGGCGCAGATCAAGACCCTGGCAGAAGTCAGTGTCGAGGAGATTCCGCGATTCTCCACGGCCTCCAGCGAGCTGGATCGTGTGTTGGGTGGTGGTCTGGTCGATGGCTCCGTGGTGCTGATCGGCGGCGATCCGGGCATCGGCAAGTCGACCATTCTCCTGCAAACCCTGTGCAACCTCGCCACGCGCATGCCCGCGCTGTACGTCACAGGCGAGGAGTCCCAGCAACAGGTGGCCATGCGTGCACGGCGGCTGGGCTTGCCCCAGGACCAACTACGGGTGATGACCGAAACCTGCATCGAAACCATCATCGCCACGGCCCGGATCGAGAAACCGAAAGTCATGGTGATCGACTCGATCCAGACCATTTTCACCGAACAACTGCAATCAGCGCCCGGCGGCGTCTCCCAGGTGCGCGAAAGCGCGGCTTTGTTGGTGCGATACGCCAAGCAGAGCGGTACCGCGATCTTCCTGGTTGGACACGTCACCAAGGAGGGCGCGCTGGCGGGTCCTCGCGTGCTCGAGCACATGGTCGATACCGTGCTGTATTTCGAAGGGGAGTCCGATGGGCGTTTGCGTCTGTTGCGGGCCGTGAAAAACCGTTTTGGGGCGGTCAACGAGTTGGGCGTGTTCGGTATGACCGACAAGGGCTTGAAAGAAGTCTCCAACCCGTCAGCGATTTTTCTTACTCGCGCTCAGGAAGAAGTCCCGGGCAGTGTGGTCATGGCCACCTGGGAAGGCACCCGGCCGATGCTGGTGGAGGTTCAGGCGCTGGTGGACGACAGTCACCTGGCGAATCCGCGACGGGTAACGCTGGGGCTGGATCAGAATCGCCTGGCGATGTTGCTGGCGGTGCTGCACCGCCATGGTGGCATTCCGACCCATGATCAGGACGTGTTTCTCAACGTGGTCGGTGGGGTCAAGGTTCTGGAAACGGCTTCCGACCTGGCACTGATGGCGGCGGTGATGTCCAGTTTGCGCAATCGGCCGCTGCCCCATGATCTGTTGGTGTTCGGCGAGGTCGGGCTGTCCGGTGAAGTACGTCCCGTGCCAAGCGGTCAGGAGCGCCTGAAGGAAGCCGCCAAGCATGGCTTCAAGCGGGCCATCGTGCCTAAGGGCAATGCGCCGAAGGAAGCACCGGCGGGCTTGCAGATTATTGCCGTGACCCGTCTGGAGCAGGCCCTCGACGCACTGTTCGAATAACCACGCCCCTGTAGGAGTTGCCGCAGCCTGCGGCAGCTCCTACAGGGCGATCAGGGCACCCAGTTCGCGCTCAAGCTCTTGCGGGTCACCCAGGTTGAGTTCGATCAACCGCCGCAAGC
This sequence comes from Pseudomonas sp. PDM31, assembly GCF_019218965.1. NCBI lineage: Bacteria > Pseudomonadati > Pseudomonadota > Gammaproteobacteria > Pseudomonadales > Pseudomonadaceae > Pseudomonas > Pseudomonas sp. PDM31. Next base: position 95,666 of record NZ_JAHUWS010000015.1, on the reverse strand, counting down.
GTTCAATGGATTCCAGGCTGATGTATCGACATACGAAGCCGAGCTGACCATGATCTTCGTGGGTCAGATGCACATCCATGGTGATTTCGCTGTCATCGCTCAAGTGGATGTCGATCCGGAAGTCATGCGCCTTGTCGCCAAGCCATGGCTCGGGCTGCTCGATCAGCAATCCTTTCAGCGACAAGTCGATCAGCTTCACCGGCCATATGAAGTCGCCCTGGCTCAGTTCGGCTCGGGCATCGAACGCAATACGTTTGAAGCGGCGACGTTCGGCAGGGTGCTCGCTCATGGTGCGATCCTCTGAAATGTACGCAAACTATAGACCGGCATTCTCAAAGGCTGCCAGCGCGCACGTTTCTAGACCAATGTTGGGGTATGGCCTTTACCGTCAGGAGAGCTAAACTCGGAGTGGCTGTCTTTCTTGTCCACTCTGGCCGGAATAATAAAATGAAAAATAATAATAGCCCGCTACGCCATTTACCCTGGCTGGTGCTGGCAATCGTAGGTGCGTGTGCCTTGGGTGTCGTGGCGTTGCGCCGAGGCGAGGCGATCAACGCCTTGTGGATTGTGGTCGCTGCAGTGGCCATCTATCTGGTTGCATATCGTTATTACAGTCTGTTCATCGCCAACAACGTGATGCAACTCGATGCGCGTCGGGCTACTCCCGCCGTGCTCAACAACGATGGTCTGGACTACGTGCCGACCAACAAACACATTCTCTTCGGCCACCACTTCGCCGCCATTGCCGGTGCGGGGCCGCTGGTCGGTCCGGTACTGGCCGCGCAGATGGGCTACCTGCCCGGCACCCTGTGGCTGATCGCCGGGGTGGTGCTGGCCGGCGCGGTGCAGGACTTCATGGTCCTGTTCATGTCGACCCGGCGCAACGGTCGCTCCCTGGGTGACATGGTCCGTGAAGAAATGGGCCGTATCCCCGGCACCATCGCGCTGTTCGGCTGCTTCCTGATCATGATCATCATCCTCGCGGTGCTGGCGCTGATCGTGGTCAAGGCACTGGCCGAAAGCCCGTGGGGTATTTTCACGGTGATGGCGACCATCCCGATCGCGATGTTCATGGGCATTTACATGCGCTACATCCGCCCGGGCCGCATCGGTGAGATCTCGGTGATCGGCGTGCTGTTGCTGCTCGGTTCCATCTGGCTGGGCGGGGAGATTGCCGCGGATCCGGTGTGGGCCAAGGCCTTTACCTTTACCGGCATCCAGATCACCTGGATGCTGATCGGTTACGGTTTTGTGGCGGCGGTATTGCCGGTGTGGCTGATCCTCGCGCCCCGTGACTATCTGTCGACTTTCCTCAAGATCGGCACCATCGTGGCCCTGGCCATCGGCATTCTGGTGACCATGCCCGAGCTGAAAATGCCAGCGTTGACCCAGTTCATCGACGGCACCGGTCCGGTATGGAAGGGCGGTCTGTTCCCGTTCCTGTTCATCACCATCGCCTGTGGCGCCGTGTCGGGTTTCCACGCACTGATCTCCTCCGGCACCACGCCGAAGCTGCTTGATAACGAGGTAAACGCTCGTTACATCGGTTATGGCGGCATGCTGATGGAGTCCTTCGTGGCGATCATGGCCATGGTCGCCGCTTCGGTGATCGAGCCTGGTGTGTACTTCGCCATGAACAGCCCGGCCGCCGTGGTCGGCGGTGATGTGGTGGCAGTGGCGCAAGCAGTCAGCAACTGGGGCTTTGCCATCACCCCGGAAGCCCTGCAAGCGGTAGCTCATGACATTGGTGAAACCACTATCCTGGCCCGCGCCGGCGGTGCGCCGACCCTGGCGGTGGGCATCGCACAGATCCTGCACAGTGTACTGCCAGGTGAAAACACCATGGCGTTCTGGTACCACTTCGCGATCCTGTTCGAAGCGCTGTTCATCCTGACCGCTGTCGACGCCGGTACCCGTGCCGGGCGTTTCATGCTCCAGGACCTGCTCGGCTCTTTCGTTCCGGCACTCAAGCGTACCGAATCCTGGACGGCCAACCTGATCGCCACCGCCGGTTGCGTGGCGATGTGGGGCTGGTTGCTGTACCAGGGCGTGATCGATCCATTGGGTGGTATCAACACCCTGTGGCCGCTGTTCGGCATCTCCAACCAGATGCTGGCCGGGATCGCGCTGATGCTCGGCACTGTCGTGCTGATCAAGATGAAGCGCCAGCGCTATGTGTGGGTCACCATGGTGCCAGCGGTTTGGTTGCTTATCTGCACCACCACTGCCGGCTTCATCAAGCTGTTCGACGCCAACCCGGCGATCGGCTTCCTGGCGCTGGCCCGCAAATACAGCGATGCCCTGGCCAATGGTCAGATCCTCGCCCCGGCCAAGGACATCACCCAGATGCAACATGTGATCTTCAACGCCTATACCAACGCAACGCTGACTGCATTGTTCCTGTTTGTGGTGTTCAGCATCCTGTTCTATGCGCTCAAGGTCGGTATTTCCGCCTGGGGCAGCAAAGAGCGTACGGATAAAGAAGCGCCATTCCAGGCCCTGCCGGATGCGTAAACGAGGATTGCAGCATGTTCAATGACCTGAGTCGCCTGGGTAAATACCTCGGTCAGGCCGCGCGCCTGATGGTCGGCATGCCCGATTACGACAACTACGTCGAGCATATGCAGAGCAAACACCCGGACAAACCGGTGATGAGCTACGAGATGTTCTTTCGCGAACGTCAGGAAGCCCGTTACGGTGGCAAGGGTGGGCCGAAGTGTTGTTGATCTGACAGCCTGAGGCCGTAGGTATCCCCGGTGGGAGCGGGCTTGCTCGCGAATGCGGTGTGTCAGTCGACCAATTCTTTGACTGACACACCGCATTCGCGAGCAAGCCCGCTCCCACATTTGTTTTGTGTTGTTTTTTAACTTTGTGAAACAGGAGACTCCATTTGTCCTCTCCCATCCCGGTCACAATCCTCAGCGGGTTCCTCGGTGCCGGCAAGACCACCTTGCTGCGCCACCTGCTCAAAGCCGAGCACGGCCTGAAAATCGCCGTGATCGAGAACGAATTCAGCGATGCCGGTATCGACACCCAGCTATTGGGCGACGAACCTGTGCAAGTGATGACACTGTCTAACGGCTGTGTCTGCTGCACCATCCACACCGATCTGACCAAAGCGCTTTATCTGCTGCTCGAGCGCCTCGACAAGGGTGACATCGCCTTCGACCGTCTGGTGATTGAATGCACCGGACTTGCCGACCCGGCTCCCGTGGCGCAAACCTTTTTCATCGACGAAGAACTGCGCGAGCGCTACATCCTCGACGGCATCATCACCCTGGTGGATGCGGCGCACGCCGAGCTGCACCTGACCCAGACCATTGCCCAGGCGCAGATCGGTTTTGCCGACCGCTTGCTGGTGAGCAAGCGCGATCTGGTGGACGAACCGGCCTTTACGGCATTGAGCGAGCGTCTGGCCCGTATCAATCGCCGCGCGCCGATTCGTGTCGTTGACCATGGCAAGATCGACCTGGCCGAATTGCTTGATGTGCGCGGTTTCAACCTGAATGCCGACCTCGGCGGTGGCGTGACATTGCGTCCGGTGAGTACGGCGCCGTCCATCGACCGAATCTCCAGCCTGGTGCTGCGCACTGACAAACCGCTGGATATCGACAAGCTCAGCGAGTTCATGAACGAACTGTTGGAAGACCATGGAAAGCAATTGCTGCGCTACAAAGGGGTCTTGAACATCCTTGGCGAGCCGCGGCGCATGGTGTTTCAAGGGGTATTGAAGCTTTACGGTTTCGACTGGGACACCGAATGGGCCGATGATGAAGCCCGTGAAAGCGTGATCGTGTTCATCGCCGATGATTTGCCGGAAGAGAAAATCCGCGAGGGTTTTGCGCGTGTGGCGGCGGGTTGAGCATTTTTCAGTTGAAAAAAAACCGGCCATCTCTGGCCGGTTTTTTATTGCAGCGGTTTAGCGGGCTGATTAAGCGCCGTACACCGGCAGCTTCTTGCAGATAGCCTTGACCTTCTCGCGAACGGCGTCGATCACCGCTTCATTGTTCAGGTCTGCAAGGATGTCGCAGATCCAGCCGGCCAGTTCCTTGCACTCTGCTTCCTTGAAACCGCGAGTGGTCACAGCCGGAGTGCCGAAGCGCAGGCCGGAGGTGACGAACGGGGAGCGTGGATCGTTTGGTACGGAGTTCTTGTTCACGGTGATGAACGCTTTGCCCAGAGCGGCGTCGGCGTCTTTACCGGAGATTTCCTGCTTGATCAGCGACAGCAGGAACAGGTGGTTTTCAGTACCGCCGGAAACCACGTCGAAACCGCGCTCGATGAACACGCCGGCCATGGCTTTGGCGTTCTTCACCACTTGTTGCTGGTAAGCCTTGAACTCAGGCTGCAGCGCTTCCTTGAAGCAGATCGCCTTGGCAGCGATCACGTGCTCCAGCGGGCCACCCTGGGCGCCCGGGAATACCGCGGAGTTCAGCTTCTTCTCGATGTCGGCGTTGGCGCGAGCCAGGATCAGGCCGCCACGTGGACCGCGCAGGGTCTTGTGGGTGGTGGTGGTCACCACGTCAGCAAATGGCACCGGGTTCGGGTAGACGCCAGCGGCGACCAGACCGGCCACGTGGGCCATGTCGACGAACAGGTAAGCGCCAACCTTGTCAGCGATTTCGCGGAAACGCGGGAAGTCCAGAATCTGAGAATAGGCAGAGAAACCGGCCACGATCATTTTCGGCTTGTGCTCAACCGCCAGGCGCTCGACTTCGTCGTAGTCGATCAGACCGTTGGTGTCGATGCCGTACTGGATGGCGTTGTACAGCTTGCCCGAAGACGAAACGCTGGCACCGTGGGTCAGGTGACCGCCGTGGGCCAGGCTCATGCCCAGGATGGTGTCGCCGGCCGACAGCAGGGCCAGGTAAACGGCGCTGTTGGCTTGCGAGCCAGCGTGCGGCTGAACGTTGGCGTAGTCGGCGCCGAACAGCTCTTTGGCGCGATCGATAGCCAGCTGCTCGACGATGTCTACGTACTCGCAACCACCGTAGTAGCGCTTGCCCGGGTAGCCTTCGGCGTACTTGTTGGTCAGTACCGAGCCTTGAGCTTCCATCACCGCAGGGCTGGTGTAGTTTTCCGAAGCGATCAGCTCAATGTGCTCTTCCTGGCGCTGAGCTTCTTGCTCCATGGCGGCAAAGAGATCGGCGTCGTACTTGGCAATAGTCAAATCACGGCTGAACATGGCGGTCCTCAAGGATCGGGGGCAGAAAAGGGGGGCATTCTAACTCAATGGGTTTTAGATGGCATATGAAACGGCATCATGTCGCAGACAAGTGGGCTTCATGACGGGATCAGCGGTGACTGTGGCAAGGGGGCTTGTCGGAATGCCGCATCGCCCCGTTCGTCTGCGCAGTCGTCGCAAACTGCACGGGCCCATGCTGTCTGAAGAGATGTGATAGCAGATCAGGGGCCGCTTCGCGCCCCAACGGGGGCAAGCCCCCTCGCCACAAGGCAAGCCCCCTGGCCACAAGGCAAGCCCCTCGCCACAGGGTCGGTCGCCACAGGGCCGGTCAATCAGCCGAATATGAAGATGGCATCGTTGCTGAACCGCGTTTCGAATTTGCCAGCCGGCATTGGCCGGCCGAACAGATACCCCTGAACTTCATCGCAACCATGCTCACGCAGGAAATCCAGTTGCTCCTGGGTTTCCACGCCCTCGGCGATCACCGCCAGGTTGAGGCTATGGGCCATGGCGATAATCGCCCTGGCAATCTGCGCATCCTGTTCACCCGACGGCAGGCCGTCGACGAAGGTACGGTCGATTTTCAGCACGTCGATCGGGAATTGCTTGAGGTAGTTGAGCGATGAATAGCCGGTACCGAAGTCGTCGACCGCGATGCTCAGGCCGAGGTTTTTCAGCCCGGCGAGGATCTGCATCGCTTCGCTGACTTCACGCATCAGGATACTTTCGGTCAGTTCCAGCTCCAGGCAGGCGGGTGGCAGGCCGGTTTCCTTGAGAATGGTGGCGATCCGCATACCGAGTTGGCCGTCGGAGAACTGTCGTGCCGAGATGTTCACCGAAACCTTCGGCACGCGCACCTGGGCCAGATGCCAGGTCTTGAGCTGGCGACAGGCCTCGCCGATCACCCAGTCGCCGACATCCACCACCAGCCCCAGCTCCTCGAGCACCGGAATGAAGTCCCCAGGCGGCACCAGCCCGCGCCGCGGATGGCGCCAGCGCAGCAGCGCTTCGGCACCGGTCAGGCGTTTGCCGTCACCGCTGAACTGCGGCTGGTAATACAACACGAACTCGTTCTGTTCCAGCGCATGGCGCAAGTCGCTTTCCAGCTCCAGGCGCTCCAGAGCACTGGCGTTCATGTCCGCCTGATAGAACTGGAAGTTGTTCTTGCCGCGTTCCTTGGCGTGGTACATCGCCGTGTCGGCGTTCTTCATCAGTTGACTGAGTTCATTGCCATCCTGAGGGCTCAGGGCGATGCCGACGCTGGCGGTGACGAAGAACTCGCGACCTTCGAGCACGAACGGTTTTACCAGGCTGGCGAGAATCTGCTCGGCCACGTGAATGGCCCTGGTCAAGGCGACTTCGCGGTTGGCCCGTGGTTGCAGGAGCAAGGTGAATTCGTCGCCACCCATGCGTGCCACGGTGTCGTCATCGTCGACGCAACCGAGCAGGCGCGTGGCCATATCCTTGAGCATGCGATCGCCGGCGGCATGGCCCAGAGAGTCGTTGATCGGTTTGAAACGGTCGAGGTCGAGAAACATCAACACCACCCACGACTTCTGTCGTTCGGCTACCTGCAAGGCTGTGTGCAGACGATCCTGGAACAGCGAGCGGTTGGGCAGATGGGTCAGGGCATCGTAGTAGGCAAGGCGGTGAATGCGTTGCTCGCTGGCCTTGCGCTCGCTGATGTCGGTGAAAAAGCATACATAGCTGGCCAGATCGCCTTCATCGTCGAGTACCGCGGTAATCCCGACCCAGGCCGGATAGTGCTCGCCATTGCGCCGCTTGAGCCAGACTTCGCCTTCCCAGGTGCTGTGCTGGTGCAGTTGCTTGAGCACATAACGCAGATGGGCATCCTGCTGCTCGTCGACCGTCAGCATGTTCGGCAACTGGTCGAGCACTTGCTCCACCGCATACCCGCTGACGCGACTGAAGGCTTCGTTGGCCTGGACGATATAGCCGGCCGGGTCGGTGATCAGGATCGCCGAGGTCGAGTGTTCAAATACGGTGGCGGCCATGCGCAGGTCTTTCTCGGCCCTGCGCTGCTGGCTGATGTCGCGGCCGACCCCGAGCACGCCTTCAAAGGCGTCATGCTCGTCCCACACCAATACCAGTCGCAGTTCGATAGGGATCTTGCGTCCGTCGGCGCGCAGACAGTCAAACAGGAACATCTGCGTTTGCACCTGATTGCGCAGCAACGCCAGTTGTTCGGGTTGATCCAGTGCTTTATTGACCCGCGCCATCAGGCTGGAAATGCCGGTCAATTGTTGCGGGTTGGCGATGGTCGACTGCCAGCCGTTCTGGAAAATCCACTCGGCATCGTAGCCCAGCACCGCTTGCACCGAGGGGCTGACGTAGTTGAGAGACAGGCGGCTGTCGGTGGAGAAGATCACGTCGCTGATGCTTTCGGCGAGCATTCGGTACCGCTGCTCGCTGTCGCGCAAGGACTCGCTGGCTTCAATCTGGTCGGTGATGTCCTTGGCCACACCAATGATCCGCGTGACCTGGTCGTGTTTGTCCCGTGCCAGGGCCTGTTCGCGGATTTCGAAGCGTCGCCATTGGCCGTCGCGATGGCGGAAGCGCAGCTGGCACTGCATCAACTGGCGATAGCCGGCCTGGCGCTGGGTCTGGCGGGAGCGATGGTAGAAGTCGGCGTCTTCGGGGTGCAGGAGGATTTCCCAGAAGTACTCGCCCATCTGGTGCAGTTCGGTGCGGTTGTAGGCGAGTGTCTGGCCCAGATGGTGGTTGCTGAAGATCATGCGTTGGCTGATCACGTCCTGCACATAAAGGTGGTCGGGTACGGTACGCACCACGTCCGACCAGAAGCCTTCTCGCTCCAGTAGCGACAGTTCGACGAGCTTGCGGCTGGTGATGTCAGCGATGCTGAGGATCACTGCATTGTAATCGGCGGGGTCTTCGGGCAGGCGCAGCACCAGCCACAGGTGCTGGTCGCGACCATTGGCGGCCTGCAGCTTGATCTCCAGTTCAAACTGATTGATCTGGTTGAGTACGGTTTCCAGAACCTGGTTGCCGATAGCGATACCATCCAGCGGGTTACCTTCGATCAGCAGTTTCCAGGCCTTGTCGCCGGTATCGACATTGAGCAGTTGCAGCGCAAGCTGGTTGACCTCGGTGATACGCAGTTCCTGCAGCGCGCGCCGGCGTTGCTCCGGGATCTGCAGCCAGGTCTGCAACTGTTCGCTGTCATGCAGCTGCGCCTTGTCGAAGAAACTCTTGAGGCCGGACATGTCGAGCACGCACAAGGCGACGCCTGTGCCTTCGAAAATATCCTGATAACGCCTGCGGCCTTCATTGAGCTGGCGTTGGCGACGGCGCATATTCAGCAAGGCGATAAATGGCAGCATGGAAAAAGCCAGGCCCAGCAGGCACTTGCCGATGAACGCCGGCAACAGCTCTTCCAGCACGCGCTGACGATCAAACAGGCCGCGCAGTTGCCAGTCGCTGCTGCTCAGCGCGACCGTCAGTACGCTGTTGGCAATATCGTCTGCAGTCAATGTGCCCGGGTTGACCTGGGGTAACGTTTCGTCACGGCTGATGATCTGGTGATTGAGGCGGTTTTCTACCAGCCACAACGGACGATTTACCGCTTCGGTCTGCCTGGTCAGGCTGGAGAAGAACGTCGGCGCCAGACGCAACGCCCAGTAGCCCCGGGAGCTTCCGCTGGCTTGATGCAGGAGCAAGTGCACCACCGAGCCATCGCTGGCATTGCTGAAGTAGTGCACCTGGGAGCGACTGCGCCGGACCAGTTCGCTCAGATAATCGCCGTCATCGCTGACCGCAGCGCTGTCACTGATGATCTGTCCGGACGGGCTGAGCAAGGCCAGGCTGCGCAGGTCTGGCAGGGACTGTTGCAGCTTGCGCAGGAGGGCCTGCAGTTCTTCGGCGTCCTGTGGCTGTTCGACAATCGGTAGCAGGTTGAGGGCAATTTGCGCATTGAGTGTCATGTTCAGGCTGACTTGCGCGGCCAGGTCGGCGGTGTAGTCGATGGTGTACTGACGCTGGGTTTTCCGGGTTTCGTGCAGTTGATCGAGCAACTGCCAAAACAACAGGGCCAGCAGCAACAAAACCAGGGCCGCCAGGGTGCCTTTCAGAGGCCCGCGCAGGGGTGAGCCAGGCGCTGCAGTCGGCGCGCTGGAGGTCAGAGGCGAAGGGACGTTGGACAAGCTGTAATCCTGCGGTTTGGCTGGACTGGCGCGACGTGCACTATAAGCCGGACGCCCGAAGGGCGGCTAGCATGCCTTGAGTTGTGGCGAAGTGCCAGTCCTGGGCCGCCGGCTGGACTGCCATCTGTCATTAAGGTAGCTTTACCGGTTACGCGGGAGCGTTCCAGCTCCTAAAATCAGGCTTTTTCAGCGCACCCGTATTGAAATCCATCAAACGGATGACGCGCACGGTCTGGCCGGGCATCGCCCGCGCTCCAATCATTCATCAGTCACTGACCCTAGGTTCTCCATGGCTCAATACGTATTCACCATGCATCGGCTGGGAAAAGTTGTTCCGCCGAAGCGGGAAATCCTGAAAAACATTTCTCTGTCCTTCTTCCCCGGCGCCAAGATCGGCGTGCTCGGCCTCAACGGTTCGGGTAAGTCCACGCTGCTGAAAATCATGGCCGGCGTCGACACCGAATTCGAGGGCGAAGCCCGTCCGATGCCGGAGCTGAACATCGGCTACCTGCCGCAGGAACCACAACTGGATCCGACCAAGACTGTGCGTGAAGTGGTCGAGGAGGCGGTCAGCGTGATCAAGAACGCCCAGGCACGCCTGGACGAGGTCTACGCGGCTTATGCCGATGAAGATGCTGACTTCGACAAGCTGGCGGCAGAACAGGCCAAGCTCGAAGCCATCCTGCAAGCCAGCGACGGTCACAACCTTGATCGCCAACTGGAAGTCGCCGCCGATGCGCTGCGTCTGCCGGCATGGGACGCCAAGGTCGAATTCCTGTCCGGTGGTGAAAAGCGTCGTGTGGCCCTGTGCCGCCTGCTGCTGTCCGCGCCGGACATGCTGCTGCTCGACGAACCGACCAACCACCTGGACGCCGATTCGGTGGCCTGGCTGGAGCACTTCCTGCACGACTTCCCGGGCACTGTGGTAGCGATCACGCACGACCGTTACTTCCTCGACAACGTCGCCGGCTGGATTCTGGAACTCGACCGCGGCGCGGGCATTCCGTACGAAGGCAACTATTCGGGTTGGCTCGAAGCCAAGTCCGATCGTCTGGCTGCCGAATCCAAGCAGCAGTCGGCCCATGAAAAAGCCATGAAGGAAGAACTGGAGTGGGTGCGCAAAGGCGCCAAGGCCCGCCAGTCGAAATCCAAGGCTCGTCTGCAACGCTTCGAAGAAATGCAGTCGCAGGAATTCCAGAAGCGCAGCGAAACCAACGAGATCTACATCCCGGCCGGTCCACGCCTGGGCGACAAGGTCATCGAGTTCAAGAACGTCTCCAAGGGCTACGGCGATCGCGTGCTGATCGACAACCTGTCGTTCTCCATGCCGAAAGGCGCCATTGTTGGCGTGATCGGTGGTAACGGTGCCGGTAAATCGACCCTGTTCCGCATGCTGATGGGCAAGGAACAGCCGGACTCGGGCAGCATCGAAGTCGGCGAAACCGTGCAGCTTGCCTGTGTGGACCAGAGCCGCGAAGACCTGGACGGCAGCAAGACTGTGTTCCAGCAGATCTCCGACGGTTCCGACCAGATCCGCATCGGCAACTACGAGATCCCGTCGCGTACCTACGTCGGTCGCTTCAACTTCAAGGGCGGCGATCAGCAGAAGTTCGTCAAGGACCTGTCCGGTGGTGAGCGCGGTCGCTTGCACCTGGCCCTGACCCTGAAAGAGGGCGGCAACGTCCTGCTGCTCGACGAACCGTCCAACGACCTCGACGTTGAAACCCTGCGTTCCCTGGAAGAAGCCCTGCTGGACTTCCCGGGCGCGGCCATTGTGATCTCTCACGATCGGTGGTTCCTGGACCGCGTCGCGACGCACATCCTGGCGTACGAAGACGACTCGCAAGCGGTGTTCTTCGAAGGTAACTACACCGAGTACGAAGCCGACCGCAAAAAGCGTCTCGGCGAAGCGGCTGCCCAGCCACACCGGGTACGCCACAAAAAACTGGCCTGATTCGGGTTGGTCGCATGAAAACGGAGCCTTCGGGCTCCGTTTTTTTTTGCCCGGTTTTTTTCAGGTATACCGAATTGAATTCATCGCCGGCAGGCCAGCTCCCACGGAGTTTTGTGCAGACAGCAAATACTGATTCACCCCCAATCCCCTGTGGGAGCTGGTCTGCCAGCGATCGCGTTGTACCTGATGGTGCAAAACACGACTTGTGAATCCCTTTTGCGGTGCAATTTGAGCTCAAAACTCGGATAATTTATATCCTGCGCACCATTTAATTTCACAAATGCGACATATCGCTCTGTTCTTGTGCGCGATCCCTTTGTTAAAGTCCGGCCCAATCGCTCCCAATGACAATAAATTTGCCGAGACTTTTTCATGATCGAATCCGTTGAATCCTTCCTTGCCCGCCTGAAAAAACGCGACCCGGACCAGCCTGAGTTCCATCAGGCAGTGGAAGAGGTCCTGCGCAGCCTGTGGCCGTTTCTCGAAACCAATCCGCACTATCTGACTTCAGGCATTCTGGAGCGCATCTGTGAGCCGGAGCGTGCAGTCGTGTTCCGGGTTTCCTGGGTCGACGATCAGGGCAAGGTGCAGGTCAATCGCGGTTTCCGCATCCAGATGAACAGCGCAATCGGGCCGTACAAGGGCGGTTTGCGCTTCCATCCGTCGGTGAACATGGGCGTCCTGAAGTTCCTCGCGTTCGAGCAGACCTTCAAGAATTCCCTGACCTCGTTGCCGATGGGCGGTGGCAAGGGCGGTTCGGACTTCGATCCGAAAGGCAAAAGCGATGCGGAAGTCATGCGCTTCTGCCAGGCCTTCATGAGTGAGTTGTACCGTCATATTGGTGCCGACGTTGACGTGCCGGCCGGGGACATTGGTGTCGGTGCCCGTGAAATCGGGTTCCTGTTCGGCCAGTACAAGCGCCTGAGCAACCAGTTCACCAGCGTGTTGACCGGCAAGGGCCCCAGCTATGGTGGCAGCCTGATCCGTCCAGAGGCCACCGGTTTCGGTTGCGTGTATTTCGCCGAGGAGATGCTCAAACGTCGCGGCCTGGCGGTCGAGGGCAAGCGTGTGGCGATTTCCGGCTCCGGCAACGTCGCGCAATACGCCGCACGCAAGGTCATGGACCTGGGCGGCAAAGTGATTTCGCTGTCTGACTCCGAAGGCACGCTGTACTGCGAGAGCGGGCTGACCGAAGAACAGTGGCTGGCGGTGCTGGAACTGAAAAACGTCCAGCGTGGGCGCATCCGTGAACTGGCTGGCCGATTTGGCCTGGAGTTCCGCGCCGGCCAGTTGCCGTGGACCCTGAGCTGCGACATTGCCTTGCCGTGTGCGACGCAAAACGAACTGGATGCCGATGCCGCCCGCGCCTTGTTGCGTAACGGCTGCATCTGCGTGGCAGAAGGCGCGAACATGCCTACGACCCTTGAGGCGGTAGACCTGTTCATCGAAGCGAATATTATGTTTGCGCCGGGCAAGGCGTCCAACGCGGGCGGCGTGGCAGTGAGCGGACTGGAAATGTCACAGAACGCCATGCGCCTGCTATGGACTGGTGGCGAGGTCGACAGCAAGCTCCACGCGATCATGCAGTCGATCCACCACGCTTGCGTGCATTACGGCGAAGAGAACGGCCGGATCAACTATGTCAAAGGCGCCAACATCGCCGGCTTCGTCAAAGTTGCCGATGCCATGCTGGCCCAAGGCGTGGTTTAAGCCGGTTCTATACGGATCACTTCGATCAGTTGATCCCCGGCGGGGCGCTGCCACAGCACTTCATCGTTGAGTCGTGCGCCGAGCAGTGCCCGACCCAGTGGTGAGCCCCAGTTGATCAGGCCATGGGCGGCATCGGCCTGATCTTCGCCCACCAGTTGCACCCGGTGTTCGGTGGCGTGCTCGTCGGCATAGGTTACCCAACTGCCAATCTGCACTTTGTCGGTGGAGGTCGCGTCCGGCACCACCTGAGCACTGCCCAGGCGTTGCTTGAAGTAGCGCAGATCGCGCTCGAGATCGGCCAGGCGCTGTTTGTCGGCCTGATCGCCCCGGGCCGATTGTTCGGCATGCAGGGTTTGCAGTTCGCTGAATTTGCCCTGCAACAGGCGCAGGCCTTGCGGTGTGACGTAGTTAGGCTGCGCGCTGACCTGTCGTTCGACGGGCTGGTCGGCTTGCGCGGCGGCGTTATCTTCGTTGACGAATGCCCGGCTCATGGTTTTCTCCCGTGATAGGGTTTGGGCCATGGTCGCAGGCATTTGGTTTCACTGGATGTCTGGATACGACTCACTGTGAGCGACAGGCGCGGATAGGCGTTGCCCGGTCAGTAGTGATACCACTTCACCTCAAGCATCACTTCGTTCTCGGGTGTGGCCAGATGGCTGAATTCGCGCTGGGCGCTCAGGCGCAGCCCGAGGTTGCGCGACAATTCCCACTGCTGGTTCAGACTCAGGCTACGGCGCACTTCGCCGTTGGTGAAGAAGTCGCCTCTGGCCTCCAGACTGAAATTACCCAACGGATTTTTCCACAGCACGCCGCTGTTGAACCCAGCGGCCGGAGCGATGAATTCAGCGAAGTCGTTGTTGTGCTCGACACGTACGGTGCCCAGAGCGAATCCGAGCATGTCGTCAGTCAGTTGCCAGGTGCCACCTGCGCCGCCATTGACGTGGCTGACCAGGGTTTCGTCGTCATGCTTGCCCGGTACCCGCTCCAGGCCGCCGGTGACTTGCCACGACAGCGGTTGCAGCAGCTCATTGCGTGGTGTCAGGGAGCGGATGGTCGCCAGGTCCAGTTGTTGCACCTGCCAGTCGTTGCCTTCGTACTGGCGCAACTTGAGTTGCAGGATTTCGATCTGTGCGCCGAGGGGGAAGCTTTCGGCGTTGTCGTTGAGGTCGTGATAGGCCATGCGCAGGCCATATTCGCCAAAGGCCCGGTCGCCGCGCGTACCCAGGCCGGCCTGCCAGGTGCGGGACTCGTGGCCATCCTCGGGCAGACCGGGTTGCGGGATATCCAGTTCCGGAGGCGGATTGCGGTTGATCGCCCGCAACAGTTCGAAACTGCGCTGGGCTCGCTGCGGATCGCGTTCCTGGCCGTTGGCGCGGTAGCGTTCCAGGCGATAGGCGGCATCAATGATCAGCGCCTGGCGGTTGCGGGGTAGTGCCGTGAACGCCGCATCTTGCAGTTGTTGCTGGTCGGCGCTGACTTTCAAGACCCATTGCTGCTCCTCATCGCTCAACGGCTCGGCTCGGCTCAGCAGTTCGCGCTCGCGGGAGGGGCGGTACTGGATCGATTCAACCAGCCCGGCCTCTTTCACCGCTTTGACGGTGTCGGTGGGGATCGCGGTGATCGGGAATTGCTCGGTCAGGCGCAGACTCGGACGCGCCACTTGCAGCAGTTCGAGCAGGCGATAGGAGCAGTTTTCATCGAAGAAAAAATAGTCGAACTGGATCTGTTTCAACTCCCAGACGTGTTCGACCATGCGCGCGGTTTCTTGCTGGCTCAGGTTTAGGCGGTATTCCCACAGGTCACGGTTTTCGAGGCTGCGGTATTCCGAGAGTTTTTCCTGATAGGGCACCAGCGCGAACAACCCCGGATAACCGCCCATCAAACCTTTCCAGGCGTAAAGGATGCTGTTGTCCGAGCCCTCGACGTAGGCGCCGAAGTTGATTGCGTAACTGAGCAGCGAAGTCTTGTCGCTTTGTACATCGGCCTGATCAATGCGCAACAGGGTGTGGCCGAACATCGACGAAGGGCTGTTGAGGTAAGCCGCCGGGAAAATCATCACCGCACTGTGGGGAGATACGTCCTTGAACCATTGCTTGAATTCTGCGCAGGCAGGCGCTGGCAAGTCGGTCAGGTTGAGCTGTGATTTCAGCCAGCGGGTACGGGCCGGATAGACGCATTGGGCATGCTGTTCGCCAGTGCTGGCCGGGGCGTACAGCGCCTGTAAGGTGGCGGCGAGCTCATGGTCGGGATGTTCGTTGCCGTCGGCGGCGAGGAAGAACTTTTCATCGCTGACATAACTGCGCCAGCCGCCGAGCTTGGCGGTTTCGTAATGACCGAGGGAAAGCCAGAAAGGGTCATTGGCCAGTTGCTGCAGACGTTGTGGATCGAGATGAGGCGCGGCGGACAGCGGGGCGCAGACACAGAGCACCAGCCAGGCAAGGCGTTTGAGCATAGTCGGCAACTTAAGTCGAAAAAAACAAAGACCCAGTACGGAAGATACGTCGTTTGCAGGAGCCGGCTTGCTGGCGATGGCATCACCGCGGTTTATTTGGGCAACCGCAGTGATGCCATCGCCAGCAAGCCGGCTCCTACGGCTGACGATTTGGCCGAAAAGAGCAGGTCCAAAAAATAAAACCCGCTTCCCGAAGAAAGCGGGGTGCGTTCGAGCTTAAGCCTGGGTGGCGTACTTGGCCAGACGAGGGTCGCTTTTCAGAACGGCCAGGGTGTTGGCATGCACATCTTCCGCGGTCACATCAGCCTTGCTGAAGATCTGCTGGAAGTGCTCGTGAGTGACAGCGGCGAAATGCGCACGGTCTTGCGGCGCAACGCCCAGTACTACGGCATAAGTGGTCAGCGCTTCGCCCTGACCTTTAGCCATGTCTTCGGACAGCTCGTTCATCATGCCATTCATGGCAATCCAGGATTTGCCGCCATAGGTCAGCGACGCGTTGGTCGAGCAACCGTTGGTGCCGGAGGTCATACCGAAGGTTGCGTTGCCGGAAGTGCCGTTGGTGGTGGATGCCAGGAAGTGAGCCGGAGTACCACGCTGACCTTCGAACAGCATGTTGCCCCAACCGCAATCCGGGCCGCCTGGCGCCTGTGCCATAGCGTTGATGGATACAGCGGTGAAGAGAGTACCGAGAAGAATCCGTTTCATAGCTTTATTCTCTTTGTGTGCATACCAATAGACGAGGGAATCTGGCCCGTTCCGGTGCCAGTGGGCTGGGCATTAGTCCAGCCGCGCAGTTTGGAGTTTAGGCACGATCACGGGGTTCCGTTATTTTTTGCAAAAACTTCGTTGCAGAGCCGCGATTTAAGCCCGTCCTGGTTAGGGATTGCCAATTGTCGATGCGCAGGGCCGCGGCGCTCCTTGCCAGTCGGGCACAGGCAGCGCCAGAATGCTGGCATCTGCCCCGCCTGATTGTTAAGGAAGCCCGATGCCTGATCCTGTTGCTGCCAGCTTGCGTCTAGCGCCCGAAGCGCTGACTCGTCCGTTTTCCGCTGAACAGTTCAGCTTCTCTACCACCAATGATCTGGAGCCCTTTCGCGGTGTGCTTGGCCAGGAACGTGCGGTCGAAGCCTTGCAGTTCGGTGTGGCCATGCCACGCCCCGGCTACAACGTATTTGTCATGGGCGAACCCGGCACTGGCCGGTTTTCCTTCGTCAAACGCTACCTGAAGGCCGAAGGCAAGCGCCTGCAGACCCCGGCTGACTGGGTCTACGTCAACAATTTCGATGAGCCTCGCGAACCTCGCGCCCTGGAATTGCCCTCGGGTACCGCCGGCGCTTTCATCGGCGACATCAACGGATTGATCGACAATCTGCTGGCGACGTTCCCTGCGGTATTCGAGCACCCGTCCTACCAGCAGAAGAAAAGCGCCATCGATCGTGCTTTCAACCAGCGTTATGACAAGGCGCTGGATGTGATCGAGCGCCTGGCGTTGGAGAAGGAGGTCGCGCTTTACCGTGACGCCAGCAACATCGCCTTCACCCCGATGAGCGATGGCAAGGCCCTGGATGAGGCTGAGTTCGCGCAGTTGCCGGAAGCTGAACGCGAGCGTTTTCACGAGGATATCTCCGCGCTGGAGGAGCGTCTGAACGAAGAGCTGGCCAGCCTGCCGCAATGGAAGCGCGAGTCGAGCAATCAGCTGCGCCACCTCAACGAAGAAACCATCACCCTGGCTCTGCAGCCCCTGCTGTCACCGCTGTCGGAGAAGTACGCCGAGAACGCGGCTGTATGCGGTTATCTGCAAGCGATGCAGGTGTATTTGCTCAAGACTGTGGTCGAGCAACTGGTCGATGACAGCAAGACCGATGCAGTCGCCCGCAAGCTCCTGGAAGAGCAGTACGCACCGAGCCTGGTGGTCGGTCATTCGGCCAGTGGCGGTGCGCCAGTGGTGTTTGAACCACACCCGACCTACGAAAACCTTTTCGGCCGTATCGAATACAGTACTGACCAGGGCGCGCTCTTTACCACCTACCGGCAACTGCGGCCGGGTGCCTTGCACCGGGCCAACGGCGGTTTTCTGATTCTTGAAGCGGAAAAAATGCTCAGCGAACCGTTCGTATGGGATGCGCTGAAGCGCGCCCTGCAATCGCGCAAGCTGAAAATGGAATCGCCGCTCGGGGAACTGGGGCGTCTGGCCACCGTGACCCTGACCCCGCAACATATTCCGTTGCAGGTCAAAGTCGTGATCATCGGCGCCCGTCAGCTCTATTACACGCTGCAGGACCTCGATCCGGACTTCCAGGAAATGTTCCGTGTCCTGGTGGATTTCGACGAAGACATTCCCATGGTCGACGAGAGCCTGGAGCAGTTCGCCCAGTTGCTCAAAACCCGCACGTCCGAAGAAGGCATGGCACCCCTGACCGCTGATGCGGTGGCGCGCCTGGCGACCTACAGCGCGCGTCTGGCCGAGCACCAGGGGCGTTTGTCAGCGCGTATCGGTGACCTGTTCCAGCTGGTCAGCGAAGCGGATTTCATCCGTCACCTGGCCGGCGATGAAATGACCGACGCCGGGCACATCGAACGGGCGCTCAAGGCCAAGGCCACGCGGACCGGTCGGGTTTCGGCGCGGATTCTAGATGACATGCTCGCCGGGATCATCCTGATCGACACCGACGGCGCTGCGGTCGGCAAGTGCAACGGTCTGACGGTGCTGGAAGTCGGTGACTCGGCCTTCGGTGTACCGGCGCGGATCTCCGCCACGGTCTATCCAGGCGGCAGCGGCATCGTCGACATCGAGCGTGAGGTCAACCTAGGGCAGCCGATCCACTCCAAAGGCGTGATGATCCTCACCGGGTATCTGGGCAGCCGGTACGCCCAGGAATTCCCGTTGGCGATTTCCGCGAGTATCGCCCTGGAGCAATCCTATGGTTACGTCGACGGCGACAGCGCCTCCCTGGGCGAGGCGTGCACCCTGATTTCGGCCTTGTCGAAAACCCCGCTCAAGCAATGCTTTGCGATCACCGGATCGATCAACCAGTTTGGTGAAGTGCAGGCCGTCGGCGGGGTTAACGAGAAGATCGAAGGTTTCTTCCGTCTCTGTGAGGCTCGGGGGCTGACCGGCGAGCAGGGCGCGATCATTCCACAGGCCAACGTGGCCACCTTGATGCTCGACGAAAAGGTGCTGGCGGCGGTGCGCGCGGGGCAGTTCCATGTCTACGCCGTACGTCAGGCCGACGAAGCCTTGAGCCTGCTGGTCGGCGAGCCGGCCGGCGCGCCCGATGAGAACGGCGAATTTCCGGAAGGCAGCGTGAACGCGCGGGTAGTGGAGCGCTTGCGCGTTATCGCGGAAATGATCAGTGAAGAGGATCTGAAGGAAGCCGAGAAAGAGATGGCGCAGGAGGCGTTGGCAGAAACCAAGCCTGCTTGACCTGACATTGCACAAAACTCTGTGGAATCCTTTGTGGCGAGGGGGCTTGCCCCCGCTGGGCTGCGAAGCAGCCCCAAAACTTTTGGGACTACTGCGTAGTCTGACGGGGCGATGCGGCGTTCCGACAAGCCCCCTCGCCACAATGTTTTATATTGGCACTCATAAAGCGCCGTCGAAATGGCGTCAATATTCACACAATGACCGCTCGGCGTATTCTGGTCTCGTCCGGCATTCAGTTCGGACTTTTCTTCTATTCTCTGCTCAGGGATACCTACAGTCATCACTGGATCGAGACAGCCTTCCCTTGGGGGCTGAATACCGGATTTAACGAGGGTAGCCGCCATGTCGCGCAACCTCTGCCTCACCCGTCAATGCCTGGGTCTTGTGACCCGAATCGAATGCGCCGTGCGCCCCCTGGCGGGTGATAACGGTATGTGGACATTGCTGTTCGCCGCTGGAATGGCCGGTGAACAACCATCGGCCATCAAGGCCCAAGGGCCGTTTCATGGCCCGTTCGCGGCTGAATCCATCCTCGACACCATTGTGGAAAGCCTGACGCTTCACGGTTACGAATTGGCCGACGATCCGCAAATCTGGTGCCTGCACCTGCAAGCCCAGCTTCGCGAAATCAATGGTGGTCGCTGCAGCACCGTGGGCGGCTTTGAGTTTCGGCCGGAGCACTGAGTCGCACTATTGATCGAGGTGCGATGTATCGGCTTTGTCGAGTTTGACCTCGAAACCATATTGCACGGTGGTGAGGTCAGTGCGTTGATAGGTTTCAAGTCGCGCAGGCTGTCCGTAGAAATAATGCACGGCAAACAGCGCAGGGCCTTGTGCGTGCGCGTCATGGCTGACCGAGAGTATTTCTTTCAAGTAGTTGCCGGTGTCGTCCCTGGCAAAAAAGCGCCAGTCCTCAGCCGGGAACCGTTTCAGATCAACCACCAGTGTGTTGCCTTTGAGCTCCAGGCCTGCAGGCAACTGATTGGCATCGACGGTTTTTTTCTCAACTGTGGCCAGGAACAGCGGCATGGAGCCCACCGCATAGGCCGGCGTCTCTGGAAACAGATTCAGGTCGTAAGTGATGGTGCCTCGCAGGGGATCGATCTGAAACGCTTGTGGGGGCAGTTCGATAGGCTCGTCGCGTTTGCCGCCACCGTCTTCGGTAAAGAAACTGACCGGACTTTCGCCGGGGCTGAACGAGCTGCCGAGCATTTCATCATTGAAGCTGCGCAAGTGATTGAACTCGATTCGCGCAGCGCTGGGGTCGTCCACCGACTGACTGATGCTGACACCTTTCTTCAGTTGTTCCGCGCTCAAGTCTGCCCCTTTGAGCCAGCTGATGGCCTGGTCGTCGTACACGACCACGGACAGGTCCAGGGGCTGGATGGTTTTCGATGTGGTATTGGCCTCGAAGTGGCGTACCGGCAGGCTCAGATCCTTGCGGGTCACGGTGGCGGCGGAGAAATCCAGCAGGCTGACTTCCAGGGTTTCAATCGTCCCGTTGAAGTACACCTTCGAATAATGGCGGGTTTGCTGTTTCTCAAAGGTGCGTTGTTCTTCCTCGAGCTGTTTTTCCAGCGTCTCGCTCCAGGTTTTCTGCTGCTGTAATTTCGCTAACTGCTTCTGATAAAAAGCGATTTGAGCAGTTGTCTGGTTGATTGAGCCGGAGCGTGAGATGAATTGCCCGGTACCGTCCCTGGCCTGGACAATCAGCGGGTTCAAAGGTGTTTCGCTGACCTCGGGGGCCGGCGGCGCGCTGTTGCTGTATTCGATTTCTGCGTAATTGTCCGCCAGCTTGAGCAAGGTGACGCTGAGGTTGTCATTGCTGCGGGTCTTGCCAAGGTCTTGCCGGGTCAAATCGAAGCTGTAGAGCCGACGTGGCGCAATGACCTCCACCTTGCCTTGCAGACTCACTGGTTGTGGCTGCTGTTTTCGGTCGACGTCGAGGCCTTCGATGAATGGGTACGCCACGGTCAGGTCGTCGGGGTTGGTCAGGTTGGAGCTCGATGGACTCAACTGAATGCCGGGATCGGTTTCCGACCATTCCGGCTGGAACGGGATAACCCGTTTGTCGCTCAGCGTGACCGACTGCCATTGCAGACCATTGGGAAACACAAATGCGACGGGACCATTGAATGCGAATGGGAACACCGGTTGCAGATCGGTCAGGTAGTCGGAACTGGAGTCTTTTTTCAGTACGAACAACCCATTGATGTAAGTATCGACCAGCGCTTGCGGCGATGGGTAATGCTTGAGCATGGCGAGGGCGTCTTCGCTGTACTCGGTTTCCACCGGTTTGCTGTCGAGCTTGAGTTGCGCCCGTTCAAGCAGCAACAGTGATCCACCGAGCTCGGCTACGGCGTCCTTGAGCTTCGGATCCGGGATGGAGTCCAGGGACTTTTCGAACTGCGCGGTTTTTTCCTCAAGGTCGACCTGGCGCTTTTCATCCTCGGGTGAGCAGCCGCTTATCAGCAGCACCAGGCAAATACCGGCGCTTGTTAAAGGCAATCGCACATCCATTTCCAGTCTTCCTGTCCGATGTTGCTGGGCGGTCATTAATTTCGACACTAGCAGAAAAACTTTGAAGCACAGGCGCCGGTAACGGACTTTTCGACTGTTTCTGGGTGTGACGAGCGGCTGATATACTCGCGGCGATTTCAAATCCTCATGTGAGATTCAATGGAACGCTTTATCGAAAACGCAATGTACGCCTCGCGCTGGCTGCTGGCGCCGATCTATTTCGGCCTGTCCCTGGGACTGTTGGCGCTGGCGCTGAAATTCTTCCAGGAAGTCTTGCACCTCATCCCGAACGTCTTTTCGATGCTTGAATCAGACTTGATTCTGGTGCTGCTGTCGCTGATCGACATGGCGTTGGTGGGCGGTTTGCTGGTGATGGTGATGATCTCCGGTTATGAGAACTTCGTCTCGCAACTGGACATCGATGACAGCAAGGAAAAGCTTAACTGGCTGGGCACCATGGATTCTTCGTCGCTGAAGATGAAGGTGGCTGCGTCGATCGTGGCGATTTCCTCTATTCACTTGTTGCGTATTTTCATGGACGCCAAGAACGTCGATCCTCAGCATTTGCAGTGGTATGTGATCATCCACATGACCTTTGTGGTGTCGGCATTCGCCATGGGTTACCTGGATAAAGTGACCAAGCACTGATCTGCCGTTGATTGCTTTATCGCACCGCCCGTTTGTTGCAAAACAGACGGGCGGTTTCGTTAGTGGCTTGTGATTTAAGGCGCCGAGGCATATCCCTGTAGGAGTATTGATTCACCACCGCGAGAGGTGCGTCCATGAACCTGCAAGAGTTGAATGCTTATGCCATCGCCGGGAAGGTCGATGAGCTGAACCTGATCTCGATGGAGGGGGGGATCTACCTGCTGGAGGCTCGGATGCACGGCGCGCCGTATCCCTTGAGCGATGCACATGGCCAGATGATGAGCCTGCGTTCGGTGGAGCATGCCCGTGATGTGTTGCGCTCCTTTCCCAAGCTGCACTTCAACCTGGTACACACGGTGGTCCACGACGAAATGTGTGGGCTGGTCGCCGATATCCAGGGAAACCTGAAGGTGCCGATCACCTGACGCCTCTCATCAATGCCATGACAACTGTGCTAGTCTGCTGGCCCTTTTGGTTCCGGGCGCTCCGGGACGCGCTGTGCACGCACGGCTAGTTCCGGGGCGTCCGCACAGCGGAGCAGTGTCATGTCCGAAGTAAATCTGTCCACCGACGAAACCCGCGTCAGCTACGGTATCGGCCGTCAGCTGGGCGACCAGCTGCGCGACAACCCGCCACCGGGCGTCAGCCTGGACGCGATCCTGGCGGGTCTGACCGACGCTTTCGCCGGCAAGCCAAGCCGTGTCGGCCAGGAAGAAATGTCTGCAAGCTTCAAGGTGATCCGCGAAATCATGCAGGCCGAAGCTGCAGCCAAGGCTGAAGCGGCCGCTGGTGCCGGTCTGGCTTTCCTGGCTGAAAACGCCAAGCGTGACGGTATTACCACTCTGGAATCCGGCCTGCAGTTCGAAGTTCTGACTGCTGGCGAAGGCACCAAGCCATCCCGTGAAGACACCGTGCGTACCCACTACCACGGCACCCTGATCGACGGCACTGTGTTCGATAGCTCCTACGAGCGCGGCGAGCCTGCAGAATTCCCGGTTGGCGGCGTGATCGCCGGCTGGACCGAAGCACTGCAACTGATGAATGCCGGTAGCAAATGGCGCCTGTACGTGCCAAGCGAACTGGCTTACGGCGCTCAAGGCGTTGGCGGCATCCCGCCGCACAGCGTTCTGGTGTTCGACGTCGAGCTGCTCGACGTTCTGTAATGCCTGGCCCGATATGACCTCGGGCTAATGTGGGAGCGAGCCTGCTCGCGATGGCGGTGTTTCAGTCAGCAGCAATGTCGACTGTCAGATCGCAATCGCCAGCAGGGCTGGCTCCCACAGTTTTTTGCGCTGCATCATATTTCGATCTTGTGGTGCAAATCATGCGTCGGGCGCAATGCCCGGGCATAGCAGAACAGAAACAGATTGCGCACCAGTTCCTTGAGTACCACCGGCTCACAGGAACTCAAGCCGTTGAGGTCCAGGTCACCCTGATCCTGCAGTTCGTTCAAGGCTTCCTCTTCCAGCACTGCACAGACTTCCCCGGTTTCCCGATGCAGGATTCTGAGGTAAGGGTGTGGGCGATCCAGCCAGGCATCGATCAAATAAGTCATGGTCTCATCTCCATTGAAGGGTCCGATGAGAATAATTCTTATTTGTAAAATAGCAAGAGCCTATTGGCGGTTTGAGCTTTTTTCCGGGTGAAGATTGCGCGAGGTCAAAACGACTGGCGTTTGGCTACCAAGCGGGGTTGCCAGAGGAGAGTGCGAGGAAGGTGATACGCATCCCGCGCCTGGCACGGGATGGAATGGGCAGGCTCAGACCTTCCTGACGAACTCTGATTTGAGCTTCATCGGGCCGATGCCGTCGATCTTGCAGTCGATGTCATGATCGCCATCGCACAGGCGGATGTTCTTGACCTTGGTGCCGACCTTGACCACCAGGGACGTACCCTTGACCTTGAGGTCCTTGATCACGGTGATGGTGTCACCGTCCTGCAGGACATTGCCCACCGAATCCTTTTTCACCGCGTCGGCGGACACTGCTTCGGCTTCACCGCCAGCGGACCACTCGTGGGCACACTCCGGGCAGATCAGCTGGGCGCCGTCTTCATAGGTGTATTCGGAATTGCATTTCGGGCAGGGTGGCAACGTGCTCACTAAGGCTCCTTGGATTCAGGATCGCTAAAAGCGCACATTATATAGGGTTTTTTCAGGGGGTGGCTAACCCTGTAGGAGCGAGCACGCTCGCGATGGGCGCCAACGACGACGCGGGAAATCTGAATGCCCGCGTTTTCGTTAACGTCCATCGCGAGCGTGCTCGCTCCTACAGAAAAGCGCTTTAGTGCGTACGGGCGACCGCAAACTCGCTCAACTCGACCAGCGCATCGCGATATTCACTGGCTGGCAGCGCATCGAGGCATTTGATCGCACGGGCGACGTAATCGCGGGCCAGTTGCGCGGTGTACTCCAGCGAGCCCGAAGCTTCCACGGCTTCGCGGATGCTTTCCAGGTCTTCGATGCCGCCTTTCTGGATCGCCTTGCGCACCAGGGCGGCCTGCTCCGGCGTACCTTCACGCATGGTGTAGATCAGCGGCAGGGTAGGCTTGCCTTCGGCCAGGTCGTCACCGACGTTCTTGCCCAGGGTTTGAGCGTCGCCTTTGTAATCGAGCAGGTCGTCGACCAGCTGGAACGCCACGCCAAGGTGGTCGCCAAAGGTGCGCAGGGCTTCAGCCTGTTCCGGTGTGGCTTCGCACAGGGCGGCAGCACTGTGGGTCGAGGCTTCGAAGAGCATCGCGGTTTTGCCGCGGATGACTTCCATGTAGGTTTCTTCGGTGGTGCTGGCGTCACGGACCTTCGACAGCTGCAACACTTCGCCCTCGGCGATGATGCGCGTCGCTTGCGAAAGGATCTTCATGACGGGCATGGAACCCAATTCGACCATCATTTCAAAGGAGCGCGAATACAGGAAGTCGCCCACCAGCACGCTGGGGGCGTTGCCCCACATGGCATTGGCGGTCGAGCGGCCACGGCGCATGCCGGACATGTCGACCACGTCGTCATGCAACAGGGTCGCGGTGTGCAGGAACTCGATGGTCGCGGCCAGCAGACGCAGCTCATCGCCTTCGCGACCCAGGGCTTTGCCGCACAGCAGCACCAATAAAGGACGCAGGCGTTTACCGCCGGCCGAAGTAATGTAGTCGCCGATTTTCGATACCAGCGGCACTCGGGAAGTCAGCTGCTTCTTGATGATGCCGTCGACGGCGATAAAATCGTCCGACACCGCGCGGTAGAAAGCTTGGGGTTGCATCAGAGACAGTTGCTCCAGAAGGGTTGCGCGGCATGCTAGGACCCACGCCTGCAGGTGTCAAGGCGCGATGGACGGCCACTTGCAAGGCGCTCGTGCCTTGCGTACAATCGCGCACCCTGAACTTCCTGGGCAGCACCTGCCTTACGCAATTGCAATCGGGCCTTCCAGCCCATGCAGCCATGCCAGCCAATACCTC
This sequence comes from Pseudomonas sp. PDM31, assembly GCF_019218965.1. Lineage (NCBI taxonomy): Bacteria > Pseudomonadati > Pseudomonadota > Gammaproteobacteria > Pseudomonadales > Pseudomonadaceae > Pseudomonas > Pseudomonas sp. PDM31. The sequence goes on along the minus strand of NZ_JAHUWS010000015.1, from coordinate 70,145 downwards.
TTCTTATAAAGAGCTGGGTGAGCAGGATTATCGGAGAAATACCATGTCTTATGCAGTAATCGTTACTGGCGGCAAGCAGTACAAAGTCGCCCCGGGTGAATACCTGAAGATCGAAAAACTGGAAGTCGCTACCGGCGAATCCGTTACCTTTGATCGCGTTCTGTTGGTTGCCAATGGTGACGACGTGAATATCGGCGCTCCAGTTGTTGCTGGCGCTACCGTTGTGGCTGAAGTGATCTCCCAAGGTCGTCACGATAAAGTCCGCATCATCAAGTTCCGTCGTCGTAAGCACCACATGAAGCGTATGGGCCACCGCCAGTGGTACACCGAGATCAAAATCACCGGTATTCAGGCTTAATTACAGCCTAATTCCTCACTAGGAGAATTGAACTCATGGCACACAAAAAAGCTGGTGGTAGTACCCGTAACGGTCGCGACTCAGAAGCCAAACGCCTTGGCGTGAAGATGTATGGCGGCCAGGCTATCAAAGCAGGCAACATCATCGTGCGTCAGCGCGGCACCCAATTCCACGCTGGCTACGGCGTTGGCATGGGTAAAGATCACACCCTCTTCGCTAAAGTCGAAGGCGTGATCAAGTTCGAAGTAAAGGGCGCCTTCGGTCGTCGTTACGTGAGCGTAGTCGCGGCTTAATCGCGCGATCGCTGGAAAAGCCCTGTCTCGCGACGGGGCTTTTTCGTTTGTGGGGTGAGTCTCTTGCAAAGCTGTTTGTATGGGCTGTTGGCGTACGATGTAGGTATCGTGGTTTGGGGTCGCTGCGCTCATTTTTGCAAGAGTCTTATGTCTTGATTGTTTTTCGGCTCGTCCGTATGGCGAGAGGCGTTTGTTATGAAGTTTGTTGATGAAGTATCGATTCGAGTAAAGGCTGGCGACGGTGGCAATGGCGCCATGAGTTTCCGTCGGGAAAAGTTTATCGAGAACGGTGGCCCGAACGGCGGCGATGGCGGTGACGGCGGTTCCATCTACATGATGGCCGACGAAAACCTCAACACCCTGGTGGACTACCGTTACACCCGGCACTTCGATGCCGAGCGTGGCTCCAACGGCGGCAGCACTGACTGCACCGGCAAGAAGGGTGAAGACCTGATCCTGCGCGTTCCGGTCGGCACCACGGTGATCGACTCCGCGACTCAGGAAGTTATCGGCGACCTGACCAAGGCCGGTCAGAAGTTGATGGTAGTGCAGGGCGGCTGGCACGGTCTGGGCAACACCCGTTTCAAATCCAGTACCAACCGTGCGCCACGCCAGACCACGCCGGGCAAGCCGGGCGAGCAGCGTGACCTCAAGCTGGAAATGAAGGTGTTGGCGGATGTGGGCCTGCTGGGTTTGCCGAACGCTGGCAAAAGTACCTTTATCCGCTCCGTATCGGCCGCCAAGCCGAAAGTTGCCGACTATCCGTTCACTACTCTGGTGCCAAACCTGGGTGTGGTCAGTGTCGATCGCTGGAAAAGCTTCGTGGTTGCGGACATTCCAGGTCTGATCGAGGGTGCCTCCGATGGCGCTGGTCTGGGCATTCGCTTCCTCAAGCACTTGGCGCGTACCCGTCTGCTGCTACACCTCGTGGACATGGCGCCGCTGGATGATGCCAGCGCACCGGATGCCGCTGAAGTGATCGTCAATGAGCTGATCAAGTTCAGCCCGTCCCTGGCGGAGCGTGATCGCTGGCTGGTCCTGAACAAGTGCGATCAGATCCTTGAAGAAGAGCACGAAGCTCGCGTCAAGGAGATCGTCGATCGCCTGGAGTGGACAGGTCCGGTCTATGTGATTTCGGCCATCTCCAAGCTCGGTACCGAGCGTCTGTGTCACGACATCATGCGTTACATGGAAGATCGTGCTGATCGTCTGGCCGCTGACCCGGCTTACAAGGAAGAGCTGGCCGATCTCGATCAGCGCATCGAAGACGAAGCTCGCGCGCAACTGCAGGCGCTGGATGACAAGCGTGCCCTGCGTCGCAGTGGCGTGAAGTCGGTCCATGACATCGGTGACGATGATTGGGACGAAGAAGATGTGGATGACGAAGACGGTCCGGAAATCATTTACGTGCGTGACTGATTCGTTGCGATAAACTGAAGCGCCGCTCAATCGAGCGGCGTTTTAGTATCTGGAAATCGATTGTTGGTCACGAATAACCACGAATAACGTCACGGGCGGTGCCAGGTCGCGCCGCCCTCAAGCTAAGGTTGAAGATGATGCGGAGCAAGGTGACAGGTGCGCAGCGTTGGGTCGTGAAGATCGGCAGCGCTTTGCTGACGGCGGACGGCAAGGGTCTGGATCGCGCGGCAATGGGTGTCTGGGTTGAACAGATGGTGGCCTTGCATGAGGCGGGTGTCGAGCTGGTGCTTGTGTCCTCCGGGGCGGTGGCGGCCGGCATGAGCCGTCTGGGCTGGACCGCTCGACCCAGTGCGATGCACGAGCTTCAGGCCGCTGCAGCTATTGGTCAGATGGGCTTGGTGCAGGCCTGGGAATCGAGCTTTGCCGAGCATGGTCGGCACACTGCGCAGATTCTCCTGACCCACGATGACCTGTCCGACCGCAAGCGCTACCTGAACGCTCGCAGCACCTTGCGCGCGCTGGTTGAGCTGAAAGTGATTCCGGTGATCAACGAGAATGACACTGTGGTCACCGATGAAATCCGTTTCGGCGACAACGATACGCTTGCGGCGCTGGTTGCCAACCTGGTCGAGGCTGACTTGCTGGTGATCCTCACGGATCGTGATGGCATGTTCGATGCTGATCCGCGCAATAACCCGGATGCCCAGCTGATTTACGAAGCGCGTGCCGATGATCCGGCGCTTGATGCGGTGGCGGGTGGTACGGGTGGTGCGCTGGGGCGTGGCGGTATGCAGACCAAGTTGCGTGCTGCACGTCTGGCAGCCCGTTCCGGTGCGCATACGATCATTGTGGGTGGGCGCCTTGAGCGCGTGCTGGATCGCCTCAAGGCGGGCGAGCGCATCGGCACCCTGCTGTCGCCGGAGCGCGGCATGCTGGCTGCGCGCAAGCAATGGCTGGCTGGGCATCTGCAGACCCGTGGCACCCTGGTGCTGGATGCGGGTGCGGTGACGGCATTGTCCCAAGGTAACAAGAGTTTGTTGCCGGTCGGGGTCAAGCTGGTCCAGGGCAGTTTCCGCCGAGGTGAAATGGTGGTGTGTGTTGCGCCGGACGGTCGGGAAATTGCCCGTGGGCTGGCTAACTACAGCGCGCTGGAAGCGCAAAAAATCATCGGTCAGTCGTCTGAGGCGATAGTCGGCCTGCTGGGCTATATGGCGGAGCCCGAGCTGATTCATCGCGATAACCTGATTCTGGTCTGAAAGGAATATTGAATGCGCGTGGCAAAAGGATTGTTGGGCTTGCTGTTGGCGATGCCTCTGCTGGCCTCCGCTGAAGAGATTGGTCAGGTGTCGACGGTGTTCAAGTTCGTCGGGCCGAATGACCGGATCGTCGTCGAGGCGTTTGATGACCCCAAGGTGGACGGTGTGACTTGCTACCTGTCGCGCGCCAAGACCGGTGGCGTGAAGGGTGGGCTTGGGCTGGCCGAGGATCGTGCCGAGGCGTCCATTGCGTGTCGCCAGGTAGGGCCGATCAGCTTCAAGGGGGAGTTGAAGGATGGTGACGAGGTGTTCAAGGAGCGCACGTCGCTGGTCTTCAAGACCATGCAGGTGGTGCGATTCCTCGACAAGAAGCGCAATACACTGGTGTATCTGGTGTACAGCGATCGTTTGATCGAGGGCAGTCCACAGAATGCGGTGACGGCGATTCCGATTTTGCCGTGGGCGCACGCTCAATAGATTCGCGAAAGTTGAATTGTGAGCTGCTGTGTTATGAGGGGGCTTGTGTGGCGAGGGGGCTTGCCCCCGTTGGGTTGCGAAGCAGCCCCAAGACAGCCCCAAAGTAGGCCTACTCCGTAGTCCAGCGGGGGCAAGCCCCCTCGCCACAAAAGCCTGAATGCAGGGTTTTTGTGGCTGGCTCCTTAATCGCAGGCAATAAAAAACCGACCCTGAGGTCGGTTTTTTAATGAGCGCGTCGCTTAGGCAGCAGCGGCAACGCTCAAGGCCTTAACGTGGCCATTCAGACGGCTCTTATGACGAGCAGCCTTGTTCTTGTGGATGATGCCTTTATCGGCCATACGGTCGATAACTGGCACAGCCAGAACGTAAGCAGCTTGAGCTTTTTCAGCGTCTTTTGCGTCGATGGCCTTAACTACATTCTTGATGTAGGTACGAACCATGGAACGCAGGCTGGCGTTGTGGCTGCGACGCTTCTCAGCCTGTTTTGCACGTTTTTTGGCGGAAGGTGAGTTGGCCACCGTCGAGCTCCTCGAAAGACTTTTTAGGAAATAGCAAACAAAATAGGCCGCGAATCATGCCGATGAGTTGAGGTCTTGTCAAGGGCGGAGGAGACGTTCCGCTAAGTGGTAGGTCCCGACCCCATGAAAACTACTGCGCTCGACAATACTGCGTTGAAAACAGGCTCGGAATGCTCATTGACCGCGGTCAACTCCGCTTTCTCGCCTGTTTTCGCCTTGTCTTGCCTTCGCTCGTGACGTTTTCATGGGGTCGGTGGCCATGGATATTTCTTTCCGGCGTGCGACCTGTAAACTCGCGAGCTTTGGCTCTGTGCTGTTGCGGCGCGGAGTATCGCATAAGTAGGCGCCCAGTTCGCCTGCTGTTTATCGACAGGCACAAACTCTTTCAATGAATCTGCTCAAATCGTTGGCCGCCGTCAGCTCTATCACGATGCTTTCCCGGATTTTGGGGTTTGTTCGTGACACCCTCATTGCGCGCACATTTGGCGCGGGAATGGCGACCGACGCCTTCTTTATCGCCTTCAAATTGCCCAATCTGCTGAGGCGAATCTTCGCTGAAGGGGCATTTTCCCAGGCATTTGTGCCGATTCTGGCCGAATACAAAAGCCAGCAGGGCGATGAGGCCACGCGAACCTTCATTGCCTACGTCTCGGGCCTGCTGACACTGGTGCTGGCGCTGGTCACGGCGCTGGGCATGATCGCCGCACCCTGGGTCATCTGGGTCACAGCGCCGGGATTCACCGACACACCGGAAAAATTCGAACTGACCACCAGTCTGCTGCGGGTGACCTTCCCCTATATCTTGCTGATTTCCCTGTCTTCGCTGGCCGGCGCGATCCTCAACACCTGGAACCGCTTTTCTGTGCCGGCGTTCGTGCCAACCTTGCTCAACGTCAGCATGATCATCTTTGCACTGTTCCTGACGCCTTACTTCGATCCACCGGTAATGGCGCTCGGCTGGGCGGTGTTGGTGGGTGGTCTGGCGCAATTGCTTTATCAGCTGCCGCACCTGAAAAAGATCGGCATGCTGGTATTGCCGCGCCTGAACCTGCGCGATACCGGGGTCTGGCGGGTAATGAAACAGATGTTGCCGGCGATTCTCGGGGTATCGGTGAGCCAGATTTCACTGATCATCAACACGATTTTTGCTTCGTTTCTGGTCGCCGGCTCCGTGTCCTGGATGTATTACGCCGACCGCTTGATGGAATTGCCATCCGGTGTGTTGGGCGTGGCGTTGGGTACGATTCTGCTGCCAACCCTGGCCAAGACCTACGCCAGCAAGGACCGCCATGAATACTCGCGCATCCTCGACTGGGGCTTGCGCCTGTGCTTTGTATTGGTACTGCCATGCTCGCTGGCCCTGGGGATTCTCGCGGAGCCGCTGACCGTTTCGCTGTTCCAGTACGGCCAGTTCAATGCCTTTGATGCCTCCATGACCCAGCGTGCGTTGATCGCTTATTCCGTCGGTTTGCTCGGGATTATTGTGATCAAGGTGCTGGCCCCAGGCTTTTATGCGCAACAAAACATCCGTACGCCGGTAAAAATTGCGATCTTTACCCTGGTCGTCACCCAGCTGTTCAACCTGATGCTGATCGGCCCGCTGGCCCATGCTGGCCTTGCGCTAGCGATCAGTGCCGGTGCCTGCCTTAACGCGGGGCTGCTGTTCTACCAGCTGCGCAAGCAGCAGATGTACCAGCCGCAACCGGGCTGGGCGAAGTTCGGCCTCAAGCTGCTGGTTGCGGTGGCGGTAATGTCAGCGGTCCTGCTCGGCGCGATGCATTTCATGCCGGCTTGGGACCAAGGGCATATGCTTGAGCGGTTCCTGCGTCTGGGAGCGTTGGTGGCTGCGGGTGTGGTGAGTTATTTCGGCATGTTAGTGTTGATGGGCTTCCGTCTGCGCGACTTCAATCGCAAGGCGTTGAGCTGAGGTTCAGGCTTCGATAAACATGGGCGGGCCGGCGGTTTTGTCGGCTCGATCACTTTGGGTTACGGTGTTGCCTGTCGTCGGCCGCCGGGTGTGGTTATAATCGACCACTTTATGAGCAAGAAGCGCGTTATGCAGCTGGTTCGAGGCCTCCACAATCTGCGCCCCCAGCATCGGGGCTGTGTCGCCACTATTGGCAACTTTGACGGTGTACACCGTGGCCACCAGGCTATCCTGGCGCGGCTGCGTGAGCGTGCGCTCGAGTTGGGCGTGCCCAGTTGCGTGGTGATTTTCGAACCGCAACCGCGCGAGTTTTTTGCCCCGGATACTGCGCCTGCCCGTCTGGCTCGCTTGCGGGACAAGCTGCAGCTGTTGGCTGGCGAAGGTGTCGACCGTGTGCTGTGCCTGGCGTTCAACCAGCGCCTGAGCAAACTCAGCGCCAGCGAATTCGTCGACACCATCCTGGTTGATGGCCTCGGTGTGCAGCACCTGGAGGTCGGTGACGACTTCCGTTTCGGCTGTGATCGCGTGGGGGATTTCGATTTCCTGCAACAGGCCGGCGTACTTCAGGGGTTTACCGTCGAAGCGGCGCAAACCGTCGAGCTCGACGGTATTCGCGTCAGCAGCACCCAGGTCCGCAATGCCCTGGCCGCCGCTGATTTCGCCCTGGCCGAACGCCTGCTGGGGCGGCCGTACCGGATCGCCGGGCGGGTGTTGCATGGGCAGAAGCTCGCACGGCAGTTGGGTACGCCCACCGCCAACATACAACTCAAGCGCCGTCGCGTGCCGTTCACCGGGGTGTACCTGGTCGACGTCGAGATCGACGGCAGGACCTGGCCCGGCGTCGCCAATATTGGCGTGCGGCCCACGGTCCAAGGTGATGGCAAAGCCCACCTCGAAGTGCATCTTTTAGATTTTGCCGGCGATCTGTACGACCGGCGTTTAACGGTGGTTTTCCACCACAAGCTGCGTGAAGAGCAGCGTTTCGCCTCTCTGGAGGCGCTGAAAACGGCGATCAACGCGGATGTCGCCGCCGCCCGTGCACTAGCCGCACCTAGCGCCCATCGCTAATGAAGAGCCTTAAATGACCGACTATAAAGCCACGCTAAACCTTCCGGACACCGCCTTCCCAATGAAGGCCGGCCTGCCACAGCGCGAACCGCAGATTCTGCAGCGCTGGGACAGTATTGGCCTGTACGGAAAGTTGCGCGAGATTGGCAAGGATCGTCCGAAGTTCGTCCTGCACGACGGCCCTCCGTACGCCAACGGCACGATCCACATCGGTCACGCACTGAACAAGATTCTCAAGGACATGATCATCCGCTCGAAGACCCTGTCGGGCTTCGACGCGCCGTATGTTCCGGGCTGGGACTGCCACGGTCTACCGATCGAGCACAAAGTCGAAGTGACCCACGGCAAGAACCTGGGCGCGGACAAGACCCGCGAGCTGTGCCGGGCGTACGCCACCGAGCAGATCGAAGGGCAGAAATCCGAATTCATCCGTCTGGGCGTGCTGGGTGACTTCGCCAACCCGTACAAGACCATGGACTTCAAGAACGAGGCCGGTGAAATCCGTGCCCTGGCCGAGATCGTCAAGGGCGGTTTCGTGTTCAAGGGCCTCAAGCCGGTGAACTGGTGCTTTGACTGCGGTTCGGCCCTGGCTGAAGCGGAAGTCGAGTACGAGAACAAGAAGTCCTCGACCATCGACGTGGCGTTCCCGATTGCCGACGAAGCCAAACTGGCTGCCGCCTTTGGTCTGCCGACCCTGGGCAAGCCTGCTTCGATCGTGATCTGGACCACCACCCCGTGGACCATCCCGGCCAACCAGGCGCTGAACGTTCACCCGGAGTTCAACTACGCCCTGGTCGACGTTGGCGACAAACTGCTGGTGCTGGCCGAAGAGCTGGTCGAGTCGTGCCTGGCGCGTTATTCGCTGGAAGGCTCGGTGATCGCTACCGCTACCGGTTCGGACCTGGAACTGATCAATTTCCGTCACCCGTTCTACGACCGTCTGTCGCCAGTTTACCTGGCCGATTACGTTGAACTGGGCGCAGGCACTGGCGTGGTTCACTCCGCTCCGGCCTACGGCGTGGACGACTTCGTGACCTGCAAGAAATACGGCATGGTCAACGATGACATCCTCAATCCGGTACAAAGCAACGGCGTGTACGCGACCTCGCTGGAGTTCTTCGGCGGCCAGTTCATCTGGAAGGCCAACCCGGCCATCGTCGACAAGCTGACTGAAGTGGGTGCGCTGCTGCACACCACTATCATCGAACACAGCTACATGCACTGCTGGCGCCACAAGACCCCGCTGATCTACCGCGCCACCGCGCAGTGGTTCATCGGCATGGACAAGCAGCCGACCACGGGCGATACCCTGCGTCAACGCTCGCTCAAGGCCATCGAAGAGACCCAGTTCGTTCCGGCCTGGGGCCAGGCGCGCCTGCACTCGATGATTGCCAACCGTCCTGACTGGTGTATCTCCCGTCAGCGCAACTGGGGTGTGCCGATCCCGTTCTTCCTGAACAAGGAAAGCGGCGAGCTGCACCCACGTACCGTCGAGTTGATGGAAGAAGTTGCCAAGCGTGTCGAAGTCGAAGGCATCGAGGCCTGGTTCAAGCTGGACGCCACCGAGCTGCTGGGCGATGAAGCGCCACAGTACGACAAGATCAGCGATACCCTTGACGTCTGGTTCGACTCGGGTACCACCCACTGGCACGTCCTGCGCGGTTCGCACCCGATGGGCCACGAAAGCGGTCCACGCGCCGACCTGTACCTGGAAGGTTCGGACCAGCACCGTGGCTGGTTCCATTCGTCATTGCTGACCGGTTGCGCCATCGACAACCACGCGCCGTATCGCGAGCTGCTGACCCACGGTTTTACCGTCGACGAGTCCGGCCGCAAGATGTCCAAATCCCTGGGCAACGTGATCGCACCGCAGAAAGTCAACGACACTCTGGGCGCCGACATCATGCGCCTGTGGGTCGCTTCCACCGACTATTCAGGTGAGATTGCGGTTTCCGAGCAGATCCTGCAACGCAGTGCGGACGCCTACCGGCGTATCCGTAATACCGCGCGTTTCCTGCTTTCCAACCTGACCGGTTTCAACCCGGCCACCGACCTGCTGCCAGCTGAAGAAATGCTCGCGCTGGACCGTTGGGCGGTGGATCGCACCCTGTTGCTACAACGCGAGTTGCAGGAGCACTACGGCGAATACCGTTTCTGGAACGTCTACTCGAAGATCCACAACTTCTGCGTGCAGGAGCTGGGTGGTTTCTACCTGGATATCATCAAGGATCGCCAGTACACCACCGGCGCCGACAGCAAGGCCCGTCGTTCGTGCCAGACCGCGCTGTTCCACATCAGCGAAGCGCTGGTGCGCTGGATCGCGCCGATCCTGGCGTTCACCGCCGACGAGCTGTGGCAGTACCTGCCGGGCGAGCGTAACGAGTCGGTCATGCTCAACACCTGGTACGAAGGCCTGACCGAGCTGCCGGAAGGTTTCGAGCTGGGTCGCGCCTACTGGGACCGGATCATGGAAGTGAAGGTTGCAGTCAACAAAGAAATGGAAATCCAGCGCGCGGCCAAGGCCGTCGGTGGCAACCTGCAAGCCGAAGTGACGCTGTTCGCCGAAGACGATCTGAGCGCCGACCTGGCCAAGCTGAGCAACGAGTTGCGCTTCGTTCTGATCACCTCGACCGCCAGCGTTGCGCCATTGGTGCAAGCGCCGGCCGAAGCGGTGGCCACCGAAGTCAGCGGCCTCAAGCTGCAGATCGTCAAATCGGCCTTCGCCAAGTGCGCCCGTTGCTGGCACTGCCGTGAAGACGTCGGCGTGAATCCGGAGCATCCGGAAATCTGCGGCCGTTGCGTCGACAACATCAGCGGCGCCGGCGAGGTTCGTCACTATGCCTAATGCCGTTGGCCGTTTTGGACGGTTGAGCTGGCTCTGGTTGAGTTTGCTGGTACTGGTCATCGACCAGGCCAGCAAGTTCTACTTCGAAGACAGGCTCGAAATGTTCCAGCAGATCGTGATCATCCCTGATTACTTCAGCTGGACCCTGGCCTACAACACCGGCGCAGCATTCAGCTTCCTGGCCGACAGCTCCGGCTGGCAACGCTGGCTGTTTGCACTGATCGCCATAGGCGTGAGCGCAGTGCTGGTGGTATGGCTCAAGCGTCTGGGGCGCAACGAGACCTGGCTGGCGGTAGCGCTGGCACTGGTGCTGGGTGGCGCGCTGGGCAATCTGTATGACCGCATTGCCTTGGGCCATGTGATCGATTTCATTCTGGTGCATTGGCAGAATCGCTGGTATTTCCCCGCGTTCAACTTTGCCGACAGTGCAATCACTGTAGGTGCCGTCATGCTGGCACTGGATATGTTCAAAAGTAAAAAGACCGGAGAAACCGTTCATGACTGAACAGGTATTGGCTGAACAACGTATTGGCCAGAACACGGAAGTCACCTTGCATTTCGCATTGCGCCTGGAAAACGGCGACACGGTGGACAGCACCTTCGACAAAGCCCCGGCGACCTTCAAGGTCGGCGATGGCAGCCTGTTGCCAGGTTTCGAAGTGGCGCTGTTCGGTTTCAAGGCCGGTGACAAGCGCACGCTGAACATCGAGCCGGAGAACGCCTTCGGCCAGCCTAACCCGCAAAACGTACAGATCATTCCACGTTCGCAGTTCCAGGACATGGAATTGTCGCCAGGCCTGCTGGTGATCTTCAACGATGCGGCCAATACTGAATTGCCGGGCGTGGTAAAAGAGTTCGATGACGCGCAAGTGACTGTCGACTTCAACCATCCGCTTTCGGGCAAAACACTGACCTTTGACGTGGAAATCATCTCCGTCAAAGCGCTGTAACTGTTCGAATACGGTCAAATGTGGGAGCGGGCTTGTGTGGCGAGGGGGCTTGCCCCCGCTGGGGTGCGAAGCGCCCCTAAATACCGGGTGCCACAGTATCGAGTGAAAATTTAGTACTCGGTTTACGATTGCTGCGCAATCGAGCGAGGTGGTGCGGCATTCCGACAAGCCCCCTCGCCACGACAAGCTCGCTCCCACAGTGGTTTTTATTTTTTTCGCGCGCAAGACACGAGGCACAGCATGCAAATCAAACTCGCCAACCCCCGTGGCTTCTGCGCCGGTGTGGACCGTGCGATCGAAATCGTCAACCGCGCCCTGGAGGTCTTCGGACCGCCGATCTATGTGCGTCACGAAGTGGTCCATAACAAGTTCGTCGTAGAAGACCTGCGCTCCCGTGGCGCGATCTTCGTCGAGGAGCTGGATCAGGTGCCGGACGACGTCATCGTGATCTTCAGTGCCCACGGTGTTTCCCAGGCGGTGCGCAGCGAAGCAGCCGGCCGTGGCCTGAAGGTGTTCGACGCAACGTGTCCGCTGGTGACCAAGGTGCATATCGAGGTTGCGCGCTACAGCCGTGACGGCCGTGAATGCATTCTGATCGGCCACGCCGGTCACCCGGAAGTCGAAGGCACCATGGGGCAGTATGACGCCAGCAATGGTGGTGCAATCTATCTGGTCGAAGACGAGAAGGATGTCGCCAACCTGCAGGTAAACAACCCGGAGAAACTTGCATTCGTGACCCAGACCACCTTGTCCATGGACGATACCAGCCGCGTCATTGACGCACTGCGTACGCGTTTCCCGGCCATTGGTGGTCCGCGCAAGGACGACATTTGCTACGCCACGCAGAACCGTCAGGACGCGGTCAAGCAACTGGCGGACGAGTGTGATGTGGTGTTGGTGGTCGGCAGCCCGAACAGTTCCAACTCCAATCGCCTGCGCGAACTGGCCGAACGCATGGCTACGCCTGCCTACCTGATCGACGGTGCGGAGGACCTGCAGCAGAGCTGGTTCGACGGAGTCGAGCGCATCGGCATCACCGCTGGCGCATCAGCGCCGGAGGTTCTGGTGCGCGGGGTGATCCAGCAGTTGCAGGCCTGGGGCGCTACCGGTGCCGACGAACTGGCTGGGCGCGAGGAGAACATCACCTTTTCCATGCCTAAAGAGTTACGCGTTCGTACGCTGCTCTAAGGCTTTGTCCCTCCCGCGCATAACGGCTGTTCTGCCTTGTCGTTGCGCAGGCTGACGCGGCCGCTTGGGGCCAGTACTACCTGATACTGACTCAGCGGTTCGCGTGCAGCGCAAATATGCAAAGTCCCCGCTTGAAAACCGCCGCCGGTAAACCGCGGCACGCCCGCCCCGTTGAACCGTACGTAACTTTTGACCGGCCTGTTGCCGGCAATGGGGACTTGTGCCGCACTCTGGCGTTCGCTCAGCAGCGGATTGTCGCGGTCCGTATGCCCCTTGCCGCTAATATCCAGAATCATCCGCCAACCCTGGCCCCAGTCGTCGTTGATAGCGTGAATCACCACTGCCTGGTTGCGCACAACCGCTTCGGTTCTGGCGGTGCGTATGCCACTGAACAGGGACTGCGCAGCCTGTTCCCGGTAGCTCGACGCCGTGAGGGTGGCGTATGCCGGGCTGACCAGAAGCAGAACAATTCCGCCAATTGTCAGTCCCATGAGCAGTTCGATCAGGCTGAATCCTCGTTGATGCATGACATCTGCCTCCCTGGCGTGCCTTGGCCTGCGCGATCCTTGCGCAAGCAATGAGAAAACCCGACTTCCACCCGCCCATTATTTTGGCGAGCAACTGCAGGTATAGCCGACGGTAACCGAGGGCAACGATGGATCTTCGTACAAAGGGTTTCACACTGATCGAGTTGCTGATCGCGCTCGCGATCCTGTCGATCATGATCACCCTGGCAGCCCCGGCGTTCAGTCGATCAGCGCAGATCGCCCGAGCGGATACCGAAATCGGCGATCTGCAACGAGGCCTGAATTTCGCCCGTATCGAGGCGATCAATCGCGGCACCACGACGCGGGTTCGCCCGACGTTCAGTCGCGGCGTCTGGAGCGGCGAGCTGACGATTTATGAAGCTAGCGGCACCTTGGTCAATGTGTTGCGGGTTGTTCCGGTGATGAGCAGCGGTGCAACGGTGACGCTAACCTCAGGAGTGACCGAGATCGATTTCAACAATCTGGGCGGGCTGTCTTCATCGTCCAGGGCGGTGGTGATCAGCTATGTATTGGGGACACAAAGCAGGATGCTGAGTGTGTGTTTGAACGGACGAATCGAATTGGCTGGAAGTTGCGGATGAAAGCATGGAGCAAGCGTACACAGGAAGGAATGACGCTGATTGAAGTACTGGTTGCGTTGGTGATCCTGGGAGTCGGGTTGCTGGGTGCGGCAGCGTTTCAGCTCAATGCGTTGAAATACACCGACAGCTCGCGCATGACCAGCCAGGCCAGTTTTATCGCCTACGACATGCTGGACCGCATTCGTGCCAACTCCACCGCTGACTACACGGTTAATCCACCCAGCTCGGGCAATCCGGGTGTGGCCCGGGACCAGGATCTGTACGACTTCAATTCCAATATCGTGAATTTCGGCGGCCCCAGTGCCACGGGCAGCATCACCCTCAGCCAGCGGGTGTACACCATCACCATTGAGTGGGACGACTGGCGGGCAGCCAATGCGGCCGATTCGCGACGCAGTTATGTCTTGTCCAGCCGCACTGCCGTTGACCCGGTGGCGGCGCCATGAACCGTCACAACCAAGGCTTCGGCCTCATCGAGTTGCTGATTGCCCTGGCACTGAGCCTGGTCGTGGTGCTGGGCGTTGTGCAGGTGTTTATTGCGGCCAAAAACACTTATCTCAGCCAGAACGCTGCCGCCGAGATGCAGGAAGACGCGCGTTTTGTGCTGAGCAAAATGATTCAGGAGATCCGCATGGTCGGCATGTTTGGCTGCCTGGGGGCGATTACCGATGCTAGCGAGAAAGGTGACTTCAAGGCCAGCCAGGCGACGCCGATCAGGTGGGATAACGCCAGCCAGACGCTGACCCTGGTGACCGCGGATGTTGGCAACCAGGGCGGGAAGCCGACCTGGACCGTTATATCCGACTGTTTGAACAGTGCGACGGCCTACAGTAACGCGCGGGCACCTGGATCGGGACAGCTGGCGTTTCCGGTCCGGCGGCTGGTTTACAGTTTCAGCAACAATCAATTGATGATGGGTATCGGGACGGAATCGCCGCAGGTATTGGTGAACAACGTCAGTGCTTTGAGCGTGAGCTTCGGTGTTGCCAGTTCCAATACCGACCTGGCCGCATCCAGTTACAGCGAAAATCCGTCGGATCCCGCGCGAATACGCAGCGTTCGCCTTGCGCTGACGCTTTTCGATCCGAACCAACGGGTGAGCAGCCAAACCTTCAACGTGGTTGCCGCGTTGCGCAACCGGTTGCCATGAGGGGAGATGCATGACAAGGAATCCCCAGCGGGGCATGGCCCTTCTGGTCAGCCTGGTATTTCTGCTGATGTTGACGCTTATCGGTATCTCATCCATGCAGAACGCTACCCTGCAGGAAAAAATGGCCGGCAGCGTGGCTCTGCGCAACCATTCATTTCAGGGCGCTGAAGCGGCATTGCGGGTAGGCGAAAGTACGGTGCAACGGGACAGCTATTCGTTACCTGTTTGCAGTGGCGCCAGTCACTGCGCGCCGCCCGCGGAGTCGGCGACTATCACCGCTGGCGGCCACAATCCTGGCTCGGGGGTGACCTGGGTCGCTACCGGAACAGGCTTTTACGCAGTGCAAAACCTGGGTGCCACCCGGACTGCGGTGAATGTGCCGATCAACACCCCGGCAACCTTGTACCGCGTCACGGCGGTGGGCATCGCGGGCAATTCGCGCAGCGTGGTAGAGAGTATATATGCGAAGTATTGAACGCCGGGCCGGGGGCTTGTCAGGATTGTGCGCAATGGTTCTGGGGCTATGCCTGTCGCCTGCGGCCTATGCGCTTGCGCCGCCAGAAGAGCCCGCCCTGGACCGCAATCGCTGCCTGGCGGGTGGTTACTGGTACGGCTTCTATCGGGACAAATCATTGCTGACGCCCATCTGCCTGAAGCTGCCTGCTGCTATCAGCGGTAAGATACTCGACAGCAATGGAGATGGGGTTGTCGATAACATCGACGCGATTTCCAGCGGGGTGGTCTACATCGGCGATAATCCGCCCCGCAGCGACACCGACGATGGTATGCCAGCAGTCGGACACGAGGCTGATGGCGATATTCCGCCATCGGGGGATGATTCCGGCGGCAGCCGTCGCATCATGTGGCGACAAATACAGTAAGTGAGAGTTGAGGCATGCATAGATTCAACCGCGGTTTTACCCTGATCGAAATCATGATCGTGATTGCGATCATCGGGATTGTCATGACCATAGCCGCCCCGAGCTTCACCGAGTACCTGAACAAGGGCCGCCGGACAGAAGTAGCCGGCCTGCTTTCGGAACAGGCGCAGATCCTCGAGCGCAACTACTCGAGCAAGAATGTCTACACCGATACCCCAGGTCTCAGCGCCGGCAACGACTATTACACGATTACCCAGACGTTGACCGACCAGACGTTCCTGCTCACAGCCGTGCGCAAGCCGGGCACTGGCATGGCCGAAGACAAGTGCGGTGATTTCACCCTGGCCAACACGGGAGTCCGTGGCATGGTCAACGCAAAGGATGGCCTGACCACCAAGGACTGCTGGGGGCGCTGAATTACTTTTTCGGGCGCCATTTGCGCCCTCTGTCTACTTAACGGTTGGATCAGAATATGACCAGGCAACAGCAAGTGGTGATTGTCGGCGGCGGGGTGATCGGTCTGCTCACGGCATTCAATCTCGCGTCCGAAGTGCAGAGCGTTGTGCTGCTGGACCGCTCGAACGTCGGTCAGGAATCTTCCTGGGCCGGTGGCGGCATCGTCTCGCCGCTTTACCCGTGGCGCTACAGCCCGGCGGTCACCGCACTGGCGCACTGGTCCCAGGACTTTTATCCACAGCTGGGTGAGCGGCTGTTCGCCGCGACCGGGGTTGATCCCGAAGTGCATACCACGGGTCTGTACTGGCTGGATCTGAACGACGAGGCCGAGGCGCTGGCCTGGGCGCTTCGGGAAAACCGTCCATTGCGGACCGTGGATCTGTCGGCGGTGCATGACGCCGTGCCGGTGCTGGGCAGTGGTTTTTCCCGGGCGATCCATATGGCCGATGTGGCCAACGTGCGCAATCCGCGCCTGGTGAAATCCCTCAAGGCGGCATTGCTCGCGTTGCCCAACGTGACGATTCATGAGCAGTGCGAAGTCAGCGGGTTCATTCGTGATGGCGATACCGTCGTTGGCGTGCAGACAACGGCAGGCGTTATCCGCGGTGATCAAGTCGTGTTGACCGCGGGTGCCTGGAGCGGCGATTTGCTCAAAACTCTCGATCTCTCATTGCCGGTCGAGCCGGTCAAGGGGCAGATGATTCTCTACAAGTGTGCGGCGGACTTCCTGCCCAGCATGGTCCTGGCAAAGGGCCGTTATGCGATCCCTCGTCGCGACGGACACATCCTGATCGGCAGTACCCTGGAGCATGAAGGCTTCGACAAGACGCCTACCGAGTCCGCCCTGGAAAGCCTCAAGGCTTCTGCGGTGGAGTTGATACCGGCACTGGCCGGCGCCGAAGTGGTCGGGCATTGGGCCGGGTTGCGGCCAGGATCACCAGAAGGCATTCCTTACATCGGCAGGGTGCCAGGGTTTGACGGGCTCTGGCTCAATTGCGGGCATTATCGCAACGGTCTGGTGCTGGCACCGGCCTCGTGCCAATTGTTTGCCGACGTGATGCTGGGCAGGGCGCCGATCATTGATCCGGCGGCGTATGCGCCGGCCGGGCGGATCTGAAGCCGGATCAAAAGATTGTCCGAACGCGGCCCGAGCCTGCGGCAGTTCCTGTAAGGGGGCGCAGGCTGTGATCTTTTTTGGGGTCAATCCAGTCCCAGTTTCTTCAACCTGTAACGCATCGACCGAAACGACACACTCAATCGCTGCGCAGCCGCCGTGCGGTTCCAGCGGGTCTCCTCCAGTGCCTGGAGGAGGAGTTGGCGTTCGACGTTTTCCAGATAGGTCTGCAGATTGTCGATCTGCGTCAGGTCCGGGATGCCGCCCTCGGCTGTGCAGTTACCTTCGGCGAGACGCAAGTCGCCGGCTTCTATCAGCTGGTTCTCGCACAGCGTATGGGCCCGTTCGAGCATGTTTTCCAGTTCCCGCACATTGCCCGGAAAGCGATAGCTTTTCAGCGCGGCGAGGGCTTGCGGGTGGAGTCTGGCGGCGGGCTGCGCGGTCGTGGTGGCCAGGCGTTTGAGCATGCAGCTTGCCAGCGCTTCAATGTCATCGCGGCGCTCGCGCAAAGGCGGGACCCGCAGCTCAATCACGTTCAGGCGGTAGTAGAGATCCTGTCGAAAGCGGCCGGCGGCGACCTCGGCGTCGAGGTCTTTGTGGGTGGCGCAAAGGATGCGTACATCGACCACGGTTTCCTGTTGCCCGCCGACGCTGCGCACCGATTTTTCCGCAATGGCGCGCAGCAGTTTGACCTGCATCGCCAGCGGCAAGTCGGCCACCTCGTCGAGAAGCAGGGTGCCGCCATGAGCCGCCTGGAACAGGCCGGGCTTGTCCTCAATGGCGCCGCTGAAACTGCCTTTGCGATGGCCGAAAAACTCGCTTTCCATCAAATCCGCCGGAATGGCCCCGCAATTGATCGCAATGAACGGTTGTTTGGCGCGCAGGCCTTGATCATGAATCAGGCGCGCCACCAACTCCTTGCCGCTACCGGATTCGCCGCTGATGTACACCGGTGCCTGGCTGCGAGCCAGCTTGGCGATGTGCTTGCGCAGAGTGCGCATGGGCGCCGAGTCGCCCAGCAGGCGCCGATTGATGGCTGTGGGAGGATTGGGAAGCAAGAGAGTAGCGCTGATGAGTTCTCGCAGGCGAGTGAGGTCTACCGGTTTGGTCAGGAAATCGAAAGCACCGGCCTTGAGTGCGTTGATTGCGGTATCGAGGCTGCCGTAAGCGGTGATCATGGCCACCGGTAATTGTGGGTGGCGTTGCTGAATATGTTGCACCAGCGCAAGGCCGGTGCCATCCGGCAGGTGCATGTCGGTCAGGCACAGGTCGAAATTCACCCGTCTCAGAAGACTCAGCGCCTCGGTCAGGTTGCGGGCGCTGAATGTCTCGAGTTTCATCCGTCCCAGGGTTATTTCCAGGAGTTCGCGAATGTCCGGCTCGTCGTCGACGACCAGAACCTTTTGTCGGGCGCTCATGTTCAACTTTGGTTCCATCCGTGGGCAAAGGTGATGAGAAAACAGGCGCCATCCTGGCGCGGTTCGAAGGTTGGGGGAGACCGGTTGCTTGCGCAAGGCTCATGGAGCAGTTGCAGGATGTCTTCGATTACCCGATTCATGCGCTGAGGTGGTCTTGAATAATCTGCGTCAGACGTCGATCTGCGCCTTCAGTTCCTCCCCCTCGCGCAATAGCTGTGCGCAGTGACTGATGGTCGTGGGGGTCAGCGGTTGCTGGAGCCAGGGCCCTGTTCCAGATGCGCCTGGCTGCAGTACCACTGTTGTTCGAGACTCAATGCGCGATCCCGGGGCAGATGCACTCCGCAATGGGCGCAACGGACCATGGGGGCCGCGTCCCGCTCGGCCGGGGACCTGGGGGCCGAATTCTGACCCTTGAACTTGCGCCAGAACCATACCGCAGCGGCAATCAGGGCGATCCAGAACAATAAACGAAGCATGGTGAGCTGCTTTTTGAATGATGATGCGGCAGTTTAGCCAAGGACGTGCCGGGCGCACAGCCTAATAAGATGCTGAAATAAAAAGGGAGGGGCAGGGGGGAATGCCGAGCAGGTAGGGGCAATACTTGAGGGAGTGAACTTTTGTGGCGAGGGGGCTTGCCCCTGCTGGGTCGCGAAGCGGCCCGAAAAAACAGGACTGCTGCGAAGTCCAGCGGGGGCAAGCCCCCTCACCACAAAGGCTCGCTCCTTCAGGATACGTTTCGAAATATCAGTCGAACACGCCAAAGGTCATGTAGCTGAACCACGAACGGTCCTCGTTGTTGCCTTCGGCTTCCTGATTTTCTTCCTCGATCACTTCGCCATTGCTGTCTTTAGGCTTGAGTTCGCTCGGGATCGCGTCCTTGGCGTCCTGGTACTGCCTCTGCACGTCCTGGTTGGCGCGGGTTTCTCCCGGCGGCAGCGGCGGACGGGATTCGATCAGGCCCAGGGTCGCCTTGCTCATCCACGAACGGTTGTCGGCTTCGGCCACCGACGGAACGAACTGGCCGTCCTCCAGGCTTGGGTGATCCGGGTAGTTGAGCTTCAGGGTTTCCAGGCTGGTCGCGGCCAGGTCATCCAGGTGCAGACGCTGGTAAGCCTCGGTCATGACCGCCAGGCCGTCACCGACCGATGGGGTTTCCTGGAAGTTTTCCACGACATAACGACCACGGTTCGCCGCGGCGACATAGGCCTGACGGGTCAGGTAGTAGTCGGCAACGTGAATTTCGTAGGCGGCCAGCAGGTTGCGCAGGTAGATCATGCGCTGCTTGGCGTCCGGCGCGTAGCGGCTGTTCGGGAAGCGGCTGGTCAGCTGGGCGAACTCGTTGTAGGAGTCGCGGGCGGCGCCCGGGTCACGCTTGGTCATGTCCAGCGGCAGGAAACGCGCCAGCAGGCCGACGTCCTGGTCGAAAGATGTCAGACCCTTGAGGTAGTACGCGTAATCCACGTTCGGATGCTGTGGGTGCAGGCGAATGAAACGCTCCGCAGCGGACTTGGCAGCCTCTGGCTCAGTGTTCTTGTAGTTGGCGTAGATCAGTTCGAGTTGAGCCTGGTCAGCATAACGACCGAACGGATAGCGCGACTCCAGAGCCTTCAGCTTGGTGATGGCACTGGTGTAGCTACTATTGTCCAGGTCGGCTTGAGCCTGTTGGTACAGCTCGACTTCACTGAGGTTTTCGTCTACGACTTCCTTCGATGAGCAAGCAGCGGTCAATGCGAGGATGGCGATCAGCAGCAGGTGTTTCACTTGCATGGCGGCTTGCGTCCCTATGACGGCCGCTGTCTTGGGCGAGGCCGTCCTGTTATGATGAGCGCCCCGTTGAATAGCCTCGGGGCAAAAGACGCCGTATTTAACCACAAGCGCGCAGCCGAAACCAAAGGCTGTGCCGACGCCTAGTCTGAGCATGTCCGATAAAATTGAACTTCGCGCAGAGGTGCCGTCCGAATTGGGCGGCCAACGCCTCGATCAAGTCGCCGCACAATTATTCGCTGAGCACTCGCGCTCGCGCCTTTCCGCCTGGATCAAAGACGGCCGCCTGACTGTGGATGGGGCGGTTATCCGCCCGCGAGACATCGTTCACGGTGGTGCCATCCTTGAGTTGACTGCCGAGCAGGAAGCTCAGGGCGAATGGGTCGCTCAAGATATTGCCCTGGACATCGTCTACGAAGACGACGACATCCTGGTGATCAACAAGCCCGCGGGCCTGGTGGTGCATCCGGCTGCCGGTCACGCCGATGGCACCTTGCTCAATGCCCTGCTGCACCACGTGCCGGACATCATCAACGTGCCCCGCGCCGGTATCGTGCATCGCCTGGACAAGGACACCACCGGTCTGATGGTGGTGGCCAAGACCATTCAGGCGCAGACGCAGCTTGTCACTCAATTGCAGAGCCGTAGTGTCAGCCGGATCTACGAGTGCATCGTGATTGGTGTGGTCACCGCTGGCGGCAAGATCAACGCGCCAATCGGTCGTCACGGCCAGCAACGTCAGCGCATGGCAGTCATGGAAGGCGGCAAGCAAGCCGTCAGCCACTACCGCGTGCTCGAGCGTTTCCGCTCCCACACTCACGTGCGGGTGAAGCTGGAAACAGGTCGTACCCACCAGATTCGCGTGCACATGGCGCACATCAACTACCCGTTGGTCGGAGATCCTGCCTACGGCGGTCGTTTCCGTATCCCGCCGGCAGCCAACCCAACCATGGTCGAGTCGCTGAAAAACTTCCCGCGTCAGGCGCTGCATGCGCGTTTCCTGGAACTGGATCATCCGACCACCGGCAAGCGCATGAGCTGGGAATCACCGTTGCCGGAAGATTTCGTCTGGTTGCTGACCCTGCTCAAGCAAGATCGTGAGGCGTTCATCGGATGAGTGACTGGCTGATTCCCGACTGGCCCGCGCCGGCCGGGGTAAAAGCCTGTGTCACCACCCGGGCGGGCGGCGTCAGTCTGGCGCCGTTCGACAGCCTCAATCTAGGCGATCATGTCGACGACAGCCCTGAAGCTGTGGCCGAGAATCGCCGTCGTCTGACCGATCATTTCGCCATTCAACCGGCCTGGCTGCAGCAGGTCCACGGCATTGTCGTGGCCCATGCCCATCCAGGCCGAGTGGTTGCGGCCGACGCCAGTTGGACCGCAACGCCAGGCATCGCCTGTGCGGCCATGACCGCCGATTGCCTGCCTGCGCTGTTCTGCGACCGTGCCGGTACTCGCGTCGCGGCAGCTCATGCCGGTTGGCGCGGGCTGGCTGCAGGGGTGCTGGAAGCCACCCTCGACAGCCTGGCCGTGCCTCCTGCCGAAGTAATGGTCTGGCTCGGCCCGGCCATTGGACCCCAAGCCTTTGAAGTCGGCCCGGAAGTGCGCGAGACCTTCGTCGAGCAGTTACCGCAGGCTGCTGAAGCTTTTGTGCCCAGTCCCAACGCCGGCAAGTTCATGGCTGACATCTATATGCTCGCGCGTCTGCGCCTGGCGGCTCGCGGTGTAACCGCTGTTTACGGTGGCGGTTTCTGCACCGTGACCGATCCTCGCTTCTTTTCCTATCGCCGCGCCCCTCGCACTGGCCGATTCGCCTCCTTGATCTGGCTCGAACGCTAGACTCAGTTGATCTACATCAACGTCACGACGCTTGAAACTCCCGGAATCGACCGCATCTATTGTGGTATCTGGCAGGTTTCTCCATTCAGGACGTTTTATAGGTCCGGCCTGCTCAAAAGGAAGGTGACCCATGCGTATAGACCGTTTAACCAGCAAATTGCAGTTAGCGTTGTCCGATGCCCAATCCCTGGCCGTCGGTCTCGATCACCCGGCCATAGAGCCGGCGCACTTGATGCAAGCCCTGCTCGAGCAACAGGGCGGCTCGATCAAGCCCCTGCTGATGCAGGTGGGCTTCGACGTCAACAGCCTGCGTAAAGAGCTGACCAAAGAGCTCGACCAGCTACCGAAAATCCAGAATCCGACCGGCGACGTCAACATGTCGCAGGATCTGGCGCGCCTGCTCAACCAGGCCGATCGCCTGGCTCAGCAAAAGGGCGACCAGTTCATCTCCAGCGAGTTGGTGCTGCTCGCCGCCATGGACGAGAACAGCAAGCTTGGCAAGCTGTTGCTCGGCCAGGGCGTGAGCAAGAAAGCCCTGGAAAACGCGATCAACAACCTGCGTGGTGGCGAGGCCGTCAATGACCCCAACCACGAAGAGTCCCGGCAGGCCCTGGATAAGTACACCGTCGACCTGACCAAGCGCGCCGAAGACGGCAAGCTCGATCCGGTGATCGGTCGCGACGACGAAATTCGCCGGACCATCCAGGTGCTGCAACGCCGCACCAAGAACAACCCGGTGCTGATCGGGGAACCGGGCGTCGGTAAAACTGCCATTGCCGAAGGCCTGGCACAGCGCATCATTAATGGTGAAGTGCCGGACGGCCTCAAGGGCAAGCGCCTGTTGTCCCTGGACATGGGGGCATTGATTGCCGGTGCCAAGTATCGCGGTGAGTTCGAGGAGCGCCTCAAATCCCTGCTCAATGAGCTGTCGAAGCAGGAAGGGCAGATCATCCTGTTCATCGACGAACTGCACACCATGGTCGGCGCCGGTAAAGGTGAAGGCTCGATGGATGCGGGCAACATGCTCAAGCCGGCATTGGCCCGCGGTGAGCTGCACTGCGT
Organism: Pseudomonas sp. PDM31; assembly: GCF_019218965.1. NCBI lineage: Bacteria > Pseudomonadati > Pseudomonadota > Gammaproteobacteria > Pseudomonadales > Pseudomonadaceae > Pseudomonas > Pseudomonas sp. PDM31. The sequence goes on along the minus strand of NZ_JAHUWS010000015.1, from coordinate 47,033 downwards.
CGGTGCCACTACGCTCAACGAGTACCGCCAATATATAGAGAAGGATGCCGCCCTTGAGCGTCGCTTCCAGAAAGTGCTGGTGGACGAGCCGAGCGAAGAAGACACCATCGCCATCCTGCGTGGGCTCAAAGAGCGCTACGAGGTTCACCACAAGGTGGCGATCACCGACGGCGCAATCATCGCGGCGGCCAAGCTCAGTCATCGCTATATCACTGACCGGCAGTTGCCGGACAAGGCCATCGACTTGATCGACGAGGCCGCCAGCCGCATCCGCATGGAAATCGATTCCAAGCCGGAAGTGCTGGATCGTCTGGAACGCCGCCTGATTCAACTGAAGGTGGAATCCCAGGCGCTGAAGAAAGAAAGTGACGATGCGGCGAAGAAGCGCCTGGAAAAATTGCAGGAAGAAATCGCACGTCTAGAGCGTGAGTACTCGGACCTCGAAGAAATCTGGAACTCGGAAAAAGCCGAAGTACAGGGTTCTGCGCAGATCCAGCAGAAAATCGAGCAGTCCCGTCAGGAGCTGGAAGCGGCCCGCCGCAAAGGTGACCTGAACCGCATGGCGGAGTTGCAGTACGGGGTGATCCCGGACCTGGAACGCAGCCTGCAAATGGTCGACCAGCATGGCAAGCCCGAAAACCAGCTGCTGCGCAGCAAGGTGACTGAAGAAGAGATCGCCGAAGTCGTGTCGAAGTGGACCGGTATTCCGGTGTCGAAAATGCTCGAAGGCGAGCGCGACAAACTGATGAAGATGGAAAGCCTGTTGCACCAGCGTGTGATAGGTCAGGAAGAGGCGGTGGTTGCGGTTTCCAACGCGGTGCGACGCTCTCGTGCCGGGTTGTCCGACCCTAATCGCCCGAGCGGCTCGTTCATGTTCCTCGGCCCGACCGGTGTGGGTAAAACCGAGCTGTGCAAGGCGTTGGCCGAGTTCCTGTTCGATACTGAAGAGGCGATGGTTCGCATCGACATGTCCGAGTTCATGGAGAAACACTCCGTGGCCCGCTTGATTGGTGCGCCACCGGGGTACGTTGGCTATGAAGAGGGCGGTTACCTGACCGAGGCCGTACGTCGCAAGCCGTATTCGGTGATCCTCATGGACGAAGTCGAGAAGGCGCACCCGGATGTATTCAACATCCTCCTGCAAGTACTGGAGGACGGGCGCCTGACTGACAGTCATGGCCGCACGGTGGATTTCAAGAACACCGTGATTGTCATGACCTCCAACCTGGGCTCGGTGCAGATCCAGGAACTGGTGGGTGATCGCGAAGCTCAGCGTGCGGCGGTAATGGACGCGATTTCTTCGCACTTCCGGCCGGAGTTCATCAACCGGGTCGACGAAGTGGTGATCTTCGAGCCGTTGGCCCGTGATCAGATCGCCGGTATTACCGAGATCCAGTTGGGTCGTCTGCGCAGTCGTCTGACCGAACGCGAGCTGAAGCTGGAGTTGAGCCCTGAGGCCATGGATAAGCTGATCGCGGTAGGTTACGACCCGGTGTATGGCGCACGGCCGCTCAAACGAGCGATCCAGCGCTGGATCGAGAACCCGCTGGCACAACTGATTCTGTCCGGTCGATTCCTGCCGGGCGACACAGCCAAAGGGGTTGTGGAGAACGACGAAATCGTCTTCGTCTGATCCACGACGGCAACAAAATCGAAAAGGCCTCGCATTGCGAGGCCTTTTTTTCGTTAGGCTGTTGAACTCAAAGGAAAAGGCTTGTAAAGTGCGCCCCGCAGTAAGTCACCCGCCAGGGTTTCCGCTCCCCAAGCAGGAATCCAAAATAAGTTGCAAATCATTAACTTGAAAGCAATTTAGGGGGTTGACAGAGGTTCTGAAGATTGTAGAATAGCGCGCCTCAGACACACGAACGCAGCGATGCAAACGGGTCGAAGAGAACGCAGTAAAGCTTCAAAGTTGTAAATTGAAATATGTAGTTCCGTGATAGCTCAGTCGGTAGAGCAAATGACTGTTAATCATTGGGTCCCAGGTTCGAGTCCTGGTCACGGAGCCAATTTCAAACCGGGGTATAGCGCAGTCCGGTAGCGCGCCTGCTTTGGGAGCAGGATGTCAGGAGTTCGAATCCCCTTACCCCGACCATTTTTGGGTCGTTAGCTCAGTTGGTAGAGCAGTTGGCTTTTAACCAATTGGTCGTAGGTTCGAATCCCACACGACCCACCATTTTTGAAACCAGTTAGCGCTGGGATCGAATCTTAAGATCAGAGGCCAAAAGCGCTGATCGAAGAAGGCGATCTTTGAAAGGTCGCCTTTTTTTTACCGGGGTATAGCGCAGTCCGGTAGCGCGCCTGCTTTGGGAGCAGGATGTCAGGAGTTCGAATCCCCTTACCCCGACCATATTAAAAATCCTCGTATCGAAAGATACGGGGATTTTTTTTGTCCACAGGAAATCAATTGCCCCGCAAAGCCAATGTGGGAGCGGGCTTGCTCGCGAAAGCGGTGTATCACTCAACCAACTTATTGACTGATTCACCGCTTTCGCGAGCAAGCCCGCTCCCACACTAGACCGAGTTAGTGCAGCTTGAGGCGAGGCTCAGTCCCGCGCCCGATCTTGCTGCCCAGCATCAGCATCGCCGTGCGGAACGGCCCGTACAACGCCATCTGGTGCATGCGGTACAGCGACACATAGAACATCCGCGCCAGCCAGCCCTCCAGCATCACGCTACCGGTAAGGTTGCCCATCAAGTTACCCACAGCCGAAAAACGCGACAGCGAGATCAGCGAACCATAGTCGGTGTACTTGTACTCCGGCAATGCCTTGCCTTCGATGCGCAGCTTGAGCGATTTGGCCAGCAACGAGGCTTGCTGATGCGCAGCCTGGGCGCGGGGCGGCACGTTGCGATCACTGCCAGGTTGCGGACAGGCGGCACAGTCTCCGAAGGCGAAGATATTCTCGTCACGGGTGGTTTGCAGGGTCGGCAGCACGTGCAGCTGGTTGATACGGTTGGTTTCCAGGCCATCGATGTCCTTGAGGAACCCCGGCGCACGAATTCCGGCAGCCCAGACTTTCAGGCTTGCCTTGATCTCGTTGCCGTCAGCGGTGATCAGGCTGTCAGCCGTCACTTCGCTGACTGCCGCATTGGTCATGACGTTGACCCCCAGTTTTTCCAGGGTTTTATGCACAGGCCCGCCGATTCGTTCCGGCAGGGCAGGCAGCACCCGTGGCCCGGCTTCGATCAAGGTGATGTGCATGTTTTCCGGTTTGATCCGGTCCAGGCCGTAAGCCGCCAGTTCATGGGCAGCGTTGTGCAGTTCGGCGGCCAGTTCGACTCCGGTGGCACCGGCGCCGACGATGGCCACGCTGATCTGTTCGACTTTGTCAGTCTGTCCGGCATGGGCGCGCAGGTAGTGGTTGAGCAGTTGCTGGTGGAAGCGCTCGGCCTGCTTGCGGGTATCGAGGAACAGGCAATGCTGAGCCGCGCCCAGGGTGCCGAAATCATTGGTGGTGCTGCCGACGGAGATGACCAGCGTGTCGTAAGCCACTTCGCGGGCCGGGACCAATTCCAGACCGGCTTCGTCATAGGTGGCGGCCAGCTGGATTTTTTTCTGCGTGCGATCGAGCCCGCTCATGCGCCCCAGCTGGAACTCGAAGTGGTTCCATTTGGCCTGGGCCACATAATTGAGTTCATCTTCGGAGGAGTTCAGGGAGCCGGCCGCCACTTCGTGCAACAACGGTTTCCAGATGTGGGTCAGGTTCGCGTCGACCAGCATCACACTGGCCGTGCCACGTTTGCCCAGAGTCTTACCCAGACGGGTAGCCAACTCCAGACCGCCGGCGCCGCCGCCAACGATGACAATACGATGAGTCATGGGGATATCTCGCAAGGCTAAAAGAAATCGGTGCAATTACCCGAGCGAGCGCCACGCAGCTCATAGCGTCAGATAACTGATAAATCGGCTTAACAGGCCCAAACCAATGGTCACTGCCAACACCAGCACCAGGAGCATCCACGGCCGGAAAGGCCGGCGCTCGACTCGGTGCTGGGACAGATGCAGGTACTCTTCGACATGCTTCTGGTCGTCGGGGTTCAAGCGGCTGGTCATATGAGGCCTCGTCAGGAGTAGACGTTGCTGAATGTGTAGAAGCTACAGACTGATTTAACGAACGTTGAACGGAGCATAGCCGCTGTCCGGAATAGGCTCGACGCTCACCGAATCGTCCAGGCGAATGATGCCACTTTGTAACACCCGGGCAGTGATTCCGCCATGTCCGCGTACGGCCTGAAAGGTCCCTGGGCCGAGGTTGTTTTGCAGGCGTGCGCAAGGCTGGCACCAGCCCGTGGTTTCGAAAATCGCCTGGCCGATCCTGAAGCGACGGCCTTTGAGGCTGAACAGGTTGATACCGCTGATCACGAGATTGCGCCGCAAATCATTGGGCAACACCGGTTGATCGGCGGGGCGGCCCATCAGCGAACTGATCACTGCCAGATGCTCCCACTGCAACAGCGTCACCTGCCGTGTATTGCGTACCCCCGGCCGGGCACGATCGCCAGTCAGACCGGCCTCAAGCCGTGCCTCAACGGCATCCAGTTCGATCATCGACACGTGGGGTTGCGGGCGTACGCCGATCCAGCGCACGCGGCCGGTTTGCGGGACTTCGGCGAGTAATTCTTGCAGTGGGCTCACAGGCTGATGCCGACGTCGAATACGATGCTGCGCCCCAGGTTGCTGCGCAGGAAATCCGGCGCATCCGGATGGGCAAACAGCACGCGGGCGAAGGTCGGCCCGACCAGTGACAACGAGCGCCAGCCCTGGCGCAGGTACTCGGTGGGTGGCGGGAAATGGCTGTTGAGGTCGAGCACTTCACGTTTGAGGCTGGCGAAAGCAATGATGTCCAGTTCCCCCAGGTCCATGCCGCGCTCTTTGTAGTTGTGGGCTTTTTTGCGCAAGGTTGGCGCCAGTCGCAGCAAAAACTCATTGGCGGGAATTCTTCGGGGCTTGGCCTCGCGACGCACCAGTTGGCTCAGGGAAAACGCGCTGCGCCGACGTTGCAGTTCGTCGCGCCATTCATCGTTGAGACGCCGGCCTTCGTCGAGCACGAAGAACACTTCGAAACTGGCATCACGAAACAACACGTCCGGCGGTTCTCCGGCAGGGGCAAACTCATCGGCGCGGTAAGGAATGTTGAGGCCTTGCAGCAGGCGCTGGCAGACCCAACGCTCCCGCTCCCATTTGCGGGCATTGGACAAAAATGCGTTGGCTTGCTCGGCCGCGATGGTCAGCAGGCGTAAGTAATCTGAGTCATCCATAGGCCCAAGCTTAGCGTTCAAATGCGACAAGCAGAAAGCATTGCATCGACTGGAGCGATTTCGTGACCGTAGTAGACTGCTGGACAGCGAGCCGAACCAGCCGAGGAGACAGCAGTGGAGCACAAAGGGTTAGCCTTATGATCGGCGCAGAGTTGCTGTCAGCGCAGACGCTGATAGTCGGCTGGCTCATATACGTGACGGTATTGTTATGGGCCGTTTGTCGTGCCCCCTGGGTCGAGTTGTTCACCGATAGCCGTCGCCAGCATTTACTGTTCGGAACGGTATTTGCCCTGTTTCTGTTGTGGCTGGTGCGGCGCGATTTCGACACGGGCGTGTCTTACCACTTCATCGGCATGACGGCGGTAACGCTGCTGCTGGACTGGCCACTGGCGCTGGTCGGTGGTCTGGTGGCACAAATCGGCCTGGTGCTGCTCGGGCGTCAGGATCTGGCGGCGATGGGGGTTAATGGCGCGCTGTTGATCGCGCTGCCGGTGCTGGTCACCGAGTGCTGCGCGATTCTGGTGGAGCGTGCGCAACCGCGTAACCCGTTTGTGTATATCTTCGTTTCCGGGTTTTTTGCCGCAGCGTTGTCGGCGTTGCTGTGTCTGCTGCTGGCCCTGTGGTTGCTGTGGTTCGACGAGATCTTTGCCATGCCCTACTGGCTGGAAGACTTTGTCGGTTACCTGTGGTTGATCATATTTCCCGAGGCGTTCATCAACGGCATGGTGGTCAGCGCCCTGGTGGTGTTCTGCCCGGAATGGCTGGAGACGTTCAATCGCACACGCTACCTTTCGGCGCCGTGGAAAGACGACGATCCCAAGCGTTGACCAGGCCCGAAATCGTCGACGTCTTCACAGGATCAGTGGCGCGGGTCGAAGTCGCCGCTGAACAATTCGTCCTCGGCATCGGGGGCGACCGGGATCTTGTGTTCTTCCGAGGCCCAGGCGCCCAGGTCGATGAGTTTGCAGCGGTCAGAGCAGAAGGGCCTGAATTTGCTCTCCGGGCTCCATTCCACGGGGGCGCCGCAGGTTGGACATTCGACGGTTGGGATTTGGCTCATGACTGGCCTCCACGCAAAGTAAGATAAAAGTGATGCAGGCGTTCGACCTCACTGTGCAGCCAGGCGAGGTCACGGTCATTGGTCACGACGTCGTCGGCATGGCTCACGCGATCCTGGCGGCTGGATTGGGCCTTGAGGATCGCCTGCACCTGTTGTTCGCTGGTCTGGTCCCGTTGCAGGGTGCGCTCGATCTGCAGTTGTTCGGGGGCATCTATCACCAGCACCCGTTGCGTCATGGCGTACTGTCCAGACTCGATCAGCAGTGGTGAAACCAGTATTGCGTAAGGCGATTTTGCCAGCGCCAGATGATGGGCGATTTCCTCGCCGATCAACGGATGCAGGAGTGCCTCCAGCCAGCGGCGTTGTTCCGGCACTTCGAAGATCAATTTGCGCAACGCGGCGCGGTCCAGTTGACCATCGGCTTGCAGTACACCGGGGCCGAAGTGTTCGGCGATTTGCGCCAGGGCCGGCCGCCCCGGTTCCACCACCCAGCGCGCGGCATGATCGGCGTCCACGACGTGGATGCCCAGGTCAATGAAGTGTTGGGCCGCCGCACTTTTACCGCTGCCGATGCCGCCGGTCAGGCCGAGAATCCAGGGTTTTTCCACAGAGGTATTCATTTCAAACCGACAAACTGCCAATAGAAGTCGGTTATTTGACCACCCCAGAGCAAGGCAATCCAGCCGGCAATTGCCAGCCAGGGACCAAAAGGGATCGGTGTCGAGGTATTTGCGTTGCCCAGGCGCAGACAGATCAGGCCGACAATGGCACCTGTCAGGGAAGACAGCAGGATGGTCAGAGGCAATATTTGCCAGCCGCCCCAGGCTCCCAGCAGCGCCAGTAGCTTGAAGTCACCGTGACCCATGCCGTCCTTGCCGGTCACCAGCTTGAACAGCCAGAACACCGACCACAGCAGCGTGTACCCGGCAATCGCGCCCCATAACGCCTCTTGCAACGGCACGAACAGGCCGAAACTGTTGACGATGAGCCCCAGCCACATCAGCGGCAGCACCAGCACATCGGGTAACAGTTGATGTTCGGCGTCGATCAGGCTCATCGCCAGCAACCCCCAACTCAGCACCAGCGTCATGCACGCCTGCCAACCGAAACCGAAGTGCCAGGCAATGAACGCTGACAACAGACCGCAGGCCAATTCGGTCAGCGGGTAGCGCTTGCTGATCGGCGCCGAGCAGGCCGAGCAGCGTCCGCGCAAAAAGACATAACTGAGCAGGGGGATATTTTCCCAGGCCCGAATGCGGTGGCTGCAATGTGGGCATTGGGAGTGAGGCAGTACCAGGTTGTAGGTTGGCAGCGGAGTTTCCCCGGGTAACCCGAGAATGTCCCGGGCCTGCACGCGCCACTCGCGTTCGAGCATTCTGGGCAGGCGCCAGATCACGACATTGAGAAAGCTGCCGACCAGCAGGCCGATCACACCTGTGATAACAACGAAGGCCAGCGGGTAATGGGTCAGAATTTCGTTCAAGGGCATGTCAGATCGCTGAGCCGAGTTGGAAAATGGGCAGGTACATCGCAACTACCAGGCCGCCGACGATAACACCCAGCACTACCATGATGAACGGCTCCATGAGGCTGGTGAGATTATCGACCATGTTGTCGACTTCGTCTTCGTAGTAGCTGGCAACCTTGTCGAGCATAGCGTCCAGAGTGCCGGACTCTTCGCCTATGGCAGTCATCTGAATCGCCATGTTCGGAAACACGCCACAGGTGCGCATGGCGAAATTCAACTGCATGCCCGTCGCAACGTCCTGCCTGATGCGCAGGACCGCGCGCTTGAACACTATGTTTCCCGTCGCGCCCGCCACTGATTCCAAGGCTTGCAGCAGCGGTACGCCGGCGGCGAAGGTGGTCGATAAAGTGCGGGCGAATCGGGCAACGGCGGACTTGTACAGCAAAGTGCCTGTCAGCGGCATCTTCAGCAGCCAGGCATCGGCTCTATCGCGAAAACCGCGCGAGGTCTGCAAGGCATGGCGAAGGCCCAGGGCTGCTGCGAGCAGCACGGCAAATACCATCCACCACCAGGCCTGCATGAATTGCGACAGACCGATGACCAGCACCGTGAAGGCCGGCAGTTGCGCGCCAAACCCTTTGAACATGGACTCGAATTGCGGCACCACGTTGACCAGAAGAATGGCGCTGACAATGATCGCGACGAACACCACCATCAGCGGATAGGTCATGGCTTTCCTGATTTTCGCCTTGAGGCTTTCGCTCTTCTCCCTGTAGGTCGCGACCCGTTCCAGCAGGGTATCCAGGGCGCCGGCCTGCTCGCCTGCGTCGACCAGGTTGCAGTACAACTCATCAAAGTATTGCGGCTTCCTGCGCAGCGCGGCAGCGAGACTATTGCCCGCCGCGACATCCTGTTTCAAATCGTCCACCAGCCTGCGCATGGCCGGGTTATCGAAGCCTTCACCGATGATGTCGAACGACTGCAGCAATGGCACACCGGCCTTCATCATCGTCGCCATTTGCCGGGTGAACAGGGCTATGTCCCGGGCCTTGACGCCCTTGCCCAGGTCAAATAGCGAGGGGGCTTTCTTGCGGATCCTGCCGGGGTTGATGCCTTGCTTGCGCAATTTTGCCTTGATCAGCGCCGGGCTCTGAGCGCTGAGTTCACCGGTAATTTTCGCACCTTTGCGGTCTGTGCCTTCCCATGCGTATACGCTGATTTTTACTGCCTTGACCGCCATGTCCAGTCCTGGGTGAGCCGATTGATTTGCTCTTATAGCCTAGTCAACCGATGGAACCAAACCGGCGGCGCCAAGGTGACAAAAAACGTCAGATAGTGCGGATTCCTGAGGCGCTGAGGTGTTTTTCTTCGCTCAAGCGTCGGCCCGTCGGGGGTTGGGCCTTGGCACAGCCTGTGCTGATAGAGGTCCGGATCGAGAGATTTCAATTCATACATGGAACTGTCTATGAACAATCAAAAAGGTTTTACCCTGATCGAGTTACTGGTCGTAGTGGCGATCATCGGCATTCTGGCGACGTTCGCCTTGCCGATGTATTCCAAATATCAGGCCCGGGCGAAAGTCACCGCCGGATTGGCGGAGATTAGCGCGATGAAGGTGCCGTTCGAGGATGTCATCAATCAGGGGGACACTCCGACGCTCGCCAACGTAGCACCGGGCGGCGCCACCGCGACCAGCAATTGCACACTGAGCGTGTCGGGGGAGGCGGGGGCTGGTGCCATTGTTTGTACATTGCACAACGCTCCCGGACTGGTTCAGGGCAAAACCATCACCCTGACCCGTGACGCTATCAATGGTTGGTCATGCGCGAGTACTGCCCAAAAAGACTACGTTCCTGCAGGTTGCAGCGGTTCAGCTTCCTGAAATGAAGGGGCAGGAGCGGACTTGCTCGTTAACTCTCATCGCGCGCAGGGGTACGTGAACGTGTTCTCAATTGCGTGAAAAAAGCCTAAAAAATTCATGCGTTTAGGAACTTCTCACGAACCCGCAACTTGCATGCAGTGTTTTTGCGACTCATGCATTTTGCATGATTTCGAAAATGAACCAATTTATTAAGTTATTGATTTATAAGGATTATTTGTAATCGGAAAAGTTGGCACAACGTTCGCAATATACCTGGTAACCCTGCCGGGATGACGTCCGGCAGACTTTTCAGAAAAACAGGAGTTACACGTATGAAGAAGTTCGCTATCGCTGCCGCTACTGCAACCGCGCTGACCCTGACTATGGCCAACGCCGCATTTGCCCAGAACGCCCAAGCCACTCAGGCGCCTATGGTTGTGGCAACAGGTGAGGTGGATAAAGCCCAGGAAGCTACTTCTGATACCTGGATCACGACCAAAGTCAAAAGTGACCTGCTGACCGAAAAAGGTATTCCTGGCACCGACATTAAAGTCGAAACCAACAAAGGTGTTGTATCGCTATCGTCGACTGTAGCGGTTACCGATTCTCAGAAAGCTACCGCTGTAGCCATCACCAAAAAAATCAAAGGCGTCAAAGCGGTATCCGCTGACGGCCTGAAAGCCGAATAAGGCAAGACTTCTCGCCTGGACCGGGAGAAGGCGCGACAGACGGGACAAGGAATACGCCTGTCGCATTTCAAAGAGTTCATGCGAACGGCCACAAGGATTGTGGCCATTACAGGCCCCGGCATTCGTGTCGGGGCCTGTTCTATTCAAATGATTGAAATCTGCTGTGGGATTGTTTCGCGAGTGTATTTATCGGTGGCCCAGCGCATTACTCCGCATCCAGATGCAAGGGTGTAACTACCCGGCCATCTCCCTCGGCTTCGCCCAGATTGGCATCGATGAAGTACACGCGGTCGTCTGCCAACTGGCCCTTGTCGACCAGGTAGTCCTTGATGCTGCTGGCGCGTTCCTGGCCCAGTTGACGTAACAGTACGTCGCTGGAGCTCCAGAATTTGATCACATCAGCACGCATTTTCGCGGTGCGTTCTTCCTTGCCCAGATCCTTCCATTCGAGCGGTGGCTGAGTCTTCAGGCGGGTGCGGTAGATGCCTTCGAGCAGTGTGCCTTTTTCATCCTCCGGCACTTCCAGCAACGACGCCTGGGCCGGCACCTTGTCGCCTCGGCGCTGGAGCATTTTGTAGTAGTTGTACTGGTATTCCCGTTCCAGGCGCTGCTCGGCGATCAGTGGGCCATCGCTGCTCTGGGCGGCGGTACCTTCGATTTCCAGGCGCAGGGCCGGGCGTTCCTTGAGGGCCTGGGACAGTTTGTTCAGGGCGCCTTCGGCGTCCTTGCTCAAATCGCTGGACCCCGCCGCGAACGAGACGGTACCCAGATCTTCCGAGCCGCCACCGCTGACCAGCCCGCCGATAAGCTTGAACGGCGCCGCTGCCGCCTTGACGATCAGATTGCGCAGGGTTTGCCAGACAATCGGCATGACGCTGAATTGCGGGTTGTTGAGGTCGCCGGTGACCGGCAGTTCGATGGAGATCTTGCCGTCGACGTCCTTGAGCAGGGCAATGGCCAGTTTCAGCGGCAGGCTCACGGCATCCGGGCTGTCGACCTTTTCGCCCAGTTGCAACTGTTCGACCACCACTTTGTTTTCGGCTTTGAGCTGGCCCCGGGTGATCTGGTAATGCAGGTCGAGGTTCAAGCGGCCCTTGCGAATACGGTAACCGGCGAACTTGCCGGAGTAAGGCGTCAGTGTGGTCAGCTCGACGCGTTTGAAACTGGTGGCAATGTCGAGGCTGGCCATGGGGTCGAACGGGTTCACCGCGCCCTTGATGGTCACCGGTGCGTAGCGGTCCACCTTGCCGTTGATATTGACACTCGCAGGGTTGGCCTGACGACTGTCGATGGTGCCGATCTGCCCATTGAGCTGCTGGACGGCAGTGGCGAAGTTCGGGGTCAGGCTGAAGTCGGCGAAGTTGGCCGAGCCGTCGTTGATGGCAATGCCCCCGATGTGGATGCCCAACGGTTTTTCCTTGGCGGCAGGTTTGGCGGCGGTGGTTTTGCTGGCGGTATCGGCCGGTTGTGGAACGAGCAGGTCATCGACGTTGGTTGTGCGGTCATCGTTGATCATGAAACGAACATAGGGCTGGAACAGATTGACCTTGTCGATCGACAGGCTGTCGCCATGCTGATAGTTCAGGCCCTCGACCACCACTTGTTGCCACTTCAGGAAGTCGCGGGTTTTCAGGGTGTCGAGGGTGTGCAACTGATCGACCTGGGCGCGACCGGTGACGCTGAAAGCCAGTGGTTCGGTGCTCTTGAGGTTGACCGCCAGATCACTGCCGAGCATGCCGCTGCGCAGTTCCAGGCGAATGAACGGGGTGATGTAGGACTGGGCAACCCGCAGGTCGATATCTTTCGTCTGTACGTTCAGCCTGGCACTGACCGGGGCCAGGTTGACCTCGCCATCGGCCATGAGCGTGCCTTGTTTACCCACACCGGTATCAAGCTTGAGGGTAAATGGCGAGCCATTGAGGCTGTCGAAATTCTGCAGATCGACATTCAGCGGGCCCACATCCAGAGCAACGGCGGGCTGTGCTTTACGGTCGGCCAGATGCACCTGGTAGCCACGCAGTTGCACATCCTTGACCAGCACCTGCCACGGTTTGCTCGGGGCGGTTGGCTCAGGTGCGGGAGAGTCGGCGGCGGCCGGAGCACTGGCTTCGGCGGCAGGCCGGGATGGCTGGCTGGCGAACAGTTTTTGCCAGTCGAGTTGGCCATCGGATTCCAGGGCGGCCCAGGTTTCCAGCTTTTGGCTGCGGATCTTGCCCACCACCACTTGCTGCCTGGCAAGGTCCACGGTCGTTTCGCTGATCTCCAGTCGTTGCAGCTTCGCCAGCGGGCGGCCGTCCGGCGCCTTGATGGCGAAAGGCGCAACACTGACGGCAACATTGCTCAACAGCAGTTCGGTTGCTTTGGATAAATTGAGTTTGTAGTCGGTGCTGAGGCTGACGATTCCTTCCTCGAGGTCCAACGGCACGGCGTCACGCACGTAGGGCCAGAAGGCTTTCATCTTGCCATCGGTGATTTTCAGCTTACCTTCGGATGCAAGCGGGATGAGGCTGAAATTGCCGGTCCAGTCGATTTGCCCACCGTTAGGACCGATAGCCACCAAGGTCATGTCGGCGCTGTCTTCAGGCAGGGTACTTAAGTTTTTCAGCTCGAAATCGAGGGTGTCGTAAAGGAATTCGATGGGCTCGCTGGGCCGCGCATCCTCAAAGTGCACGGCACCGCCGGCCAGCTTTATGCGCTCGATGCGCAGTGGAAACGGCTTTTCGTCCGGATCGGCAGGCGTTGGATCGCTCGCCGGCAACTTGAACAGGCCAAGCAGATTGAGCTTGCCGTCCTTGCTGAACAGGATCTCGGTCCTGGACTTCTCCAGTTCGATATCCGACAGATGCAGCGCCTTGGTCCACAGGCTGTCGAGTTGCAGGTTGGCGTACAGGCGTTCAAAGCCGACCTGTTCCTTGCCGGGTTCACCGATGTTCAAACCCCAAAGAGTCAGCTCCAGGCTGAACGGGTTGAATTCGATTCGCTGAAGTGTGGCGGGGGTGTTGGCGTAGTTGGCCAGTTGCTGGTTGGCAACGCGCAGCGCGATCCCCGGTAAAATCAGAAAGCCCAGCAAACTGTAGAGGGCCAGAGCAGTCAACAAGGCGCCGACGGCGCGAATCAATCCTTTGGGCATGTGTGGCTTCATCTGTCTGAATCGGAGTGCCTTGGAGTATGGCATGCGATTACGGTTCCGAAGCAAACGCAAATGCTCAGGATTGCTCCACGTCTTCGAGGCAAATCACAGCTGCAGAATCAGGGTTTTCAGTGGTGGTTGCTGGTCCATGGACGGGAAATCGCCACCGGGTTTCATCACTGTCCATTCACGCACCGGGCGCCCGGCCTTTTCGGCGCAGCGCAAAACCTGTTCGCGCCACTCGTCCATGCCGACTTTTGCCAGGTTGTTGCAACAGATCAGCACGCCGTTGTCGGCAGTGGTCAGCAGCGCCGGCTTCAGCAGACTCTGGTAGTCACGCAGCAGGTCAACGGTGCCGAACGCGCTCTTGGCCCAGGCCGGTGGGTCGAGCAGTACCAGATCGTACTGACGCTGTTCCAGGCGTTGATAGCCTGGCAGTTTCTGCCCGCGACGCTGGCTGATGGGCAGGCCGGCCAACTGCCGAATGGCCGGGAAGTAGTCGGACTGGATGAATTCCATGGTCGGCAGTTGCGGATTGAGCAGGCCGTTTTCCCGGCCAACGGCGAGGTTGCCTTCGGCGAAGTCCAGGTTGCACACCTCGCGCGCGCCACCGGCAGCGGCGCTCAGGCCGACGCCACAGGTGTAGGCGAACAGGTTCAGCACACTTTTGTTTTTGCTGTGATCCTTGACCCAGCCGCGGGTGTTGCGCAGGTCAAGAAACAGCAGAGGATCCTGTCCGGCGTGGCGGCCGCGAACCCGATAATTGAGACCCCATTCGTGGCCAATCAGGTCTTGCAGTGCTGCTTCGTCGGCACGATAGACGTTGTCTTCACGGTCGATGCGCGAGTTGCCACGGGAACGATCGTTGTAGACCAGCAGGGTTTCGAACCCCAGGTGTTGATTGACGATTTCGTGCAGTTGCAGCAGCGCCTCACGCTCCAGCGACTGGTGGAAACTTTGCACCAGCAGTTGCGGGCCGTAGCGGTCGATGGTCAGGCCGCCAGCGCCTTCCTGGCTGCCATGGAACAGGCGATAGCAATCGGTGCCTTGCTGGTGCAGCTCGGCGAGCAGGTCCTGGCGTTGATCGAGGGCGGCGCGCAGCGCCTGATTCAAGGAAGACATGCTTGGCGCCTTGCAGGAGGAATTTGGCGCGGGAGTTTAACAGCTTGAGCACTGTAAGAGCTGGCCCTTGTGGGAGCGTGGCTCGCCCGCGATGAACGATAATGCGGTTTGTCAGTTGAACCATAGCGTGGCCATCGCGGGCAAGCCACACTCCCACAAAAGACTATCAGGTCAGCAGGCCCATGCGCCGTCTGGCCCGTTGCACCGAGCCGTTACGCACCGCCCAGCGCAGCATGGGCGCACTGCGATTGACGCTGGCGCGGATCAGTTTGCGCTGCAGCGGGCTCTGGCTGACGCCGAGCATGTCGCTGGCCCAGTCCGGCAGCAGGTCGATCCCGGCTTGCATCATCAACCCGCCGAATGGCCTGGCCAGACGACTGGGGGAGGGGGCGTTCAACAACAAACGCAACACTTCGCGGCTGCGTTCGTCGCACAGCAACTGCGGGCGCATGCGCTCCAGATAAGCGCAAACTTCCTTCCGGGAGCGGGGCACATTGCAGGCACCCAGGCGTTCGGCGACCAGTGCGATTTCTGCGTAATAGCGATCCTGATCAGCCGGGGACAAGTGCGGATTTCGGTAGCGCAGATGCGCGGCGAGGAAGTTACTGACCTCAGCCACATGTACCCATGTCAGCAACTCTGGATCGCTGGCGGCGTAGGGGCGGCCGTCGGGCGCTGTGCCGGTCACTTGCAGGTGGATGGTGCGCACTTTTTCGATCAGCCAATCGGCGTCCTGACTTGAGCCAAAGGTGGTGCCGGAGATGAACTGCCCGGTGCGGCGCAACCGGCGGAGCATGTCTTCGCGAAAATTGGAGTGGTCCCACACACCGGCCAGGGCCAGCGGGTGCAGGGCCTGCAGCATCAAGGCGCTGATACCGCCGATCAGCATGCTGCTGAAGTCGCCGTGAACCTGCCAGCTCACCGAGTCGGGCCCGAACAGGCCGGGATCGCCCTTGGGGTTTTCCAGGTCGAGCTTGCCCAGGGACAATCCGGTGAGGCTCATGATCTGGGTTTCGATACGGGTGCGAATGAATTCCATGGCGACTCTGTAGTTCTCTGCAGGAGCGAGCCGGCTCGCTCCTGCAAAGGCCAGTACGTTATTGGTTCAGGCGTTTGTCGATCAGACCTTGCACCACGCTCGGATCGGCCAGGGTCGAGGTATCGCCCAGGCTGTCCAGTTCGTTGCAGGCGATCTTGCGCAGGATACGCCGCATGATCTTGCCTGAGCGGGTTTTCGGCAAGGCCGGTGCCCACTGGATCAAGTCCGGTTTGGCGAAACTGCCGATTTCCTTGCTGACCAGGGCCAGCAATTCTTTCTTCAGTTCATCGTTGGCTTCGACGCCGTTCATGGGGGTGACGAAGACATAGATGCCCTGGCCCTTGATGTCGTGTGGGTAACCGACTGCAGCGGCCTCGGCGATGCTGTCGTGCAGCACCAGGGCGCTTTCCACTTCGGCGGTGCCGATACGGTGGCCTGAGACGTTGATCACATCGTCAATGCGCCCGGTGATCCAGTAGTCACCATCTTCATCGCGCCGCGCGCCATCGCCGGTGAAGTAGTAACCGGGATACGGCTTGAAATAGGTGTCGACCATGCGCTGCGGGTCGCGGTAGACGCTGCGGATCTGCGCCGGCCAACTGGATTTAATGGCGAGTACGCCGCTGCCGGGGCCTTTGATTTCCTTGCCGTGCTCGTCAAGCAGTACCGGTTGTACGCCGAACATCGGCTTTGTAGCGCTGCCGGGCTTGATGTATCGGGCGCTCACCAGCGGGCTGAGCATGATGCCGCCGGTTTCGGTCTGCCACCAGGTATCGACGATCGGGCAGCGCTCTTCGCCGACCTCATGGAAATACCATTGCCAGGCTTCCGGATTGATCGGCTCGCCGACCGTACCGAGTAGCCTGACGCTGGCGCGGGAGGTTCCCTTCAATGTCGCGGGCCCTTCGCGCATCAACGAGCGCAGGGCTGTGGGGGCGGTGTAGAAAATGTTCACCTTGTGTTTGTCGATCACCTGCCAGAAGCGTGAGGTTGTCGGGTAGCTCGGTACGCCCTCGAAGATCAGTGTGGTAGCGCCGTTGGCCAGCGGACCGTAGACGATGTAGCTGTGGCCAGTGACCCAACCGACGTCGGCGGTGCACCAGAAGACTTCGCCCTCGCGGTAATCGAGCACGTACTTGAAAGTCATCGCCGCTTGCAGCAGGTAGCCGCCAGTGGTGTGCAGTACGCCTTTGGGTTTGCCGGTGCTGCCAGAGGTGTAGAGGATGAACAGCGGGTCTTCGGCATCCATTGGCTCGGGCGGGCAATCGGCGCTGACGTCGCGCAGGGCCTGCTGGTACTTGAGGTCCCGTCCTTCGACCCAGTTCACTTGTACATTACTGCGCTCGATCATCAGCACGGTGCTCACGTCCGGGCAGCTTTGCAGCGCCTTGTCGACGTTTTGCTTGAGTGGCACGGGCCTGCCGCCACGCACGCCTTCGTCTGCGGTGATCACGGTGCGGCAGTCGGCATCGAGAATACGGTCGCGCAACGAGTCCGGAGAGAAACCGCCGAACACCACCGAGTGCACCGCGCCGATGCGGGTACAGGCAAGCATGGCGTAGGCAGCCTCGGGAATCATCGGCATGTAGATACACACGCGGTCGCCTTTTTTCACGCCACGGCTTTTCAGCACGTTGGCCAGGCGGCAGACGTTTTCATGCAATTGCTTGTAGGTGATCGATGTCGAGTCGGCAGGGTTGTCGCCTTCCCAGATGATGGCGACCTGATCTGCGCGGTTCTCCAGGTGCCGGTCGATGCAGTTGTAGCTGACATTCAATTTTGCACCGGCAAACCAACTGGCCTCACCGGTCTTCAGGTTGTAACGCTGGACGGTGTCCCAGGGCGCGCTCCAGTCGAGAAAGCGTGTGGCCTGTTCGGCCCAGAAGGTGCTGGGGTGTTCGATGGATTGGCGGTACAGACGCTGATAGTCGTCTTGACTCAATTGTGCAGCCCGGCGGACGGCATCGGCTTTGGGGAACGTGCTGATATCGAACATGACGGTTCCTTATTCTTGTTTTGCGACAAAGATAAAGATGCGCCGAGTGACCAATGGGTTCAAGAGGGGAGCTACGCGACCCTCGTAGGAGCCGGCTTGCTGGCGATGGACGCTAACGATGACACGGGCCTCCTGAATGCCCATGGCGCTCTCCGGCTTTTCGCGAGCGTGCTCGCTCCTACAGGGGAGCGCGCCGAACTGTAGGAGCGAGCATGCTCGCGATGGACGCTAACGATGACGCGGGCGTCCTGAATGCCCACGGCGCCCTCGGGTTTTTCGCCAGCAAGCCGGCTCCTACAGGGAATGGGGCATTGCTGCCCCGTCAGATCACCCGCGGTGACGACCACGGAAGTAGTTGATCAACCCTTGGGTCGAGGCATCGTCAGCCGGGGTTTCTTCGCTGCCGACCAGGCGGTTGTAGACGCCTTTGCCCAGTTCCTTGCCCAGCTCCACGCCCCACTGATCGAAGGCGTTGATGCCCCAGATCACGCTTTGCACGAAGACTTTGTGTTCGTACATCGCCACCAGTGCGCCAAGGCGGCGCGGGCTGATGCGCTCGACCACCAGGGTGTTGCTCGGACGGTTGCCCGGGATCACCTTGTGCGCGGCGAGTTTCTGCACGTCCTCTTCACTCATGCCTTTCTCGCGCAGTTCGGCCTCGGCCTCGGCCAGGGTCTTGCCGAGCATCAGCGCCTGGCTTTGCGACAGGCAGTTGGCGTACAGCCACTGATGGTGATCGGACACCGGGTTGAAGCTGACGATCGGCACGATGAAGTCGGCCGGAATCAGTTGGGTACCCTGGTGCAGCAACTGGTGATACGCATGCTGACCGTTGCAGCCTACGCCACCCCAGATCACCGGCCCGGTGTCGGTGGACACTGGCGTGCCGTCCTGGCGCACGCTCTTGCCGTTGGATTCCATGTCCAGCTGTTGCAAGTGCTTGGTGATGTTGCGCAGGTAGTGGTCGTACGGCAGGATCGCGTGGCTCTGCGCGCCCCAGAAATTGCCGTACCACACGCCGAGCAGGGCCAGCAGCACCGGCATGTTCTGCTCGAAGGGTGCGCTCAGGAAATGCTGGTCCATGGTGTAGGCGCCGGACAGCAGTTCCTTGAAGTTCGACATGCCGATCGCCAGGGCGATGGGCAAACCGATGGCCGACCACAGCGAATAACGGCCGCCGACCCAGTCCCACATCGGGAAGATGTTTTCTTCGCGGATACCAAAGGCCACCGCCGCCGCGTTGTTGCTCGATACGGCGATGAAGTGGCGATACAGCTCGGCTTCCGAACCACCCTGAGCCAGGTACCAGGCACGGGCGGCCTGGGCGTTTTTCAGGGTTTCGAGGGTGTTGAAGGATTTCGACGAGACGATGAACAGCGTGGTCTCGGCGCGCAGCTTCATGGTCAGTTCGTGGAACTCACTGCCGTCGATGTTCGCCAGATAATGGCAACGTACGCCTTTCTGGGCGTAGGACAGCAGTGCTTCGGAGACCAGCTCGGGGCCCAGGAAGGAGCCGCCGATGCCGATGTTCACAACGTCAGTGATCGGCTTCTCGGTGTAACCACGCCACAGGCCGTCGTGGATACGGCCGACGAGGTCAGTGATCTGGTTGAGCACCTTGTGCACTTCCGGCATCACGTTGACGCCATTGACCGACAGCTTGTCGCCGACCGGGCGGCGCAAGGCGGTGTGCAGGGCCGGGCGGCCTTCGGAGGAGTTGACGATTTCGCCGTCGAACAGCGATTTGATCGCGCCCTTGAGGTCGACTTCGTTGGCCAGCCCCACCAGCAGGTCGCGGGTCTGGGCATTGATCAGGTTTTTCGAGTAGTCGAGAAACAGGCCGCAGCTGCTGAGGGAGAATTGCGTAAAGCGCTGCGGGTCGGCGTTGAAGGCTTCACGCATGCTGAAATCCTGCATGGCTTGGCGGTGATCATTCAACGCTTGCCAGGCGGGCAGAGCGGTCACGTCGTGAGGAGTGCGGTAGTACGCCATCGCTGCGTTTTTCCTTTTTACTTGAACGGCCTTTTGAACACTGAAGATCCCGGAGCGCTGCGTATAGGCGTCCGGGCAACTGCGCCGACAGGGTTTCATGGCGCAGGGCGAATACAGTAAACCCCGCGCAGTGATCTGTCTTGACTTTGTCTGACCTGTTTCCAGCACTTTTTTAACATCGGGCTGAAAATCGTCCGACAAACGGAGCAATGACCGGACTTCAGTCAGATCAGGCGACCTGGACCGGGATGGCGTTGCTGGTATGGCTCAGCTCATTGCCCGGTGCCATATACAGCATGCGTGGCTTGAAGTTGAGCAGTTCGGCTTCGCTGTAATGGGCGTAGGCGCAGATGATCACGCGGTCACCGACCTTTGCCTTGTGTGCTGCGGCGCCGTTGACCGAGATCATGCGCGAACCTTCTTCGCCACGAATGGCGTAGGTGGTGAAGCGCTCGCCGTTGTCGACGTTGTAAATCTGGATCTGTTCGTACTCGCGGATACCGGACAGGTCCAGCCATTCGCCGTCGATGGCGCAGGAACCTTCGTAGTCGAGCACAGCGTGGGTAACTTCGGCGCGATGCAGCTTGGCTTTGAGCATGATGGCGTGCATGAGTGTTTTTCCCCAGGTCAGAATCGAACGGTGGGCAATGTGCCCGAAGGGTTTGAAATCGGCAATACGAAATCGGCAAACACACAAAACCGCTGTGGGAGACTGTGTGTTGAAGGGGCGCTTTTGTGGTGAGTGGGCTTTTGTGGCGAGGGGGCTTGCCCCCCGTTGGGCTGCGCAGCAGTCCCTTGTTTGTTGGGGCCGCTGCGCGACCCAACGGGGGGCAAGCCCCCTCGCCACAAAAAGCCCCTTCAGCAACGAAGCCCCTTCACCACAGAAGTTCGCTCCCACAGAGGGGGGGCGATATTCAGGCTGGCATATCCAGGTTCAGATGCAGGTTGTCGATCAACCGTGTCGTGCCCAGGAACGCCGCGACCAGAATTACCAGGTCGCGATCTTGTGCAACCGCCGGGCGCAGGGTCAGTGCGTGGCGAATTTCCAGGTAGTCCGGGCGCAACCCAGCCGCTTCGAGCTGTTTGACTTGCGCATCGATCAGGGCCGGATAGTCGCGCTCGCCTAGCTTGATAGCATCGCTGATGTTGCTCAGTGTGCGATAAACGATTGGCGCCACGGCTCGCTGTTCTTCATTGAGGAAGCCGTTGCGTGACGAAAGTGCCAGGCCATCGGCGGCACGCACAGTCGGCTCGCCGATGATCTGCACCGGCATGTTCAAGTCCTGCACCAGCGCACGGATCACCGCCAGTTGCTGGAAGTCCTTCTCGCCGAAAATCGCCAGGTCTGGTTGAACCATGTTGAATAGCTTGCTGACCACCGTCGCCACGCCTTCGAAGTGCCCCGGACGGCTTGCACCGCACAGGCCTTCGGAAAGTTGCGGGACACTGACGCGGGTCTGGCCGGTCATGCCTTCGGGATAGACTTCTTCAACGCTCGGCGCGAACAACAGATGGCAGCCGGCCTGGAGCAGTTTTTCCTGGTCGGCGGCGAGGGTGCGCGGGTATTTGTCGAGGTCTTCACCCGCGCCGAACTGCAGCGGGTTGACGAAAATGCTCGCCACAACGAAGTCCGCCCGTTGCGAGGCTTTGGTCACCAGCGCCACATGGCCGCTGTGCAGGTTGCCCATGGTCGGCACCAACGCGATGCGCTTGCCTTCACTGCGGGCGCGGGCCACTGCGGCCCGCAATTCGCGTACGGTTTTTACGGTGTTCATGCAGAGAATCCGTGTTCGATTCCAGGGAAGGTCGCCGCTTTGACTTCGGTGACGTAGGCACGCAAGGCCGCATCAATGCTGGTTTGGCCGGTCATGAAGTTCTTCACGAATTTTGGCACCCGACCAGTAATGGACAGGCCCAGCATGTCGTGCAGGACCAAAACCTGGCCGTCGGTGCGGTGGCCAGCGCCGATACCGATCACCGGGATGTTTACCGCCTGGGTGATCTCTTCGGCCAACTCGCTCGGCACGCATTCGAGCAGCAGCATCGCCGCACCCGCCTGCTCCAGGGAAATGGCATCGGCACGCATTTGCCGCGCCTGGTTCTCATTGCGACCCTGAACCTTGTAGCCGCCGAGAATGTTGACCGATTGCGGCGTCAGGCCCATGTGCGCACACACCGGGATACCGCGCTCGGCCAGCAGGCGGATCGAGTCGGCCAGCCACAATGCACCTTCTACCTTGACCATGTGCGCCCCGGCCTGCATCAACAGCGCGCTGTTGTTCATGGCTTGTTCAGTGGTCGCATAGGCCATGAACGGCAGGTCGGCGAGGATCAACGCATCGCTGTTACCGCGCTTGACGGCGGCCACGTGGTAAGCCATGTCCGCGGTGGTGACGGGCAGGGTGCTGTCGTGGCCCTGCAATACCATGCCGAGGGAGTCGCCCACCAGCAGCACTTCGACGCCAGCCTGGTTGCAGGCATGGGCGAAGGTTGCGTCATAGCAGGTCAGCATGGTGATTTTTTCACCTTTTTGCTTCAGACCTTGCAGGGTGGTCAGGGTGATGGCTGGCATGAAAAAGTTCCTCATTCAGGCGCTGTGAAAACTACTGCGAGTAACGCGCGTGATTCTTCGTGTAATACAGGCGCACGTTTTGTTTCGTGCTTTTAAGGCCTGGATTGCGCCCTTAAACGCCATGTAGGCGGCAGCGGGACGCCTATAGTCGTGAGGAGAACGTGGGAAGTCAATTGCGTGTGTTACCGCGTTGTTACGGGTGCGGTGTTACCGCGGGGACTGATGCGATTCAGCACCATCGTGCAGCAATGGCAATGTGGGGGTGAGCTTGGTGGGGGCTTTTGTGGTCAGGTGACTTTTGTGGCGAGGGGGCTTGCCCCCGTTGGACTGCGCAGCAGGCCCATTTTTTTTGGGGCCGCTGCGCGACCCAGCGGGGGCAAGCCCCCTCGCCACAAAAGCCCCTTACCACAGGGATTCGTTCCAGCAGGGGATTCTGGTCAGGTTTGGGGCAATCGTTCCAGACCGACGAACGGGCACGCAGCGAGCAGTTCGTTGAGGCAGCGGCCATCAGCCAGGCGCAGATCCGCAGGCGCCAGTTCGGCCAGTGGATAAAGCACGAATGCTCGTTCCTGCATGTGATAGTGCGGAACCTTGAGGCGCGGTTCGTCGATCACCCGGTCACCGAACAGCAAAATATCGAGGTCCAGGGTGCGTGGCCCCCAGCGCTCCAGCCGCTCGCGGCCCTGGCCGTTCTCGATGGCCTGCAAGGCATCCAGCAACGCCAGAGGAACGAGTGTGCTGTCCAGGGCGGCCACCGCGTTGGTGTAACGCGGTTGGCCGGGAAGCAGCGAGTCACTTTGATAAAAAGCGGAAACCCCGGCCAGCTTCGATTGCGGTAGTTGCGTCAGCGCCTCGATGGCGCTGCGTAACTGTTCGGCAGGCTCAGCCAGATTGCTGCCCATGCCGATGTATATGCGTTCCATGGGTTATTCGCCCGTGGCGCTCGAAGCACCGGCGGCGCGCTTGCGCTTGGAGCCGCTGCTGCGACGACGTTTGCGCGGGGCGCCGGTGCCGTCATCCTTGCCGCTGAGGTCGCGGATCATGTCGCGACGTTCGCTTTCGTTGGCGTCCTGATAGTCCGTCCACCACTCGCCCAGGCCGTCGGTCTGCTCGCCCGCGCTTTCGCGCAGCAGCAGGAAGTCGTAGCCGGCGCGGAAGCGCGGGTTGTCCAGCAGCAGGTCGGCGCGCTTGCCACTGCGTCGCGGCAGGCGTTCCTGCATGTCCCAAATCTCGCGAATGGGCATGGTGAAACGCTTGGGAATCGCAATGCGCTGGCACTGCTCGGCGATCAGTTCGTGGGCTGCTTCCTGCATCGCTGGAATCGGCGGCATGCCACGTTCCTGCAAACGCAGAACGCGTGCCGGCAGGGCGGGCCAGAGCAGCGCTGCGAACAGGAACGCCGGGGTTACCGGTTTGTTCTGCTTGATGCGCAGGTCTGTGTTGCTCAAGGCTTCGCTGATCAGCGTGTGGGTGTAGGTCGGGTTGTATTCCAGAGCTTCGGCGCTGGCCGGGAACAGTGGATCGAACAATTGCAGGTCGACCAGCATCTCAAAGGTGTCAGCGGCATGGCCGGACAGGAACAGCTTGAGCACTTCTTCGAAAAGACGGGCTGACGGAATGTCACGCAGGGTCGGTGCCAGATCGCGGATCGGCAGGGCGCTGTGTTTTTCGATGCCGAAATTGAGCTTGGCGGCGAAGCGCACGGCTCGCAGCATCCGCACCGGGTCTTCCTGGTAACGCTGCTTCGGATCGCCGATCAAACGGATCAGGTGATTGCGGATGTCGTGTACGCCGTTGGCGTAATCGAGGATGCGCTCGCTGACCGGATCGTAATACAAGGCGTTGATGGTGAAGTCGCGACGTTGCGCGTCTTCTTCCAGGGTGCCATAGACGTTATCGCGCAAGATGCGCCCGCTTTCGTTGCGCGAAGACTGGTTGCTGTCTTCATCGTCTTCATTTTGCGGGTGATTGGCGCGGAAAGTCGCGACTTCGATGATTTCGCGGCCAAAGTGGATGTGCACCAGCTTGAAGCGGCGACCGATGATCCGCGCGTTGCGGAATTCGGCCCGTACCTGCTCGGGGGTAGCACTGGTGGCGACGTCGAAATCTTTCGGTGTAATACCTAGCAGCATGTCGCGCACGCAGCCGCCAACCAGGTAAGCCTGATAACCGGCGCCCTGCAGGCGTTCAACGATATTCACCGCGTAACGGCTGAATTGGCCCTTTTGCAGCGAGTGTTGACCGCTGTTGAGCACTTCAGGCGTGCTGCGAATGTGTTGCACAGGACGCTTGGGGGAACGGAATGACTGGAACAGCTTCTTCAGCATGGGATGCACTGTTTGAAGGAATATTCGGCCATAACAGAAGAATGACCGCATGATGGGCGGGGATTCTAGCATTTAGTCGGGGGATGGTGTAGGACGACGCAAATTGACCTTGTAGGAGCGAGCACGCTCGCGAGGGTGGTCAACGATAACGCGGGGTGTCAGGTGGCCAACGGCGTCAGTAGGTTTTTCGCGAGCATGCTCGTTCCTGCAGGTACAGGGTTTGTCATTCGAGCCGCCAAATCGCAGAAACTACAAGGGGAGCCGAAGCTCCCCAAGAAGTAGTTGCATGCTCTATTTTTATTTTTGGTTTCGGGCTTCTTGTTTTTGTTGAGTGCCCACGTCATGAAGCTTCCTTCATGACCCTCCCAATCGGGAGTCAAGAGCAAACGGATTGCTTTGGTCGCTGAGTTGCAGTGATCTTGCGATCCAACCAGTACAGGCTCTGTCTAATGACAGTTTTTTGTTGTTCTCGGCCTGGTCGTGGGGCTAGCCCCAAATACAACGCCTCTCCAAAAGAATCAGTTAGCTGCGCCTCTCGCCGTCTTGTTTTTATTGTGCGTGAGTCGATTCGTCTTATTTTTATTGTCTTGTGCATTGCTTGTTATTGTTCTTGTACCAAACATATAGCAGGGTGCGTGCCAACTTTTGCAAGGCCCAGTAAAACAAGGGTTTAGGCCGCTTGGGAAGGTTCTTGCAGGCGAAAAAAAGCCGGGGCTTCGTTACCGTAAGCCCCGGCTTCTGTTACGTGGAAAACCTCAGGTAACAGTTTTTTCACAAATTCATGTGTTACCCGCACATGAGACAGCTACGGTTCAGCTCTCGCTGGTAACCCCGGTCTTGCGTCGTGGTATGCCAAGGCGCTGGCGGCGTTCCCACAGGCATTTGCGACTGACCCCGAGCTTGCGAGCCAGCTCGGTCTCGGTCATGTGGTCCTGATGCTCGAGAACGAAATGCTGGAAATAGTCTTCCAGGGACAGGTCTTCGGTCGGCTCGTGGTTGGTGTTGCCGGTATTGCCGTTCCCCTGCTGCGGCGGCAGACCGATGAATTCGTCGTCTTCCAGATCTGCAAGCTCGATGTCGATGCCCAGCAGCTCGGCGGAAATCTCCGGGCTCTCACACAGGATGACGGCGCGCTCGACGGCGTTTTCCAGTTCTCGAACGTTACCCGGCCATGAGTAGTGGCGAATGGCTTGTTCCGCATCCGCCGCGAACTTCAGATCGGTGCGGTTGATCCGTGCGCTTTGCCGCGCCAGGAAGGCGTTGGCGATTTCATTGACGTCAGCACCCCGTTCGCGCAGCGCGGGCAGCTTCAACGCAATGACGTGAAGACGGTAATAAAGGTCTTCGCGGAACTGACCGATTTTCGCCAGGCTCTTGAGATCGCGGTGAGTCGCGGCGATCAGGCGCACATCGACTTTCTGCGACTGCACCGAGCCTACCCGACGAATTTCGCCTTCCTGCAATACGCGCAGCAGACGAGCCTGGGCTTCCAGGGGCAGTTCGCCGATTTCGTCGAGGAACAAGGTGCCGCCGTCCGCCGCTTCGACCAGGCCGGCGCGTCCGGCGCTGGCGCCGGTGAATGCGCCTTTTTCATGGCCGAACAGTTCGGACTCGATCAGGCTTTCAGGAATGGCGGCGCAGTTCACCGAAATCATCGGTGCCTTGGCGCGTTTGGACAGGTTGTGCAGGGCGCGCGCCACCAGCTCTTTACCGGTGCCGGATTCGCCCTGGATCAGCACATTGGAATCGGTCGGCGCGACTTTGCGGATCTTGCTGTACAGGTCCTGCATCGGTGGGCAGGAACCGATAATGCCGATTTCACCGTTGCTGTTGTCGGTAGCCGATTTCGCCGCGCCATTGGCGGCCTTGCCGGTTGCCGGCTCGCCACCGGCTTGCACCGATTGCCGGTCGCGCAGGATTCGCGCGGCGGCCTGGAGCATTTCGTCGTGGTCGAAGGGTTTGGCGATGTAGTCCACCGCGCCCATCTTCATCGAGTCTACCGCCGAGCGCAGGCTGGCGTAGCTGGTCATGATCAGCACCGGCGTGCCCTGAGCGAGTTTGATCAGTTCGGTGCCAGGGGCGCCGGGCAGGCGCAGGTCGCTGACGATCAGATCGAATGAGGGAATGGTGAAGCGTTCTTGTGCTTCCTGCACGGAACCGGCTTCGCTGACCTGGTACTGGTTGCGTTCCAGCAGGCGGCGCAAGGCGGAGCGGATAATGGTTTCGTCTTCGACGATCAAAATGTGCGGCATTGATTCGATTCTCTCGACGGTCTCAGTTCACAGCGGACGTCGCTTCGACATGACGCGGCAATGTCACCCGGATACGGGTGCCGCGTTGGCTCTGTACATCAGCCGGGCTGTCGATGGTGATTTGTCCATAATGCTCTTCAACGATGGAATAGACCAGTGCAAGGCCCAGACCGGTGCCTTCGCCAGGGTCCTTGGTGGTGAAGAAAGGTTCGAACAATCTATCCATGATGCTCGACGGAATACCGCTGCCTTCGTCCTCCACGATCAGATCGACCGTGTGTTCGCCGGCTTCGCTCTTGACGCGCACCGCGCTGCCCGGAGGCGAGGCGTCGCGAGCGTTCGAGAGCAGGTTGATCAACACCTGGGCCAACCGCTGCGGGTCGCCTTCAACCCAGTGGTCGGGGTCGCACAGGTTGTAGAACTGCACTTCGAAATTGCGTCGGTTCAGGGCCAGCAGGCCAATGGCGTCCTGGGCCACTTCCGCCAGACAGACGGGCTCGTCACTGTGCTGATGGCTGCCGGCATGGGCAAAGCTCATCAGCGACTGGACGATGCGCGACACGCGTTTGGTCTGCTCGAGGATCTGGCCGCTGATTTCCTTCAACTCGCCGTCTTCCTCGCGCTCTTCGCGCAGGTTCTGCGCCAGGCAGGCGATACCGGTGATCGGGTTGCCGATTTCATGGGCTACACCCGCCGCCAGTCGGCCGATGCTGGCCAGACGCTCGGAGTGCACCAGCTTGTCTTCGAGCATCTGGGTTTCGGTGAGGTCTTCCACCAGCAGCACCAGGCCACTGTTGCCCGGAGCCAGGGGTTCATCGATCGCCGCTTTGTGCAGGTTGAGCCAGCGGGTCTGGCCATCGAGGGCCAGGTGCTGTTTGTGCAAGTGCTCGTCCGGCAGGTTGATAAAACCTTGCAGCAGTTCTTTCCACGGATCGGCAATGGTGCTCAGGCGCGAGCCGACCACACGCTGTGCGGCAATCCCGGTGAGTTCCTCCATGGCCTTGTTCCACATGAGGATTTCCTGGTCCTTGGCCAACGAGCAAACGCCCATCGGCAATTCCTGCAGTGTCTGGCGGTGATAGCGACGCAAGGCGTCGAGTTCAGCGGCCAGGCCGGTCAGGCGAGAGTGATAGTCCTCAAGGCGACTTTCAATAAAGTGGATGTCTTCGGTGACATAGTTTTCACCGCCGGCCTTGTACGGCAAGAAGGTCTCGACCATGTCCTGGGCCACGCTCGGCCCCATCAGGCCGGAGAGGTTGGCTTCGATGCGGTCACGCAGGCGGCGCAAGGCATACGGGCGGCGCTCGTCGAAGGGCAGGTAGAGGTCGCGCAGGGCCTGTTCGACTTCCTTCTGCGCCGCTTTGGCGCCCAATGGTTTTGCCAACTGCGTGGCGAACTCCTGAGGTGAGGCGGCGTGCAGTTCGCGGCGTTGCGGGCGGCGCACGTTGTCCACGGCACAGGCTTCGGCGGCGCTGGCCTCTTCAGTGCTGGCGTTGGTGAAGAGCGAGATCAGGGTGAACATCAGTACGTTGGCAGCCAGCGATGCGATAGCTGCCATGTGCCAACTGGTGTCGTCCAGGACGTAGATCATGTTCAGCAGCGGAATATAGAAACCCTGAAGGTTGCCGACCAGCGGCAGCAGCATGGTCACGATCCACACCAGGATCCCCGCCAGCAACCCGGCGATGAAGCCGCGACGGTTGGCAGTCGGCCAGTACAGTACCGAGAGCACGCCCGGCAGGAACTGCAGTGTGGCGACGAAGGCAACGATGCCGAGGTTGGCCAGATCCTGCTCGGCGCCCAGCAGCAGATAGAAGCCATAGCCGGCCATGATGATTGCGACAATCAGCGCTCGGCGAGTCCACTTCAGCCAGCGGTAGATGTTGCCTTCGGCCGGTGGTTGATACAGCGGCAGCACCAGGTGGTTGAGAGCCATGCCGGACAGGGCCAGGGTGGTGACGATGATGAGGCCGCTGGCGGCGGACAGCCCACCAATGTAGGCCAGCAGCGTCAAGGCCTTGCTGTTGGCGGCAATGCCAATGCCCAAGGTGAAATATTCGGGATTGGTCGTTGCTCCGAGTTTCAGTCCGGCCCAGAGAATCAGCGGCACGGCCAGGCTCATCAGCAACAGAAACAGCGGCAAGCCCCAGCTCGCGCTGACCAGCGAGCGCGGGTTGAGGTTTTCGGTAAAGGTCATGTGATACATGTGCGGCATCACGATCGCCGAGGCGAAGAACACCAGCAGCAGCGTGCGCCATGGGCCTTCCTGCAAGGGGGTATGCAGGGCGGCGAGGGCGGTCTGGTTCTGCAGCAGCCACAGTTCAAGCTGTTGTGGGCCGTCGAATACCCCGTACAAGGCATACAGGCCTACGCCGCCCAGGGCAATCAGCTTGATCACCGATTCGAAGGCAATCGCGAACACCAGGCCTTCATGCTTTTCGCGGGTGGCGATGTGTCGGGAACCGAAGAAAATCGTGAACAGTGTGATCAGTGCGCAGAAACTCAGGGCCACGCGATGCTGCACCGGCTCGCGGGTCAGGATGCCGATGGAGTCGGCGACCGCCTGGATCTGCAAGGCCAGCAGTGGCAACACGCCGACCAGCATGAAAATCGTGGTCAGGGCACCGGCCCAGGTGCTGCGGAAGCGGAAGGCAAACAGATCCGCCAGGGACGACAACTGATAAGTGCGGGTGATCTTCAGGATCGGATAGAGCAGCACCGGCGCCAGCAGAAAGGCTCCGGAGACGCCCAGATAGCTGGATAGAAAGCCGTAGCCGTACTGATAGGCCAATCCGACCGTGCCGTAAAACGCCCATGCGCTGGCGTAGACCCCGAGTGACAGGGTGTAGGTCAGCGGGTGGCGAATGATCGCCCGGGGGATCATGCCCCGTTCGCTGATCCAGGCCACGCCGAACAGCACCGCCAGGTACGCGGCGCTGATCAGGATCATCTGGGTCAGGCTAAAGCTCATCGGCATCTTTTTGGCTCTGCAGGATGAAGGTCACGACGATCAGAATCAGCCAGAGCAGATAGGGGCGATACCAGGCGCCTGTGGCGTCGATCCACCAATCCATGATGGCTGGGGAAAACAGGTAGATCCCCACTACCAAAAGCAGGACCAAGCGATAGATGTACATCCCGGCCTCTCTTTTTTATGCGCGTGCCCGAAAACGAGCGGCGATGGTAACGGATGGGCGCACGACTGCAAGTGTGATCACAGCAGCTGTGCCTCCGGCAGGCTCAGTGTGCGCGGGATCAGCAGCGCATCCCAGTGGGCAATCCCCCAACTCAGCACTTCCCGTGGCGTGGCGTAAGCCAGTTCGGTTCCCGGATGTTGCCCCAGTGCGCGCAGCGCTCGCAGCAACAAAGGTGTTGCCTGATCTTCGTTTAGCGGTGGAGAACGGTAGGATTTTCCGAGTTTGTTGCCGTCCGGCTGGGTAATCAGCGGGATATGCAGGTAGCGCGGCGGCGGCAGGCCGAGCAACTCCTGGAGATAAAGCTGACGGGGCGTGGAATCCAGTAAGTCGGCACCCCGTACGATGTCGGTGATGCCTTGCCAGGCATCGTCCAGTACCACTGCCAATTGATAGGCATATAGCCCGTCGCGCCGGCGAATCACGAAATCGCCGACTTCCCGACCCAAATGCTGGCGGTATTCGCCTTGTACCCGATCGATGAAGTGATATTCGAGTTCGGGCACCCGTACGCGAATAGCCGCATCGTCGGGACCGTGACCGGCATTGCGGCACAGTCCTGGATAAATGCCGTGATACGGCTCCAGTTGTTTGCGCGAGCAGGTGCAGGCGTAGGCCAGGCCGTGGTTGAACAGGCGATTGAGGACTTCGGCGTAGGCATCATGACGTTCGCTTTGCCGAACCAGCTCGCCATCCCATTCGAACCCATAGCTTTCCAGCGCCTTGAGGATCGCAGCCTGGGCGCCAGGCTCTTCACGGGGTGGATCGAGGTCCTCCATGCGCATCAGCCAGCGGCCACCCACTGCGCGCGCATCCAGGTACGAGGCGAGCGCTGCGACCAGCGAGCCGAAATGCAGATGGCCACTGGGCGTGGGGGCGAAACGCCCGATGTAGGGAGAGGCGATGGCAGTCATGAGGGCGATGTTACTTGTATGGGGTGGCACGAACCACCTGTGGAGCGGGCTGCCCGCGAAGAGGGTGTGTCAGCAACATGTATGTCGACTGATACTCCTCATTCGCGAGCAAGCCCGCTCCCACAGGTTTCTTGCCGAAGCAAATGTCAGAAACAAAAACGGAGCGTCAAAACGCTCCGTTCCTGGTTCAAGCCGCTATTACTTGCCGACTTGTTTTTCCTTGATTTCCGCAAGGGTCTTGCAGTCGACGCACATGTCGGCGGTAGGGCGGGCTTCCAGACGCTTGACGCCGATCTCGACGCCGCAGGATTCGCACCAGCCATACTCTTCGTCTTCGATCAGTTGCAGCGTTTTGTCGATCTTCTTGATCAACTTGCGCTCACGATCGCGGGCTCTCAGTTCGAGGGCGAACTCTTCTTCCTGGCTGGCACGGTCTGCCGGATCCGGGAAGTTGGCCGCTTCGTCCTTCATGTGGTCAACGGTACGGTCGACTTCCTGCATCAAGTCCTGCTTCCACTTGTTCAGGACCTTGGTGAAGTGCGCGCGCATGGGCTTGCCCATGTATTCCTCGCCCGCTACTTCTTTGTAGGGTTCGAAGCCGCTGATTGTCGGCTGATGCTGCTGCTTTGCTTGGGTGGGCATGAAATGGACCGCCTCTACTCTTGTAATCCATCTGCGCAGGACTGCTCTACCGACACCTGCCGGCCCTGCGGCTGCAAGCGGGCGAACTTACCAGATCAAATCGGACCGCGCCACTCCCTGATGTCAAGCGCGTGGCCCAAGGTGCTTGCAAATGATGACAAAGCGTTGTCTGGTGGCTCTGGAGCCCTGCTCAATAATTGATTTTAGTCAAACCTGGGGCGCCCGTCAGAGTCGTTTGCGCCCGCGGTTATAAGGGCTCTGACCGCTTTAAGTTCTCGCTCGTTCCTGTGCTTGGGTAGAATCGTTCTTTTTCCCGTTGAAGGAAGGCCAATGGCTCAGTCCTACAGTGCCCGCAGTCGCGCAATCGAACCTTTCCACGTCATGGCTCTGCTGGCGCGGGCCAACGAATTGCAGGCGGCCGGCCACGATGTGATCCACCTGGAAATCGGCGAGCCGGATTTCACCACTGCCGAGCCGATCATTCAGGCGGGGCAGGCGGCTTTGACGGCGGGGAAAACTCGTTACACCGCAGCCCGCGGCATTCCCGAGCTGCGAGAGGCCATTTCCGGTTTCTATCAGCAGCGCTACGGGTTGAATATCGATCCACGACGCATCCTGATCACGCCTGGCGGATCAGGCGCCCTCCTGTTGGCCAGCGCCTTGCTGGTGGATCCGGGCAAGCACTGGCTGCTGGCGGACCCGGGCTACCCTTGTAACCGGCATTTCCTGCGCCTGGTGGAAGGTGCGGCGCAGCTAGTTCCTGTGGGGCCGGAGGTGCGCTACCAACTGACACCTGGTTTGGTCGAGCGGCATTGGGATCACGACAGCGTCGGTGCATTGGTCGCGTCGCCTGCCAACCCGACCGGCACCATCCTGACCCGCGACGAGTTGGCGGGGCTGTCTACTGCAATCAAGCAGCGACACGGCCATCTTGTGGTGGATGAGATTTATCACGGCCTGACTTACGGCACCGATGCAGCCAGCGTGCTGGAAGTCGATGACAGCGCTTTCGTGCTTAATAGTTTTTCGAAATATTTCGGCATGACGGGTTGGCGTCTCGGCTGGCTGGTTGCACCCGATGCTGCCGTCGGTGAGCTGGAGAAGCTCGCGCAGAATCTGTACATCAGTGCGCCAAGCATGGCCCAGTACGCGGCCCTGGCCTGTTTCGAGCCCGGGACTATCAGCATTCTCGAAGAGCGTCGCGCCGAGTTCGGAAGGCGTCGGGATTTTCTGCTGCCAGCCTTGCGTGAACTGGGTTTTCGCATTGCCGTCGAGCCTGAAGGGGCGTTCTACTTGTACGCTGATATCAACAAGTTCGGCGGTGATGCCTTCGCATTCTGTAAACATTTCCTCGAAACAGAGCACGTGGCGTTCACTCCGGGGCTGGATTTCGGCCGCTATCAGGCCGGCCATCATGTGCGTTTCGCCTACACGCAGAACCTTGAGCGTCTGCAGGAAGCGGTGGAGCGTATCGCTCGCGGTTTGCGGAGCTGGCAAGGCTAATGCGTTTTCATCCTGCACTCGAAGAAGGCCGACTAATTCGTCGTTACAAGCGTTTTCTCGCCGATATCGAGACTGTTAGCGGCGAGTTGCTGACCATTCACTGTCCAAACACCGGCTCGATGCTCAATTGCCAGGTCGAGGGCGGTCAGGTCTGGTTCAGTCGCTCCAACGATCCTAAACGCAAGTTGCCGGGCACTTGGGAGATCGGTGAAACCCCTCAAGGGCGGCTGTTTTGTGTGAACACCACGCGCGCCAACGGCTTGATCGAAGAAGCTCTGCGGGCCGGTGTCATCACCGAACTCAATGGTTTTACCGGGCTCAAGCGTGAAGTGGCATACG
The DNA here is from genome assembly GCF_019218965.1 of Pseudomonas sp. PDM31. Classification (NCBI taxonomy): domain Bacteria; kingdom Pseudomonadati; phylum Pseudomonadota; class Gammaproteobacteria; order Pseudomonadales; family Pseudomonadaceae; genus Pseudomonas; species Pseudomonas sp. PDM31. The sequence goes on along the minus strand of NZ_JAHUWS010000015.1, from coordinate 13,671 downwards.
GTCAGGAAAGCAGCCGCATCGATTTTCGACTCGACTATCCTGGTGGCCCGGCCTATGTCGAAGTCAAAAGCGTCACCCTGGGTTTTGATGGCACGGCGGTGGCGGCCTTTCCTGATGCGGTGACTCAGCGCGGGGCCAAGCATCTGCGCGAGTTGGCACACCTGGCCCGAGACGGTATTCGTGCAGTTCAGCTGTATTGCGTATGCCTGACCGGAGTCGATGCCGTGCGCCCTGCGCAAGAAATCGATGCGGCCTACGCGCAGGCGTTGCGTGAGGCAGTGGCTTGCGGAGTCGAAGTGTTGGCTTACGGTGTGCGCTTGAGCCACGAAGAAATGGTGGTAGAACGGCGTCTTGACGTGTTGCTGGGTGGCTAGAGGCTGACCCAGATCCCCTGTTCGTCTTCGCGGCAGGGGACGCTGGCCAGGGATTGCCCGGCACAGGGGCCGGCGATACATTCGCCGTCCTCGATCAGGAACAGGGCGCCATGGGTGGCGCACTGGATCAGGCTCTGGCTGTCGTCGAGAAACCGGTCCGGATGCCATTCCAGCGCAACGCCACGGTGGGGGCAGCGGTTGACGTAGACATAAACCTGTCCTTCCCGGCGCACTGCAAACAGTTTCTGTCCTTCGACTTCGAAACCGCGACTGCTGTCGTCAGCCAGCTCGACACCTGCACAAAGCAACTTCATGTCTATCCTCTGTCCCGCCAGCCTGTCCGGTAGTGGCGGTGGAAAACCTGAGATTATCAAATGGCCTTTATCCTGGGGCAATCCACATTTTCCACAGGCAAAAAAAGACCCGGCAAGAGCCGGGTCAAATAACCGTGATTAGCCTGATGATGAGATAATCTGAGAGTCCGAACCAAGGGCAATTCAGAAAATCGACCAGTCTCGCGACCAGTTGTGATAATCATATCGATTCTCATTACCATGTCAACCGCTGTTTTTCTGTTTCTTCCATTTGGTCGTTTTCGACGCCTCGAATGTCGTAATCATTGCCTTGGAGTTGGCTCAATTCTTGTGGCGTGACGAAATGGCCTCGAGCTGCTTGTTCAGGGCTTCCTTGCGTTCGGCAGGAATATCGTTCCAGTGTACGTCCATGAGGGCGCCTTCAATTGCATACAGCAACACCTTTGACGCGCGAAAACCGCGCGTGCGCACGGCCCGGTAAGCGTCCACCGCTCCCAGGCGACGCAAGTCCGAGGCGCTATGGATGCCCACGGCATGCAGCCATTGCGCCGACGTCTTGCCAAGATTCTTCAGGTGTTGCAGTTCATCATTCATCGAGCCTCCTTGCGATGGCCGAATAGTGCGCGAGGGCAGTATTGAGGAGTGTAGCCATCAGTAGGAAAAGCGTTATCGTTTGGTCGTTTTCGACGCAAACGCTTCTAAGGAGGGAATTTTGGAGAGAGCTCGATGAGGCGCGAACGTGGCCGGAACCAGCGCCTGGAAACGGCGTTCGTGAGAGAAGAAAACTCATGGTCCGGCGCGCAGAAAAGGCGCCGGACTGTCCAGTTTGCGGACTGTTTCAGCGTGTGCGGTAACGCAGTCGTGTGCCGAAATTCATCGACATCAGGATCTCGTCGGCACTCAGTTCCGGCGGAAAGTAGGTTCCGGAAATTTGCGCATGGGCCAGGCTGGCACCTTCCAGTCTGGCTTTGCGAAAGTCGATGCCACGCAAGTCGGCAGAGCGGAAGTAGGCGTCCGAAAAGTCTACGCCATCGGCATTCAATTCCCGCAGATCCAGCCCACGGAAGTCCCCTCCCACCATATCGATAGACTCATTGAGCGGGCGCTCGCTATTGAAGCCGCTGATGTCGTCTTTGTGCAGCAGCGCATAAAGCGGGGTGTCGAGAAGTTTGGGCTGGCTCATGTCGCATCACCTGATGGTTTTATGACGCCAGTATAGTGCCACTATTTGGCGGCCGTGAAGCCAGCGAGGGCTTCACGACCGAAATAGTTTTACAAGCCTGGAAGGCGTTGACGGATTTGCGCGACAACGGTATCCAGAGTCCCGCTTTCATTGGTCTGAACGCGTTTGCTGCAGAGGATTTCTGCTGGCGTCAGTGCTTCGCGGCTGGCTTGTTGGGCAGCGATAACCGCCAGGGTGGCATCCGAAGGGTCTTTTTTATCGGACTGGCGCAAGGCCAGCCAGCTTTCGATGACTGCCTGCGGTGCGTTGCAGTCGAGGATCAGGAACGGCGCGCCTGTGGCTTCGGCAACTTTTGCCGCGAGCACGCGTTGATCCTGCTTGAGGTAGGTAGCGTCGATCACCACCGGGAAACCTGCCCGCAGAATGACATCGGCAATTTCATGCAGGCGGGTATAGGTGGCGACACTGGCGTCGGCACTATAGATGCCGGCCTGCAGATCGTTGGCTACGGTTTGTTCGCCAAACATGCGTTTACGCTCGACATCGGAGCGCAGGCGAATGGCGCCCAAGGCTTCCACCAGGCGCATGGCCACGTGGCTTTTGCCGACGGCGGAAACACCGTGGGTAATGGCCATGAAGCGCGAAGGTATGGTGCTGTAGCTTTCCGCCAGGTTGGCGTAGTTGCGGTACTGACGCAGGGTGGTTGCGCGCTGCACGGCGGTGGCGTCCGCCGGCATGCTGAACAGCGCGACCTTGGCGCGGACCAGTGCGCGGTAAGCCTTGTAGAAATTCAGCAGTTCGAGGCCCTGGTAGTCGCCGGTCAGCTCCAGGTACTGGCTGATGAAGCGCCGTGCCAGGCATTTCAGGCCGCGGTCTTCCAGGTCCATTGCCAGGAAGCCGGTGTCGGCATAGACGTCGGTAAAGCGGAACGGTTCGTTGAATTCGATGCAGTCGAAGATCACAACCTTGCCGTCGATCACGGTCGCGTTGCCGAGGTGGATGTCGCCGTGGCACTCGCGGATGAAACCATCGGCCTTACGCTGGGCGAACAGTGGCTTGAGGCGTTCGAAGCTGCTCTCGGCCCAGGCCTGCAGGGCATCGAGTTGCAGCAGATCGGCCTTGTCACTGAGGAACGGGCGAATCTGTTCGAAGTTCTGGCGCACCGGTGCCATCACGCTGTCCGGGGTGCCGGCCTCGTGCTCGGCCGGAACTTTCGGGGCGCTGAGGTGGAAGCGGGCGATCTGCTCGGCCATCTCGTCGATGTGCGCAGGGGTCAATTCGCCATTGGCTTGCAGGGTGCTGAGCAATCCGGTCTGCGGGAACTGGCGCATTTTCAGCACATATTCGATAACCGGGCCGTCACCGCCCAGTTGCGGCGCTTCGGCACTGCCGGTGACCGGCATAACTTCCAGATACAAATCGTCGGTCAGGCGCTGGTTCAGGCGCAGCTCTTCACCGCAGAATTTTTCCCGAGCCTGGAGGCTGGTGAAGTCGAGGAAGCCGAAGTTGACCGGCTTCTTCACTTTATAGGCAAAAGGGCCGGTGAGCAGGACCCAGGAAATATGGGTCTCGATGACCTGGAACCCATCTACAGGGTGCGGGTAGAGGGCAGGGTTTTGCAGGGCAGCGATCAGGGACTGGCTCACGGGCGATCCTTCAGAGTCTGGGAAATTCGAGGTCGCCATTATGGCCGCAAGTCCGCTCGACGCAAACCTCGGAGCGCTCCTGTTGACTAGCCATAAAGTGCGTATAATCCGCCGCCATGACTCGTACTCGAACTCCCCGCACCCCCAAAAAACCACCCTCCAGAGGCCTGAGCCCCTGGTTAGGCTGGGCCATTAAACTCAGTCTGGTCGGCCTTGTCGTGCTGGCCGGATTCGCCGTGTACCTCGACGCGATCGTCCAGGAGAAATTCTCCGGCAAGCGCTGGACCATTCCGGCCAAGGTGTATGCGCGCCCGCTGGAACTGTTCGTCGGGCAGAAACTGAGCAAGGACGATTTCCTGACCGAGCTGGATGCCTTGGGCTATCGCCGTGAAAGTGTGGCCAACGGCCCGGGCGCCGCTGCAGTCAATGGCAATACCGTCGACCTTAATACCCGCGGCTTCCAGTTCTATGAAGGCATGGAGCAAGCGCAGCCGGTGCGGGTGCGGTTCTCCGGTGACTACGTCGCCGAACTGTCGGCGACCAACGGCTCGAAACTGTCGGTTGTGCGCCTGGAGCCGCTGCTGATCGGCGGTCTGTATCCGAAAAACCTCGAAGACCGGATTCTGATCAAGATCGATCAGGTGCCACCGTATTTGCTCGAAACCCTGGTGGCTGTCGAGGATCGGGATTTCTATCATCATTTTGGTGTTTCGCCGAAGTCGATTGCACGGGCGATCTGGGTCAATGGCTCGTCGGGCCGTATGCGCCAGGGCGGCAGTACCCTGACTCAGCAGCTGGTGAAAAACTTCTACCTGACCAATGAGCGCAGCCTGAGCCGAAAGCTCACCGAAGCCATGATGGCGCTGCTGCTTGAGTTGCATTACGACAAACGCGAAATCCTTGAGGCGTACCTCAATGAAGTGTTCGTCGGTCAGGACGGTCAGCGTGCGGTGCACGGTTTCGGCCTGGCCAGCCAGTTCTTCTTCAGTCAGCCGTTGGCTGAACTCAAGCTGCATCAAGTGGCTCTGCTGGTGGGGATGGTCAAGGGGCCATCTTCCTATAACCCGCGGCGCTATCCGGAGCGTGCCCTCGAGCGGCGCAACCTGGTGCTCGATGTGTTGCAGGAGCAGGGCGTGGCTACGGCTGAGCAAGTCGAGGCGGCGAAGAAGATGCCGCTGGGCGTGACCAAGCGCGGCAGTCTTGCCGACAGCTCATTCCCGGGCTTCCTCGATCTGGTCAAGCGTCAGCTGCGCGAAGACTATCGCGACGAAGACTTGACCGAAGAAGGCCTGCGCATCTTCACCAGCTTCGACCCGATCCTGCAGATGAAGGCCGAAGCTTCGGTCAACGACACCTTTAAACGCCTGGCGGGGCGCAAGGGCTCTGAAGACGTCGAAGCGGCGATGGTCGTGACCAATCCGGAAACCGGTGAAGTTCAGGCCATGATCGGCAGTCGTCAGGCCAGCTTTGCCGGGTTCAACCGCGCGCTGGACGCGGTACGCCCCATCGGCTCGCTGATCAAGCCGGCGGTATACCTGACCGCACTCGAGAAGCCCAGCCAGTACACCTTGACCAGTTGGTTGTCGGACGAATCCTTCTCGGTCAAAGGGGCGGACGGTCAGGTCTGGAAACCGCAGAACTACGATCGCCGCTCTCACGGCACAGTCTTCCTTTATCAAGGGCTGGCGCATTCCTACAATCTGTCGACCGCGCGTCTGGGTCTGGCGGTGGGCGTTCCGAATGTTCTCAAGACCCTGGCGCGTCTGGGTGTGAGCCGTGAGTTCCCGGCATTCCCGTCGATGTTGCTCGGCGCCGGTGGCATGACCCCGATCGAAGTCGCGACCATGTACCAGACGCTTGCCAACGGTGGCTTCAACACACCGATGCGCGGGATTCGCAGCGTACTGACGGCAGAAGGCGAGCCGCTCAAGCGTTATCCGTTCCAGATTCAGCAGCGTTTTGATCCAGCGTCCATCTACCTGATCCAGAGCGCCATGCAGCGTGTCATGCGTGAGGGTACCGGCAGCTCGGTTTACAACGTGTTACCGAAAACCTTGACCCTGGCGGGCAAGACCGGCACCAGTAATGATTCGCGGGACAGCTGGTTTGCGGGCTTCAGCCAGGATTTGCTGGCGGTGGTCTGGCTGGGTCGTGATGACAACGGCAAGACGCCATTCACCGGTGCGACCGGTGCGTTGCAGGTCTGGGCCAGTTTCATGCGCAAGGCCGATCCGCTGCCGCTGGACATGCCGCAACCGGATAACATCGTCCAGGCTTGGGTCGATTCGCGTACCGGGCAGGGTTCTGACGCCGGCTGCCCAGGTGCTGTGCAGATGCCGTATATTCGCGGCAGCGAACCGCCTCCCGGTGCCGCTTGCGCTGGCGAAGGCCCGGCATCCGGCGAATCGGTGATGGATTGGGTCAAAGGCTGGATGAATTAAGCAAAGAGGGTTTTAAGTGAACAAGTGGTTGATTCCAGCGGTTGCCGCCGTAGCTTTGCTCAGCGGTTGCTCCACCGTACAACGTGGCTCGATTCCGGTTGTGGACGCCGGCACTGCCGTTTCCAACAGCGAGCGGATTTCGGCGAACGGCGGCTTCCGGCAAACGACGGTCAAGCGGCCTGCGCAAGCTCAGGTTCAAGAAATTCCGCAGGGTGATAGCGGAGTCGTCGTAATGGTTCCGGGAGCGGGCGCCATGACCTCGACCCCGATCAGCACGACCCCGATTACCCCGGGGCCGGTCAGTTCCGGCCCGATCACGCCAGGGCCGATTGATACGACTTCGGGGCAGTCGGCACCGATCAACCAGGGCAGTTACAGCATGCCGTCGACGCCAAGCGGGATTCCGTCGGCCAGTTCCGGCGGCCTGTCTGCGGACGAGCAACTGGATGGCCCGGTGTTGGCGCTGTTGACCACGGCGCAGCAGCAACAGGCGAGCGGTGACCTCAACGGTGCCTCCTCCAGCCTCGAGCGCGCCCAGCGTGTTGCACCTCGCGAGCCACAGGTTCTGTACAAGCTTGCGCAGGTGCGGATGGCCCAGGGCGATGCGGCGCAGGCAGAGCAGTTTGCCCAGCGCGGCCTGACCCTGGCCAACGGTCGGCCGGCACTCCAGGCCAGCCTGTGGGATCTGATCGCCCAGGCACGGGAAAAACAGGGTGACTCTGCGGGCGCTGCACAGGCTCGGCAGAAAGCCAAGGTTTCACTGTGATGGATGCGCGCTTTCCCCGGATAGCCGACCAACTGCTGTTGATCGAGCGTGAACTGCGGGTGCAAGGCTGGTGGGATGAAGTCCCACCATCGGCCGAAGCGCTATCGAGTGTCGAGCCGTTCTCGGTCGACACCCTGGAGTTCGAGCAGTGGCTGCAATGGATCTTCCTGCCGCGCATGAAGGCGATCCTCGAACAGGACTTGCCGCTGCCCAACGCTTCGGGCATTCAGGAAATGGCGGAAATGGTCTTTGCTTCGCGCAATGTGCAGGGCAGGGATCGCCAACTTCAGGTGTTGCTCAAAGAGTTCGATCAATTGATCAGCGCCGCCCGCTGAAACCGTAAAAGTCAGATAGTCCCTAGGGTTGTGGGCTGGCGGTCAGGTAGCGACCGCCAAGTCTGTGATGCAGAAGTGTGTTCGCGTGCCAATTTTCTGCCAAAACTTGCGCAATTGAAGCTAAGACCGCTGGGCTTTACGGGTTTTTTCTTGCGTTCTCATATGTTTAGCAGAATAAAGCACATAGACGACTTGACTTGCAGGGGACGAAACAGAAGAATCCAAAGTCCGCTGTAGAGGGACTGCCAGAAGCAGGCCCACTCGGCAGATCATGAGGCGCACACCCGCGCCGACCTGTTACACCCGCAACGCGTTACCTCGCGCTGGGTGGGAAAGGCCCGCAACACTTGGGACGATCCCAATACTTGCTCAGTCAGTGCTGACGTAGTCGGCGACCACCGTCGCTCATGCTCTGCTGGGAAGTAAACCTATTAAGACCCGTTCCATTTTTCGTGGGCGGTATTCTGGCGTTTTAGAGGTGAGCAACGTGGAGCTTTTATCTGGCGGTGAGATGCTCGTCCGCTTTTTGCGCGACGAAGGCGTCAAATATATCTACGGGTACCCGGGTGGTGCTCTTCTTCATGTTTACGATGCCCTGTTCAAAGAACCGGAAGTGACCCACATCCTGGTTCGTCACGAGCAAGCGGCTACCCATATGGCTGACGGCTATGCCCGTGCCACCGGTAAAGCCGGCGTGGTATTGGTGACATCCGGTCCAGGCGCCACAAACGCCATTACCGGTATCGCCACTGCCTATATGGACTCGATTCCAATGGTGGTCATCTCCGGTCAGGTGCCAAGCACCATGGTCGGCACCGATGCATTCCAGGAAACCGACATGATCGGTATTTCCCGGCCGATCGTGAAGCACAGCTTCATGATCAAGCACGCGTCGGAAATCCCTGAAGTCATGAAGAAGGCTTTCTACCTGGCGCAATCCGGTCGTCCGGGCCCGGTCGTTGTCGATATCCCGAAAGACATGACCAACCCGGCCGAGAAGTTCGAATACATCTTCCCGAAAAAAGCCAAGCTGCGCTCCTACAGCCCGGCTGTACGCGGTCACTCCGGCCAGATCCGCAAGGCGGCAGAAATGCTCCTGGCGGCCAAGCGTCCTGTGTTGTACGCGGGCGGCGGCGTGATCCTCGGCGGTGGTTCCGCACCACTGACCGAACTGGCGAAAATGCTTAACCTGCCAGTGACCAATACCCTGATGGGGCTGGGTGCCTACCCTGGCACCGACCGTCAGTTCATCGGCATGCTCGGCATGCACGGCAGCTACACCGCCAACCTGGCGATGCACCATGCCGATGTGATCCTTGCAGTCGGCGCGCGCTTCGACGATCGCGTGATCAACGGTCCGGCCAAGTTCTGTCCGAACGCCAAGATCATCCACATCGACATCGACCCGGCTTCGATCTCCAAGACCATCAAGGCCGATGTGCCTATCGTTGGTCCGGTTGAGAGCGTCCTGACCGAGATGGTCGCGATCCTCAAGGAAATCGGCGAGACCCCGAACAAGGAGTCCGTTGCCAGCTGGTGGAAGCAGGTCGACGAGTGGCGCGGTGATCGTGGCCTGTTCCCTTATGACAAGGGCGACGGCAGCAAGATCAAGCCACAAACGGTCATCGAAACCCTGTGCGAAGTGACCAAGGGCGACGCCTTTGTAACTTCCGATGTGGGCCAGCACCAGATGTTCGCGGCGCAGTACTACCGTTTCAACAAACCGAACCGCTGGATCAACTCCGGGGGGCTGGGCACCATGGGCTTCGGTTTGCCGGCGGCCATGGGTATTGCGTTGAGCTTTCCGGAGGCCGACGTCGCCTGTGTTACGGGCGAAGGCAGCATCCAGATGAACATCCAGGAGCTGTCGACCTGTCTGCAATACGGTTTGCCGGTAAAAATCGTCATCCTCAACAACGGTGTGCTGGGTATGGTTCGCCAGTGGCAGGATATGAGCTACGGCAGCCGTCACTCGCATTCCTACATGGAATCGTTGCCTGACTTCGTCAAGCTGGCAGAGGCCTACGGCCACGTCGGCGTACGCATCACCGAGTCCAAGGACTTGAAGTCGAAGATGGAAGAGGCGTTCGCCATGAAGGATCGCCTGGTCGTGATCGATATTTCGGTCGACACCAGCGAGCACGTCTATCCGATGCAGATCAAAGACGGCTCCATGCGCGATATGTGGCTGAGCAAGACGGAGCGTACCTAATCATGCGGCACATTATTTCCTTGCTTCTGGAAAACGAACCCGGTGCTCTGTCCCGTGTGGTTGGTCTGTTCTCGCAGCGCAACTACAACATCGAAAGCCTGACCGTGGCCCCTACCGAAGACCCGACCCTGTCGCGTCTGACGCTGACCACTGTCGGCCACGATGAAGTGATCGAGCAGATCACCAAGAACCTGAACAAACTGATCGAAGTGGTAAAACTGGTCGACCTGTCGGAGAGTGCTCACATCGAGCGCGAGCTGATGCTGGTCAAGGTCAAGGCCACCGGCGCCCAGCGCGCCGAGATCAAGCGCACCACCGATATTTATCGTGGACAGATCGTCGATGTCAGCGCCAGCGTGTATACCGTTCAACTGACCGGTACCAGCGACAAGCTCGACAGCTTCCTTCAGTCCATCGGCACTGCCTCGATACTGGAAACCGTCCGTAGTGGCGTGACCGGGATTGCTCGCGGCGACAAAGTACTCAGCATCTAAACCAAATTAGCGAATGGCCTGAACGGCCTGATATAGGGGAAATTCATGAAAGTTTTCTACGATAAAGACTGCGACCTGTCGATCATCCAGGGCAAGAAAGTTGCCATCATCGGCTACGGTTCCCAAGGTCACGCTCAAGCGTGCAACCTGAAAGACTCCGGCGTTGACGTGACTGTTGGCCTGCGTAAAGGCTCGGCCACCGTTGCCAAGGCTGAAGCCCATGGCCTGAAAGTGACTGACGTTGCTTCCGCTGTAGCGGCTGCCGACCTGGTCATGATCCTGACCCCGGACGAGTTCCAGTCTTCCCTGTACAAGAACGAAATCGAGCCAAACATCAAGAAGGGCGCTACCCTGGCCTTCTCCCACGGTTTCGCGATTCACTACAACCAGGTTGTGCCGCGCGCTGACCTCGACGTGATCATGATCGCGCCGAAAGCTCCAGGCCACACCGTACGTTCCGAATTCGTGAAGGGCGGCGGTATCCCTGACCTGATCGCTATCTACCAGGACGCCTCGGGCAACGCCAAAAACGTTGCACTGTCCTACGCCGCCGGCGTTGGCGGTGGTCGTACCGGTATCATCGAAACCACCTTCAAGGACGAGACCGAAACCGACCTGTTCGGCGAGCAAGCCGTTCTGTGCGGCGGTACCGTTGAACTGGTCAAAGCCGGTTTCGAAACCCTGGTTGAAGCTGGCTACGCGCCAGAAATGGCCTACTTCGAATGCCTGCACGAACTGAAGTTGATCGTTGACCTCATGTACGAAGGCGGTATCGCCAACATGAACTACTCGATCTCCAACAACGCCGAATACGGCGAGTACGTGACCGGCCCGGAAGTGATCAACGCCGAATCCCGTCAGGCCATGCGCAACGCCCTGAAACGTATTCAGGACGGCGAGTACGCCAAGATGTTCATCAGCGAAGGCGCCACCGGCTATCCTTCGATGACCGCCAAGCGTCGTAACAACGCCGCTCACGGTATCGAAGTCATCGGCGAGCAACTGCGCTCCATGATGCCGTGGATCGGTGCCAACAAGATCGTCGACAAAGCCAAAAACTAAGTCACGCCCTTGTACGAAGAACGCGGCTAAGGCCGCGTTTTTTCGTTTGCGGGGCGCTTCTGGTATAAAGCTGCATCGTTTGCGGTCGAACCGTCGTCCCCAGACACCAGTCCAAACTTTCCACCCCGTTGCAAGGTAATGTCCATGAGCGAACGTCCCGAAGAGCCAAACCAGGCTTCTGACGCCGAAAGCCTCCTGCCCGTCGATGAGCATATCGAGGAAGGGCACGACGCTGAAGGTCGTAAAGTCCGGCATCGTGGTATCTATCTTCTGCCGAATCTGTTCACCACTGCGAACCTGTTCGCAGGGTTTTACTCCATCATCAACTCGATGAGTGCACAGGCAGCCCTGAGCGCCGGTGACTCGGTCAATGCGAGCAAGTATTTTGCATTCGCCGCCATCGCTATTTTCGTGGCAATGGTGCTCGACGGCCTCGATGGTCGCGTTGCACGCATGACCAATACCCAGAGTGCCTTCGGTGCCGAGTACGACTCGCTGTCGGACATGGTTGCCTTTGGTGTGGCGCCGGCATTGCTGGCGTTCGGTTGGGCACTGGGCGACATGGGCAAGGTCGGCTGGATGGTCGCCTTCATTTATGTGGCTGGCGCGGCATTGCGTCTGGCGCGCTTCAACACTCAGGTCGGTACCGCGGACAAGCGCTACTTCATCGGCCTTGCCAGCCCGGCAGCTGCCGGTGTGGTGGCGGGCATTGTCTGGGCGTTCAGTGATTACGGCATCCAGGGCTCTAAAATGTCCTTCCTGGTGGCGCTGATGGTAGCTGCGGCCGGCATGCTGATGGTCAGCAACATCAAGTACAACAGCTTCAAGGAGCTGGATCTGAAAGGTCGCGTGCCGTTCGTGGCCATACTTGCCGTGGTGCTGGTATTCGCGGTGGTGTTCAGCGATCCGCCACGCATCCTGTTGCTGGTGTTTCTCGCCTACGCTGCCTCAGGTCCGGTTCAATACCTGTTACGTCTGCGCCGGCACAAAAACCTGTAATTTCCCTCATACTCCGCAGTCTATTGGTGCATCTGTTCTCCAAAACTGCGGAGTAGCCATGCTGATCAAAGTCCCCAAAGCGTCCGACTGCCATGAGTCGGACGTCACGCCTGAATCCTTCTATCTTTCTCGCCGCCATCTATTAGGTGCAGCCGTTGCCGGTCTGGCAGCAAGCGGTTTGCCGCGCTGGGCCGGTGCAGATGAAGCAGTCCGTTATGCAGACGTCGAACCTGGTAACGCGCCTTCCTGGTTCACCGAAAAACTTCCAGCAACCAGGTGGGGGGCGGTCAACGTCAAGGACGAGGCGATCACGCCATTCAAAGATGCTACCCACTACAACAACTTCTATGAGTTCGGCGCCGACAAAGGTGACCCGGCGGCGAACGCCGGAGCGCTGAAGACGCAGCCATGGACAGTGGTAGTGGATGGGGAGGTTGGCAAGCCTGGGCGCTATGCACTTGAAGACTTCATGAAACCCTATCAGTTGGAGGAGCGGATTTATCGTCTGCGCTGCGTGGAGGCCTGGTCGATGGTTATTCCATGGATAGGTTTCCCCATCTCGGCGTTGCTCAAGGAAGTCGAGCCAACCTCAAAAGCCCGGTTCATTCGTTTCGAAACCCTGCAGGACCCCAAGAGCATGCCGGGGCAGCGGTCCGGGTTTGCCCTGATCGACTGGCCTTACGTAGAAGGGCTGCGCCTGGATGAGGCGATGAATCCGCTGGCGATTCTGGCGGTGGGGATGTACGGGCGGGAGTTGCCTAATCAGAACGGTGCGCCGCTGCGTTTGGTGGTGCCATGGAAGTACGGCTTCAAGAGTATCAAGTCTATTGTGCGAATCAGCCTGGTCAGCGAACAGCCGAAAACCACCTGGCAGAGTATCGCCGCGGATGAATACGGTTTTTATGCGAATGTGAACCCTGCGGTTGACCACCCCCGCTGGACCCAGGCCCGTGAACGACGCCTGCCCAGTGGCCTGTTCAAGCCGAATGTGCGAGACACGCAGATGTTCAATGGCTATGCCGATGAGGTCGCTTCTCTATATACAGGGCTCGATCTGCGGAAGAACTACTGATGCGATATCCGCTCTGGCGTATGGGGGTATTCGTTGCTGCACTGGTCTGGCCGTTGCTTTGGTTGTATCAGGCTTGGGACGATGTGCTTGGGCCTGATCCGGGCAAGGTATTGGTTGACCGGTTGGGGTTGGGGACGCTTGTCCTTCTTCTCATTACATTGAGCATGACACCCCTGCAGAAGCTCACCGGTTGGGTAGGGTGGATCGCTGTCCGCCGGCAGCTGGGGTTATGGTGTTTTGCCTATGTGGTCATGCACTTGAGCGCCTATATGGCGTTTATCCTCGGTTTTGACTGGTCGCAGTTGGGTGTCGAATTGCGCAAGCGCCCTTACATTATTGTCGGAGTCCTGGGGTTTCTCTGTTTGTTGGCGTTGGCGGTGACGTCCAATCGATACAGTCAGCGCCGCTTGGGGTCTCGCTGGAAGAAGCTGCATCGCCTGGTTTATGTGGTTCTGGGCCTGGGTTTACTGCATATGCTCTGGATTGTGCGGGCTGATCTGAAGGAATGGGCGATTTATGCAGTTATAGGCGCGTTGCTGATCGCATTGCGAATACCGCCTGTGACCAGGCGAATTCCACGCCTGATGAGCAAAAAGGGCACTTCTGCCAAAAAAGCGTAATTAGTGGTTGACGGCAGATTCTGGAAGCCTATAATTCGCCCCACTTCCGGCGCAGTCGAAACGGAAAACTCCTTGGTAAACAATGAGTTACGCAGTTTTCGACAGCAAGTTGCTTCAGTTCATCGAAGCCGAAAGGGAGTTGAAAAAGAGGTG
>NZ_JAHUWS010000014.1:0-166035 GCF_019218965.1 Pseudomonas sp. PDM31 | reverse complement strand
CGACCTGATCGACCACCGACAATTTAAAAGCCAGCGTGTAATCGCGCTGACTGCGCCTTTTCCCCGAATCCATTGCTCCCTCCTGAAAATAGGTCAGAAGGTGTAAACCTTATTCAGGACGGGACAGTCGTGACAATTGAACAAACTCAAGGCGAATCGGGCGATTTTGTTGAAGATAAGGGTCGCTTGCAGCCCACCGGGACAGAATGCAATCGGCCATAGGTGGTCGTTCGGCAGTCCCTCAAGTTCGTTCAGCCAGGCACGGGCGATTTCTTCGCGCGCAGGAAACCACACATCTCCATATTGCTTGGCAAACGCGATAAATTGCTTGATCGCCCTTACCCGCCCGGGACGGCCCGCCATACGTGGGTGCAGTCCGATCAACATCATACGTGGCCCTTCAGCCAACTCCACATAAAGGACCTCAAAGCTCTCCTTCATTTATTCGAAAAAAGCCCGATGCCTGCTAAAGCTCTGGAGAATTCCAGTAGCGGAAATCGCTCACGTCGGCGGTGTAAGGCACCATGAGATGACGTTTAATGCAGATCATCCTTAGTCCCTCACAGAACACGCCCTTATCGTCGTGTCGAAACGTTGGGGTTTAGAGCGGGCTAGAGCGGCAACACGGCGAGGTTTATGCCCTAAAAACACCCTAAATAATACGACGGAAACGAAAAAGCCCCTGTAATCGCTAACGATTACAGGGGCTTAGTCTTATTCAATAATGGCGGAGAGATAGGGATTCGAACCCTAGGTACCGGTGAAGGTACAACGGATTTCGAATCCGTCCCATTCGGCCACTCTGGCATCTCTCCAACGGCGCGCATCATAACAACACTTTCGCCTAAAGCGAACCCCCCAGGCGAAATATTTTCTGTGCTTTCAGATGCTTGCGTCGATTAAAGCGGTACGCCCAGACGATTGGCGACTTCTTCGTAGGCTTCGATGACGTCACCGAGGCCCTGGCGGAAGCGGTCTTTGTCCATCTTCTTCTTGGTGTCCTTGTCCCAGAGGCGGCAGCCGTCCGGGCTGAACTCGTCGCCCAGGACGATGGAGCCGTCACTGAATACGCCGAACTCAAGCTTGAAGTCCACCAGCAAGAGGCCGGCGTCGTCGAACAGCTTGCTGAGGATTTCGTTGACCTTGAGCGACAGTTCTTTCATGCGAACCAGTTGCTCGGCGGTGCCCCAACCGAACGCCACGACGTGGGATTCGTTGATGAACGGGTCGCCCTTGGCGTCGTCCTTGAGGAACAGTTCGAAGGTGTAAGGGTTGAGCTTCATGCCCTCCTCGACACCCAGGCGCTTGACCAGGCTGCCGGCGGCGTAGTTACGCACGACGCACTCGACCGGGATCATGTCCAACTTCTTCACCAGGCACTCGTTGTCGCCCAGCAGCTTGTCGAACTGGGTCGGTACGCCGGCCGCTTCGAGTTTTTGCATGATGAAGGCATTGAACTTGTTGTTCACCATGCCTTTGCGGTCGAGCTGCTCGATACGCTTGCCGTCGAACGCCGAGGTGTCGTTGCGAAACAGCAGGATCAAGCGGTCAGCGTCGTCGGTCTTGTAAACCGATTTGGCTTTGCCGCGGTAGAGTTCTTCACGTTTTTCCATGATGGGCTCCGCTTGCTAAGTAGGTGGGCTAGGCGATGTGGCGCCAGTCGAGCCCTGAATCTTGATCGGCCAGTTGCAGCCAGTCCGGGTCGCACCCGAGGGTGTCGACGAAACATTGCCGGGCCAGCTGCGGCAGGTTGTTCTTGCTGCTCAGATGGGCCAGGACCAGGTGTTGCAGGCCTTGCCAGCCCAACTCGGACACCAGGAATGCCGCCTGATGGTTGTTCAAATGCCCCAGTTCACCGCCCACCCGTTGCTTGAGAAAGTACGGGTAATGACCGCGAGCCAGCATGTCCCGGCAATGGTTGGACTCGATCATCAATGCATCGAGGTCACGATAGCCGTCCAGCACCTTGTCGCAATACGAGCCCAGGTCGGTCAGCAGGCCGAAGCGCCGCTCACCATCACTGAATACGTACTGCGTCGGCTCCTGCGCATCGTGGGCCACGGCAATGACACCGATGCTCAAGTCGCCGATTTGCAGTTGCTCGCCGCCGGCCAGCAGGCCTGCGGGTTCTATCGGTTTGCGCATCCCGCGCAGGGTCCCGCGACTGAGGTAGACAGGCAGATTGTAGCGCCGAGACAGCAAACCCACGCCATGCACGTGGTCGGCATGTTCGTGGGTCACGAGTATCGCGCTCAGCTGCGCAGGGTTCACCCCCAGGCGCAGCAGGCGTTTTTCGGTTTCCCGCAGGGAGAAACCACAATCCACCAGCACATACGTGTCAGCGCTGGCTATCAGCGTGCCGTTCCCTTGGCTACCGCTGCCGAGAACGGCAAAACGCATGTGATCAGCCCAGGTTGTCCTGAATAACGCTCAACACTTTACGCGCCACGTCTGCCGGCGCCACGGTGTTGATGTTTTTCTCGACGGTGACCTGGACGTTATCGCCAACCTTGCTCAGGCGAACCTGATAACGCTCGGCACGGGCTTCAACTTCTTCCTTGCTCGGCGCGGTGCCGAACAGGCTGCTGAAGAAGCCAGGCTTGTCGTCCTTGCTCTCGGCTTTTTCGGCCAGATTGAGGTAGTACAGGCCCAGGCTGCGGTTGATGTCTTCAACACGCCATTCGCCCTGTTCCAGCGCGCGACCGACACTCGACCAGGCACGATCCAGATCGGTGCCGACGTTCAGCACAGGGTTGCCGCTACCGTCTTCGCTCAGGCTGATACGGCTAGGCGCGTCGAAATCACGCGAAGCCAGCATCGAGACCGAACCGCCCTTCTCCGAGATGCGGCTCATGCTCGCGAGCATGTCGTCGACCAGTGCCGCGTCCAGGCCGGTGTTGACCGAACGATTGGTGAAGTCCACGTCGGCGCTGCTGCCGGCAGGACGCTCGGCGCTGACCACGTACACTTCACTGGTGTTGCGTTGCACGCCCGGCTCGATGCGAACCCGTACACGGGTTTGGCTGTCGGCGCTGACGCCGGCCGCGCTCAGGCGCTTGGCCATGGCTGCGGACAGTTCGTCGGAGTGCTGCCAGGTGGTGGTGAACTCACCGGTTTGCGGACGCTGTTCATCCAGGCGGAAACCGTTGTCCTGGAAGAACTGCACGGCCACGGGCCAGACTTCGGCCGGCGGGCTCTGCGCCAGGATCGAGCGCGAGTCGCCGCTCTTCTGCAGGGTGTAGGGGCTGGCATCGGCAGCAGCGGTCAATGGCTGCGGCCGCGGAACGATGTATTCGCCCGTGGCGGTGTCATCGGCCACGTTGCGCGGGATCGGCAACAGCGGATCCAGGCGCTTGGCCGTGGTGATATCCGGCGGCAATTGCATCGGTGCAGTCTGTTGCGCTACCAGGTAGTCGCTACCACGGTCACGGAAATAACCTTCCGGGCCCCAGACCCATCCGCAGCCACTGGTGCTGGAGATAATCAAGGCAAGTGCGGAAAGTCCGGCCATTCGCTTCATGCGTTGTATTTCCTCAATTAAACCAGGACGCCGCACTGGCGCAGGGCCGTGCGTAGCGTTTCATGACAAGGTGTGCTCAGCCAGGTCAGCGGCAGGCGAATGCCTTCATGCATCAGGCCCATTTCGACCAAAGCCCACTTCACCGGAATCGGGTTGGCTTCGATGAACAGGTCCTTGTGCAGCGGCATCAATTTTTCGTTGATTGCCCGTGCAGTCTCGGCGTCGCCCTTGAGCGCGGCCTCGCACAGGTCGGCCATTTCGCGCGGGGCGACGTTGGCGGTGACGGAGATATTGCCCTTGCCGCCCAGCAGAATCAGCTCGACAGCGGTCGGATCATCGCCGGACAGCACGATGAAGTCCTTGCTCACGCCATCGAGGATGGCCTTGGCGCGCTTGAGGTCGCCGGTCGCTTCCTTGATACCGATGATGTTCGGCACGGTGGACAGGCGAATCACGGTCTCGGCCTGCATGTCGCAGGAGGTGCGGCCAGGAACGTTGTAGAGGATCTGTGGAATGTCGACCGCTTCAGCGATGTGCTTGAAGTGCTGGTACAAGCCTTCCTGAGTCGGCTTGTTGTAATACGGCACTACCAGCAGGCAGGCGTCGGCGCCGGCTTCCTTGGCGTTGCGGGTCAATTCGACGGCTTCGCGAGTCGAGTTGGCACCGGTACCGGCGATCACCGGAACACGGCCATTGACCTGCTTGACCACGGCCTTGATGACCGCGATGTGCTCATCTACATCGAGGGTTGCCGACTCGCCGGTAGTACCGACCGCGACAATGGCATGGGTGCCGTTTTCAAGGTGGAAGTCCACGAGTTTGCTGAGGCTGTCCCAGTCAAGACGCCCTTGTGCATCCATGGGTGTGACCAGTGCCACCATACTGCCCGCAATCATGAAACCGCTCCTGCCGGAAAAAGAGAGCCGTAATGGTACTGGCGCCAAGATGCTTGCACAAGCAAAGTACTGCGCTGCCGCCATTCCCCTTGGCGCCGGTTTTCGCTACCCTTCAGACTTTGATCGATACTGACAAGCTTGTACGTCGGGTTTGCGCCTCCCTTTTCGACATCACAAGCCCCGAGCCAGCGTTGCCAGCCCTCGCTCCTGCCACACTGGAGCACGTTGCAACCTGAATGCGCCGGGTTTTCTGAATTCGCATCCGCAGGCTTGCATCCGACAAGACAGCCCTTGGCTATATCGACCGCTCATCGCTTTAGGAATGCTGCATGTCCACCCCCACAGTTCGCGAACAATTCCTTGTAATCAGTGCCCTCGGCGCCAACCCCATGGAGCTGACCAACGTCCTGTGCCGCGCCAGCCATGAAAATCGCTGCGCCGTGGTTACCTCTCGTCTGACCCGTCACGGCGAATGCAGTGCGCTGGTGCTGGAAGTCACCGGCAGCTGGGATGCCCTGGCACGCCTCGAAGGCAGCCTGCCGGTACTGGCCAAACGGCATGCGTTCACCGTCAACGTGGTACGCAGCGCCGCCCTGGAAAACCGCCCCCAGGCCCTGCCATACGTCGCGTACGTCAGCTCGGCCTACCGCTCGGACATCGTCAATGAGCTGTGTCAGTTCTTCATGGACCACAACGTCGAGCTGGAGAACCTGACCTGCGACACCTATCAGGCTCCGCAGACCGGCGGCACCATGCTCAACGCCACGTTCACCGTGACCTTGCCGGCCGGCGTGCAGATCAGCTGGTTGCGTGATCAGTTCCTGGACTTCGCCGATGCGTTGAACCTGGACGCCCTGATCGAACCGTGGCGCCCACAGAACCCAATGTAAGGAAGCTTTCATGGCCGTTGCCATCGACCAACCGGTTGCCGATTTCGAAGCCCCCGCCACCAGCGGGCAGACCGTCAGCCTCTCGGGCCTGAAGGGCAAGCAAGTAGTGATCTACTTCTACCCCAAGGACAGCACCCCGGGTTGCACTACCCAGGGACAGGGCTTTCGCGATCAGCTGGAAGCGTTCAAAGCGGCCAACACCGAAGTGTTTGGCGTGTCGCGCGATAGCCTCAAATCCCATGAAAACTTCAAGGCCAAGCAAGCCTTCACCTTCGAGCTGATCAGCGACAAGGAAGAAGCGCTCTGCCAGCTGTTCGATGTGATCAAGCTGAAAAAGCTGTATGGCAAGGAATACATGGGCGTGGATCGCAGCACGTTCCTGATCGACAAGGATGGTGTGCTGCGCCAGGAGTGGCGTGGCGTGAAGGTGCCGGGGCATGTTGATGCCGTTCTGGCGGCTGCCCAGGCATTGAACAAGGCCTGAGCCATATCTGGCGTCCATTCGAACGCCTTCGCGAGCAAGCCCGCTCCCACATTAAACCGTGTCCGCCCAGGCAACAGGGTTGAATGTGGGAGCGGGCTTGCTCGCGAAGGGGTCGCCCGCCCCGCTGAAAAACCTGAAATACCCGTTACAGCAGCGGCGCAACCACCGGCTCTTTACGTGGCCAAGCATCCAGCACGGCCTTGAACAGCGTCGCCAGGGGAATCGCGAAGAACACCCCCCAGAAGCCCCACAGCCCGCCAAACAACAGCACCGCACAGATGATCGCCACCGGGTGCAGGTTAACCGCCTCCGAAAACAGCAACGGCACCAGCACATTGCCGTCCAGGGTCTGAATGATCCCGTAAACCGCCATCAGATAGATGAACTGATCGCTCCAGCCCCACTGGAACAGCGCAATCAGCAACACCGGCACCGTCACCACCACCGCGCCGACGTAGGGCACCACCACCGAAATGCCCACCAGCATCGCCAGCAGCGCTGCATAGTTGAGCCCCAGGACGACGAAGGCGACGTAGGTCACTCCCCCGCAAATGAAAATCTCGATGACCTTGCCGCGAATGTAGTTGGCGATCTGCCGGTTCATGTCACGGGCGACACGGGTCAGCAGTGCCCGCTCCCGGGGCAGGTAGCCGCGCACCCACTGGCCGATCATTTCCCGGTCCTTGAGAAAGAAAAACACCAGGATCGGCACCAGGACCAGGTAGATCATGATGTTCACCAGCAGCGGCAGGCTCGACAGCGAAAACGTCAGCGCCCACTGGCCGAACTTGCCGATTTCACCGCGCATCACTTCGATGGCCCGCAACACCTGCTCGTCGGACACCAGATGCGGATAGCGCTCGGGCAGCAACAACAACACCGACTGCCACTTGACCAGCATGCCGGGCAATTCATTGAACAAAGTGATCAGTTGGTGCCAGAGCAACGGCACCACCACCACGATGAACACCAGCAAAATCCCCATGAACAAGGCAAAGACCAGCCCTACCGCTACCCCACCGGGCACTCGCAGGCGCTCAAGGGCTACCACCAGTCCCTGCATCAGGTACGCCAGCACCATCCCGGCCAACACCGGCGCCAGCATGCCACCCAGGGTAAGCACGGCGGTGAAGGCCAGAAACAGCAAAACCGCGAGCACCACCGCTTCTTCATCGGAGAAATACCGCTGAACCCAGTCCCGCAACACTTTGAACATCAATAATCCTTAGGAAAACGCGCAGCGATTTCAGGCCTTTTTCAACCAGTAGCGGTATACACCCGCTTCATCTTCTTCGCGAAGCAAGGTATGACCGGCCAATCGGGCAAAGGTGCGGAAGTCGCGCTGGGATCCCGCATCGGTGGCGATGACCTTGAGGACCGCGCCGCTGGCCAGCCGATTGAGTTCCATCTTGGCCTTGAGCAACGGCAAGGGGCAATTCAGGCCGCTGGCGTCCAGCTCAACGTCATGGTCTACAGCGTCGGTCATTATTTCACTCCGGATCAGGTGCTTGAGTCACCTAGAATATCTGGTCGCAGGGCTGGTGTCCGGCTACAGTAAGGTCTTTGTCGACTAAGGCTTTGTGCATGACTTTTCTGCGCCCCACCCTGCTGACGCTCGCTTGCCTGCTCGCCTCTCCAGGCTTCGCCGACGACCTGCCGTCACTCGGCGACGCCAGTTCTGCCATCGTCTCGCCGCAACAGGAATATCAGTTGGGTCGTGCCTGGCTGGCGCTGTTGCGCAGCCAGGTCTCGCAGCTCAACGATCCTGAACTCAAGGACTACGTGGAATCGAGCGTTTACCGGCTGGTGGAGACCAGTCAGGTCAACGACCGACGCCTTGAATTCATTCTGATCAACAGCCCTCAACTCAACGCCTTTGCAGCGCCGGGCGGGATCATCGGGGTCAACGGCGGTCTGTTCCTCAACGCCCAGACCGAAGGCGAGTACGCCTCGGTACTGGCGCACGAATTGGCTCACTTGTCGCAACGCCACTTCGCCCGCGGCGTGGAAGCCCAGCAGCGCATGCAGGTGCCGATGATGGCCGCCTTGCTGGCCGGCATCGTTCTGGCCGCTGCCGGCGGCGGCGATGCAGGGATCGCGGCCATTGCCGGGTCCCAGGCAGCAGCGATTCAGGAACAACGGCGATTCTCGCGCCAGAACGAACAGGAAGCCGACCGCATCGGCATCCTCAATCTGGAAAAAGCCGGATACGACCCACGCTCGATGCCGACCATGTTCGAGCGTCTGGGGCGCCAATACCGCTTCGACGCCAAGCCACCGGAATTCCTGATGACTCACCCGGTCACCGAATCGCGGATCGCCGACACCCGAAACCGCGCCGAACTGGCTCCACACGGCGGCATTGAAGACAGCCTGCGCTATCAACTGATTCGTGCACGGGTGCAACTGATCTACGAAGAAACCCCAGGGCTTGGTGCCAAGCGTTTTCGCGCCGAGCTCGACAGCAATCCCAATAGCGATGTGGCACGCTATGGCCTGGCGATCGCACAGATCAAGGGCGGTCGGCTGAACGAGGCAAGAGAAAATCTCAAGCTGCTGTTGGCCAAGGCGCCGAACGAGATCATTTACAATCTGGCGCAGGTCGATCTGGACATCACCAACAGTCGCCTGGCAGATGCCCAGACCCGAGTGGATCGGTTGCTGACTCAATACCCCGGCAATTATCCGCTGAACCAGATGCGCGTCGACCTGCTGCTCAAGCAGAACCGCACCGCCGATGCGGAAAAAGCCCTCGAAGGCCTGCTCAAGTCGCGTCCGGACGATCCGGACGTGTGGTACCAGGTGGCCGAGACTCGCGGCTTGTCAGGCAACATCATCGGCCTGCATCAGGCGCGCGCCGAGTATTTCGCGCTGGTCGGGGACTACAAACAGGCCATTCAGCAACTGGACTTCGCCAAGCGCAAGGCCGGGAGCAACTTCCCGCTGGCATCGCGAATCGACGCGCGACAACGGGAGCTCATGGAACAGGAACGCATGATCAAGGACATGATGGGCTGACTCCTCCAGCAGGAAAACAGACAAAAAAAACCGCCTCTTTCGAGGCGGTTTGTGTTTCAGCCAACCAGCGGACTATTCAGCCAGTTTGAAGGTAATGAAACTGGCGCGACCTTGACGCAAGACCCGCATCGACACCGAGCGGTTCTTCGGCAACGCCTTGGCGATGTCCGCGAACTCCTTGGCAGAGCCGATGGCCTGATTGTTCAGGTGAGTGATGACGTCGCCCGGCTGCAGGCCGATCATGGCGGCAGGACCGTCCTGGACTTCCTTGATCAGCACACCCCCCTTGAGGTCGTAGGTCTTCTTCTGTTCGTCAGTCAGTTCGACCACGGACACACCCAGTCGGTTGCTGCTGCGCTCGATGCTGGTACCTGGCAGCGCACCGACATCCTTATCGTCGTCCGGAATCGAGCCTACAATCAGTTCGACGTTCTTGCGCTTGCCGTCGCGAATCACTTCCAGATCGGCTTTGGCACCCGCCTTCAACGCACCGACGAGGTGTGGCAGGTCGGCCGACATGACGATAGGTTGACCGTTCATGCTCAGGATCACGTCGCCCACTTGCAACCCACCCTTCGCAGCCGGGCCATCGTCCTGGATTTGCGCAACCAGCGCACCGGCCGGTTTCTCCAGGCCGAACGACTCGGCCAGATCCTTGCTCACTTCCTGGATGACCACACCCAACCAGCCGCGACTGACCTTGCCACCGCTTTTGAGCTGATTGGAAACGTCCATGGCCACGTCGATTGGAATCGCGAACGACACGCCCATGAAACCACCGGAGCGGGTATAGATCTGCGAGTTGATGCCGACCACTTCACCGTTCAGGTTGAACAGCGGGCCACCGGAGTTACCCGGGTTGATCGGCACGTCGGTCTGAATGAACGGCACATAGTTTTCGTTCGGCAGACTGCGGCCCACGGCACTGACAATGCCCTGGGTCACCGTGTGATCGAAGCCGAACGGCGAGCCGATGGCCACGACCCATTGGCCGGCCTTCAGGTCCTGGGATTTGCCAAGCTTGAGGACCGGCAGGTCCTTGCCTTCGATTTTCAGCAGGGCCACGTCCGAGCGCGGGTCGGTGCCGACCAGCTTGGCCTTCATTTCACTGCGGTCGGCCAGACGCACGAGAATCTCGTCGGCATCGGCGATCACGTGGTTGTTGGTCAGGATGTAGCCGTCAGGCGAGATGATGAAACCCGAACCCAGGGAGGTCGCTTCGCGCTGACGATCACGGGGCGAACGAGACTGTGGCGGCATGCCGCGCTCGAAGAACTCGCGCAACATTGGCGGCAAGCCTTCGAGGTCAGGCATCTGCTGATTGACCTTGCGGTCGGGCAGCTTTTGCGTGGTGCTGATGTTCACTACCGCAGGCGACGCCTGTTCGACCAGTTGCGTGAAATCAGGCAACTCCACCGCTTGAGCGGTGACCGCCTGACCGAGCACCAGCACGGCAGCAAAAATGGAAAGGTAAGACTTCAAGCGTGGTATCGACATACGGCTCCCGTTACAACGAGCATGGTTAAGCGATATGGAGCAAGGAACACCGGGAACAATACGCCGGTATTTTTGTTCCGGGAACAACAAACAAGGCCAGAGCCGAGGGGCTCTGACCTATAAAAAATTCAAGGGATATTTGCAAACTGAAATGTTCACGAAACATTTCGGTTTCAGCTCACTGCTTGGTTGCAGCTGCGTCGGTACGCATTGAAAGCGCGATCCGCTCTGCGGTACCTACCGGAATCTCGCCGACTACGGTCACCATCATATCGCCCTGAGCCGTGGTCAGGCGCCGGGAAACGGCAACGGTCGGGCCCAACTGCGTGCGGGTATCGGTGACTTTGGCGCCGTTCAAAGGCTCGAGGAATACCGAAAAACGAGTCAGACCATCGTCATACATCAGACTGTTGACCAGGGTTTTGGTCTCCGAATCCTTGCGCGCACTGCTGCTGGTCAGCTCGAAACCTGGTGGCAACCAGTCAGAGTGCCAGACCTGGGCAGCCTTGATGGCCGAAGCCTTGTCGCCTTCAAGATTGACGGCCTTGCAATCGGCGCCTGCCTGCAGATCCTTGTCGGCAGGGATGTCTGAAGTATCCAGGCGTGTGAACTGGAAGCGCTCCAGCAACTGTCCCTTGTCGCTAAGCAACAATGACTTGAGCGGCAGCCCGGTTTCTTTATCCAGGTGCAACTCAAAACCATAGCGGTGTTGATCGCGAGGGGTGAGCGAGACGATCACCGCCGAACGTCCGGCCACGCGCGAGCTGCCAATGACAGCAAGGTCATACCAATTCTTGAGCTTTTGTGGATCGAGTGCACGAGCCGCGTTATTGGGGCTATCCCCAAGTCCTGCTACGAGTGTGCCGCTGACGCATTGAGTACGCCCATCAATGCGCACGACTTCCTGAGCCGAGCCGTCAAGCTGGAGCAAACGCTCACGGACCTTGCCATCCTGGACGCGGTGCCAGATGTTGTGCGTAGAAAAACTACCGTTACGCTCGTAGACAAAAGTACCTTGAAAGCTCTGCTGCTGCTCGGCCTGGCCCAGACGTTTCAACCAGTCCTGGGCTTCATCGGCATGGGCTGGAACAACAAACCAGCCACTGAGCACAAGCGTAAGTAAAGGTATGGCGCGCATGATCCTCCTTACTGGTTTTCCAGACTTGCGGCACGAGCGTATGGCAGCGCGCTCTCAGTCCCTTTCAATGCAGCCTGCTGTGCGTGCTGGCGCAGGTACCCGGGCAGACGCTGATCGTGCCAGCCTGGCTGACCTTGCAAAACACCATTGGCCATGGGACCGGTGGTCTCTGAACCCTCATTGTAGCCTGCCAGTACAGCCGGGCCTTTTGCTTGAGGGGCAACCAGACCAGGCTGGTTCGATTGCTGGGCCAGTTCGACGCCGGCGATCTCATCCTGGTTGTACAGGCGAACACCTGCCAATACGGCCAGGGTGACCGAAGCGGCGACCGCCAGGCGACCCAGGCTGCGCCATGGACCACGTGAGGCTTTTGCCGGCACGGCTTCGTCAGCAAGCGCTGCGGATACAGCCGCGGCAATATCCAGACGCGGGAGCAGCAGATCCTTGTGCATCACTGCCCGAGCGATCTGATAACGAGCCCATGTATCACGGGTTTCAACATCGTCGCAGGCACTTAATACCCGACGCAATTCCAGTTCGTCCGCTTCGTTATCCATCACTGCGGACAGCGATTCCTGCAGGGCTTCACGACTCATGGCGTTCCTCTCTTGGCTGTCGCCGCTGTCTTTAGTTTTCCTGCAACAACGGTTGCAGGGCTTTATCGATGGCCTCCCGGGCGCGGAAAATCCGGGAGCGCACGGTACCCACCGGACATTGCATGACGCTCGCAATATCCTCGTAACTCAGACCGTCGAACTCACGTAAAGTTAACGCCGTACGCAAATCTTCCGGCAGTTGCTGAATGGTTCGATGGACGGTGCCTTCGATCTCATCCCGCAGCAAAGCCCGTTCTGGTGATTCGAGATCCTTCAGGCCGTGATCGCCATCGTAGAACTCTGCATCCTCGGAACTAACATCGCTATCCGGCGGCCGGCGGCCGCGTGAAACCAGATAATTCTTCGCCGTGTTGATGGCGATGCGGTAAAGCCACGTATAAAACGCGCTGTCTCCGCGAAAATTTCCAAGTGCACGGTACGCCTTGATAAAAGCTTCCTGTGCGACGTCCTGGGCTTCATGGGTGTCGTGCACAAAACGCACGATCAACCCGAGAATTTTGTGCTGATATTTCAGCACTAGCAGATCGAAAGCACGCTTGTCGCCGCGCTGAACGCGTTCGACCAGTTGCTGATCCTCTTCCTGGGTTAGCATGAACACTCCTCAATAAGCATGGAGGAGGCTTGCAGAACAAAACGACCAGACTTGCAAACATAGACTCGGACTTTTCGCAAAAGTTCTCCCCCTCCAGGCAAGTTTCCTGCGGGCTCTGATTGGCACGCACGAAAAGCGCAGCGCGAGTTGACCCGGCTGCGCGAATAATCTTGTCGTCGGATCCGCTGGCAGGGATCGAACCGCAATCCCCCATCGAAACCGACACTGTCCCTTGATTCAGGCAACGGTCTATTGATCATGGCACTTTGACAAAAGTTCCAAATATTTATAGCTGTGCCGAACAGACATTGTGCAACCGTGGAGGGAAAAAGACCGGTAAATCGACGATACCGCTCCTTTGTCGCCCAAGGGACAAAAAAACATCCGACGAAGCGTCCGGAATTTTCCGTAACGGTAGTTTCACAATGCCATGCGCGCTCGGGTATTGTGCCGCTCCCCCCCTCTATATACTAGTGGGCTGTGCGGCTGCCTTGACTCGCAAATGAGGTGCGCCAACCCCGAACCGGGTCGCTTTGAGCGGAATCCTGAAATGAGCCAACAGTTTCAACACGATGTTCTGGTAATTGGCAGCGGTGCTGCCGGTTTGAGCCTTGCGCTGACCTTGCCCGGTCATTTGCGCATTGCCGTACTGAGCAAGGGCGATCTGGCCAACGGTTCGACGTTCTGGGCCCAGGGCGGTGTGGCCGCCGTTCTCGATGACACCGACACTGTCGAATCCCATGTCGAGGACACGCTCAACGCCGGCGGCGGACTCTGTCATGAAGACGCCGTGCGCTTTACCGTCGAGCACAGCAAGGAAGCGATCCAGTGGCTGATCGACCAGGGGGTACCTTTTACCCGCGATGAGCAATCCGGCACCGAGGATGGCGGTTTCGAGTTCCACCTGACCCGCGAAGGCGGCCATAGCCATCGACGTATCATTCATGCAGCCGATGCCACCGGCGCAGCGATTTTCCGCACCTTGCTCGACCAAGCCAGGAAACGTCCCAACATCGAATTGCTGGAACAGCGCGTCGCCGTTGACCTGATCACCGAAAAGCGCCTGGGCCTGGCCGGTGATCGCTGCCTCGGCGCCTACGTGCTCAATCGCGGCACAGGAGAAGTCGACACTTATGGCGCGCGCTTCGTGATCCTCGCCTCCGGCGGCGCCGCCAAGGTCTACCTCTATACCAGCAACCCCGATGGCGCCTGCGGTGATGGCATCGCCATGGCCTGGCGCTCCGGGTGCCGGGTGGCGAACCTGGAATTCAACCAGTTCCACCCCACTTGCCTGTATCACCCGCAAGCCAAGAGTTTTCTGATCACCGAAGCCCTGCGCGGTGAAGGTGCACACCTGAAACTGCCCAACGGCGAACGATTCATGCAGCGCTTCGACCCTCGGGCCGAACTGGCACCACGGGACATCGTTGCACGAGCCATCGACCACGAAATGAAGCGCCTGGGCATCGACTGCGTCTACCTGGACATCAGCCACATGCCCGAAGCGTTCATCAAGACGCACTTCCCGACGGTGTACGAACGCTGCCTGGAATTTTCCATCGACATCACAAAGCAACCGATTCCGGTGGTGCCGGCGGCCCATTACACCTGCGGTGGCGTGATGGTCGACCAGCATGGCCGTACCGACGTGCCGGGGCTGTATGCCATTGGCGAAACCAGCTTCACCGGCCTGCATGGCGCCAACCGCATGGCCAGCAACTCGCTGCTGGAATGTTTCGTTTATGCGCGGTCGGCAGCAGCAGACATTATCGACCAACTGCCTCGGGTTTCGATGCCTGCCCCCCTGCCCGTCTGGGATGCCAGCCAGGTCACCGACTCCGATGAGGACGTGATCATTGCGCACAACTGGGATGAGTTGCGCCGGTTCATGTGGGACTACGTGGGCATCGTGCGCACCAACAAGCGCCTGCAGCGCGCACAACACCGCGTGCAACTGCTGCTGGATGAAATTGACGAGTTCTACAGTAACTACAAAGTCAGCCGCGACCTGATCGAGTTGCGCAACCTGGCCCAGGTTGCCGAACTGATGATTCTCTCAGCCATGGAACGCAAGGAAAGCCGGGGCCTGCATTACACCCTCGACTACCCGAACCTGTTGCCGGTCGCCCTGGACACTATCCTGGTGCCGCCCACCTACGCCGACTGAACTTGAGTCGCACGCGCAGGCGGCGGTGCACATCCGCCGCCTGTGCGTCCCGGGGCACGCAAATGGCCCTGACCCGGCGCTCGCCACGCAGACGAAAACGCAGCACCACGATCAACGGCAACGCCAGGCTGTCCGGCCTTAATTGCACAGGCTGCCAACCCGACTTCTGATTCCATAACTGCCAGCCATCGGCATCACGACGCAAGCCGCGCAATGCCTGCGGGTGTGTCAGCAATATCTGCCTGGGCAACGACCAAAACCCGTGCGCCAGGCACAGTAAAACGCCGAGCAGCCTGGCCCAGTACGGAATCGAGAGAAAAAACAGCGAACCCAGGGCGAACAGCTGGGCCAACAGATACGCCGCCAGCAACTGCCGTGAGGCATGCCAGCGGCATTCGAACGAATTACTTGGGCTGGACACGATCCAGGATCATGCGAACCATGCGCTGCAGCTCAGGGTCCTCGGATTCGTTGCGTTCCATGAACCAGCCGAACATGTCCTGATCTTCGCATTCGAGCAACCTGACGTAGCAGGCGCGATCAACCTCATTGAGATGCGGGTAAACCTCTTTTACGAATGGCACCAGCAACACGTCAAGCTCAAGCATGCCGCGGCGGCTGTGCCAGTAGAGGCGGTTCAGTTCAACATCTTCGACCATGGAGCGCTCCTCAAATAGGCCGCAAGTATACAGGCCCGCGCACTGGCGAACAGTCGGCTTTGGTCGGGACCGGCGATCCTTTGTAAACTACCCATTTCAAGGGCGCCCCCTTATGATGTGCCCCAGACTCTTTACCCTGCGATGACCCATGGCCGATTCCGCTTTTTTCTGCACCCTGACTCATGAAGGCGTTCTCGCGGTCCGCGGCGCGGACGCCAGCAAATTCCTGCAAGGCCAGTTGACCTGCAACCTCAATTACCTGAGCGACACCCGGGCCAGCCTCGGCGCACGCTGCACGCAAAAGGGCCGGATGCAATCGAGTTTTCGCATCCTGCTCGAAGGTGATGGCGTTCTAATGGCCATGGCCACCGAGTTGCTGGAACCGCAATTGGCGGATCTGAAGAAATACGCAGTGTTCTCCAAATCGAAGCTGACCGATGAAAGTGCCGCGTGGGTGCGCTTCGGCGTTGATCACGGCGATGCGGCACTGGCCGGTCTGGGCCTTGAGCTACCCGCAGAAACCGACAGCGTCGTGCGCAATGACGCACTGATCGCCATTCGCATCTCACCTGAGCGTGCCGAATTGTGGGTCGCCGCCGACCAGGCCGACAGCATCAAGGGCAAACTGTCCGCGGCGTTGAGCGAGGGCGATCTCAATCAATGGCTGCTGGGCCAGGTCCGCGCCGGGATTGGCCAGGTCATGCCGGCTACCCGCGAGTTGTTCATCCCGCAGATGCTCAACCTGCAAGCCATCGGTGGCGTGAGCTTCAAGAAAGGCTGCTACACCGGCCAGGAAATCGTCGCGCGAATGCAGTACCTGGGCAAACTCAAGCGCCGCCTGTATCGCCTGCAACTGGCTGGCGGCGAACTGCCTGAGCCTGGCGTGCCGCTGTTTGCCCCGACCCATGGCAGCTCCATCGGCGAGGTGGTACTTGCCGCTCGTGCTGGACAGAACATTGAGCTCCTGGCGGTGTTGCAAGCCGAGGCAGCAGAAAGTGGAGATATCCACCTGGGAACGACCGAAGGGCCATCCCTGCAACTGCTCGACTTGCCGTATGCACTGGATCGCGATCGCGAGATACAGCAATAACGGCGGCAACTGGCCTAGAGAGACTAAATGAGCGAGCTGGCGGAAAGGGTCCAACAGGATTTGGTTACGGCCATCAATAACGATGATCTGGTGCTGCCGACATTGCCGGAAGTGGCCCTGCAGATTCGCAAGGCCGCCGAGGATCCGGAAATCAGCGTCAGCACACTGAGCAAGGTGATTGGCCGCGATGCCGCGCTGTCAGCGCGCTTGATCAAAGTCGTCAACAGCCCGCTGCTGCGCGCCACCCACGAAGTGACTGATCTGCACACGGCGATCACCCGCCTGGGCATCAACTACAGCAGCAACCTCGCAATCGGCCTGGTCATGGAGCAGATCTTCAATGCCCGCTCCGATGTGGTCGAACAGAAGATGCGCGAAGTCTGGCGTAAAAGCCTGGAAATCGCCGGCATCAGCTACGCACTGTGCCGCACCTATACCCGCCTCAAGCCCGATCAGGCAGCTCTGGGTGGGTTGGTGCATCAGATTGGCGTGCTGCCGATCCTGACTTATGCCGAAGATCACTATGAACTGCTGTCCGACCCGGTCAGCCTCAATCATGTGATTGATCAGATCCATCCATTGATCGGTGAGAAACTGCTCAAGGTCTGGGATTTTCCGGACCTGCTGGTGCAGGTGCCGCAGTTGTACCTGGATTTGAAACGCCAGTCCGCCCGGGTCGATTATGTGGATCTGGTACAGGTTGCCAGCCTGTACTGCCACAAAGACACCGATCACCCGCTGGCTCGCGTCGATGTTTTGAGCGTGCCGGCCTTCGGCAAACTCGGGGTCGACATCGACAACAAGGCGATGTGTACCGAGCTGGAAGAGTCGCGGTCGATGTTTTACTGATCAGGGACCGTGTCGTCCCTCGCGATGAGATCGGCACATCCAACATCTCTGGTGACTGACACTGCGCCATCGCCGGCAGGCCAGCTCCCACAGTGGATCTGTGGTCGTACGCAGATTTTGTGTGCGCTACAGATTCACTGTAGGAGCGAGCCTGCTCGCGATGAGGCCGGCACATCCAACATCTCAGGCGACTGACACACCGCCATCGCCGGCAGGCCAGCTCCCACAGTGGATCTGTGGTCGTACGCAGATTTTGTGTCCGCTACAGATTCACTGTAGGAGCGAGCATGCTCGCGATGAGGCCGGCACATCCAATATCACTGGTGACTGACACACCGCCATCGCCGGCAGGCCAGCTCCCACAGTGGATCTGTGGTCGTACGCAGATTTTGTGTCCGCTACAGATTCACTGTAGGAGCGAGCATGCTCGCGATGAGGCCGGCACATCCAATATCACTGGTGACTGACACACCGCCATCGCCGGCAGGCCAGCTCCCACAGTGGATCTGTGGTCGTACGCAGATTTTGTGTCCGCTGCTGATTCCATGTGGGAGCGAGCCTGCTCGCGATGAGGCCGGTACAAACAGCATCACTCCCCGGCGATAAAACTCACCCGCACCTTCAACCCCGCCTGCTCGCCATCATGCAGACTGATCTGTGCCAGGTGCGCGCGGCAGATTTCTCCGACAATGGCCAAGCCCAACCCCGAACCGGCCACCTGCTGGTTACGCCGGTAAAAACGTTCGAACACCCGGTCACGTTCATCCAGAGGAATCCCCGGTCCGTCATCCTCCACCTCAAGCACCGCCGGGGCCGTGACGCGCAAGATGACGTTGCCACCCGGCGGCGTGTGGGCCAGGGCGTTATCCACCAGATTGCTCAGCAGTTCGTTTAACAGCGTCGGTTCACCGCGCAACCACACCGGTTCGTCCGCTTCCAGCGCCAGTGCGACACCGCGTTTATGCGCCAAGGGTGCCATGGCCATGCCCAGCTCCCGTGCCAGCTGACTTAGATCCAGCAACTGCGCGCCGCCTTCGGCAATGGCCCTGGCGCCATTTTCGACCCGAGCCAGGGACAGCAACTGATTGGCCAGATGGGTCAAGCGGTCAGTACTCTGCGCTGCGGTTTCCAGGGTACTGCGCCAGGCCTGCGGTTCACTTGAGCGCATGCCCAACTCCAGGCGTGCCTTGAGCGCTGCCAACGGGGTTCGCAGTTCATGGGCCGCATCGGCAATGAACTGCGCCTGGCGTTCGAACTGCCCGCGCAAGCGCTCGGTAAAGTGATTGAGCGCACGCACCAACGGCCACAACTCATGTTGCACTTCCACCAGCGGCAATGGCCGAAGGTCATCCGGCTGACGCTCTTCCACCGCCGAGCGCAAGCGCTCCAGCGGACGCAGCGCGGCACTGACCGCAAACCACACCACCATCAACGCACCAATCGCCAGCATGCCCAGACGCAGCAAAGTGTCCGCCGCCAGACTGCGGGCCATGCTGACGCGCGCCTCATCAGTCTCCGCCACGCGGATTTCCGCCATGCCGTTCATGTTCGGTTCGCTGACCGGCTTGAGCAGGCTCACCACTCGCACGTTCTGCCCTCGATAGGTCGCGTTGTAAAAACGCGCCAGGGCCGGATAGTCGTCGGTGCGAGGCGTACCGGGAGGTGGTGGTGGAAGGTTTTCGTAACCGGAAATCAGCTTCTGATTGATGTCGTTGACCAGGTAGAAAATCCGCCCGGCGCTGTCGTAAGCGAAGGTATCGAGGGCTACATAAGGTACGTCCGCACTCAGCGTGCCGTCGCGCTGGGTGACGCCGGCGGCAATGGTCCGCGCCGATGCCAGCAAGGTCCGGTCATAGGCGGTGTCGGCGGCCTCGCGACCGTTCCAGTAGGCGCTCAGACCGCTGGCCAGCATCAGTACCACCAACAACAGCGCGAGGTTCCATAGCAACCGCCAGCGCAGGCTGTTGGGCTTATGCATCGCGGCTTTCCAGCAAGTAGCCGAGGCCGCGGAAGGTCACGATGGCGACCGGCTGGCCATCGAGTTTCTTGCGCAAGCGATGCACGTAGATTTCGATCGCATCGGGGCTGGCTTCTTCGTCTAGGCCGAACACCTGCGAGGCCAGTTGCTCCTTGCTCATCACTCGGCCAGGCCTGGCAATCAAGGCTTCGAGCACGGCCTGCTCGCGGGAAGTCAGGGTCAGCAGTTCTTCGCCGAGGGTGAAGCGCCGGGTTTCCAGGTCATAGGCCAGCACACCGCAGCGCTGGATGCGCTCACCGCCCAGCACGCTGCGGCGCAGCAAGGCTTTGACCCGGGCTTCGAGCTCGCTCAGCTCGAAAGGCTTGGCCAGGTAATCGTCGGCACCCAGGTTCAGGCCATGGACCCGATCCTTGACGTCACTGCGGGCGGTGAGCATCAGCACCGGCAGATTCTTGCCCCGGGCACGCAGGCGCGCCAGCACTTCGAAACCATCCATGCGCGGCAGGCCGACATCGAGAATCGCCATGGCGTATTCCTCGCTGCCCAGCGCCAGATCGGCAGCCACGCCATCGTGCAGCACGTCCACGGTCAACCCGGTGCTTTTCAGTGCCTGGGCGACACTATCGGCGAGCTGCAGATGATCTTCGACGAGCAGGACACGCATGGATCTTTACCTCGTTCAGGGATGGTCGACGCCATTCTTTGGCGCGGAGTTTACCGCCGCAACCGACGCTGTGAAGCCCGAAAAAACATGAAAGCCCGATGAAAGGTTAGCGAAAGGTTGGCACGTTAGAGTCGGCCCACGGATGGTTTCGACTGCAGACCATCGAATCGTAGTTTGAAACGTGCCTTGCCATGTAACTACCGAAAAACGCCTTGAAGCGTTTTCGCCAATAAGAACAATAAACGAGGTATTGCATCATGCTGCCCACACAGCTTCAGGCTTGCCCGCCCCGCCCACTTCATCGATCCCCTGTTCTTACGCTTGCCAGCGCCGAAGCCGGCTGCTCGTCGTTCAGACCGCGCCGAACTGAACACACTCAAAGCGTAAGAAATCGTCGCGCTTGAATCATCCCCAAAAACAATAACTCCCGTGGAGACAACAATGAATCGATCACTGCGCCGTTTCGCCCTCGCCGCCAGCTGTGTGCTGTTCGCCGGCCCACTCATGGCCGAGCCAAAACGCCCGGAATGCATCGCCCCGGCCTCGCCCGGCGGTGGTTTCGACCTGACCTGCAAACTGGCGCAAAGCGCGCTGGTCAACGAGAAGCTGCTGAGCAAGCCGATGCGCGTGACCTACATGCCTGGCGGCGTCGGTGCGGTGGCCTACAACGCAGTGGTCGCCCAGCGCCCTGCCGATGCCGGCACGCTGGTGGCCTGGTCCAGTGGCTCGCTGTTGAACCTGGCCCAGGGCAAGTTCGGTCGCTTCGACGAAACCAACGTGCGCTGGCTGGCAGCGGTGGGCACCAGCTACGGCGCCATCGCAGTGAAAAACGATTCGCCCTACAAGACTCTGGACGATCTGGTGCAGGCCCTGAAGAAAGATCCGAGCTCCGTGGTGATCGGTTCCGGCGGCACCGTCGGCAGCCAGGACTGGATGCAAACCGCGCTGATCGCCAAAGCCGCCGGGATCAACCCGCGGGACCTGCGCTACGTTGCCCTCGAAGGCGGCGGTGAAATCGCCACCGCCCTGCTCGGCGGTCACATCCAGGTCGGCAGCACGGACATTTCCGACTCCATGCCGCACATCCAGAGCGGGGACATGCGTCTGCTGGCGGTGTTCTCCGACAAGCGCCTGGACGAGCCGGAGATGAAAGACATCCCTACCGCCAAAGAGCAAGGCTACGACATCGTCTGGCCGGTGGTTCGCGGCTTCTACCTCGGGCCGAAAGTCAGCGATGAAGACTACGCCTGGTGGAAAGATTCCTTCGACAAACTCCTGGTGTCCGAGGAATTCGCCAAGCTGCGCGATCAGCGCGAACTCTTCCCGTTCGCCATGACCGGCCCGGAGCTGGACACCTACGTGAAGAAGCAAGTCGCGGACTACAAAGTGCTGGCCAAAGAGTTCGGCCTGATCCAGTGATCGCCTCTGTCTAGCGGCTGCGGCTCCGTTTTGCGGAGCCGCGGCACAGGAGTTCCTTATGCTCTTACAACGTATTTTCGCTTCGGTGCTGTTGCTGGCCTGTGTCGGCCTGGCCTTGATGGCGTGGCCGTATCAAGCGGCTTTTTCCTACGAACCGGTGGGGCCTCGGGCCTTTCCCTTGCTGATGCTCGCCCTGATGGGTTGCGCGCTGTTGTACATGGCGTTTCGACCGACACCTATCGTGCACAGCGAAGACGACCCGAAACTGGACCGTGAAACCCTGAACAAGATTGGCCTCTGCATCGTGCTGCTGCTGATCTTCGCCGGGTTGTTCGAACCTCTGGGCTTCATCCTCAGCAGCATCCTGATCGGTATTCCGATGGCGCGCCTGTATGGCGGTCGCTGGCTGCCCAGCGTGGTCGTCACCACGCTGATGGCCGTTGGACTCTACCTGTTGTTCGACAAGTTGATGGACGTGCCGCTGCCCCTGGGCCTGCTCGACGTTCTGGAGAACTGATATGGATACCCTTGGCTATTTGAGTCAGGGTTTCGGCGTCGCGCTGAGCCCGTACAACCTGGTGACCGCCCTGTGCGGCACCCTGATCGGCACCGTCGTCGGCCTGTTGCCGGGTCTGGGCCCGATCAACGGCGTGGCGTTGTTGATCCCGATCGCGTTCGCTCTCGGCTTGCCACCGGAATCTGCGCTGATCCTGCTGGCGGCGGTGTACCTGGGCTGCGAATATGGCGGGCGGATCAGCTCGATCCTGCTGAACATTCCGGGCGAAGCCTCCACCGTGATGACCACCCTCGACGGTTACCCGATGGCCCGCAAAGGCCTGGCTGGTGTGGCCTTGTCTCTGTCGGCTTGGAGTTCTTTCATCGGTGCGTTCATCGCCACCTGCGGCATGGTGCTGTTTGCCCCGCTGCTGGCGAAATGGGCAATTGCCTTCGGCCCGGCGGAATACTTCGTGCTGATGGTGTTCGCCATTGTCTGTCTGGGCGGCATGGCCGGTGACCGACCACTGAAAACCTTTATCGCCGCATTGATCGGCCTGTTTCTGTCGACCGTTGGCATCGATGCCAACAGCGGTGTGTACCGCTTCACCGGCGACAACATCCACCTCACTGACGGCATTCAGTTTGTCGTGCTGGTGCTGGGCCTGTTCTCCATCAGTGAAATCCTCCTGCTGCTGGAAAAAACCCATAGAGGCCAGGAAGCGGTGAAGGCGACCGGGCGCATGATGTTCAACTTCAAGGAAGCTTCAGCGGTGTTCGTTGTGAACATCCGTTGCGGTGTATTCGGTTTCATCATGGGTGTATTGCCTGGAGCCGGTGCAACCCTGGCCAGCGCCGTGGCCTACATGACCGAAAAACGTATCGCCGGCGCCAAAGGTACCTTCGGCCAGGGCGACATGCGCGGTCTCGCCGCTCCCGAAACCGCCATCGGTGCATCCGCCTGCGGCGCCCTGGTGCCGATGCTGACCCTCGGCGTGCCGGGTTCAGGTACGACGGCGGTGATGATCGGCGCCCTGTCGCTGTACAACATCACTCCCGGCCCCCTGCTGTTCCAGCAGCAACCGGACATCGTCTGGGGCCTGATTGCCTCGTTGTTCATCGCCAACATCATGCTGGTGATCCTCAACATTCCGATGATCCGCATCTTCACCCGCATCCTCGCCGTGCCGAACTGGGCACTGGTGCCGGTGATCGCGATCATCACAGGGATCGGCGTCTATGCGGTGCACGCCACCACCTTCGACTTGTTCCTGATGGTCGGCATCGGCATCTTCGGCTACATCCTGCGTAAACTGGACTTCCCGCTGTCGCCGGTACTGCTGGGGTTCATTCTCGGAGGGCTGATGGAACAAAACCTGCGTCGCGCGCTGTCGATTTCCAACGGTGCGCTGGAGATCCTCTGGTCGAGCCCGATCACCTTCGGTGTCTGGGTGCTGACCGTGGTCATGCTGTTGGTGCCGCTGCTGCGGATCTGGCGCAAACGTTCGGTTGCACGGCGCGTTATCGCCGATGTCTGATCGAACACCCTTCAAAGCCTGGTGGGCAACCCCGCTGGTCGGCCTGTTCGGCGGGTACCTCGCCAGCCAGGTCGGCTGGCCTCTGCCGTGGATGGTCGGCTCGTTGCTGGCGATCATCCTCGTGCGCTGCCTGACTCCCTGGCAACTGGCGGAAATCCCTGGCGGGCGCAAGTGCGGCCAGTGGGTCATCGGTATCGGTATCGGCCTGCACTTCACCCCGGTGGTGATGGAACAGGTGCTCAGTCATTTCGGTTTGATCTTCTTCGGAGCCTTGGTCACCAGCCTGTCCGCCGTGGTCGGGGTCTGGTTGATGCGGCGCACCGGTGAAGATCGCGCCACCGCGTTTTTCTCCAGCATGCCCGGCGGTTCAGGGGAGATGGTCAACCTCGGCGCGCGCAATGGCGCGGTGCTCAGTCGCGTGGCGGCGGGGCAGAGTTTGCGGGTGCTGGTGGTGGTGCTCTGTGTACCGGCGGCATTCAAGTATTTGATGGGCGACGGTACGCCGGTCTCCCATGCCACCATTGTGGACTGGCGCTGGCTGGCACTTCTATTCCCGGCGGGCGCTTTGGCGGCCTGGATCTGGGAGCGTCTGCGTCAACCCAACCCCTGGCTGTTCGGGCCGTTGCTGGTGACGGCTGCGGTGAGCATCGGTTGGGACCTGCACATCGCCTTGCCCAACGGCGGCAGCGAGATCGGCCAATGGCTGATCGGCAGTGGTCTGGGTTGTCACTTCAACCGGCAGTTTTTCCGTCGCGCCCCGTCGTTCATGGGCCGGACGTTGATCGGCACGGTGCTGACCATGCTGATCGCCACGGCAGCGGCATTGGCCTTGAGCGCGCTGACCCATCTGGATCTGCGGTCTCTGACATTGGGCATGATGCCCGGGGGGATTGCCGAGATGAGCCTGACGGCGCAAACCCTGCAACTGTCGGTGCCGCTGGTAACGGCGATGCAGGTGATGCGGTTGTTGTTTGTGTTGTTTCTGGCGGAGCCTTTGTTCAGATATTGGAACCGCAATCCAGATTCAGTCTGATAGACCGAGGTGCCTTCTTCGCGAGCAAGCCCGCTCCCACATGGGTTTTTGCGGTGTCCACAAAGCCAATGTGGGAGCGGGCTTGCTCGCGAAGAGGCCCTCATCATCGCCGCTTAAACCGGCGGCAACCGCCACTCGATCGGCGTCTCGCCATTCTGTTCGAGAAACTTGTTGGTCCGGCCAAAGTGCCCGCAACCGAGGAAGCCACGATAGGCCGACAGCGGTGACGGATGCACCGAGGTCAGCACCAGGTGCTTGGTCGCATCGATCAGCTTCTGCTTGCTCTGGGCATGCGCGCCCCACAGCATGAACACCAGATGTGGCTGATGCTGGCTGACCACTTCAATGATCCGGTCGGTGAAAAACTGCCAGCCCTTGTCCTTGTGCGCGTTGGCGTTGGCGCGTTCCACCGTCATGGTGGTGTTGATCATCAACACGCCCTGATCGGCCCAGCTCTGCAGGTGGCCGTGATTGGGGATGTCGATGTTCAGGTCGCGCTTGAGCTCTTTATAGATGTTCACCAGCGACGGTGGCGCCGGCACCCCGGGCTGCACTGAAAAGCACAGGCCATGGGCCTGGCCCGGGCCGTGATACGGGTCCTGGCCAAGGATGACCACCTTGACCTTGTCCAGCGGGGTAGAGTTGAGCGCGTTGAATATCATCGGCCCCGGTGGATAGATCTCTTTGCCGGCCGCGCGCTCCTGTTGCAGAAAGTTTCGCAACTCTGTCATGTAGGGCTGGTCGAATTCGGCACGCAGTGCCTCCTTCCAGCTCGGTTCGAGTTTGATACGGTCATCTGCAGTCATGGTTACATCCGGTAAAGACAATGGGGCGAACCCTAGGAAACCCTCCCTGGCTTGTCAATTGCTCTGACGCAGATCCAGCACTTTCCTACGCAGCGATCATACTGAACATTCAAATTCCCGATCGAGGTCACGATGAATCTGCACTTCGAAGAACTCACCGGCACCGACGGCGCCCGCATCGGCATCGCCAGCCTGGACGCCGAACAGTCACTCAATGCCCTGTCCCTGCCGATGATCAACGCCCTGCGCGAGCGCATGGACGTTTGGGCCAGGGACGCGCAAATCGTCTGCGTGCTGTTGCGCGGCAATGGCGCAAAGGCTTTTTGCGCCGGCGGCGAAGTGCGCAGCCTGGTGGACGCCTGTCGTGCCCACCCGGGTGAGGTGCCGCCATTGGCCGCGCAATTTTTTGCCGCGGAGTATCGCCTGGACTTCAACCTGCACACCTACCCCAAACCGCTGATCTGCTGGGGGCATGGTTATGTGCTCGGCGGTGGCATGGGGTTGTTGCAAGGCGCAAATATCCGCATCGTCACACCGAGCAGCCGCCTGGCAATGCCCGAGATCAGCATCGGCCTGTACCCGGACGTCGGCGCCAGCTGGTTCCTGTCGCGACTGCCGGGCAAGCTCGGGTTGTTCCTGGGGCTGACCGGTGCCCACATGAACGGCCGCGACGCCATCGATCTGGACCTGGCGGACCGTTTCCTGCTCGATGAGCAGCAACAGGACCTGATCGAAGGTCTGTTGCAATTGAACTGGCAGGAACAGACACCCATGCAGCTCAACAGTCTGCTCAAGGCGTTGCAGCAGGAAGCCGTGGCCGGGATGCCCGAAGCCCAATGGCTGCCACGTCGTCGACAGATCGACGAATGGCTGGATGTCAGTGATGTGCGTTGCGCGTGGAAAGCCATCAGTGCGTTGGCCGATCACACCGACCCGCTGCTCAGTCGGGCGGCGAAGACCATGAGCGCAGGCTCGCCACTGACTGCGCACCTGGTCTGGGAGCAGATCCAGCGCGCCCGGCACCTGTCACTGGCCCAGGTTTTTCAGATGGAATACACCCTGAGCCTCAACTGCTGCCGTCATCCGGAGTTCAGCGAAGGGGTGCGCGCGCGGTTGATCGACAAGGATCAGAAGCCCCACTGGCACTGGCCGGATGTCAACAACGTGCCGGATGCGGTCGTGGAGGCGCATTTTCACAAGGCGTGGGAAGGTCGGCACCCGTTGGCGGATCTGTCGTCGGAATACTGAAAACCGATGTGGGAGCGGGCTTGCTCGCGAAGGCGGAGTGTCAGCCACATTCTTGTTGTCTGACACTCCGCCTTCGCGAGCAAGCCCGCTCCCACAAATGGATCGCTATAACAGTTAGTTAGCGGTTACCGCCGCGGCCCTCGCGGCCGCCACGACTACTGTGATTATTGCGTGCGCCATGACTTCTGGAATCATTGTTCCAGCCACTCCGGTTATGGCCGTCCCACCCACGGTTCTGATGCGCCCGGTAGTCGCTCCGCGACGGCTGCTGGTAATAACGCGGCGACTGTTGGGTATGACGCGGCGACTGGTAGTAG
Source organism: Pseudomonas sp. PDM31 (assembly GCF_019218965.1). Classification (NCBI taxonomy): domain Bacteria; kingdom Pseudomonadati; phylum Pseudomonadota; class Gammaproteobacteria; order Pseudomonadales; family Pseudomonadaceae; genus Pseudomonas; species Pseudomonas sp. PDM31. Next base: position 139,120 of record NZ_JAHUWS010000014.1, on the reverse strand, counting down.
TGCCCAGCCGGTTGATAGACCCGTGGCTGCGAGTAGTAGCGCGGCGTGGGCTGGTAATACCGTGCAGGTGGAGCGTAGTACCGGGCAGGCGGCGAGTAGTAGCCGCCACCATTGGAGTAATAGCTACCGCCGGCGTAATAGCTTGGCGCTGACGAGGTATAGACCTCTGACCTGTAGTAACCGTCTCCTCCATCGTAATAAGGCACGCATCCGCCCAGGGACAAACCCAACACTGCAAGCAGTAGAATTCGGCGCAGCTTTTTTTGACAGAGCATGGCGGCCTCCTGGACCGCGAGTGAGCCATACCAGCGACGCTGGCAGGCGGCAGTCAATGGTTCTGTGACTGTCGAAATATCAGACATCGAATTCGAGACCTGGTGCGCCCTCGCAACAAGTTGAAACACCTCGCCGATGAAAGGTTTTTCATCCATGCAGGTTTCGGATCAGCGGCCAGCCACGCCGCATCTCAGTGCACTGACGCACCATCACAAGGCAAGCCGCCCCGGCACTTAAACACGTTGATGCCCGCACCGCCCGTCCCAGAGCCCTCCACCGGACTTGGCACGGCTCTCGCTTAAACAAAGCCAGTGCAGGAGTCACACAGGTTCGCGGCACCACAATTTGCAATGGCTGACTAGGGTTCCGGCTCGCTTCGCGAGTGACTGGTCCGAGAGTTGGCGACCTCCAGTTGAGGTTACACGGCGGGACAAAAGCCCGGGAGAAAAGCCACCGTTAGCGGTGCCGCTGCCTTCCTGTCCGCCCTTGATCAACTGGAGAACCACCATGTCCCAGCTTCGTTTACCCGCCCTGCTCGCCGCGGCCTTCGCCGCCATCGTGAGCTTCTCGTCCCAGGCCGCACAGAAAGATCACTTCAGCGTCTGCTGGACGATCTATGCCGGCTGGATGCCCTGGGAATATGCCGGCAGCCAGGGCATCGTCGACAAATGGGCGAAAAAGTACGGCATCAAGATCGATGTCGTGCAGCTCAACGACTACGTCGAATCGATCAACCAGTACACCGCCGGCCAGTTCGATGGCTGCACCATGACCAACATGGACGCGCTGACCATCCCCGCAGCCGGCGGCGTCGACAGCACCGCGCTGATCGTCAGCGACTTCTCCAACGGCAACGACGGCATCGTGCTCAAGGGCGAAGGCAAGAAAATCACCGACCTCAAGGGCATGGACGTCAACCTCGTCGAGCTGTCGGTCTCCCATTACCTGCTGGCCCGGGCCCTGGATTCGGTGGACCTCACCGAGAAAGACCTGAAAGTGGTCAACACCTCCGACGCCGATATCTCGGCCGCCTTCAACACCGATCAGGTCAACGCCGTCACCACCTGGAACCCGATGCTTTCGGACATCAAGGCCAAGCCTGCGGTGACCGAGGTGTTCAACTCCAGCCAGATCCCCGGCGAAATCATGGACATGATGGTGGTCAACAGCGCCACCCTCAAAGACAACCCGGCCCTGGGCAAAGCCCTGACCGGCGCCTGGTTCGAAGTGGTCGAGTTGATGAACGCGAAAAACGCCGCCAGCCAAGCCGCCCTGGAACACATGGCCAAAGCCTCGGGCACCGACCTCGCGGGTTTCCAGGCGCAACTGGACACCACCAAATTGTTCGCCACCCCCCAGGAAGCCCTCGCGTTCTCCACCAGCAAGCAACTGCCGGAAACCATGCGCAAGGTTGCCGAATTTTCCTTCCAGCACGGCTTGCTGGGTGAAGGCGCCAAGGACACCAGCGCGGTCGGCATGGCCTTCGCCAACGGCGTGACCAGCGGCGACAAGGGCAACCTCAAGCTGCGCTTCGATCCGACTTACGTGCAGATGGCCGCTGACGCCAAGCTGTAAGAAGAGGACCTGGCCATGCGCCTGATCAATCGCCACCCGGATCGCCCGAGTCGCCTGCTGTTGGTGATCCTGCCGTTCGCCCTCGTGCTGTTCGCCTACTTCCTGGGCTCGGCCGAGCGACTGGCGGACAACCCCAACGACAAGCTGCTGCCCAGTGCAGTGCAGATGACCGACGCGGTGAAACGCCTGGCCTTCGTCGCCGACGCGCGCACCGGTGAATACCTGCTCTGGCAGGACACCGCCTCCAGTCTGCGCCGCCTGGCCATCGGCCTTGGCATCAGTGCTTTGGCCGGGCTGTGCCTGGGCATGGCCGCCGGCACGCTGCCGCTATTCGGCGCGCCGTTGTCGCCGTTGCTGACGGTGCTGTCGATGGTGCCGCCGCTGGCGATTCTGCCGATCCTGTTCATCGTCTTCGGCCTCGGGGAGTTGTCGAAAGTGATGCTGATCGTGATCGGCATCACCCCGTGCCTTGCCCGTGACCTGGAGCAACGCGCCCGGGAAATTCCCGTCGAGTTGCTGATCAAGGCCCAGACCCTCGGCGCGTCGACCTGGACCCTGATGCTGCGGGTGGTCTTGCCGCAGTTGCTGCCACGCCTGCTGATCTCGCTGCGGCTGATGCTGGGCTCGGCGTGGTTGTTCCTGATTGCCGCAGAAGCCATTGCCTCAACCGACGGCCTCGGCTACCGGATTTTCCTGGTGCGTCGCTACCTGGCGATGGACGTGATTGTGCCCTACGTGGTGTGGATCACCCTGCTCGCCTGGTTGATGGACTGGGGGCTCAAGCACCTGACCCAACGGGCGTTCCCCTGGTACGAAGGAGCACGGGCATGAGCTTTATCACCGTGAAAAACGTCTGGCAGCAATACGCCGATCAGGTAGTGCTAGAAGGCTTGAATCTGAGCGTCAGCGAGGGTGAGTTCTGCACCCTGGTAGGCGCGTCCGGTTGTGGCAAATCGACCTTTCTGCGCCTGCTGCTGGGGCAGGAGCGCGCCAGTCGCGGCGAGATCCTGCTGGACGGCCAGCCCCTGGCCGGTGAACCGGATGCCAGCCGTGGCGTGGTGTTCCAGCGCTATTCGGTGTTCCCGCACCTGAGCGTGCTGGACAACGTCGCCCTCGGCCTGGAACTGCCACGCTCGCCGCTGCTTGGACGTCTGTTCGGCAGCGCCAAACGTGACGCCCGGGAACAGGCTTCGGTGCTGCTGCACAAAGTCGGCCTCGGCCACTCGCTGGACAAGTACCCGGCACAGCTCTCCGGCGGCATGCAGCAACGGCTGGCCATCGCCCAGGCGCTGATCATGAAACCACGGGTACTGCTGCTCGACGAGCCGTTCGGCGCCCTCGACCCGGGTATCCGCAAAGACATGCACAGCCTGCTGCTGGAGCTGTGGCGCGAGACCCGACTGACGGTGTTCATGGTCACCCATGACCTGTCCGAAGGCTTCAGCCTCGGCACGCGCCTGATGGTATTCGACAAGGTCCGCGTCGACCCGCACGCCCCGGGCGCCTATGGCGCACGCATCACCTACGACATCCCTTTGAACAGCGACCGCCGCACCACCCGTGCCGCCGTCGACGCCCTGCCGGCACCGCTGGCGGGCACGCTTCGTATCGCTTGAGAGGAATTTGCCCATGACTGATTCGACCCAACTGTTCCCGCCCTTCGCCGAAGAAATGCTGCCCGGCGGTGGCCACCGCTCGTTCGTGTTGAAACGCGGCCAGCTATTGCGCCTGACCGACCTGCGCGGCGGTGCCAACGTCAGCCTGACGCTGCTCAATGCCAACGAGAAAACCGAGCGCCTGAACCTGCCCGACAGCCTCAAATGCCAACACACCGCCAAGCTGACGACAGGCCATTGCCTGTACTCGGACATGGGCCGCGTGCTGGCTGCCATCACGGCCGACACCTGCGGCTGGAGCGACAGCCTGGGCGGCGTGCTCTGCGCTGAAGAAGTCGCGCAAAAATACGGCGCAGGGCGCTATCAGGAACTGCGCAACGGCTTCTTCCGCAACGGCACCGACAACCTGCTGGTGGAACTGGGCAAGTGGGGGCTGGGCCTGTCCGACCTGCTGATGACACTCAACCTGTTCAGCCGGGTAAACGTCGATGAGGCCGGACGTTTTCACTTCGTCGAGGGCAACTCCAAGGCCGGCGACTACATCGAGCTGTACGCGCCGATGGACACCCTGGTGGTGCTCACCGCCCTGCAACATCCGATGGACCCGTCAGCTGAATACGCGCCCAAACCCTTGAAGCTCAGCTGGATGAACGCTGACGCCAGCGTCGCCGAACACTGCCGCACTTCGCGCCCGGAAAACGAGCGCGGCTTCATCAACACCGACCGTCTGTTCGCCTGAGGATCGCTGCCATGTCACTCGCTATCGCCACCGCTGCTTCCAATGGAAATGCCGCAAGCAGGCAGCCAGAAACCGCGATCTACCGCGCCACCATCCCCGCCGGCGAACCCTGGCTGATGGAGGTCAAGGCCGGCCAGACCTTGCGCATCCTCGACCTGGAGGGCAACCAGGCCGTCGACACCCTGTTCTACAGCGTCGCCAACCCGAAGGAACGCTATGACGTGCAGCGCACCTTGCGCCGGCAGAACAGCGTGTACCTGAGCACCGGCAGCGTGCTGTATTCCAACCTCGGCAAGCCGATGCTGACCATAGTCGCCGACACCTGCGGCCGTCACGACACCCTCGGCGGTGCCTGCGCGCAAGAGAGCAACACCGTGCGCTACGCCCTGGAAAAACGCTACATGCACAGCTGCCGCGACAACTACCTGCGTGCCTGTGTCCACGACGGTCGCCTGGGCAAGGGCGATATCGGGCCGAACATCAACTTCTTCATGAACGTGCCGGTCACCGCTGATGGCGGGTTGACCTTCGAAGACGGGATATCCGCCCCGGGTAAATACGTCGACCTGCGTGCCGAGATGGACGTGATCGTGCTGATCTCCAACTGCCCGCAACTGAACAACCCGTGCAACGCCTACAACCCCACCCCTGCGGAGCTGCTGGTATGGAACTGAAATTAGCTCGGTTGCGTAAATGGTTTTTTGCCCTGTGCCAGGCCCGCTCCGGCCAGTGCCTCAAAAAGTAAAACCACCACAACTCCAATGTGGGAGCGGGCTTGCTCGCGAAGGGGCCGTCACATCCAACATCGATGTCGACTGACACTGCGCTTTCGCGAGCAAGCCCGCTCCCACAGGGGACGGCGGTGTTTGAAGAACTCTGATTTTTCATCCGGGACGGCCCGGATGCCTCAAGAAAAACTGCGGGACGGCCCGCATCCCCTCCAGGGGTTATGCCATGTTCGAAAAAGTCCTGATTGCCAACCGTGGTGCCATTGCCTGTCGCATCCTGCGCTCCCTGCGCGAACTGCATGTGCAAGGCGTCGCGGTGTACTCCGAAGCCGATGCCGCCAGCCTGCACATCCTGCAAGCCGACGAGGCCCACAGCCTCGGTGAAGGCGCGGCGGCTGGCACTTATCTGGCGGTCGACAAGATCCTCGCCATCGCCCGCGCAAGCGGCGCCAGCGCAATCCATCCGGGCTACGGTTTCCTCTCGGAAAACGCCGCGTTCGCCGAAGCCTGCGAAGCCGCCGGCATCGCCTTCATCGGCCCGACCGCGCAGCAGCTGCGGGTATTCGGCCTCAAGCACACCGCCCGCGCCCTGGCCAAACAACACGGCGTGCCGATGCTCGAAGGTACCGAGCTGCTCGACAGCCTCGACGCAGCCTTGGCGGCCGGCAATCAGGTCGGCTACCCGGTGATGCTCAAAAGCACCGCCGGCGGTGGCGGCATCGGCATGCGCGTATGCCGCAACGCGGCCGAATTGAACGAATCCTTCGAGGCGGTCAAACGCCTCGGCCAGAACAACTTCAGCGACGCCGGGGTGTTCATCGAGAAGTACATCCAGCGTGCCCGGCATCTGGAAGTGCAGGTATTCGGCGATGGCCGAGGCGAAGTGATCGCCCTCGGCGTGCGCGATTGCTCGGTGCAGCGGCGCAACCAGAAAGTGCTCGAAGAAACCCCGGCGCCGAACCTGCCCGAGGGCATGGCCGAAGAACTCTGCGCGGCGGCGATCAAGCTGGCCCAGGCGGTGAACTACCGCAGCGCCGGTACCGTGGAATTTGTCTTCGACAGCGAAGACCAGCGCTTCTACTTTCTGGAAGTGAACACCCGACTGCAGGTCGAGCATGGCGTCACCGAGCAAGTGTGGGGCGTCGACCTGGTGCGCTGGATGGTGCAACTGGCCGCCGGTGACCTGCCGCCGCTGGGTGAGTTGAGTCAGGGTCTGCAACCCGAGGGCCACGCGATTCAGGCGCGCTTGTATGCCGAGGATCCGGGCCGCGATTTTCAACCGAGCCCCGGCCTGCTCACCGCCGTGGATTTCCCTGCGGCCAATGGCATACAACTGCGCATCGACACCTGGGTCGAAGCCGGCTGCGAGATTCCGCCGTTTTTCGACCCGATGATCGCCAAGGTCATCAGTTGGGCGCCGAGCCGTGAACAGGCGCGCGCCGATCTGCATCAGGCCCTGGGTGCCAGCCTGCTGTATGGCGTGGAAACCAACCGCGATTACCTGCGGCAGATCCTGCTCGATACGCCTTTCGCCAGCGGCCAGCCGTGGACCCGTTGCCTGGAAGGCCTGGTGTATCAGGCCAACACGTTCGAGGTGCTCAGCGCCGGCACCCAGACCAGCATTCAGGATTACCCCGGTCGCCTCGGGTACTGGGCGGTCGGCGTGCCGCCGTCGGGACCGATGGACAGTCGTGCGTTGCGCCTGGGTAACCGCTTGCTGGGCAATGACGAGGGTGCGGCGGCGCTGGAAATCACCATGAGCGGACCGCTGCTGCGCTTCAATTGCGCAGCCGTTGTCGCCGTCACGGGCGCGGTGATCCCGCTGACGTTGAACGGTGAAGCGGTGTCGATGAATACCGCCCTGCGGGTGCCGGCCGGTGCCACCTTGAGCCTGGGCACGATTGCCGGTGCCGGCGCGCGCAGCTATCTGTGCCTGCGCGGCGGCCTGCAGGTGCCGGATTATCTGGGCAGTAAAAGCACCTTCACCCTCGGCCAGTTCGGCGGTCATGGCGGTCGCGCCCTGCGTACCGGCGACGTGCTGCATGTACCCGCCCTGGGCGACCACAGCGCCGGTCAACAACTGGCTGAAGAACAGGTCTGCGCGTTGCCCGGGGTGCGGCAGATCCGGGTGATCTACGGCCCCCACGGTGCGCCGGAGTATTTCACCGAAAACTACATCGCCACTTTCTTCTCCACGCAGTGGGAAGTGCACTTCAACTCCAGCCGCACCGGCGTGCGCCTGATCGGACCCAAGCCTGAATGGGTACGCGCCGATGGCGGCGAGGCCGGGCTGCATCCGTCGAACATTCATGACAATCCGTACGCCATCGGCGCGGTGGATTTCACCGGCGACATGCCGGTGATCCTCGGCCCGGATGGCCCGAGCCTCGGCGGGTTCGTCTGCCCGGTGACTGTGATCGAGGCGGATCTTTGGCAGCTGGGGCAGCTCAATGCCGGGGACAAAGTCCGGTTCCATCCCGTCGATCTCAAAACCGCCCGCACCCTCGCCCTGAAATGGGATCACTGTGGGAGCGGGCTTGCTCGCGAAGAGGGTGTGTCAGTCAACATTGATGTGCCTGAAGCACCGCTTTCGCGAGCAAGCCCGCTCCCACAGGGGATTGTGTCGCCGGTGGTAATGGATCTGGGTCAGGGGGACACACGACTGGTCGCAAGGTTGTCGGGGGATACGCACCTTCTCCTTGAGATTGGCGCCCCCGAACTCGATCTGGTCCTGCGCTTTCGCGCCCACGCCCTGATGCAAGCCCTGGAAAGCAAAAACCTGCACGGCGTGATCGACCTGACGCCGGGCATCCGCTCGCTGCAGGTGCACTACCAGCCCGAGCAACTGTCGCTGGCGGATCTGCTCGGCATCGTCGCCGGCGAATGGGACGCCGTGTGCGCCGCCAAGGACCTGCAAGTACCGTCGCGCATCGTCCATCTACCGTTGTCCTGGGACGACCCGGCGTGCCAGCTGGCGATCGAAAAATACATGACCACCGTGCGCAAGGATGCCCCCTGGTGCCCAAGCAACCTGGAGTTCATCCGCCGCATCAACGACCTGCCGAACCTCGATGAAGTGCAGCGTACGGTGTTCGACGCCAGTTATCTGGTGATGGGCCTGGGCGACGTTTACCTCGGCGCCCCGGTCGCTACCCCGCTGGACCCGCGTCACCGCCTGGTGACCACCAAGTACAACCCGGCCCGCACCTGGACCGCGGAAAACTCGGTGGGCATCGGTGGTGCCTACATGTGCGTGTACGGCATGGAAGGTCCCGGCGGATACCAGTTCGTCGGGCGTACCTTGCAGATGTGGAACCGCTACCGCGAAGTCGCCGCGTTCGATGGCAAACCCTGGCTGCTGCGCTTCTTCGATCAGATTCGCTTCTACCCGGTGAGCGCCGATGAACTGCTGCGCATTCGTCGCGACTTCCCCCTCGGGCGCTTCGATCTGAACATCGAACACAGTCAGCTGAACCTGGCGGATTACCAGGCGTTCCTGGCGAAAGAAGCCGAAACCATCGCCGCGTTTCGCGAGCAGCAACAAGGCGCGTTCAACGCCGAACGCGAGCGCTGGATCGCCAGCGGCCAGGCGCATTTCGACAGCGAGGAACCGGCCCCGCAAGCCAGCGAAGACGCACCGCTGGGCAGTGGAGAACTGAGCGTCGACAGCCACATCGCCGGCAACCTCTGGCAGGTTCAGGTGGCTTGCGGCAAGCGGGTCGAGGCCGGCGATGTGCTGGTGGTCCTGGAGTCGATGAAGATGGAAATACCCCTGCTCGCACCGATGGCCGGCGTGGTTCGCGAGATTCGCGTGCAACCGGGTTCGGCGGTGCGTGCCGGACAGCGCGTCGTGGTGCTGGAACTCGACTGAACCCATTTGAAAAGGACCAATGCCATGAACATCAATCTGCAACTCGACGCCCTGCGCAACGCTTACCGCGACGGCAGTACCACGCCCCGGCAGCTGCTGCGCAATCTGCGCGATAAAGCGGCCGCGCTGAACCCGGATTACCACCTGTTCATCCACTTGCTCAGCGTCGATGAACTGGAACCCTACCTGGCCAACCTCGATGGACGCGACATCGACAGCCTGCCGCTGTATGGCGTGCCGTTCGCGATCAAGGACAACATCGATCTGGCGGGCATTCCAACCACGGCAGCGTGCCCGGCGTTTGCCTATGTGCCGGAGCGCTCGGCCACCATCGTCGAGCAACTGCTGGCCCTCGGAGCGATTCCACTGGGCAAGACCAACCTCGACCAGTTCGCCACCGGACTCAATGGCAGCCGCTCGCCCTATGGCGCCTGCCCCAACAGCGTATTGCCGGAATATCCGTCGGGTGGCTCCAGTGCCGGGTCGTCCTTGGCGGTGGCGCTGGGTGTGGCGAGCTTTGCGCTGGGCACTGATACCGCAGGCTCCGGACGCGTACCAGCGGCATTGAACAATCTGGTCGGTTTGAAAGCCACCAAGGGCTTGATCTCTACAGCAGGTGTGGTGCCGGCCTGTCGCACGCTCGATTGCGTCACCACCTTCACCGCCACCGCCAGGGAAGCCAGCCAGTTGCTGGCGCTCACCGCGCGCCTGGACCCACGGGACGCCTACAGCCGCAGCAATCCACTATGGAATGACGGCTCGGCGTTCGGCGCAATCCGTCCGTTTCGCTTCGGCATACCCCGTGTCGAGGACCTGCAGTTCTTCGGCTGTCCCGAAGGACCGCAGTTGTTCACCAAGGCCAAAGATCAACTCAAGGCCCTGGGCGGTGAAGCCGTGGAACTGGATCTGTCGCCGTTCCTGGAAGCCGCGCGCCTGCTGTATGAGGGCCCATGGGTGGCCGAGCGCTACAGCGTGGCCGGCGAGTTGATGGAGCAAAATCCCGAGGCTGTGCTGCCGGTGATTCGCGCGGTGTTGGCCAAGGCCCCGGCGGTCAGCGGCGTGCAAACCTTCCGCGCCCAATATCGCCTGCAAGCGCTCAAGGCCCTGTGCGACAAAGCGCTGGACGGCCTCGATTGCGTCCTCACCCCGACCATCGGCCGCCCGGTCACCCTGGCTGAACTGGAAGCCGAACCGGTGCTGCGCAACTCGCAACTAGGTTACTACACCAACTTCATGAACCTGCTCGACTACGCCGCCGTCGCCGTGCCCAGCGGGTTCATGGACAACGGCTTGCCGTGGGGTGTGACGCTGTTTGGCCGGGCATTTACCGATCAATATCTGTTGGGCGTGGCGGATGCCTTGCAGCGCCAGCAAAGCGCGACCACGAGCGCCCCGACCACCGTCGCGCGCAATGACCGGGCGCGCTTGGTGGTCTGCGGTGCGCATCTGGATGGGCTGGCCTTGAACTGGCAGCTCAAACAGCGTGGCGCCCGCCTGGTTGAAACAACGTGCAGCTCACCGGACTACCAACTGTACGCCCTGGCAGGAGGCCCGCCGTTTCGGCCGGGCATGGTCCGCGTCAAGGAAGGTGGCGTGGCGATTGCGGTGGAAGTCTGGGAACTGCCGAGCAGCGAACTGGGTTCATTCCTGACCGGGATTCCGGCACCGCTGGGGTTGGGCAAGGTGCAACTGGCGGATGGACGCTGGGAGAGCGGGTTCATTTGTGAGACGTACGGGTTGGAGGGGGCGGTGGATATCAGTCATTTGGGAGGGTGGCGGGCGTATCTGGAAACTCGGGGCTGATCCGGGATCGCCGCCCTCACCCTAACCCTCTCCCGGAGGAGAGGGGACTGACCGAGGCGACTGTCGAATCGCAATGATCCCGGAAACCGGGTCGAACTCATCACTTGAAGACAACAGAGATCGGCCCCCTTTCCCCCGTAGGGAGAGGGGAATGAGCCAGGCGATTTCGAATTGCATTGATCCCGGAAAACGCGTCCAACGCATCACTTGAGAACAACAAAGATCGGCCCCCTTTCCCCCGTGGGGAGAGGGGAATGAGCCAGGCGATTTTCGAATTGCATTGATCCCGGAAAACGCGTCGAACGCATCACTTGAGAACAACAAAGATCGGCTCCCTTTCCCCTCGTGGGGAGAGGGGAATGAGCCAGGCGATTTTCGAATTGCATTGATCCCGGAAAACGCGTCGAACGCATCACTTGAGAACAACAAAGATCGGCTCCCTTTCCCCTCGTGGGGAGAGGGGAATGAGCCAGGCGATTTTCGAATTGCATTGATCCCGGAAAACGCGTCGAACGCATCACTTGAAAACAACAAAGATCGGCTCCCTTTCCCCCTCTCCCCTCTGGGGAGAGGGCTGGGGTGAGGGGGTTGGCCCTGTCTGACACCACAATGTTCGGTCAATCACCTTCTATCACCCCCCATTCCCCCAACAAATGCAGCAGTTATTTCGGCAAAGTGCCACTAGAATGCTAGCCATCGGTCCTCTGCCAATGGAATTGTCATGCCGCCCCGCTCGCCTCTGTATGCTCAACGCTGGTTGGTACTCACGCTGGTCGCGCTGCTGGGCGCCGGGTTTCTCGCGACCTCCCTCCTCAGCTACTACGCCTCGCGGGCGTCGATCCGCGACAACATCGTCAACACTGAGCTGCCGCTGACATCGGACACGGTCTATTCGGAAATCCAGAAAGACCTCGTCAGGCCCATCCTCATTTCCTCGATGATGTCCCGCGACACCTTCATGCGTGACTGGGTTGTCAACGGTGAAAAAGACTCCGACCAGATGACCCGTTACCTCAACGAGGTCATGACCCACTACGGCGCCTACACCGCGTTCTTCGTCTCCAACACCAGCCTGACCTACTACCACGCCAAGGGCGTGCTCAAGCAGGTCAAGGCCACGGAGCCTCGCGACGCCTGGTACTTTCGCGTGCGAGACATGAACGATCCTTACGAGATCAACCTCGATCCGGACCTCGCCAACAAGGACAACCTGACCTTCTTCATCAACTACAAGGTCTACGACTACAACAACCGTTTCATCGGTGCGGCGGGTGTTGGCCTGACAGTCGATGCGGTAATCAAGCTGATCGACAAGTACCAGCAGCGCTACCAGCGCAGCGTGTACTTCGTCGACAACTTCGCGCGCCTGGTACTCACCGGTGCCGAGGGTGGCCCGCAGGGCGCACAGATCGGCCAGAAACTCAGCCAACTGTCGAGCATGAAGGACCTCGTCAGCCAGTTACCCAAACCCCACATCGGCAGCTATGAATACTCCGTCCAGGGTCAAGGGCATTTCCTCAACGTACGGTTCATCCCGGAACTGAACTGGTACCTGTTCGTCGACAAGCGCGAAGACGGCGCACTCAATGACATTCGTCAGTCGCTGTACCTCAACCTGCTGATTTGCCTGGTGGTCACGCTGGTCGTGATGGTTTTGCTCAATCGCGTGATCAAACGCTTTCAGGACAGGATCCAGGCCCAGGCGACGCTCGACAGCCTGACCGAGCTGCCCAACCGGCGCGGTTTCGACCTGCTGGCCGTGCAGGCCATTCACGAAGCCCAACGTGAACTGAACCCACTGACCGCGCTGCTGCTCGATCTGGACCACTTCAAGGCCCTGAACGACACCTACGGTCACCTGGCCGGTGATCAGGTGCTGAGCGGTTTTGCCCGCGACCTGCAGAGTTGCCTGCGCCACTGCGACATCGTCTGCCGCTGGGGCGGTGAAGAATTCATCGTCCTGCTCAAGGATACCGACGCCGAGACCGGCCACGAGATCGCCGAGAAAATCCGCCAATACGTGGCGCATCAGCGTTATGCGTACAACGAACACATGATGCAAGTCACCGTCAGCATCGGCCTCACCGCCCTGCAGCCCGATGACACCTTGCACAGCCTGCTGTCGCGGGCGGATCATGGGATGTATCGGGCCAAGCAAAGCGGCCGCAATCGAACCTGCGTGGAAATGCCTCACACTACTTATGAACCAGCCTGACCTCTGCCCGGCCTGCGGTGCATCCAACGATTGCGCCCTGGCGGACCCGCGAACCGCTGATCGGGCCTGCTGGTGCTACGGCGTCAGCATCGACCCGGCAGTGCTCCAGGCGCTGCCCGCCGAACTGCGCAACGCGGCCTGCCTGTGCCCGCGCTGCGCCGAGGTCGAGGCGCAGTTGCAAGCAGCGACCCAGCCATTGAAGTAAGATGCGCGGCCCTTTCTTCACCGGCCCTTAGTCATGCGCGTTGACCGCTTCCTCAGCAATCTGCCGTGCTTCAACCGCAAGCAGGTGCGCCTGTTGCTGGTGGAAAAGCGCGTGCGGGTTGACGGAGAAATCGTCAGCGATCCGCACAGTGAAGTCCGCGAGTTCAGCCGCGTCGAAGTCGACGGCGATGTGCTGCAGGTCGGCAAGCCCCTGCGCCACTTCATGCTGCACAAGCCCGCCGGATGCGTCAGCGCCACCCGCGACCCGCAGCACCCGACCGTGCTCGATCTGATCCATGAGCCGGACAAGCACGAACTGCACATCGCCGGTCGCCTGGACTTCAACACCACCGGCCTGATGCTGATCACCAACGACGGCAGCTGGTCACGCCGCCTGACCCAACCCCAGACCAAGCTGCCCAAGGTCTACTACGTCGAAACCGAACAGGACATCGGCCCCGAATACGCCATCACGTTCAGCCAAGGGTTGTACTTCGCTTTCGAAGACCTCACCACCCAACCCGCCGAGTTGGAGTTGCTCGCCGCCAGGTCCGCACGCCTGAGCATCGTCGAAGGCCGCTACCATCAGGTGAAGCGAATGTTCGGCCACTTCGACAACAAAGTGCTGCGCCTGCACCGCGAACGCATGGGCCCGCTAGTCCTCGACGATGCGTTGAAACCGGGCGAATACCGCCCGCTGACCGCTCAAGAGATCGAATTGATCTAAGCAGCCTACCGCTGAGCAGAAGTTGTCCAACAATTTACCAAAGGCACTTGCACATTGATGTGACCCCTGCTTGAATCAGGACGTCGGCCGAAATGTGACCGACGAGTCACCCCATACTTCTAAGAAACTTTTTGTCGGTTGGAACCCAAGGTTCCGCGTGGTACCGGCAAACTGCCCGCCAATAACAATACCCGTCGACCGGACTGCAATGGATCGACATGGGCCCCTCAAATTCCAGGCGTATGCCTACCTGTCACAAAGCTCGTGCAATCTCATTTGCGCGCATACCCGCTTGCCAGGAGTCATATGACATGAGGCCAGAAATCGCTGTGCTGGATATACAAGGTCAGTATCGGGTTTACACGGAGTTCTATCGCGCAGACGCCGCAGAGAAGACCATCATTCTGGTCAACGGCTCGATGGCCACGACTGCGTCGTTTGCACAAACCGTGAAAAACCTTCATCCGCAGTTCAATGTGGTCTGCTACGACCAGCCCTACGCGGGCAAGTCCAAGGCGCACAACCTGCATGAAAAAATGCTCACCAAGGAAATCGAAGGGCAAATTCTCCTGGAGCTGATCGACCACTTCGGGGCCGAACACGTGCTGTCATTTTCCTGGGGCGGCGCCGCGACACTGGTCGCGTTGTCGCAACGGCCACGACGCATCGAAAAGGCCGTGATCAGCTCGTTCTCTCCGGAGATCAACGCGCACATGCTCGACTACCTCGAACGCGGCGTCGACTACCTCGGCAGCCGGGACGGCGACCGGGTCGGCAATCTGGTGAACAGCACCATCGGCAAACACCTGCCGACGTTGTTCAAGCGCTTCAATTATCGGCACGTCAGTTCCCTGGCCGAACATGAATACGGGCAGATGCATTTCCACATCAGCGACCTGTTGCACAGCGATCGTCAGTGCTTCTTCAAGGCTGCGCAGAAAATCAACGTGCCGGTACTGTTCATGAACGGCGAATGGGACGAATACACCGCCGCCGATGGCGCCCGGTTGTTCGCCAACCACGTACAGCAAGCCACCTTCACCACCCTTGAGGCCACCGGCCACTTTCTCGACATGGAACATAAAGCCGCCTGCCGAGACAGCCGCAACGCACTGATCGGCTTCCTGAAACCGGCCCTGCACGAAAGCCGACCGCGGTACCACTACGTCCAGGACCAACATGCACTGGCATTCTGAAACAGACTCATCGCGAGCAAGCTTCGCTCTACAGTAATGAACCCATTGCTGCAGGAGCGAAGCTTGCCCGCGAACGACCGCCACGCGGTCCGTGTCTTGTTTCGCCTGCGCTAAAGCTATCTGGCGTAAAGAAAAACTTCATTTCCCCGCGCACATCTGGTACAAAGTCACCGCTCTGAGCGGGTGTCGTATAATGGCATTACTCCAGCTTCCCAAGCTGATGAGGGTTCTTATTGGACAGCCCGTTTTGGTGAGTAAAGACTGACGCAAAAAGCGGGTATAGTTTAGTGGCAAAACGAAAGCTTCCCAAGCTTTAGTTGAGGGTTCGATTCCCTCTACCCGCTCCACCTCCCCCAGTATTTCCGGGCCTTCCAGCCGCCCCCCCCACTTTCCAGCCGCCAAATCAACTCGCATCCCCCCACGCCCAACTCCCTCAAAAGCCAAAAAAATTGGTGCACTAGCGATGCCGGCCACTCTGACGCCTAGGCAGACCGGCCTCACTCAGCAGCCCTTCAATAAATACCTACACACTCGTTGTGCCACCTTGCCAGCCAGGGTCAGATTAGCCATTGATCATGCATGTGAGTGACTGGATGATGGAGAGGGAGTGAGGTCGGTCAGAACTCGGGTGAAATCCTCGACGGGTTCGGCTGTCCGATTTCGAAATCAAGTTAAGCCGTTAACGGTACCTACGGGGGCGGCACCTGACTGGATTGCTCCCTGGCCTGCACGCGCTGGGCATCGCTCGCAAGGCAACGTTCGATGAACTGAAGCTCCTGATCGAGCTCGCCAGCGCGTTTTTTCCAAAGCTTTCAGCGCCGCCTGATGCTCCTTCTGCACCTCTTCCGGCGCATTGGCGAGCCCTGCCAGCCTTCTCCCACTTTCGTAGGGCCAAGCGGTTTTTATCGTGATCATTTTCGGACTGCCGAACACAAAGCCTCCACATCGTCGGAAAACCGGACGTCGATCTGTATTGCGAAACAAAATCTTATAATAAATTGTTATATATCAAATAGTTACAATAATTATCCAGACAAAGTGCAGCTGGTACAGATCCTGCTCTCCTCCAAGCTCCCACGGCATTCAGATCTGCCCGGGGTGTTTCTAGATGAACCTGCATCAGCATCGTCATTACAACTAGAGAGAAAAATAATGAAATCTGCTTTCAATACCTTTGTTCCGGGCGCCTTGGCCCTCCTGCTGCTACTCCCTACCGCACTTCAAGCAAAAGAAGTCGAAACCAAACAAAAACTGGCTAACGTTGTGATCCTCGCTACCGGCGGGACTATCGCCGGGGCTGGGGCCAGCGCCGCCAACAGCGCCACTTATCAAGCGGCCAAAGTGGGTATCGATCAGTTGATTGCTGGCGTGCCCGAGCTGAGTCAATTGGCCAATGTGCGTGGCGAACAAGTCATGCAAATCGCGTCGGAAAGCATCACCAACGAAAACCTGCTGCAACTGGGTCGCCGCGTCGCGGAACTGGCCGACAGCAAAGACGTCGATGGCATCGTGATTACTCACGGTACCGACACCCTGGAAGAGACCGCATACTTCCTTAACCTGGTGGAAAAAACCGACAAGCCAATCGTGGTCGTTGGCTCGATGCGCCCAGGCACCGCCATGTCTGCCGACGGTATGCTGAACCTGTACAACGCCGTTGCGGTCGCCAGCAGCAAAGATGCGCATGGCAAAGGTGTACTGGTCACCATGAACGACGAGATTCAGTCGGGTCGTGATGTGAGCAAGATGATCAACATCAAGACTGAAGCCTTCAAAAGCGCCTGGGGCCCGCTGGGTATGGTGGTCGAAGGCAAATCCTATTGGTTCCGCCTGCCAGCCAAGCGTCACACCATGGACTCTGAATTCGACATCAAAACCATCAAGAGCCTGCCTGACGTCGAAATTGCTTACTCCTATGGCAATGTCAGCGACACCGCTTACAAGGCCCTGGCTCAATCTGGCGCTAAAGCCATCATCCATGCTGGCACTGGCAATGGCTCGGTCTCTTCGCGCGTCGTCCCATCCTTGCAGGCGTTGCGTAAGGACGGCGTACAGATCATTCGTTCTTCCCACGTCAATGCCGGTGGTTTTGTACTGCGTAACGCAGAGCAGCCTGATGACAAATACGACTGGGTCGTTGCCCATGACCTGAACCCGCAAAAAGCCCGCATCCTGGCGATGGTTGCTCTGACCAAGACTCAGGACAGCAAAGAACTGCAACGGATGTTCTGGGAATACTGATTCACCTCGCCCGACCTGATCAGGTCGGGCACCCCTTTGCGCATCAGTACTAATAACCAGCCGACCGGTAAGCCCACCTGACGTTGACTCAGAAACAATGGAGACTACACGTGACAAAGCCACCTATGAAAATCATGATCGAAGAATGGGATGGTGACGGTGCGATTCGAATTCCCGATGAGGCATTGCAGGAGCTCGAACTGGATGTCGGCGACGCTGTGTACTTAATAGAAGAATTTGTCGGCAACACGCGCTGCCTTGTCCTATCAAAAACGCCTCAGATTGCGGATCGAATAGACGAGCTCACTGATGCCTGGACTGGCGGACAGCCTAGTAACGCCGAGGTGAAGTAAAGCAGTCACTCGAAGTTCCGGGCTTAAAGCACGAATACGCGACAGCAACAACCGGTCTCAGAAGCTGCGTTGGAAGGAAGCGTGAGACAAACCTAGCAAGCCTTTCTCCTTGTGAACCGCAATCGACGAGCATTTACTCCTTCAGCGCAAATACTGCATTCATGTCATCGATGCTCACGATGACCTTCGGCTTACGGATCAAGCCTTTCAGTCGCTTAACGGAGCAAGTCGCAGCCACGATGGCGAACTGACCATTCCTTAGGTCGATGAATTCGATTTCATCCCCTGGTTGCAGTCCTAGAGCAGCCCGTACCTGGACAGGGATTTAGAATTCACAGTGGCACTAGCCATGAGGATACCTACGCGATTGGGCACTTAAATGATAGCCGAGCGGTGCGGTAGGCTTTAACGTGAAGACGTGAGGTCGAGCCGGGCTTAAGCCCGAAGGAGCGATAGCCAAAGAAGCTTTAGCTCCGAAGCCCAACAAATCACCTATCCTGCGCCGGAACTGAAGCAGCACGCCCTCTAACAACTCCGTCAGAGCGTGGCTGTATGCACGTGTCGATGTACCTTGGACAGATCAAAGCTAGGACATCCATGTCATGAGCATTCAAGCAAAGCTTCTTCACCTTCAATCCATCCAAAACCTCCTCGCGCCCTACCGCTACCTTTACTGCGTAGACCTTGAGGCAACCTGTGACGAGGTGGATGAGTCGGAATCACCAAGACCCCTCGCAGTCGTTCCCGATCAGATGTGAAACGATTGAAATTGGCCTGGTAGTAATCGATTTGGAATCGCTTGAGATCGTCGATGAGTTCCAGCGTTTCGTTCGGCCTCAGATCACCCCTACCCTGACCGCTTTCTGCAAAAAACTCACCTCCATCCAACAAGCAGACGTGGACGGCGCCCGAACCTATCAGGAGGTTGGCCAAGAGCTAGCAGCGTTTATTGCCCGGCATACAGATGCTGCTTGGGCATCTTGGGGTGACTACGATGCAAGGCAGCTGGAGCGCGATGCAGGATTAGCTGCGTGCCCTTCCCTGCTCTCCGGTCTGCAGCACTTCAATGTGAGGAAATGGCATAAAGGGCTCTACGACAATCAGCCGAAGGGACTGAAGCAAACAGTAGAGGCCATGGGCTTGGCCTGGCAGGGCACCTACCACCGAGGGATAGACGATGCGAGAAATGTGGCTTCCATCGTGAAGGAAATGCTTGGCTAATTGATGAGCCGGGCCTTAAGGCCCGAAGGATCGACCACCCCGTTGACGCCACTTCATACCGCAGCTTAGCTATGGGCACGCAATGAATCGAGCGCAGATGGATTTGAACACGACCTACCATGTACTTAGGGACATGATCTGCTCGAACAGTTGCACGCTAAATCGTGGATTGTCGGCGGATACCCTCCTTGGGAGGACGAAAGTGTACCCGTCTATGCTGTAGCTGAAGCGTGACTGCTCGCAGCGTAGACTCAGCAATTCATTCAATTTTTGCGCGACAGACTAGGCACTCCTCCCACTTCCCAAGCTTGACGAGCCTCACGCAAACGGAATGAATGGTTATCCCGTCACGCTCATAAATTCTCCTGCCCAAGTGATGTATTCATTCGGAGAAGTGTATCGGTGGGACAACTCCGAGGGAGTCAGATTGTCCTTGTCGGCAATCTCACGCTGTGCCCGTAAGCTATCGTAGGTTGCTTTGATCGCAGCAAAACAAGCAGCATGCCCGTCCACCACAATGCGCACGCCAAGTTGGCTGAGGCGTTGCTGGTCGCGCAATGCGGCATTGCCGTAGGTAACCAGCATCAGCGGTATCCGCAAACCGTCGGCAATCGCTTCAAGATGCTCGAAGTCCCGCACACCAACCAGACAAATTCCATCAGCACCCGCATCTTGATAGGCCCCAATACGTTTGATGACTTCGGTGAGCGGTTGCGCGCTGGCGTGGGTACGAGCGATCAAGGCCAATTCAGCATCTTGACGAGCTCGCTGAGCGGCTCGCAGTTTGCCGATGCCTTCCTCGATGCTAATAAGAGAAAAGGCTGGGCCTCCGAATGGAGCTGGCAGGAGAGTATCTTCCAAGGTCAATGCAGCAATGCCGACGCGCTCCAGCTCCGTTACAGTACGCATGACGTTAAGGGCGTTGCCGTAACCATGATCGGCATCGGCAATCACTGGCAGCTGGGCGACCCGACCGATACGCCTTGCCTGCTCCACAAATTCGCTCAACGTGATCAGCGCGATATCGGGGGCACCGAGCACATGCAGCGAGGCAACCGAACCGCCAAGGATACCGACCTCAAAGCCAAGATCGGCAGCGATACGGGCTGACAGAGGATCGAAGACGGAGGCTGTAGTGAATGACTTCTGGCCGGCAAGGAGGGCACGGAAAATTTTACGCAGTTCGTGAGGACTGGTTTTATGCATGGCAATCTCTGTAGTTTACATTGAGGTGCGCCGTGCAACTACCTGGAGGGCAATGCGCTCGTCGTTGCGACGGCGGTGCAAACTGTAGGGCGAGTGCTAGGCCATAGCGTGATCGCTATGGCCTAGCAACCGATTCACTTAATGAAGCGCACCTGACTGTTGATCCTCTCGATCACCGCGCCTTTACGTTCGTTGAAGCGCAGTTTGTTTTGCTCAAACAAATTGTTGCCCTTGGTATCGATGGAGATGATCAGCGGGCCGAATTCACGTACTCGGTTCACCCATAGTGTCTCCGGCATGCCAAGGTCTTGCCATTCCGCTCGAACAATTTCCTCGACCTGAGTCGCCGCCAGTACCGCGCACCCGCCAGGGAAAACAGCATGCACCGCTTTGTTCTCCAGGCAGCCTGTGGTCGTTTCCGGCCCCATCCCGCCCTTACCAACGATCAACTTTACGCCGGTTTGCTCAATAAACTCTTTCTCGAACTTCTCCATCCGCATGCTGGTGGTCGGGCCGATGGAGACCATCTCGAAACTGCCATCGTCTTTTTTGCGAACAATTGGCCCCGCGTGGAAGATCGCCCCACCACGCAGATCTACCGGCAACTCGCGCTTGAGCTCGATCAAGCGGCGGTGCGCGACGTCACGGCAGGTCACCAACTGGCCGGTCAGGTAAACCACATCACCAACGTTCAGGCCAGCCAGATCCTCGTCCTTGATTGGCGTATTCAGTATCTTCTTCACAGAACTACTCCTTCATGGGAGAGGATGTCGTAGGACAAGTCAGCGTTGATTCGGATCTTGCCGCGACGGTGGGCCCAGCATCCGGTGGATACGGCCACACCGATGGTCGAAGGGTGGCGCGCCGAAGACTCGATGTTTACCCCCATTACGCTACTGTTGCCGGTCAGACCCTGCGGGCCAATACCGATTTCATTGAGGCCATCCTCCAGCAGCTTTTCCATCATCGCAGCGCTTTCGTTCGGATGGCTGGAGTCCACTGGACGCAGGATCGCCAGTTTAGATAGACGCGCGGCGGTTTCCACCGAGGTGGACACGCCCACGCCGACCAAAAGTGGTGGGCAAGCATTGATACCCCGCGAGGTGATCACATCGAAGACGAACTCGGTCACGCCTTCATAGCCTTGGCCGGGCATCAGAACCTTGGCCGAGCCTGGCAAGGTGCAACCGCCGCCAGCCATGTACACATCAATGATCGCGTGGTCGGCGTCAGGAATGATTTGCCAGTCCAGCCATGGAATCTTCGAACCAGTATTGGTACCGGTGTTTTTCTCGATAAAGGTCTCCACTGCGTTATGACGCAGTGGGCCCTTAATAGTCGCCTCCTTTGTCGCATTCTCCAGGATGCCCTCCAGGTCACTCAGTAGTGGGAACTGGGCTCCAGCAGAGATGAAATACTGAATCACACCAGTGTCCTGGCAGCTGGGACGATTCAGCTTGTCGGCGTACTCCTGGTTGTCAGCCATCGAGTCGTAGACAGCAATGGCCAACGGATTAGTTTCCGCTGCCCGCAACTTCGCCGTCTTCTCTTTTACGTCCTTTGGCAAGCGCTTGCCGATGTACGCGGTGAACTTCGCCATCACGTCGGTTAGCGATTCAACAGCTGCTTCTTTATCCACGATTACTCTCCTAACTGCATCACAAGGCTGATTTGACTGGACTCGAAATATTAAGCGGCGATGCTTCCTGTACCTGGTTCTGCTCAGGCACGATTCCGCCGTCTAATACGAAGTCCACTCTTTTCTTATCGAGAGCACCAACCCACTTGGCGATTGCCATGGTGCCGACTGCGTTACCGATGGTGTTGGTGACGGCCCGTGCTTCGGACATGAAGCGGTCGACGCCCAGCAGAAGCACCATGCCTGCTACCGGAATGTTGTCCATTGTTGCCAGAGTCGCCGCCAGGGTGATAAAGCCCGAACCGGTAACACCCGCCGACCCCTTGGAAGTCAGCAACAGGACGCCCAGAACGATCAACTGATCCATTAGAGTTAATGGCGTGTTGGTAGCCTGAGCAATGAAAATGGCCGCCATGGTGTAGTAGATGCACTGACCATCAGGGTTGAAGGTCAAGCCGGACGGGATAACCAGGCCTACTACCGGCTTGGATACACCAACTCTCTCAAGCTTGGTCATCAACTGCGGTACCACCGACTCTGAGGAACTGGTGCCCAGTACGGTGAACAGTTCTTCCTTTATGTACTTGAGAAACTTCCAAAGACTAAAGCCGGACAAGCGCGAGATGAAACCGAGAATGATCACCACGAACAGGAAGCAGGTGATGTACATGGTCGCCATCAATTTACCGAGCGAAACGATGGAGCCTAGACCGTACTTGCCGACGGTGAAGGCCATCGCGCCACATGCAGCCAACGGAGCGACTCGCATGATCATGCCGACGATGTGGAACATGCCATGGGAAAAGGCTTCAAGCACATCGACTACGGGTTTACCGCGTGGGCCAAGGTGCGAAAGCGCGATGCCGAAGAGTGTTGAGAACAGCAGGATCGGCAATATTTGGTTCTTGGCGAAGGCATCAGTAATGCTGGCTGGAATTACATTCATCAGGAAGTCGATGAAACCGCCCGAATTTGTTGCCGCCGAGGTGTAGGTAGAAATGCTCGCAATGTCGAGCGTAGCCGCATCGACGTTCATTCCCTCGCCTGGTTTTACAAGGTTTACCACAATCAGGCCAAGCACCAGGGCGAAGGTAGACAGGATTTCGAAGTAGATCAGCGCTCGCATCCCAACCCTGCCGAGCTCCTTCATGTTCTCCATTCTTGCGATGCCGAGCACCACTGTGGCAAAAATGATCGGTGCGAAAACCATTTTGATTAGTTTGATGAAGGCATCGCCCAGCGGTTTGAGGTCGATGCCAATATGGGGCCAGAAAACACCGAGCAGGATGCCGACAGTGACGCCGATCAAAACCTGGACGTAGAGCTTCCCTAGGTATCGCATAGCCATTTATCTCCGCATTATTTTTGTGAGTCGGATTTTTTTGTTGGCATCTGCGGGCTCTATCAATAGCTAAGTAGTAGCTAGGGCAGTAGAGAGCGCAGGTGTGTCTTAGGTAATCACCCATATAAATTAATGGTTTTTTAAAAAAGGTGTAATACACTGGAATTCACTTCATTATTTACTTTGAGTTAATTATGAGTCCAATTTCGGAGCTGGCTTTTTTTACCCTTCTGATGAGAACCGGAAGCTTGGCAGCCACCGCCCGCGAGATGAATCTGACACCACCGGCGGTCTCCAAACGACTGAGCCTCCTGGAGCGCCGACTTGGCGTGCGCTTACTGAACCGCACCACCCGGAGCATCAGCCTCACAGCGGAGGGCGAGCTCTATTTGGTGAACGCGCAGCGGATCCTCAGCGAGATCGATGAAATGGAGCGCCAAGTCTCCAGTAGCCGTGCCGAACCCAAAGGGCTGCTGCGGGTCAATGCGCCTCTGGGGTTTGGCCGCACGCACGTCGGGCCGGCAATCTCCTCGTTCGCTAAGCGCTATTCGGATATCGAGGTACAACTGCACCTGACCGACCGCCCGATACATCTGCCGGATGACGCCATCGACGTAGCCATCCGGTTTGGCGAGTTACCCGATTCGCGCTTGATTGCACGCAAGATTGCAACGAATCGGCGTCGACTGTGCGCGACGCCGGCTTATCTGGAAGCCTTCGGTTATCCCGAAAAACCCAAAGACTTGGCGCAGCACTCTTGCATTGTGCTGCGCCAGAACGATGCGGCTTTTGGGAGTTGGCGGTTTAACCGAGGCAAGTTGACCGAATCAGTCAAGGTCGGGGGCAGCCTCAGCACCAACGATGGTGAGGTCGCACTCAACTGGGCGCTTGAGGGGCATGGCATTCTCATGCGCGCTGAGTGGAACCTCGCGGGACACTTGCGCTCTGGGCGTTTGGTAGAGGTGCTGAGTGATTACGAAACACCGTCTGCGGATATCTATGCGGTGTATCTGGAGCGGCTCAATCTATCGGCTAAAGTGTCGTTCTTTATCGAGCACCTGCGCGAGTTTTTTCGGAGCAAGTCTGACCGTTCAGAGGCATGGCCATAGAGCCATCTTTTGTAACGGTCGCGGTGGATTGGCGACTCAGAGCAATGGAGACTACACGTGAGAAAGCCACCTATGAAAATCATGATCGAAGAATGGGATGGTGACGGTGCGATTCGAATTCCCGATGAGGCATTACAGGAGCTCGAACTGGATGTCGGCGACGCTGTGTACTTAATAGAAGAATTTGTCGGCAACACGCGCTGCCTTGTCCTATCAAAAACGCCTCAGATTGCGGATCGAATAGACGAGCTCTCTCAAGCCTGGGATAGCGGACAGCTGTGTAACGCCCAGGAGAAATGAGACAGTCGCAATGCCCTTCCTTGACGCACTCACGGAAGGCCGCCTGTAATAAGTGATGGAGCTAGAGCTGCCTCGATCAAGCGGGCGTTAGGTACAGCTCGGCGCACGTCTTCTATGGCGCCCGCTATAGCGTCATGTGCAGAGGGTGCTTAACGGACAAATTCCAACGCCAGGCGGCTTGGCTGTCCGACTCCGACCAATGCATCATCACAGCCTTCTACCGCCAAGCGATCCATAATCGCATCCATATCGTTGTCGTCAGACGGCAGTTGGTACTTCAGGGTGAAAGTACATTCCATCTCAAATCCCCCGCATCAACAGGCTCTTGCTGGATATTTACTTGAATGG
Source organism: Pseudomonas sp. PDM31 (assembly GCF_019218965.1). Lineage (NCBI taxonomy): Bacteria > Pseudomonadati > Pseudomonadota > Gammaproteobacteria > Pseudomonadales > Pseudomonadaceae > Pseudomonas > Pseudomonas sp. PDM31. The sequence continues at coordinate 114,411 of NZ_JAHUWS010000014.1, read as the reverse complement.
GATGCGACAAGCAGTTGTTCATCATGCTGGTATCTCCTTATCGACGAAGATCAGCCGGGCCCGCTGGCCCGAAGCAGCGACTTTAAGAAAATGCATCGACACGCCACCTGCTGCGGAGCCGGCCTTGCGCTCCAACATCCGCACTTGCGCGTAGGTCAGGACGCTGTGATTCACGGATGAATCCGGCGAAGGTTGAAACGCGCGCTTGCTGGGTTCATCAGGCAGTCCATGGTCAGGTCGGCGCCATAGGAGGTACGGATGTAGACGCTGACGCCGAATTGACCTAGGTGCCGCCGTAAGACTGCCCCACCCCAGGTAGGCAGAAATCCAGCAATAGGCAATGGTTCGCGAAGAATAAAACTGGGTCAGTGACATCTCGGCCAACGGGTTAATTCGGCGTCAGCACCCACAGATATGAGCGACTTCTTCAAGTAACCGACGAGCCAGGAATATTACATCTCAATGGTGTCCGAGTGATGGTCAGCCACTTGGCGCCGAGGTGCAGTTTCAGATGCCAGGCCTCTGCGTCGCGCAGCACGAAAAATTCCCGCGCAGTGCCCGTCTCGACCAGGGTCGCTTGGGTTTTCTGCGCAATGGCTTTTTCTTTAGCGGCCCTCCCTGCTTGGCGGTGAGTCGCACAGGGTCAACTCCCGACACCGGGACCACATAAAAAAGGGCTTGTAGTGATACAAGCCCTTTTTTTGTCTTACACGTAACCAGCAACTATTGTTTGCTTGAGCACGCCAACACCGACACACAGACCATCACGCAATTGGAATCTCGACAGTTTGCGTCCCTCTATCAGGGCGCATACATCAGTTGCGCATGACTGGGTCATAGTTGCCCTCCCCACAACAAGACACAAACCGGCAGATTCTGGCTCACCGGACTCACCACAATTTCCAGGTGTAACCAGCGATCAGGCGATTCTCATCGATCTTCTGAGTCAAGCCATTGCCGGACCGGAAGGTGACGTTGCGCCAGCGCAGGTTCACGCCTTCGAGCATTCCACTCTGGAAGACATAGCTGAGGTCGGTATCGCGCTCCCACTCAGTGCCATCGCGTACCGCACTGGTGCGAATGTCGTCGCCTTTCACATAACGGTTCATGAGCGTCAGGCCCGGGATTCCGAGGGCTGCGAAGTCATAATCATGGCGTAGTTGCCACGATTTTTCATTGGCCCTGGAGAAGGAGTTGTAGGTAACCAGGTTTACCAAATAGGGCATGCTGGTGTCGATGTAGGGGAATGCGCTGTCGCCTGACAGACTCTGGAATGCGGCGCCGATTCGATGCGCCCCGACCGACAGGGTGAACATGCCGTTGAAGTTGCGGTTATCAATTTTTCCGGCTTTGCTGGCGCCGATGTCATTGCTGTCGAAATAACGCAGGTCGGAACGCAGGCTCACTCCCTCTGCTAGCGGCAGTACATGAACCAGCCCGGCGTATTGCTGGCGATAGATGTCCTGTAGATCACCGTGGTGGTAAGTCAGCGTCAGGTTTTTGCCAAACGCATAGTCACCACCGAGCAAGTCCATATGATCGCTGCTCTGGCCGGCAAAGCTGATGTCGTCTCGGTGCGAGTAGTTGCGGTCCTTGCTTTCGGTCAATCTCGCCGCGGTGAAGGTCAAGTCGTCGATTTCCTTCGACGTCAGGTAGGCGCCAGTGAACGTCTGGGGCAGCAATCGGGTATCGGAGTAGTACGCCAGCGGATGGGTCGGTATCAGGGTTCCCACTTTGAGCTGGGTCTGGGACAGGCGCATTTTTGCGGTTGGGCCCAGTGCGCTGTATTCGTCCACTGGCTCGTGGCTTTGCGGGCCGAAAGCTAGCAAGCCTGTGCCACGCCGATCTCGGCTGGAGTCGAGTTTTATGCCCAGTGTACCCAAGGCGTCGAAGCCGAACCCCACAGCGCCGTCGGTGTAGCCAGACTGAAATTGGGCGATGAAGCCTTGGGCCCATTCCTCGGCCTTGGCCTGGGGAGCGCCACTTTGGCGAAAGTCCCGATTCAAATAAAAGTTACGGGTGGCCAAAGTCGCGCTGCTGTCTTCGACGAAGCCTGCCTGGGCGAAATTGAGGTCGCACAAAACCAGTCCCGCGGTGGCGAGAGATAGATACCTGTTCATTTTTTTATTGTTCTCTAAGGTGTGGTTGAAGAGCTTTCAAGCCTGTGTGGGTTAAGTGGAGCTCACAGAATTCGGAGAATTTTGTACGTTAAGCCCGCGCGATACCCTCCGTAGAGGTTTGAGCGGCCCGCTCGCGCTGCCGGATCAGCCAGCGCGCCGAATGGCCGCCCAACGTTCGGCCGAGCAAGGACTCGGCAAACTCGATCGCGCTCAGCAGCGCGACTGGGTTGATGCCGGTGTCGAAGCCCGAGTTCTCGGCCAGCAAGACGAGGTCCTCCGTGGCGAGGTTGCCGGCAGCGCCGGGCGCAAACGGGCAGCCACCGATGCCGCCGGCGCTGGCATCAAAGCGGCGCACGCCGGCTTCGATTGCCGCCCACGCATTGGCCACGCCCATCCCGCGGGTATCGTGCAGGTGAATCGACAAGCGATCGAGCGGTACGACGGTCGCCAGTTCGGTCATGCGCCGACGCACCTCTGCGGGGAACGCGGACCCGATGGTGTCCGCGATCACCACCTCGTCGGCACCGGCCGCATACATCTCGGCTGCCAGTACCTTCACGCGGTCAAGCGGCGTGGCACCCTCGAACGGGCAGTCGAAAGCCACGGCGATATAGGCGCGTGTCTTGATCCCGCTCGCGCGCGCCTCGCGCAGCACCAACGCGGACTCTTCGCGCGCCTGCGTCAGGCTCATGTTGATGTTGCGGCGATTCATTTCCTCCGTCGCCGACAGGACGACCGCGACTTCCCGGCAACCCGCCTGCAGCGCTCGGTGCAGCCCCTTGAGGTTCGGCACCAGGACCGATGTGCGGAGTGTCGGCAGGCGCTGCTGAAGACCCAGAACGACGTCGGCCGCATCGGCCATCTGGGGAACAGCCTTGGGCGATACAAAGCTCGTCGCCTCCACGCTGGCAACGCCGGCTGCCACGAGGTGCTGCGCAAGCGCCAGCTTGGCCTCGGTGGACACCTGGGCGCACTGGTTCTGCAGCCCGTCGCGCATGCACACATCGGTGATAAAAAGACGTTCCATGAAGTCAGCTCCTCATTAGGAGGTTGCAAAGGCCCGTCCGACACCTGTCGGCGTCGGCGGGGGCAGCGGATCATTCGGAGTCGGTTGACAGCGCGGTCAGATGCGCCGGCGTCAGGCCATGACCTCGTCGGCCAACTCGAAGTAAAGGCTTTCCAGGTTGTCGCGGCGCGCCAGCTCAGCACTGGTTTGCTCCAGGGCGATGCGGCCCTTGATCAGTACAACGGCTCGTTGCGTGAAGGGCAGTGCAATGTCCAGCTTCTGCTCCACCAGCAACAGAGTCAGACCGTCGCCGCGCAACACCTCCAACGACTGCAGAATCTCTTCGACCACCCGGGGCGCGATCCCAAGGAAGGGTTCGTCGAGTAACAGCAGCCGCGGTTTCGACATCAGCGCGCGGCCGATGGCCACCATCTGCTGCTCGCCCCCGGACAGGGTGCCTGCCGCCTGATGGCGGCGCTCCGCCAACCTGGGGAACAGTTCGTAGACCCGCTGCAACTGCTCCTCGGCCGCCTGCTTGCCGCCGGGCAGCGTGATGGAACCGAGCATGAGGTTGTCCAGCACCGACATCGGCGCGAACATGCGTCGCCCTTCCGGCACTTGCACCAGACCGCGTCGCACAATCGCATCGCTGGTGAGTGCTACCAGATCAGATCCTTCGAGCAGGACCTGGCCCTTGCGCACCGGCAAGGTTGCGGACAGCGCGTTGACGAGCGTGGACTTCCCGGCGCCATTGGGGCCCAGCACGGCAACTGTTTCGCCTCGCGCAATCGAGAGGCTGAGATCGTCGATCACCGGGCCGTGGCCGTAGCCTGCTGAGAGGTTGCGTATTTCAAGCATTCTGCAGATCCTTTAAGTTGCCCAGGTAGGCCTGTACCACTTCCGGGTGCCGCTGGACCTCGGCTGCGGTGTCGTCGGCGATCTTGCGCCCGAAGTTCAGTACGGCCACGCGGTCCGCCAGGGACATCAAGAAGCGCATGTCGTGCTCGATCAGCAACACCGAGATGCCGCGTTTGGCAATCGTGCGCACGATCTCCTCCAGACGGCGGCACTCCGCAGCGGTCAGTCCGGCGGCGGGCTCATCGAACAACATCAGCCGGGGCTCCGCTGCCAGCGCGCGGGCGATCTCGAGCAGGCGGCCTTGTCCGAAAGACAGTGTGGCGACGTCGGCATCGCGAAACTCCGACAAGCCAACGAAATCGATCAGGGAGTCCGCTTTGGCCGCGGCTTGGCGCTCCGCACGAGCGGACGAACCAGTCCCTGCCAGGATCTGCCAGAGCGACGACGGCATACGACTGTGCATGCCCACCATCACGTTCTCGCGTACCGACATGCTCTCGAAAGGCTTGTTGTGCTGAAAGGTGCGCACAATCCCGCGCGGCGCAAAGCCGTGGGGACGCACCTTGCCCATGGGCTGTCCATCAAAGACGATCTCGCCGCTGGTGGGTGACAGCGCCCCGGCGATCATTGAGAAAGTGGTGCTCTTGCCGGCCCCGTTGGGCCCGATTACACCGAGGATTTCGCCCGGGTAGACGTCAAGATCAAGGTCGGCGACCGCATGCAGGCCGCCGAAGCGCCGACCCAGGCCGCGCACCTGCAGGAGGGGATTGTTGGCGCTCATGGCTGCACCTTCCGAAGTTGTACTTGCCCTTGGCGACCTTGCCCTTGACGACATTGCCTTGCGACACGATCCCAAATGCCGATCAGGCCACGCGGCTGGAAGATCACGACGAGTACCATGAACAGACCGAACACCAGTGCATGATGATGTCCGATCAGGGGCGACAGCAGCAGTGGCATGAGGTACAGCACGGTGGTGCCGATGATGGCGCCGGCCGGCCGGCCGGCGCCGCCAACGACGACCATGAACAGCAACTGGAACACGGCCTCCTGGCTGAAGATGGCCGGGTTGACGGTGTTATCCACGAAGGCGTAGACCATCCCGGCCACACCGGCCAGCGCACTGGTGATGGTGTAGGCCAGTACCTTGGTGCGGCGCACGTCCACGCCCATGGCGACGGCGGCTTCCGGGTTGTCACGGGCTGCGCGGCAGGCACGGCCAAACCAGGACCGGTCCAGACGCCACAACGTGGCAAAGGTTGCAAGCAGGAGCAACACGATCACCACCGTATACCAGGGGCCGGTGACGGTGACACCGAACATCGCTGGCAGGCTGTAGTTGGTCAGGCCGCCAGTGGCACCGGTCACGGCTCCACCTTCGTTCAGCACCACGATGAATAGCTGAGCGAAGGCCAGCGTGGCCAGCGAGAGGTAGAAGCCGGCCAGGCGAGTGGCCGGAATGGCGACGATCAGCGCCAGCGCCAGGCAGACCGCCACCGTGGCGATGACAGCCAGCGGCAAAGGCAGGGCCAGTTGGGTGATGAAGATCACCACCGAGTAGGCGCCGATGCCGTAGAAGGCAATGTGCGAGAACGCAACCTGACCGCAGATGCCGAACAGGAAGTTGTAGCTCAGGGCCAACGTGATCCACAGCAGCAACTTGCGGTACACGTCCATCTGATAGCTGCCCAGGACAAAGGCCAGGCCAGATAGCACGAGGGCGGCGACGATGTAGCGTACGAGGGATTTCATATACGAGCCTCCCGGGCCTGTAGCAATCCGGTGGGGCGCACCAGTAGGAAGAGGATAAGCAGGACCAGCGGGACACCCATTGCCAGGCCGGCCGGGATGGGGGCGTAGCGCACCGTGAATTGCTCTACCAGGGCCAGCACGAGTCCGCCCAGCAGAGCCCCTTCGACGCGGCAGACGCCGCCTATCACCAACGCGGTGAAGCCTTGGACCGCCAGCGGCATGCCCATCATGTAGTGGGCCGAAATGTTGGGTGAGACCAACATGCCAGCCAGCCCGGCAACCGCCGCGCCACCCGCGAAGGATGCGGCGGTCACGCGCCCGAGGCGAATGCCCATGAGCGCGGCGGCACGACGATCGATCGCTACCGCCTCGAAGGACTTGCCGGTCAGTGTGCGTTCGAAGAAGTACCACACGCCGACGAAGACCAGTGCGGTGGCCGCGATGATGAAGAAGCTCTGGTACGAACCCGCGAGCACCCCGAGTTCGAATCGTCCGAAGCCCAGCGCAGGCGGCACCGGTTGCGGATCGGCACCGAAGCCGATGGAGATCAACTCGCGAAACACCACCAGCATGCCCAGCAGCGCAAGCACGGGCGCCACATGGGGCGCGCCTTTCTCCACCAGCGGGCGCACCGCCAGCCGTTCGGTGAGCCAGCCGATCACCAGCATCAACAGCAGCACCAGGACCATGGCCAGCGGATAGGGTATCTCGATGAGCGAGAGCGCGACGAAGGCCCCGAAGGCGGCCACCATGGCCCACTCACCCACCGCGAAATTGATGATGCCGGTAGGCCGGTTGATCAACAGATAGGCCAGGGCCACCAGACCATATATGCAGCCGCTGGCGGCGGCGCTGACAAGCAGTTCCAGAAAGTCGTTCATAGGATTCCTTACAGTAGCCTGGGGGCTTACTTGGTACCGGTGTGAACGACCGGCCCCTGCTTGTCGCCGGTGTAGACGCGCACGACCATGCCATTGGGATCGAAGCCGGTTCGCTTGTCGTCGGCGAAGCCATAGCCGGTACCGGTTGCACCCATCACGCCGACATAGTCCCTGGTTGCCTGCATGGCCTGGCGCACCTTTTCCTTGTCGGTACTGCCGGCGCGCTGGATCGCGTCGGCGACCAGCATCATCCCGTCGTATCCGTAGCCATTGAGGTTGTAGGGCTCGTTGCCGACTTCCTTCTTGAACGATTCGACGAAGCGGGCGACTTCTGGCTTGGCGGGATCAAATGCATCGACGAAGACAAGCTCGTCTAGCAAGCCCTTGGCCACTGCGGCGGTTTGCGGCGTCGAGAAGTTGAAGTTACCCAACAAGGCGGACTTCATGCCCAGCTGGCGATAGGCACGCAGGATGAGGGCGTTTTCAGGCGTCAGGAAGCCAGTGAGAAAGATGGCCTCCGGATTGGCTGCGCGCACTTTCTGCATCTGCGGCTCGGCCGTGGTGGTACCGCGCGAGATCATCTCCTCGGCGACGACCTGCATGCCGGCCTTCTCGAGACCGGCCTTGAATGACTTGGTGGTGAGCTGGCTCAGCTCCGTGTTGTCGGACACCACGGCCACCTTGACGTACTTCTTGTTGGCCGCATAGGACAGCAGCGTGGCGATCTGGGTCGACCCCAGCGGGCCGGTCTGCCAGAAGTTGGGATTGCTGAGCTGGGTCGTCAAGGTGTCGCCGCTATTGCTCGGGGCCAACTGGGGCGTCTTCGTTTCCACCGTCACAGTCTGCACTTGTTGCGTCGCCGGAGTCAGCGAATTGGACAGGATGAACACCGCGCCAGCATCCACGAGCTTGCGCGCGGCGGTGGCCGAAATGTCCGGACGGCCCTGGTCGTCCTCCACCAGCAGTTCGATCTGGCGGCCGAGCAGCCCCCCCTTGGCGTTGAGTTGCTTGACCGCGAAGGTGACACCGGCCGAGACCGGCTCGGCATACGGTTTCGCCGGCCCGACCTTGTCGGTGATCATGCCGATTTTGATGGTGTCCTCTGCCATGGCCGGCAGCGCCACCAAGAGGGTGCAGCCAAGGGCTGCTCGAATAGCTTTGCTGAATGTGTTCATGGTTTGTCCCGGATTGTTGTTATTGGGATCGCAGTTTTGGGAATCGCAGTTATCTATCGCGCGGGGTGACCTGTGTGATCCATTCGTTCAAGGCGTGCATCTGCGCGCCCAGTAGCCCGCGGGTCGTTTCATCCACGAGCCTGCCGTCGGCGTCGAACCGCTGGGCGCAAAGACCGATGAAGATCTCCGGACGAGGCAGCACGATGGCTTCCAGGCAGCCCAGGACCTTGCGCAGTTCGTATTGCTGCCGCGCGCCGCCGACAGGACCGGGGGTGACCGACAGCAGCGCCACCGGCTTGTTCTTGAAGGGCTGGGGCGTCGTGCGGGACAGCCAGTCGATCGCGTTCTTGAGGGTGCCGCTGATCGAAAAGTTGTACTCGGGGCTGGCGATCAGCAGCGCGTCGGCGCACCGGATTTCTTCGGCCAGACGCAGGACTTCTGCCGGAATGCCCTGCTCCTCGACATCGCCGTCATATACAGGAATGCCCCGCAGGCTGCCTTCGACCATTCGCATATGCGAGGGCATGTTCTCTGCCGCCGCGAGCAGGCCACTACGGTTGTAGGACTGACGCCGCAAGCTGCCGCAGATACCCAGGATTTGTAGATTCTTCATGTGGTCGTTTTCCTCAAGCAATCACTGCTGACTCGCGCAGCCGATGGATGTCTTCTTCCGATACACCTGCAGCGCGCAGGACCTCGGTGGTGTGCTGACCGAGGTCAGGGCCCATGCTCGTGATCTGCCCCGGCGTGGCACTGAGCTTTGGGGTGATGCCGGGGACGCGCAAAGTGGAGCCGTCAGCGAGGGAGACCTCGGGCACCATTTCGCGCGCCAGGAACTGCGGGTGGTCGATCATGTCGGCCACCGTGAACACTCGGCCGGCGGGGACCTTGGCATCTGCGAGCGCCTGCAGTGCATCGACCAGCGAATGCTGCCGGGTCCATGTTGCAATGGCTTCGTCGATCACAGTCATGGCCTTGACTCGTCCCGGATTGCTAGCGAGTTCCGGGGCCACGCCAAGATCATTGCGTCCAACCAGCGCCATGAGCCGGCGGTAAATGCTGTCGCCATTGCCGGCGATCAGCACGAACTGCCCGTCTGCGCAGGGGTAGGCATTGGTGGGGGCCACACCAGGTAACGCGCTACCCGCCGGTTCCCTCATCATGCCGAAGCGATCGAATTCGGGAATGGCGCCCTCCATCATGTTGAATACCGATTCGTAGAGGGCGACGTCCACCATTTGGCCCTGGCCGCCGCGCACGTCGCGGTGGTAGAGCGCCATCAGCAGGCCGATCACGCCATGCAAGGCTGACAGCGAATCACCGATGCTGATGGCGGGCCGTATCGGTGCGCGGCCAGGCTCGCCGGTAATGTGGCGCAGGCCGCCCATCGCCTCTGCGATGACACCGAAGCCGGGCTGGTCACGCATCGGACCGGTCTGTCCGTAGCCGGAGATGCGCAGCATGATCAGGCGTGGGTTGAGCCGCGAGAGGGTCTCGAAGTCCAGCCCCCAGCCCTCCAGCGTGCCTGGTCGAAAATTCTCGATCAGCACATCGGCCTCCATGGCCAGGCGACGCACCAGGGCTTGCCCCTCGGGGTGCTTGAGGTCCAGAGCCAGCGAGCGCTTGTTGCGCGACTGCACATGCCACCACACCGAAGTCTCGCCCTCGGGCGTGCGCCATGTCCGCAAGGGATCTCCGCCTTCGGGCGGTTCGATCTTGATGACGTCGGCACCGAAATCCGCCAGTGTCTTGGCAGCAAAGGGACCCGCAATCAGGGTACCCATTTCAATCACGCGCAGACCGGAAAGTGGAGTTGTCATGGGAGTCTCCTCTCGTACTGTTCAGCCCAGCCGCCGATCAAGGCGACAGCCTTTTTCAGGTGTTCCGGCTGACCCTTGAAATAATGGTTGGCACCGGGCAGCAACTCGAAGCGCTTGTCGGTGCTGGCGCAGGCCTCGTAGAGCAGGCGCATGTCGGGCTGCGGGACGGCGTCGTCGCCACCATGTTCGATGGCCAGCAGCGGCACAGTTATTGCGCGGGCGCAGGTTTCGCCGTCGGCCTGCGAGTCATCCAGTGACCATTGCGACAACCAGGAGCGCAGCATCGAGAAGCGCGCCAGGCCGACCGGTCCGCTGTTAACGGTTTCCGGAACGCCCAGGTAGCAACCGGGGGCCCGGTCGTTGGAATCGATGCGCAAATCGAGGAAGCGAGGGTCGGCCATGGTGCGATGGGTCACGAAGCCGCGTTCCATTTCGGCCCCGCCCGTGCGGCGCAGTTCGTCCAGGGTTTCGCGCACTCGCACGGTGATGCGCCGAATCCGGGCAACCTGGGCCGCACGGTACTCGGCGAGCCAGTCAGCGGGGTAAGGAGCGCGCACCGGCTGGATTGACGAGTAGATGTCCAGACGCGGATCGCGGCGGGTGGGGTCGCCTTCGTCGAGTACCGAAGGATCGATCCAGTCGGCGAGGCAGCGTGCTCGCGAACGATGCGCCGCTTCCAGCACCAAGCCGTCCGCCGGCCAGAGCTGGGCTGCGGTGAGGTCAACCGGATCGCCGGCAGGCGTGTGAGTGATGGTCGGTTGCTGGGCCTGCGACTGATAGAACAGGCTCAGCGATCCGCCGCCGGACCAGCCCAGCAGGATCACCTTCTTGTAGCCCAAGACCTCTTTGGCATAACGCACGCAGGCGCCAAGGTCCAGCGCAACTTTTTCGTAGATCAGCGCGGTGTCGTTCTTGGCATAGCGGCTTCCCATGCACAGCACCGAGTGACCCGCTTGAGCCATGGCGCCCGGCAGTGGCAACAGCTGCAGCGTGGAACTGGGGTGCATCATCAAGAAGACGGTATGGCGCCCGCCCTCGCGTGGCCGGATCAGCACTCCCTCCAGATTGACGACGCCTTGACTGCCGACGAAGCCGTAGCTCTCCGTGACCAAGCTGGACTCGGGGTAGCCCACATGCACCCACTGGTGTTCAATATCTTGAGTCATCCGACGTCTCCTTCAGCAACTCAGACCGTTACGGCGCGCCGGGCGGCCTTTTCGGACATCCACTTGCTCAGTTCCACATGAGCTGTTTCAATATCAGAATTAGAGACTGGCTCATCCGACATGTCGATCGTCAACTCAAGGCGAACGCCATTGGGGTCGAAGAAGTAGATCGAACGTACGAATCCGTGGTCGGTAATGCCGAGGACCTCGATGCCGACACTTTCGAGTTTCTGTCGAACCCGCTCCATGGCGCCCATCGAGTCGACCTTCAGGGCAAGATGGTTGACCCAGGCCGGAGTGTTGGGGGAAGGCTGCGCCGCCGTGTCGTCGCCAAGGTCAAAGAAAGCGATAGAAGAGCCATCGCACAGACTGAAGAAAAGATGCGCGAAGGGGTAGTTCTCCCCCGTGCTGGGCACGCTGTCGGCAAGAACGACGTGGGTCAGCGGCAAGCCCAGGATGTCCTCGTAGAAGGCGCGGGTTTCCTCTGCGTCGCGGCATCGCCATGCAAAATGATGAAGGCGCCGGATGGGTTCAAAAGTCTTGGGCATGGGCTAAGCCTCTATGTTGTTGTTTTGGAGAATATGAGGAAAATAACGTAAAGTGTCAAATATTGAGATTTTACATACGACCGACGGCAATCACCCTGGAGTCCCCCGCTCGATGAGCAAATTTGTCCGAATGACCGATGTGCTGGATCTATTTTCCGAGAGCGATACCCTGCTGACAGCAGAGATGGTCGCTGCGCGCCTTCAACTGTCTCGCCCCACGGCTTTCCGCTACCTGCGCGAACTGTCGACGGCCGGCTTCCTGGCCAATTACTCCGGCCACTACTCGCTGGGAGCGCGGATCATCATGCTGGACTACCGGATTCGTCAGTCGGACCCGCTGCTCAAAGCGGCACGCGATCCCCTGCAGCACCTCTCCGAGGAAACCGGATTCACCAGCTTCCTTTGCCGCATGTACAACGATGAAGTAGTCAATGTGCACCAGCAGGTCGGCCGCTACCCTGCGGGTGAGGCCTTCGCGCGAGGACATCCGATGCCAATGTTTCGCGGCGCGCCGTCGCAGGCCATGCTCGCCTTCCTGCCACCGGCGCGCCTGCGCAAGATCTGTGAAAAGCATAGGGACGACCCCGACCTCCAACGGCTGGGTGCCGACTGGCCTGCGCAGAAGGCCCACTTCTCCGACGTACGGAAGCGGGGGTACTACCTCTCAGAACAAGAACTGGAGGCCGGCGCCATGGGCTTGGCCGTTCCCATCCTGATGCCACCTGTGGGCCTGGTGGGGTCCATCGCCCTGGTGTTCGATGTGGAACGGCGTGCATTGATCAATATCGAGGGCTGCGCGGCGCTCGCCCAGCGGCAGGCGAGCGAGATTGCACGGCGCCTCGCCGAGCTCGGCGCGGGAACCCGGATCGACGATCCTGGTATGTCGGCGCCGATTGAAACGGCGCTGCTCTGACGGGCCCGAAGCACCGAGTCCTCGGAGGACGATCAACATGCTTTACCCGATTGCGATTTCAATGGGCGACGAAAAACACGCCTGGGGCGTGGAAGTCCCTGACATTGCGGGGTGCTTTTCCGCCGGCGCTCGCCTCGGCGGCGCTCAAGATGTTGCAACAGAGCGGATGACTTTGTTTCAGTGATGTACCTCTGGGCCCCAAGTGGCCGGTTTTTTGAGCGCAAGTGTGTTGGCTCAACGGTAGCAAGACGTTACAAACCCATCTTGCGTATCGGGTGACCCGGTCGATCAGGAAGGCATCAGACATTGCTGTCGGTGCTTTGGTCCATAGGAATCAGGAGCCGCATACATGGACTGACGGCGCCCTACTCCTTTCAGAGATGTTATGAATGAAGCAAAGGCGAACGTGGATATTTTTGCTGTTTCTGATGATTTTGACGGGCTGCGCAACGGCGCCACCCAAAGACCAGAACAACCTCTGCAACATTTATCGTGAATACCCGGACTGGTACGAAGACTCCCTGGACATGCAGAAGGCATGGGGCACGCCTCTACCTGTGGCGATGGCGATCATGAAGCAGGAAAGCAGTTTTGTTTCCGATGCCCTCCCCCCTCGCGACTACCTGCTGTGGGTCATCCCCTGGGGCCGGGTCAGTTCCGCATACGGCTACGCACAAGCGCAGGATCCTGTGTGGGGCGAGTACAAGGACGGCACCGGCAATGGCGGCTCACGGGACAACTTCGATGACGCGATCATGTTCATCGGCTGGTACACCACCGGCACCCAGCGCCAACTCGGGATCTCCAAATGGGACGCTTACAACCAGTATCTGGCCTACCACGAAGGTCGTGGCGGCTATAGTCGCGGCTCCCATCTCAGCAAGCCTTGGCTGATTCAAGTGGCGCGCAAAGTGGAACAACAATCACGCAACTACCAGGCGCAGTTGAAGCAGTGCAGCCAGGAACTGGAGAATGATCGCAGCTGGTTTTTCTGAGTAACGCGTCCACGGGCGCAAGCTCAAGGGCTGCCCCCTGGTGGATGTGTAGAGATATAAAACCGGTCTTGAAGGCCTAATGCTGATCAGTTAAGGCATCAAACACCGCAACCCTTATGGGAGCGAACCTTTGTGGCGAGGGGGCTTGCCCCCGCTGGACTGCGCAGCAGTCCCATTTTCTCGGGCCGCTTCGCGACCCAACGGGGCGATGCGGCGTTCCGCCACTAAGTTTCACTCCCTCAGGAATTGTCCCTAACTGATCGGCATTAGTCTTGAAGGCCTTTTTTTGTTTGGATTTGCTGGAATTAGACCGTTGGCTAAATTGGCGACTCTTCGACAAAAATCCCCGTCCGCATTTTCGTCCATCTTCCGCTGATCGGTGACCGAGCGCTGGCGCCGGATACCGACTACCTTAGGTCCTGTTAACGTTTTTCTTGCAGACACCATATTTAGTATCAAATTTCCTTCAGCATTAGTGATTTTACACTGAAGAAATTAACGTTTTGCCATAAAATCGCTTTCTTGTTAGCCTTTTTCTTGCCTCGATAAAGGATTTCGTCAATGCAAGTCGGTTTTCAGACCCTCGCGAACCGTCACAACATCGCTCTGGCACAGCCACTGCGCGTTGAGTCGATAATAGGCACTGTGCGAGTCAGTCGTGAAAGTGGCGGGAAGGTGGAGAACCGGTATCCACCAAGGTATCGCCCCACGGACGATTTCGCAGGTCATTTCGAGTTCGGCCTCAAGTACGAAGAGATTCATCTTGAGTTCTTTGCTCGCCTGTTTGCGGCCATAGGCCCGCAGCCTATCGAGGACTGGTGTCGACGTGAACCTTTCGGACAGTACGCCCGGCGCACGGGCTTCTTTTATGAATGGCTGACAGGCGAACGCCTGGATGTGCCTGACGTGACCAATGGCGCTTATGTTCAGGCACTTTCTCCCCAAAACTACCTGACTCGACGTGAGGCACTGCGAACGCGGCGTTGGCGGATCAATAACAACCTGCCAGGCACAGCTGGTTTTTGCCCCGTGGTTCGTCGAACAGCGCCAGTGCAGGAAGCTCTGCAATTTGATCTGCGCGAGGCATTGGATGAGTTGGACCAAACCTTTGGCCCAGATATCCTGATGCGTACGGCCAGTTGGCTGACATTCAAGGAATCGCGCGCAAGCTTCCTCATCGAAAAGGAAGCCGACCAGGCCGACCGCATCCAGCGGTTTGCCCATGTTATTGCTCAACACTGCGGCCATATAGAAAACCCGTTGAGCAACGACAGCCTGACGTCCATGCAAGCCGGCATCCTGGGACGTGACGCGATCGGACTGGGATTACGTCGCTCTCCTGAGTTTGTGGGGCAGGCCACAATGCGCGAGGACATCGTGCATTACATTGCTCCTCATTCTGCGGATCTTGCCGGGCTATTGGCAGGGCTCAACGAGTTTGAGGTCGCAACCCGTGGCGCGGAGTCAATAGCACGTGCCGCCGTGTTGGCATTTGGTTTCGTGTACATCCATCCGATGCGCGATGGCAATGGCCGGATTCATCGGTTCCTGATCAACGACACCCTGATTCGGGATAAGGCAGTGCCTGACGGTGCGATATTGCCGGTATCAGCCACCATCACAAGCTCGATCGACTTCAGGGCGGGCTACGATCGTACACTCGAAGTGTTTTCGCGACCGTTCATGCGACGCTACGCGACGGCCTATCGGTTCGGCGAACTGGTGACCTACGAGGACGGGACACCCAGCAACTTCATCTTCGATGAATACGAGGACGCCTGCTTCACTTGGCGATATCCCGATCTGACCGAACACGTCCTGTACACCGCTCGCGTCGTCGAACATACGATTCGAAAGGAAATGGCGGATGAAGCCAGAGTATTGGTGATTTTTCAGCGCGCTCAGGAGCAGTTGAAAGAGGTTGTGGAAATGCCGGACCAGGACGCGAACCGCATTATCCGCTCCATCAAGGAGAACGGCTGGATAGTGTCCGGCAAACTAAAGAAATCGTATCCGCTGCTAGAAGATGAGCATATTGCAGAACGTGTTGTGGAGGCCGTGCGCTCTGCGTTCGAGGAGCAGTCAGTATCTGGCCTACCACGAAGGTCGTGGCGACTATAGTCGCGGCTCCCATCTCAGCAAGCCTTGGCTGATACAAGTGGCGCGCAAAGTGGAACAACAATAGCGCAACTACCAGGCGCAACTGAAGCAGTGCAGCCAGAAACTGGAAGATGATCGCAGCTGGTTTTTCTGAGTGGCTCGCTCTACTGGCGCAAGCTGCCACGTCTGCCCCTCGGGGGGTTGTGTAGAGATACGAGAAACCGGTCGTGATGGCCGGTTTTTTGAGCCTGGATCTGGTGGATTGGACCAAACATGTCGAACAGGAAAGCTCACTACAGGACCCAGCACTATCAGTTCTGCTAGTACAGACGTCAGAGCAATTACTGTAAAACAACCACACCATCCTCTTTAACACGTAGGTGCAAACCCTATGATGTCACCCAAATCGATAAAAAGCCGACATACGATTCTACTCGCCACCAACCAGAGTCAATCCGTTCAGGCAGAAGTGAGTCAGGGTGACGCACACGCGATAACATACACCACCTACGGGCACCTCTCAGCTGGCCGCCCAGTTTCGACCCAGCTGGGTTTCAATGGCGAGTTGCGGGAATCTCGTACTAGCTGGTACATGCTGGGCAATGGCTATCGGGCCTATAACCCGGCGCTGATGCGTTTCCACAGTCCCGACAGGTTGAGCCCATTCGGGGCGGGTGGAGTAAACCCCTACATGTACTGTGGCGCAGACCCCATAAATCGTCGCGATCCAACAGGACGCGTCGCTGTTCCGGCCATTGCGATTCACCTTGCGGGGACCGCAGGTGGATATTTCTCGCTCATGGGCATAGCTAATTCAGTGAAAAACTTTGCTCATTTAAACGGGGCGAGAGCTTTGGCGCTTGGGTCGGGGGGAGCCGGCGTGCTTTTCGCTACGGCAGCGGTTGCAACTTCCTCCCCCGTTCTGGCAGCTGCGAGTGTGGCAGCAGGGACAGCCAGCTTGACGTTTGCCTTGAGGGGGGCATTAGCAGAAACAGCAAGAGTAACCCTACGGGGTGCGTCGGTAGCTTCACTTGTCGATACCTCTACACTTTCCCGTTCATCACTCCTAAGATCGAACCTGAGCACGCCACCAGTTACAGTTAACAGGTCACCGATGGCTCAACCCTCTATTGCTCCCACTCACGCAACTACACGCGCTCCTCAGACTCCCGAACCTGCGGTGCACAATGCACATGCTGCGGAAGATCAGGAGGCACTACTGAATCGCCCTGAACGAGTGACCGCCCGATGGAGTGATTTAACAACGCAGTTCGTGGATGAAACGATCCTGGCAGGCCAAAAAATCAGAAGCGCCCACTAAGCAATGATTTTCACATTTCACCAATGTAACTCAGGCCCAAGGCTTAACCTCATGCACGAACCTCTGCCAAAGGCTTGATCCACTACTATGTTCGGGCCTGCCTCGTTTCCCGGAACATGGACTTTTGCATGACTCAAAACATCTACGACAACCCCGATTTCTTCCACGGCTACAGCCAGATGGCCCGCTCCATCGGCGGCCTGGATGCAGCACCCGAATGGCCTGCACTCAGAGCGATGTTGCCACCCATGCAAGGCCTGAAGGTCGTGGATCTGGGCTGCGGCTACGGTTGGTTCTGTCGCTGGTCCAGCGAGCAAGGCGTCGGCAGCGTACTCGGCCTGGACGTTTCGCAAAAGATGCTGGAGCAGGCACGCAAGACCACCTCGGCATCAAGCGTGCGCTACGAACGTGCGGACATGGAGCACCTCGATCTGCCGGCCGCCAGTTTCGACCTGGCCTACAGCTCTTTGGCCCTGCATTACATCAAGGACTTGCCGAGGCTATTCACGACTATCCACGCAGCCCTCAAGCCCGGTTCGCGCTTCGTGTTCTCCATCGAGCATCCGATCTTCATGGCGCCGCGCAATCCTGGGTGGATCATCGATACCGAGGGCCGCAAGAGCTGGCCCGTGGATAGCTATCAACTGGAAGGTGAGCGCGTGACCAACTGGCTGGCGGACGGCGTGATCAAGCAGCACCGGACCCTCGGCACCTTGCTCAACCTGCTGATTGGCGCGGGCTTCAACATCCTGCGTGTGGACGAGTGGGGACCGACGGATGCCGAGGTAGCAGCGCAACCGGCACTGGCCGAAGAACGTGAGCGACCCATGATGATGTTGCTCAGTGTTCAGCGCTGATGGATGAGGCAAGGGGGCAGACGACGCTCGGCGTGCCCTACCCCTTCAGGTATCAGCGGGTCGCGACGATGAACAACCGCGGAAACGGCAACAGCACCGAGCCATCGGCCAGTGCCGGATAAGCCCGCTCGATGGCCGCCTGATACTGTTTCAGATACTCAGCCCGCTCCACCTCATCCAGCGGCTCGAGAAACGGCCGCAGGCCGCTGCCCTTGAACCACTCCACCACTCCCGTGGCTCCGTCGGCGAGCGGATGGTGGTAGGTGGTGCGCCATACATCGACTCGACTGCAGTGAGATTTCAGCATCGAATAGTAGCCAGCGGCATCGGCCATTTCCGTGCGTTGCCCGGTAGCGCTTGCCAGTTTTGCGGCCCAATGGCCATCAGCCGCCACCTCACGCATCAAGCGATGGGAAGGCTGATTGAGGTTGTCCGGCATCTGGATCGCCAGGCTGCCGCCCGGTGCAAGCTTGCTCACCAGCGCAGGCAACAACGTTGCGTGATCGGGTACCCACTGCAATACCGCGTTGGCGAAAATGACGTCGAACGGGCCGCTGTCGCTCCAGGTGTCGATGTCTGCGATATCGAACTGCAATTGCGGCAAACGCTTGCGGGCGGCCTCGATCATGTCGGTGGAACTGTCCAGACCGCGCACCGTGGCGTTGGCAAAGCGCTCCACCAGCAACTCGGTCGAGTTACCCGGGCCGCAACCGATGTCGATGGCCGAGCGCACGTCTGCGGCCGGGATGGCCGCCAGCAAGTCGCGGGCGGGACGGGTGCGCTCATCTTCAAAAGCGACGTATTGTCTGGCGGACCAACTCATTGCGTTCTCCTTTTCGATGCCATGTCAGCGGACCGCTACGATACCGTTACGGGCACCGCCAAAGGTTTCGAAAGCGATCATGCAACAGTCAGTAACAAACAGTCGAATTTTCATCCCGCCGCCAGTGTCTGAATTTCAGGCGCCCTCTCATAAGGAAACACGGCCATGAAGTTCGCAAAAGTCGCACAAAAACTCGCCCTGTGGGCTGGCAGTCCCAAGACGTTCCTGGGGGCGATCCTGTTGATTTTTCTATGGGGCCTGAGCGGTCCGATATTTGATTTCAACGATACCTGGCAACTGATCATCAACACCTCGACCACCATCATTACCTTCCTGATGGTGTTCCTGATTCAGAACACGCAAAACCGCGATACCGACATCTTGCACTTGAAGGTCGACGAGTTACTGCGGGTGACCAAGGAGGCGCAGAACGCGATGCTGGGGCTGGAAGCGCTTGACCTCAAGCAGCTCGAAGCCTTGAGAAAGCAGTATCGCAAACTGGGTGAAGGCCAGACCGTTTCCGTGGGCGGCATGGTTGTCCAGGAAGAAGGCAAGCAGGACCTGAATAACTGCTGATCGCGATTTGCGGGTGGCCCCCGGGCCACCCGCTGACGATCAACGACTGGCCTGGAGTGCCTTGGCCATTTGCAGGTGATTTTGCAACTTTGGCAGGGTTTCCTCGGCAAAGGCTTTGATCTGCGGCACATCGGTGGTTTGCGCCGTTTGCTCAAGCTGCTCGATGGCTTCCTGGGTGGTTTTGACCTGGCTGGCCGCATAGGCCTGATCGAAGTTCGAGCCTTCCATGACTTCGGGCATCAGGGTCTTGGCCTTTTCCACCACTTGTTCCCGTGGGGCCACCGGCAAATCCAGTTGTCTGGCAATTTTCGCCAGGTGCTGGTTGGCGGTGGTGCGGTCGTTGATGACGACAATGGTGTAGTCCTTCACCTCTTTGGATTCGGACTTCTGGTGCGCCAGGCGACTGGCTTCGATATCCGCGATGCCTTTGGCCGAGGCATCATCGATGAATTCGACGGGGGACTGGGCGAAGGCACTGCTGGCACACAGGCCCAGTAACGTGGCAAAACTGGTACATCGTATTCGGGTGGCCATCCGGTGCATGGTCGCGCCCTCCTCGAGTAAATTTAAACGGGAGCTTTCGCCCCCGCTTCTCAATCAAAACTACGTTCACCACTACTTGGATTTTTGGCCACCTTTGCGGCCCATATCGGGTTTCGCAGGCTCTTTATCGACAGTCGTGGTGGTAGTTTTCCCACCTTTGCGACCTGCTTCAGACGCCTTGGTTCGATCGTTGGCGAAATTTCCCGAGTTCGAGTTTCTTGAGTTAGGCATGATTCTCTTCCTCTTTTTGATGATCGCGGCGAACTTGCGCCCGCATAGAATCTGAATTTGCGCGATGCAAAAGGTTTAGAAAAATAGTTTCGCACCGCGACGAACGGCGACCTGGATTCAGACCCGTCGCAGGTGCTGTTCGCGTTTAGCGCTATACATGGCCTCGTCGGCGTGCCTGAACAACTGCTTTTCTTCGGTGCCGTGATCGGGGTATCGGGCGACGCCGATACTCGGCTGGATATTCAGGCTGTGCCCGTCCAGCCGCAGGGGCTGGACCAGAACCTGACGGATTTTCCCGACCACGATGTCGGTGTCGTCGGCGGCGTGAATGCTGTGCAGCAACACCACGAACTCATCGCCGCCAATGCGCGCCACGGTATCGGTTTCGCGTACGCAGCCCTTGAGCCGGTTGGCCACTGCTTGCAGCAGCAGGTCGCCGACCGCATGGCCGTGGGTATCGTTGACTTGCTTGAAGCGGTCGAGGTCGACGTACAGAAGCGCCATGCGCCCGCCGTTCTCCCGCGCCACTTCCAGCGAGGCATTGAGCCGGTCACGCAGCAGTTCGCGGTTGGGCAGTTGGGTCAGTTGGTCGTATTGCGCCATGTGCTGCAGACGCGCGTGTAATTGCTGGCGCTCGATCGCAGTGGCGACCTGGGCGCAAACATATTGCAGCAATTCTTTGTCCTGTTCGGTGTAGCGCTCGCCGCCCGGCATGCTTTTGACGATCAGCGCGCCGATGGTGCCGTTTTGCGAATTGAGCGGCACGCCCAGCCAACAGGGTGATTCATGGCCGGTCACGATCATTTCGAATCCCACAGGCAATTGTTCCTGGTCCGGGGTCAGCAGGATCGGCTGGCCGCGCCGGATGACCTCGGCACACAGTCGCCCGGTGATGGACCCCGGGTGCTCCGGTTGTGGCTCGTGGTCATCGACGTGATAGGGGAAATTCAGCTGCGCGCAGTGCTCGTCATACAGCGCCACGGAAAAATTCAGTGCTGGCAGCCACTCACCGATGATCATGTGGATTCGTTTGAACAATGCCAGCAGATCCTCTGCCGCGTGGGCCGCTTCGGAAATCGCAAACAGCGCCACCTGCCTTGACTCGGCCTGCTTGCGCTCGGTGATGTCGCGGGCAACCGCAATGCGCAACTGATCGACTTCCGACCAGCGTGCGGACCAGAGGATGTGCACGACCCGACCATCCTTGCGCAGGTAGCGGTTCTCGAAATTGAACTTGGGCTCGCCACCCATGATTTCCCCAGCGGCGTCCAGGGTGCGCTGGCGATCGGCCGGGTGCACCAGCTCTATCATCGGCTGGCCCACCAGTTCGTCAGGGCTGTAACCGAAAATGCGTTCGCAGGCCGCACTGACAAAGACGAAGCGACCTTGTTTGTCCACCGCACAGACGGCGTCCAGCAGGAGGTCGATGTAGCTCGCCAGCGGCGCGGAGTTTCTGATTGCCATGGTGCAGTGAGCGATTCCGGACAGTACAGCGACCCAATCCATCCCTGACCGCGCAAACGCCCATGCGTTGACGGTTGCGCTGATGCATCCTGAATCAGCGTCAAGCCTTGTTGCTGACCAACCCCGGCAAGGCATGCACCAGGGCATTGATGGCGAAACCGATGAACATTATCCCGCACAGGCGGGTGATAGCCAATTCATGGCGTTGATACAAGGTGCGCACCTGCCGCGCCCCGACTATACCGATGAGAATAGCGTATGCCAAAAGGCCACCAATAAAACTCAGTACGATCAACCATGGCAACATCGACCAATGCAGCAGTTCCGCACGGCTGGACAGCAACGCGGTAAAGGTCGCCACTGCAACGGGATATGCCTTCGGGTTGGTCAGGCCGAACAGGATGCCGTGCCAGAACGGCTGCCGCGCCGGGCCTTGTGGCGTCTGGGCACTGCTGCGTCGTGCGCGCACTGCACGCAAGCCGAGCCAGAACAGATAGAGCCCGCTGAGCAGGCCAAGCACATCGAAGGCCGTGCTGCCGATTTCCCGCGCGCCAACGATTGCGATCAGCGCAGTGCTGCACCACACCACATCCCCCAGCAAATGCCCGCAGAGAAACCCCGCCCCGGCCCGCCGCCCGTGGGCTGCGCCAATCCCGAACACCGCCAGCACACCAGGTCCCGGGGTGATCCCGTAGATGAAGCCTGAGGCGAGTACGGCCATTAATAGCGACGGGGTCATGGGAACTCCTGTTCGGTTGACGGATGAATGGGCGCCAGTCTATCTCAGGTCTTCGGGTGGCGACTGCCAGGTCACCGAAAACTTCATCGGTGCAGCCACCAGTTCCGGGCTGCTGGCCCAAACCCCGGACCAGCGGCTGACAGCATCACTTAATACGTTGTAGTATGTTGTATTACACACCACTACATCGAGATCATCATGTCCGTCATGTCCTTGCGCCTGCCAGACGAAATTGCCAATACGCTCGCCAGCCTTTCCAAAGCCACAGGCCGCAGCAAATCGTTTCTCGCCGTAGATGCATTACGTGAGTACCTGGCAAGGGAAGCCTGGCAAATCGAGGAATTACAGAAAGCATTGATCGAAGCCGATGAAGGAGATTTTGCGAGCGCCGAGGAGGTCAATGCCGTCGCTGAAAAGTGGACGACCAATGCGCGTTGAGTGGCTGCGTACCGCATTAAAAAACCTGGATGACGAAGCCGCTTGCATCTCGATGGAGAATCCCGGAGCGGCCGCTGACTTTGTCCAGGCCGTTCTCGCCAGCGTCGATCACCTGGCTCGCTTTCCAGCAACGGGCCGCGAAGGGCGCATACCTGGTACTAGAGAATGGGCAATGCCCGACCGCCCCTATCTGATTCCCTATCGAGTCCGCCAAGGTCGGCTGCAAGTGCTGCGAATTTTTCATATCCGGCGCCTTCCACCCAGCGCTTGGTAAGCTCTGATCGTTATCCAGACATCAGAGCCATATCCCCTCCCCGCTCTTCGTCCCAAGCCGTGCCGTGGTCCCGGCGTCGGCTCGTGATAAAGTCGCCGCCCATGGACCTTTTGCTGTGAGACGAAAAACGCAATGACCGATTTCCAGGATGTCGATGCCCAACTTGAAGACTGGAACGCCTTGCGCAGCAGCGCGTCGTTCAGCGGCTTGCTGGTGGGTAACGGCGCCAGCCGCGCAGTGTGGGACGACTTCGGCTACGACTCGCTGTTCGAGAACGCTCGCACGGTCGAAGAAAAGCCCCTGAGCCAATCCGAACTGAGCGTGTTCGATGCGCTGCAGACACGCAGTTTCGAGCAGGTCCTCGGTGCGCTGAAAACCACCAGCAGGGTCAACAAGGCCCTGGCTGTCAGCTCTGCGGCTCCACGCAATCGCTATTACGCGATCAAGGAAGCGCTGATCAACACTGTGCATGCAGTGCACATCCCGTGGCGGCTGGTAGTGCCTTTGACGCTGGCGACGATCAATCAGGAACTGGGCCAATATCGCACGGTGTTTACCACCAACTACGACCTGCTCAACTACTGGGCGGTGCAGCACCGGCCCGAGGCGATCACCGACCTGTTCCAGGGTGCCGAACCGGGTTTTGACCTGAGCGCCACCGCCACCGACAAAACCCGCCTGCTGTATCTGCATGGTGGTCTGCACCTGGTGCGCAATCAGGACGGCACGGCGCGCAAGCTGCTGTCGACCGAGGGCACGCTGCTGGGTAGCTTCGCCATCAACAACACGATCAAGACCCTCGACGACGTGCCATTGTTCGTCAATGAGGGCCCGAGTACCGACAAGCTCAAGACCATTCGCAGTTCGGATTACCTGTCGTTCTGCTACGACCAGTTACTTGGCCACGGTGACGGCTTGTGCATCTTCGGCCATGCGCTGGGCGAACAGGACAGTCACATCATCCATGCCTTGCGCATGGCGAAACCGCAGCTCGTCGCGATCTCGATTTATCCGCGCAGCAAGGCGTTCATCCAGCACCAGAAGCGGCATTACGCGAAGGTGTTTGAGGGGACCGGGATCGAGTTGCGGTTCTTTGATTCGAAGACCCATGCGCTGGGTAGCCCGAAACTGACGGTCCCGGTCGAAGTGTAGTGCTGCGGGGTCCGCTGCCAACTTCGTTACCCCGAGTGTACCGGGCGCCCTTGTGGGAGCGAGCAGGCTCGCTCCCACAAGGGTGTGTATGGGATATGAGCTGTGGGCGTGGGGTCAGAGCACCGGCAGCGTCTTGTCCTTGATCACCTTGCTCGGTCCGTTGGCCTTCACACTGGCTATGCCTTTGTCCATGGCCGCTTCTGAGGAGTAGGCCTCGCTGCTACCGACGATCTCGTGGTTGCCGGCCTTGAGATTGAAATAAGGATGGCCGTCCTTGGTGGTTTTTTTCTCGTAGCGTTCTTCCAGCGGGCTGTTGGCCTGGACCGAGACAATGCCTTTGTCGGCGGCAGCGCGGCTGGTGTACAGCTCGCTGGTCAGAATGGTTTCGGCGTTGGCGGCCTTGAGGACAAACCTGAACTGGCCACTGCTGCTTTTACTCACTTCATACCATCCGGACATACTCTTACTCCTGGGCGATTGAGAAGTTGCGCGCTTGAGAGTAAAGACCAGGCCAGGATTTTTGTCGCCTGTACCGGCCTCTTCGCGGGCAAGTCGAATCGTCGCACCGCCGCTCCCACAGGTTCGATGTGATCCCCCGATTCGACTAGCCCGCGAAGAGGCCGGTACAGACCACACAAACTTGCCTACTTCGCCGCTGCGCGAACCACCGAAAGCCCAGGTGCCTGCCCCCGCCGCTGACTCAAATAGCGCGTACAACTCACCCGTAGAAACGAGGCGAAGTTCACCACCTCACCGCGATAATCCATCACCTCTTCATACAACCTGGCGATCAACTGGTTGGTGCTCATGCCGTCGACCTCGGCGATTTCGCTGAGGATGTCCCAGAACTGATTCTCCAGGCGCAGGGTGGTGACCACCCCGCGGATGCGTAGCGAGCGAGAGCGCGATTCGTAGAGGATCGGGTCGGCTTTGACGTACAGCTCGCACATGGACAGATCCCTCGTTACAGCGTGATTTTGGTGCCCAGCAACCCGAGGAAGCCGGCTAGCCAGTTCGGGTGCGCAGGCCAGGCCGGTGCCGTGGCCAGATTGCCCTGAACATGGCCGTCCGTCACCGGGATGTCGATAAACGTCCCGCCCGCCAGACGAACTTCCGGTGCGCAGGCCGGATAGGCGCTGCATTCGCGGCCTTCCAGAATCCCCGCCGCCGCGAGCAATTGCGCGCCATGGCATACGGCGGCTATCGGCTTGCCGGCCTTGTCGAACTCACGCACCAGTTCCAGGACCTTTTCGTTGAGTCGCAGGTACTCGGGCGCACGACCACCCGGGATCAGCACGGCGTCGTAGTCGGCGGACTTGACCTTGGCAAAGTCGAAGTTCAGGGCAAACAGGTGACCGGGTTTTTCGCTGTAAGTCTGGTCGCCTTCGAAGTCATGGATCGCTGTGCGCACGGTCTGACCAGCGGTTTTGTCCGGGCACACGGCGTGCACCGTATGGCCGACCATCAACAGTGCCTGGAACGGTACCATCACTTCATAGTCTTCAACGTAATCGCCGACCAGCATGAGAATTTTTTTCGCCGCCATGGGGAGGACTCCTCTGGGAATTGCGTGGGCTGCAAGAGTATTCAAGGTAGTCCTTATCCGGCGGGGTGGGTAACAACCGGCTACTACCTGATGGACCGCGTTATCGTTCTTCGCGGGCAAGCCACGCTCACAGGTTTTGCGCCAGCCATAGGAACGGTAGCCTCAAACTGTACGGATATTTCTGTAGCCAGCTGTACGCGCCAAAGCCCCGGGTTTATGGCTAGATGACGACATCTCTCCCCCTGCGATTCTGGTTGCCATCATGTCCTCGCGCGAAAACACCGGCATGGCCCTCGGCCTGCTTGGTGTTGTGATCTTCAGCCTCACCCTGCCCTTCACGCGGATTGTCGTGCAGGAACTCCATCCATTACTCAATGGCCTGGGCCGGGCGCTGTTCGCTGCAATTCCGGCAGCGCTGCTATTGCTGTGGCGACGGGAAAAATGGCCCACATGGAAGCAGATCAAGGGCCTGACCCTGGTGATTGCCGGGGTGATACTCGGCTTCCCGGTGTTGTCAGCCTGGGCCATGCAAACCTTGCCGGCTTCCCATGGTGCACTGGTCAATGGATTGCAGCCGCTGTGCGTGGCGCTGTATGCCGCCTGGCTGTCCCACGAACGTCCATCGAAAGCCTTCTGGGCCTGCGCCGCCCTCGGCAGTGCACTGGTACTTGGCTATGCGCTGATCAGCGGTGCCGGCAGCATTCAAGCCGGTGATTTGCTAATGCTCGGTGCCATTGCGGTGGGCGGCCTGGGCTATGCCGAAGGCGGTCGGCTGGCCAAGGAAATGGGCGGCTGGCAGGTAATCTGCTGGGCGCTGGTACTGTCGACTCCACTGCTGATCGGACCCGTGGTGTATCTGGCCCTGCAACATCAGGGCGAAATTTCCAACAGGACCTGGTGGGCCTTTGGTTACGTCTCGCTGTTTTCACAGTTCATTGGTTTCTTCGCCTGGTATGCCGGGCTGGCCATGGGCGGCATTGCCCGGGTCAGTCAGATCCAGTTGCTGCAGATCTTCTTCACCATTGCCTTTTCAGCGTTGTTCTTTGGCGAACACGTCGAGCCGATTACCTGGCTGTTTGCTGGCGGGGTGATTGTGACGGTGATGCTTGGGCGCAAGACGGCGGTCAAACCCCATGTGGGAGTGAGCCTGCTCGCGAAGGGGCCATAACATTCAACATTTATGCTGAATGTGCCGCCACCATCGCGAGCAGGCTCGCTCCCACAAAATCACAGGTAACCGTCGGAACGCAGCAGGGTTTCCAGGCAGTGCTCGCTGATGTGGTAGAACGCCTTCAACTGCTCAATCTTCACCAGCAGCTGAGCCGGGTCCACTGGCTCGGCGCGCTTGACCGCCAGGATCATCTTGTTCTTGTTGGTGTGATCGAGCGAGATGAACTCGAACACCTTGGTCTCATAGCCGCACGCTTCGAGGAACAATGCACGCAAACTGTCAGTGACCATCTCCGCCTGCTGCCCCAGGTGCAAACCGTATTGCAGCATGG
This sequence comes from Pseudomonas sp. PDM31, assembly GCF_019218965.1. Classification (NCBI taxonomy): domain Bacteria; kingdom Pseudomonadati; phylum Pseudomonadota; class Gammaproteobacteria; order Pseudomonadales; family Pseudomonadaceae; genus Pseudomonas; species Pseudomonas sp. PDM31. The sequence continues at coordinate 87,611 of NZ_JAHUWS010000014.1, read as the reverse complement.
GCTTGAGCAACGCCGGGCTCTGTATCTGCAGGCGAATCTGTTTGTGGCAGCACGGTGAGCACATGATGATCGAAGCGCCGGAACGAATGCCGGTGTGAATCGCGTAATCGGTGGCAATATCGCAGGCGTGCAGGGCGATCATCACTTCCAGCTCGCTGGGTGCCACGCTGCGCACGTCGCCACACTTGAACACCAACCCTGGATGCTCAAGCCTGGCGGCGGCACCATTACAGAGAGTGACCATATCTTCACGCAGCTCGACACCGGTCACTTCACCCTCGGCTTTCAGGGTATTGCGCAGGTAGTCGTGAATGGCGAAGGTCAGGTAACCCTTGCCTGAACCGAAGTCCGCCACGCGTACCGGTTTGTCCAGCGCCAGGGGCGACGAGGTCAGCGCATGGCTGAAGACTTCGATGAACTTGTTGATCTGTTTCCATTTGCGCGACATGGCCGGGATCAGCTCATGCTGCTTGTTGGTCACGCCAAGGTCAGCCAGAAACGGCCGGGTCAGGTCGAGAAAGCGGTTTTTCTCGCGGTTATGTTCGGCTGACGGCACCTCACGCAATTGCTGGGGTTTGCTCTTGAATAGCGATGACTTGCCCTTTTTGCTGTATTCGAGCTGGGCTTCATCGGTCAGCGCCAGTAAATGCGCATTTTTGAACGACGCTGGCAACAGCGCGGCAATGCTCGCCACACCTTCGGCCAGCGCCAGGTTCTTGGTAATGTCGCGGGTCTTGTAGCGGTAGACGAAAGATAGGCAGGGCTGCGCCTTGACGATCACCGGCTTGATGATGATCCGCTGCAGATCCGCTTCATCACCGACGTATTTGGCCAGCACCAGTTTAATGAAGGCCTGTTGCTCAAGGCTCGACTGCAGCAGGCCGATGAACTGGCTGTGGTGATCCGGCGCGAGGCTGGCGGGTGTGGCGATAACGGACATGGAGAAACGGCCTCGGGCAATGCGCATCAGGAATTGCCGGGTATTTTAGGCTGGACGGGAGTTTTGGGCACGGGGATATTTTTGGGCAGGTCCTGGCGCCTCTGGCCAAGACCTGAGAAAGGCGCTGAAACTTCACTGCTCTACCAGTCGAAGTTTACGATTGCTCGGCGAGTTGATCACGTATTTGACGATCAAACCGACTGGCACCGCCCAGGTAAGTCCGTTGACCGGATCCGTCACCACGGCAACGGTTTCAGAGCTCGCGGCGACGTCCAGACGCCGACGGTCATTGCTTGACTTGAGAACTCCATAGGCATGGCTGACCAGCCTTTCCGCGACATGCAGGGGTACATCGACACTCTGCAAATGCTTTACGGCACGACAGAACAACACCTGGTCATCGAGCAGAGCGTCGCTCTCGTGACGAGCCAGAAATGTCTGAGCCATGGCCAGCATGTCCTCGTTCATCTCCAGACCTTCATCGACCTCCATCATGTTCACGACTCCTGTTGCGTATCAGTCGATGACTCGCTGACAGGCCGGGCGGCACGTCGCAAGTCTGGCCCGGCGCAGGGTAAATGCACGGCCGGGTTGGGCATTCCACTGGGAGACAGTTCATGGGTCATTTCGAACTCGGCGCGCACCGACCAGCCGCAAGGCTCCGACGTGCATTGCAAATAGGCCACCCGAAGAAAAATATGGCGACCTTCGCTGGTTCGAATACGCATCCGGCTCAGGCAGTGCGGACACACCATTTTGTAAGTGCTCATGCCGGGTGCCTGCGGGTGATCTGGTGGTAATCGACATTATCAAACGCAATACTGCTTGACGCGTTGATCGACAGGGTCAGCCCTTGCGAATGACGCTTGCCGGACAAGCGCAAGTGCAATGGGCAGAGAGCTGTCAGGCAAGAACCAAACTCGTAGGAAATCACCCTGCTACCATTAGGAAGTTTCAACATCGTATTCTTCTGACTCATAGTTGATGATTGATTACTCATAAGAAAAAAAGTACTCATTACGCATACGTTAGGCACTCAAAAAGCATATGTCAAAAGGAAGAGGCTCAAATTGCGTAGCAAAAAATCACAAGCTGTCTTGGCGCGTTTAAAGCAAATTACTGGCACAAAAAGCGACGCATCTTTATCCTCTGCGCTACAGATCAGCCCACAGACCCTCAGTAGCTGGAAAGGTCGGGATAGCACGCCATACTCATTATGCGTAGACATTGCGCAAGCGCGTGGTGTTTCTCTTGACTGGCTGCTACTCGGTGAAGGCCCTGTTTTGCGCCCTGTTGCTGCCCAGTCAGTCGAGGACAGTCAGGAAAGTGCAACTCGAGAAAACACAATTCTCGCGATGTGGCGATTGCTCGATGAAGACGATCGCTGTGCCATTCAAAATGTTCTGGAGGAAAAACGGCGCTTGCGTGACATGGAGCGGCAACTGTCAGAAATGGCATCAATTCTGTCGACACTTAAACAGTCGAAAGAAATATGAAGTCATATTTAAACTGAATTACGTTACTTCGGGGCACGCCACAGCACAGCAATGTTTCCGTCATTTCGAATAATCAGTACGCACAACAAAATGCTCACTACTGAATGCCATGGACTTACCGGCACAGATGTCAGAAGTACATCCATGCCGGCAACACAAAAAAGTCCTCCGCACAGGCTGGTCAGCAACCTGTCCCGCCAACAATGACGCAATTCGTCGCGCTGATAACAGGCCAACCTGAACGCACTCAACAAGTGAGCAATAGCGGTGATGAAGACAAGTGCAAACGCTTGATTGCCCATCATCCTCGCCCTCTCAAATGTCGAATGATGTCACCCAGGGCGGCACCGTCCATCCATTGCATCAGCTTGATGCTGATGGGAATAACCACGAGCGCACAGAGAAATGCCGTTACCCCTGCCGTCAGGAATGGAGCCAGCGGCTGAGCGACCGGAGTGAAGAGGTAACCTACGCTCGCCGACATCAACCAGGAGCCGATACGCTGCCACGCCTTGAAATTGCTACGGGTTGTGGTTACCAACCACGCCCCGAGCGATGCACCGAACAGGACCTCGCCATCAATCGAGGGTAGTGTCGCGATACCCAGCCCCAACAAGAGACCGCTGATACTGTTGTAGGCCGAATCAGTCAGGCTCATCGGTACCTCGCGATTCCGTGAGATCCACGCTTATGGCTCCCGACTCGATGGCTTTGAGCAACGCCGCGCTGCGAGACCTGACGGCGAATTTGCGACGGATATTGGAGAAATGGAAATTGACCGTGGACTCCGAGCAATTCTGGATCCGGGCAATCTCCCAGGAAGTTTTGCCCTTGGAACACCACATCAAGGTTTGTGTCTCTTTTGCGGTCAGCTGCGCCGGCAGCGTGTCCGCATTGCCGGGGGCATCATCTGAAGCGTCGATTGTTTGATGCTTTGACATAGGCTATCCCTCTCGTCAGAACGCCCGTAGCAGAGCGTTCGCTGTTGGAGAGAGATGTTGCAGACAAGCCCGAGCCCGGACAATCGGCGGGGGTTGTCCCAGCGAATGCTACAAAAGATTCGCTGAAATTGCCTACCCAAGCACTACCAGGCGATTGGGCAACTCGTTGCGCGCGTGCGTGACCGGCACATGCACCTTGAGCAACTCGCCGCATGCCTCGATGCAGCTGACAAAGCCCTGCAATGTCTGCCCCTGGCGCACTTGCCGGGTGAACGCCGCGACGATTTCGTCCCAGTTTTTGTTGTCCAGGCGACTGGAGATGCCCTCATCCACCAGAATTTCCACATAGCGCTCGGCTTCACAGACGAAAATCAGCATGCCAGTGCTGCCTTTCGTATGGTGCAGGTTCTGCTCGAGGAATTGCCGACGCGCGAGATTGGAAGCGCGCCAGTGACGCACCGAACGCGGGACAAGATGGGTGGTGATTTTCGGCAAGCGAAACACCAGGCACAGCACGATGAAGCTGACCCACTGCACCAACAGCAAGCTGTGCAGGGTCAGCCAGCCCGTCAGGTAATGCACGACACCTGGCACTACCAGCGCCAGGAGGCTGGCCCACAGCAGCGGGATGTACGCATAGTCGTCGGCCCGGGCCGCCAGTACGGTCACCAGTTCCGCGTCGGTATCGCGCTCGACCCGGGTGATGGCCTCGGCCACTTTGCGTTGCTCGTGTTCAGTGAGTAATGCCATGTCTTGAAAATGCCTGTGCGCTATTGTTTTTCATCACCAGCCGCCCGACGAACCACCGCCCCCGAAACTGCCCCCGCCACCACTGAAACCACCGCCTCCCCCGCCGCCGCCGAAACCTCCACCACCAAACCCGCCGCCGGAACCACCGGAACCGCCGCGGCCGGCAGGAAGAATACCGAGCATCTGGCCAACAAAAACGGTCAGGATGAACAGCAGCAGCAAAAACACGAACAGGCCGGGATGGCGTGAAATGAAATCGTCACCTGGATCACCGCTGGACTCGTAGACAGTCGACGGCTCATCCAGGGAGTTGCCACCCAATACCACCAGCATCGCCGCCACCCCGTCGCTGATGCCTTTGCCGTATTGACCTGCCTTGAATGCCGGGGTGATGACCTGATGGATGATCACTGAACTCTGGGCATCGGTCAGGCGATCTTCCAGGCCATAACCGACCTCGATGCGCAATTTTCGCTCGTCACGGGCAATGATCAGCAGTGCGCCGTTGTTCTTGTCCTTCTGCCCGATGCCCCAGTGCCGGCCGAGTTGATAACCGAAGTCGGCGATGTCGCTACCTTGCAAGTCCGGCACCGTGACCACCACCAGTTGCTCACCGGTGGCCGCTTCATGGGCCTGTAACTGTTGAGTCAGCTGCTCGCGCACCGATGGCTCGATCATTTGGGCGTTGTCCACCACTCGCCCGGTCAGCGCCGGGAAGACCAGCTCGGCCCGGGCCGCCAGGGTAAATGCCCAGAGCAACAGCACCAGGCCTATCTTCAACGCTCGCATTGGCAACCTCGTCTGTGCACTGGTTTCGCCCCCTGCGGCAGCTCCTTGATTAGCTGTTGGTTCAGAATTTGACCTCAGGGGCCTTTTCCGAACCCGGGGTGGCCTCGAAGGTCTCGCGCACCGGCAGGTTGCTGTACATCACGCTGTGCCACAGGCGACCGGGGAATGTGCGAATCTCGGTGTTGTACTTCTGCACCGCCAGGATGAAATCGCGCCGGGCAACACTGATGCGGTTTTCGGTACCTTCAAGCTGCGATTGCAGGGCGAGGAAGTTCTGGTTGGCCTTGAGGTCCGGGTAACGCTCGGACACCACCATCAATCGACTCAAGGCGCCGCTGAGCTGATCCTGGGCCTGCTGGTACTGCTTGAGCTTTTCCGGGTTATCCAGGGTCGAGGCGTCCACCTGGATCGAAGTGGCCTTGGCCCTGGCCTCGATCACGGCAGTCAGGGTTTCCTTCTCATGGGCGGCGTAGCCCTTGACGGTTTCCACCAGGTTGGGAATAAGGTCGGCGCGACGCTGATACTGATTCTGTACCTGACCCCAGGCGGCCTTGGCCTGCTCATCGAGCGTCGGGATGTTGTTGATGCCGCAGGCGCTCAGAAACGTGGCCAGCATCAGCAACGCAGCAACTTGCAGGCTCGACCGGTAGGACTTTCGTAGATTCATCTGAGTGACGCTCCCTTGCTTGTTTCATGGAAAAACCAACCGGCGACCCTCTCGACCGGCTCTTGGGGCATAATCGGCCGCGCCTCTGGATTGCAACGGGCCAATGGGCTAAAAAGAGGCCCTGCGTGAAAACGCCTGCGGGTTTCGGCTGTCGTTTTTTCAAGCAGCACCCGAACAACAATAGTCGCTCCCTAAATTTTGGCTGGCCGGCGTGTGTATCGCCGTTTGAGCCCTTGAGAAAAACATTCATGAAGAAGCTGTGTTTGCTGGGCCTGCTTGTCAGCCTGGCCAGTCATAACGTATTGGCCGCTACGACGCCCGCACCCCTGGAAAACAAGGACGCCTTCGTCAGCAACCTGATGAAGCAAATGACCCTCGATGAAAAAATCGGCCAGTTGCGCCTGATCAGCATCGGCCCGGAAATGCCCCGGGAGATGATCCGCAAGGAAATCGCGGCGGGCAACATCGGCGGCACATTCAACTCGATCACCCGCCCGGAAAACCGTCCGATGCAGGACGCGGCTATGCGCAGCCGCCTGAAGATCCCGATGTTCTTCGCCTACGACGTGATCCACGGCCACCGCACCATTTTCCCGATCCCGCTGGCCCTGGCGTCGAGCTGGGACATGGACGCCATTGGCCTGTCCGGGCGCATCGCCGCCAAAGAAGCCGCGGCCGACAGCCTCGACATCACCTTCGCGCCCATGGTCGACATCTCCCGTGACCCACGTTGGGGCCGTACCTCCGAAGGCTTCGGTGAAGACACCTACCTGGTGTCGCGTATTGCCGGCGTGATGGTCAAGGCCTTCCAGGGCAGCGGCGCGAACGCAGCCGACAGCATCATGGCCAGCGTCAAGCACTTTGCCTTGTACGGCGCGGTCGAGGGCGGGCGCGACTACAACGTGGTCGACATGAGCCCGGTCAAGATGTACCAGGACTACCTGCCGCCGTACCGCGCCGCCATCGACGCCGGTGCCGGCGGTGTGATGGTCGCGTTGAACTCGGTCAATGGCGTACCGGCCACGGCCAACACCTGGCTGATGAACGACCTGTTGCGCAAGGATTGGGGCTTCAAGGGCCTGGCCGTCAGCGACCACGGCGCGATTTTCGAACTGATCAAGCATGGCGTCGCCGCCGATGGTCGTGAAGCGGCGAAGCTGGCGATCAAGGCCGGCATCCACATGAGCATGAACGACACCCTGTACGGCAAGGAATTGCCGGGGTTGCTCAAGGCTGGCGAGATCCAGCAGAGCGACATCGATAACGCCGTGCGTGCGGTATTGGACGCCAAGTACGACATGGGCCTGTTCAAGGACCCGTACCTGCGCATCGGCAAGGCCGAGGATGACCCGGTCGACACCTACGCCGACAGCCGCCTGCATCGCGCCGAGGCCCGGGATGTGGCGCGCCGCAGCCTGGTATTGCTGAAAAACCAGAACGAAACCCTGCCACTGAAGAAAAACGCGAAAATCGCCCTGGTCGGCCCGCTGGCCAAGGCACCGATCGACATGATGGGCAGTTGGGCCGCCGCCGGTCGTCCTGCGCAATCGGTGACCCTGTTCGACGGCATGACCAACGCCTTGGGCGACAAATCGACACTGATCTACGCCCGTGGCGCCAACATCACCAGCGACCCGAAAATCCTCGGTTACCTGAACTTCCTCAACTTCGACGCCCCGGAAGTAGTGGATGACCCGCGTCCGGCGAACGTGCTGATCGACGAAGCGGTGAAAGCCGCCAAGGATGCCGATGTGGTGGTGGCTGCTGTCGGCGAATCCCGTGGCATGTCCCACGAGTCGTCGAGCCGCACCGACCTGAACATCCCGCAAAACCAGCGCGAGCTGATCCGCGCCCTGAAGGCCACCGGCAAACCGCTGGTACTGGTGCTGATGAACGGCCGTCCGCTGTCGATCCTCGAAGAGAAGGAACAGGCTGACGCGATCCTGGAAACCTGGTTCAGCGGCACCGAAGGCGGCAACGCCATCGCCGATGTCCTGTTCGGCGACTACAACCCGTCAGGCAAGCTGCCGATCACCTTCCCGCGTTCGGTGGGGCAGATTCCGACCTACTACAACCACCTGAGCATTGGCCGGCCGTTCACGCCGGGCAAACCGGGCAACTACACCTCGCAGTATTTCGATGACACCACCGGCCCGCTGTTTCCGTTCGGCTACGGCCTGAGCTACACCGACTTCAGCCTGAGCGGCATGGCCCTGTCGTCGACCACCCTGAACAAGACCGGCAAACTCGACGCCAGCGTTACGGTGAAAAACACCGGCAAGCGCGACGGCGAGACCGTGGTGCAGTTGTACATCCAGGACGTGACCGGTTCGATGATCCGTCCGATCAAGGAACTGAAGAACTTCCAGAAAGTGATGATCAAGGCCGGCGAACAGAAAGTCGTGCACTTCACCATCACCGAAGATGACCTGAAGTTCTACAACACCCAGCTCAAGTACGGTGCGGAGCCGGGCAAGTTCAACGTGCAGATCGGCCTGGATTCCCAGGACGTGACGCAGCAGAGCTTTGAGCTGCTGTAATCAATCAAACGCCGCAAAAACCTGTGGGAGCGGGTTTGCTCGCTCCCACATTGGTTTTCGGGGTACCCGCTAGCCGCGCCGATCCAGCAGATTGACCACCAGCCGATCCACCCACCCCCACATCCGCTGCTTGACCCGCCGCCACAATGGCCGGCGTTGCCATGCCTCCAGGCTGACTTGCTGACTCAAGGCAAAGTCCCGTTCGAAGCTTGCCGCCACCGCCCGGGTCAACCCGGGGTCCAGTGCCTCCAGATTGGCCTCCAGGTTGAAACGCAGATTCCAGTGATCGAAATTGCACGAACCAATGCTGACCCAGTCATCGATCAGGACCATTTTCAAATGCAGGAAACACGGCTGGTATTCGAAGATCTGCACGCCGGCTTTAAGCAGTCGTGGGTAATAACGATGCCCGGCGTAGCGCACTGACGGATGATCGGTGCGCGGCCCGGTCAGCAGCAGGCGCACGTCGACACCACGGGAAGCGGCCCGGCGCAATGAGCGCCGAACCTTCCAGGTCGGCAGGAAATACGGTGTGGCCAGCCAGATCCGTTGCTGGCCGCTGTTCAGCGCGCGAATCAACGATTGCAGAATGTCCCGGTGCTGGCGGGCATCGGCATAGGCCACCCGGCCCATGCCCTCACCCGCCGACGGCACTCGTGGCAGACGCGGCAAGCCGAAATGCGACGCCGGTTTCCACGCGCGGCGATGGCGGTTGGCGATCCACTGCCGGTCGAACAACAACTGCCAGTCGAGGACCAGCGGGCCGGTGATCTCCACCATCACCTCATGCCATTCGCTGACCTCTTCACCAGGCGTCCAGAACTCATCGGTGACGCCGGTGCCGCCGACCACTGCCAGGCGCTGATCCACCAGCAACAGCTTGCGGTGATCGCGATAGAAATTGCCCAGCCAACGCCGCCAGTTCAGACGATTATAGAAACGCAGCTCCACCCCGGCGGCCGTCAGGCGCTGGCGCAGGGCCAAGGTGAAGGCCAGGCTGCCGTAATCATCGAACAGGCAGCGCACCCGCACCCCACGCTCGGCGGCCTGCACCAGCGCCTGCACCATGGCTTCGGCGCAGGCACCGGCCTCCACCAGATACAATTCCAGCTCGACCTGCTCCTGGGCCCGGGCAATCTCCACCAGCATGCGCGGAAAGAACTGCGGGCCATCGATCAGCAGTTCGAAATGGTTGCCTTCACGCCATGGAAAGATTGCTCCGGCCATGTCAGCGCGCCGTGAAAATCAGTACCGCACCCACCGGTACCGACAGACTGATGGCCGACAAACCGGCGACCTTGCGCAACGTTTCCAGGCCTGGCGCCAGGTCGAAGTCTTCGGCGTTGATCACCAGAGGTTCGAGCGTCACCACCTGAAAACGTCGGTCATCGAGGCGGGTCGCCAGCAGTTCGGCGCGATACTCATGTTGCTTGCCATGCAGGTTGACGGTCAGCGGCAGGCGCAATTCCAGCTGCGCGCCGGGGGCGAGGTCGTTGATCGGGCGCAGGTCGATCTGCGTGGTCACCAGCGCCTCGGGGAACGTCTGGATCTCGAACAGCTCCTTGCGCATACGCTCATCGCGCAACGGAATGCCGCTGTTGATCGACTCCAGTTCGACCTCTACCTCGGCCTTGCCGTCGGGATCGACTTTGCCGTGCAACACCAGAAAGCGCTGCACTTCTGAGATATTGGCGTTTTTGGTACTGACGAACGACAGTCGTGAGGATTCACCGTCCAGGTACCAGTTGGCCTGCGCCGACAAAGACGCGCCGGTCAATAGCAGGACGGAGAGGGTTTTGATGATGGACCGCTTGAACATAAAGACTCATTGGGACAGATAAACCTGTGCTGAACCTTAACTGCCCACAGCGCTATTGCAAACCGAAGATCAAAAGTTCGCAGACTTCGACAGCTCCTACAGGGATCAGTGCCGCTGCACACGTTCCAGCATGAATTGCCGCAGGCTGCGATTTTTTGATCTTGCTTTTCAAGGCAACAATCGGCACCCCTGTCGCTCACCCATCCACTGTGCGCTATTGCTGCGGCCCATGCCGCTGACGGTGATGCGCTTGCCGGCAGGGTCATCGATAAAACCACTGGTGGGCAGCCACTGCTTTACATAGCTGTGGCAGTAGCCGGCGTCGTTACCCATTACATATCGGCACGAGCAGTATTCCTTGGCTGTGTAAGCGCTGATGATGTCGGGGAATGCCCACAGAGCCACCCGTTCGTGCCAGATCCAGCCGAGCAAGGCGATCAGCAAGATCAGTAAAAACGTGCTGAACGGATGGCGACGAACAAAAACCTGCCGGCTCATGGCTGCACCTTCCCGGCAAAGGCCTTGAGCGCGAGCTTGAGCAATTCGTTGTGCCGGTAGCTGCCGTCGCGATCATCGCCGTAGCGCACGATCACCAGCTTCTCGCCGGGTATCACGTACATGGCCTGCCCCCAATGACCCAGCGCGGCAAACGTATCCGCAGGGGCGTCTGGCCAGGGTTTTGACGCGCCACCCACGGCGCGGTTGAGCCACCAGTGACCGCCTGGCACTGCCTCATCCTGCCCTGGCTGAAACCGGGCGAAAGGCTCACGGTTGAACGCAACCCAGTCCCTGGGCAGCAATTGGCGATCGCCCCAGCGTCCGTCACGGGCCATCAACAAACCGATTCGCGCCAGATCCCGGGCGGTGAGGTAGGCATAGGACGATGCGACGAACGTGCCCGTGGCATCGGTTTCCCAGACTGCATGACGAATCCCCAGGGGTTCGAACAAGGCCGTCCATGGATAATCCGCATAGCGACTCGGGCCAACCATGGTTTTCAACGCCGCTGCCAACAGATTGCTGTCACCGCTGGAGTAACGAAACGCATGGCCCGGCGCCGAATATTGTCCATGGTCAGCGGTGAACGCGGCCATGTCCCCACGGCCACGGGTGTAGAGCATGGCGACCACCGAAGATTTCAACGGTGCGTATTCATAGTCTTCCTGCCAGTCCAGTCCCGAGGCCCAGTGCAGCAGGTCGGCGATGCTCATGTCCGGGTGTTTTTTCAGTGGCGGGTAGAATCTGGCCGCCGGGTCCTGAAGCTTGAACAGCCCTTCGCCATAAGCCACACCCAGGAGCGTAGCCATCAGGCTTTTGCTGATCGACCAGGTCAGGTGCGGGGTGTCGGCGTTGGTCGGGCCAGCGTAGCGTTCGTAGATCAACTGGCCGTCGCGAACCACCAGCAAGGCGTCGGTACGGATGCCTTCGCGGGTGGCCTCGCTGCGGGGTGGGAAGGCATAGGTTTCCAGAGCTTGCAGCGCCGGCCCGGTGATAGTCGGGCCGGTCGGCCATTGCTCGGCGGGCCAGTTTTCGGCACTTGCCGGAAGACTGAGCAGCAACATGCAAATCAGGGACAAGCCGTTAGGCATGGAGGGGGCTCTTTGGCAATGACCTGCTGAGCCTAGTCGAGGTTGATGACAGTTCCGGGGTTTGTATTACCTGACAGATAGCTATCGCGTGCAGGCTCGCCCACAGGGTTCTTGGGTGGACAGGATATTGTGTACGACTCAAAACCTGTGGGAGCGAGCTTGCTCGCGATGGGGCCAGTCAATCCACAGCTGATCCAGCAAGAGCCTTGGCCAACCGCTTGCCCCGCGCCCCTGCCGCCAGATCCATCACTGCCTGATCACGCTGCCACATCGCCGCCCATTGCGACGGTCCATCGGCCAGTGCCTCGTTCACTTCAGCCTTGAGTGCGTCGAATTGCGCAAACAACCCGCCCAGCAATACATGCCCGACCACATTGTTCGGGGCCTGGCGGCTGGCTTCCGCACACCCGCCCAGCAACGCCAGCAAACGCAACTGCAGGTTTTGCGGCCAGTCGCACTCCTGTCCGACGCCGAACAGCCATGCGCTCATCGCGCTCAACACATAGACGTCTTCCAGGGTGCGGAACGGTTTGACGTAGGCATCCCAGCCATCCCCCGCGAGCAATTCACACAGTGCGTTATCCAGAAACAGGCGGCCATGGCTGATGTCGGGCATCAACGGGATCGCCGGGAGTTTTTCCACCCGCGCGCCCGGTTCATCGGGGTAGATCAGCGCCAGACTCAGGCGCGGCTCCTGGCCGGGCTCTTCACTGCGCGCGGCGATCAACAGCCAGTCGGCGGCATCGCCAGCGGTGACGAAATCCTTGCGCCCGCTCAGGCGCAAACCCGTCAGCCGGGTTTGCATGTCTGCCGGACGCAGGCTGCGCTGCTCGGTCGCACACAACGCGCCCAGGCTCGCCGGCGCGCTCGGCCAGAGCATGCGCAGCGCAGCTTGATAGCCCACCAGAAACGCCAGCCCCGGCGTCGCCATCAGCCGTCCGCCAGCCACCGCCAACTCGAACGGCGTGACCGTACCCAATTGTTGTAGCAACGTCGCGAAACCTTCGGCCAGGTCGGGGTTGGCGGGCAAGCGTTCACGGCGTTTGAGCAGGGTTTGCCAGGGCATAAGGGACTCCTTGTGAGCTGTCATATAAGCATCACCAAAGCTTAATGGCGATGACACCGGGGCTACATAGCCTGACCTTGCACAACACGGCTAGACAATGAAAGTCGATTCGCTGTAGCCCAAAGACGGGTGAGCAGCCTGCACGGAGATTCGTCATGACTCAAATCGCCCGTATCAGCGACACTGGCAACCAACGCCGCCTGCAAGCCGAACGCTTGGTCGGGCCCGAGGCATTGCAGCAAGCCCAGGCCTTGCGCTTCAACGTGTTCAGCGGCGAATTCAACGCCAGGCTCAAGGGTGCTGAACTGGGTCTGGACATGGATGACTATGACGCTCACTGCGCACACATCGGTGTACGCGACTTGAACACCGGACACCTGGTGGCGACCACCCGCTTGCTCGATCATAGCGCCGCGAGCAGCCTGGGCAAGTTCTATAGCGAAGAAGAATTCAGCCTGCACGGTTTGGTGCACCTGCAAGGCCCGATCCTGGAGATCGGCCGCACCTGCGTCGACCCGGCCTACCGCAATGGCGGCACCATCGCCGTGCTCTGGGGTGAACTGGCCGAAGTGCTGAATGAGGGCGGCTACAGCTATCTGATGGGTTGCGCGAGCATCCCGATGCAGGATGGCGGCGTGCAGGCCCACGCGATCATGCAGCGCCTGCGCGAACGCTACCTGTGCACCGAGCACCTGCGGGCCGAGCCGAAAAATCCACTGCCGACCCTCGATATCCCTTCCAACGTAATCGCCGAGATGCCGCCGCTGCTCAAGGCTTACATGCGCCTGGGCGCGAAAATCTGCGGCGAACCATGCTGGGACGAAGACTTCCAGGTCGCCGACGTGTTCATCCTGCTCAAGCGTGACGAACTCTGCCCGCGTTATGCCAAGCACTTCAAGGCGGCTGTGTAATGAGCCGGTTACGGGTGTACGCGCGGATCGCGCGAGTGCTGCTGGTGGTCGGACTGGGCCTGAGCATGGCCTGCGTGTTCGGCTTGTTCGAGCGCCTGGGAATGGCTCATGCGATGGAGCGTCGTCAGCGCTGGTCGCGTTTTTTCATGGCGCGCCTGAGCAATGCCCTGCCCTTTGACGTAACTGTTCAGGGTGAACTGCCAAAGACACCCATGCTCTGGGTCAGCAACCACGTCTCCTGGACCGACATCCCACTGCTGGGCATGCTCACGCCGCTGTCGTTCCTGTCCAAGGCCGAAGTGCGCACCTGGCCGGTGGCCGGCTGGCTGGCGGCCAAGGCTGGCAGCCTGTTTATCCGGCGCGGGTCGGGCGACAGCCAGTTGATCCGCAAGCAGATGACTCGCCATCTGGAACAGGCTCACCCGCTGCTGATGTTCCCGGAAGGCACCACCACCGATGGCCGGTCATTGCGTACCTTTCACGGTCGCCTGCTGTCTGCCGCCATCGACTCCGAGGTGGCACTGCAGCCGGTGGCGATTCGTTATGTGCGTGACGGTGAGCCCGATACGCTGGCACCGTTCATTGGCGATGATGATCTGCTCTCGCACCTGATGCGTCTGTTTGCCAATGAACGCGGCGACGTGGAGATTCATCTGCTCAAGCCGATCGATTGCCAGGGCCGGGAACGGGCGGCGCTGGCGTTCGAGGCGCAGCAGGCGGTGCAGAAGGTGTTGTTCGGTGAAATTGTCGAACCGCAACGAGCACCGATGCGCCCCGCCATCGCCGCATAAACACATACCCCTTGTAGGAGCGAGCATGCTCCGGGCGGCGTTCCGACGATGGAGTCAAGCACACCGCGGGGAATCAGACTCCCCGCGTTATCGTTAACGACCATCGCGAGCATGCTCGCTCCTACAGGGAGGGCTATGCTGTTGGATAGTTCTGCGCAAAATCCTGAAGCTGCGGGTAGAACAAGCTGAAATCCTCGCTCAACGGTTCATACAACACGCGCAATTCCTGCATCGCACCCGCCAGCTCTTCCGGCCGGGTCAATCGCCGCGAAATCCCGCGCAGCACCTGCTCCAACACCTCGAATTGCTGATACGACCCCAACCAATCGTTGGCCACCATATGCGGCGCGATCTTCGCCAGACGCTCCGGCAACTGCCGTTCGCTGGACAGCGCCCGGTAAACGTCCGCGGTGAACAGCGGCAATGGCCGGTCGGCATACAGCGCCCAGTCCCGGGCCAGGCAATGGTCGAAAAACACGTCGAGCACAATCCCGGCGTAACGTCGGCGTGTGAGGGAAAACCGCGACAGCGCGACGTCCACCAAGGGATGGCGATCGGTAAATACGTCGATGCTGCGATGCAACTGGATAGCCGCTTCGATCTCCGGATCGAATTGCCCCTGCAGCCGCCCCTTGACGAAATCGCCATACAGGCTGCCAAGCAACTGCCCGGGACGCTGGCCACCAAGGTGAAGATGTGCGAGATAGTTCATGGGCGCAGCTTAGCACTGCCCCCTTGCATTGTTACACTCAACATATCGTTATAACTCGATATAGCGAATCATGAGCTGGTCAGAGCCAAATCATATTTGTATATCGCGAAATACCGATTTAAAGTTCGCTTCATCGCGATATAGCGTTTCACTCATCACGAGCCCACACCATGACCATCAATCTCGACGAAATAATAAAAGCCCTGGCACACCCGGTACGGCGAGAAATCCTGCACTGGCTTAAGGACCCGACCGTCGAATTTCCCGACCAGTCCCACAGCAACGAGCACGGCGTTTGCGCCGGGCAGATCGATCAACGCTGCGGTTTGTCGCAGTCCACGGTGTCCGCACACCTGGCCACCCTGCAACGTGCCGGCCTGATCAGCAGCCGCAAAGTCGGCCAGTGGCATTTTTTCAAACGCAATGAGGAAACCATTCAGGAATTCCTCAAAACCTTCAGTAATGAGCTCTGACCCTTAACGTCAGTCGGCCCGAAAAGGAATCAACCCCATGCCCCTCTCGCTACTCATCCTGGCCCTGAGCGCCTTCGCCATCGGCACCACCGAGTTCGTCATCATGGGCTTGCTGCCCAACGTGGCGGCCGATCTCGGTGTGTCGATCCCCGGCGCCGGCTGGCTGGTGACCGGTTACGCCCTGGGCGTGGCCATCGGTGCGCCGTTCATGGCCCTGGCCACCGCCCGGTTGCCGCGCAAGGCCGCCCTGGTGGCGTTGATGGGGATTTTCATCATCGGCAACCTGCTCTGTGCCGTCGCCGGCGACTACAACGTGCTGATGTTCGCCCGGGTAGTGACAGCCCTGTGCCATGGCGCGTTCTTCGGTATCGGCTCGGTGGTGGCCGCCGGCCTGGTGCCAGCCAACAAACGCGCATCGGCCGTGGCACTGATGTTCACCGGCCTGACCCTGGCCAATGTCCTTGGCGTGCCACTGGGTACTGCCTTGGGTCAGGAAGCCGGTTGGCGCTCGACCTTCTGGGCCGTCACCGTGATCGGCGTGATCGCACTGATTGGCCTGATCCGTTTCCTGCCGGCCAAGCGCGATGAAGAAAAGCTCGACATGCGCGCCGAACTGGCCGCGCTAAAGGGTGCCGGAATCTGGCTGTCGTTGAGCATGACCGCGCTGTTCGCCGCCTCGGTATTCACCCTGTTCACCTACGTCGCGCCGCTATTGGGCGAAGTCACCGGCGTCTCGCCCCGTGGCGTGACCTGGACCCTGATGCTGATCGGCCTGGGCTTGACGGTCGGCAACATCATCGGCGGCAAGCTGGCGGACAAAGGCATGGCCGCGACACTGATCGGTGTCTTCATCGCCATGGCCGTGGTTTCTACCGTACTGACCTGGACCAGCGTCGCCGTGATTCCGACGGAAATTACCCTATTCCTCTGGGCCACCGCCTGTTTCGCCGCCGTACCGGCACTGCAAGTGAACGTGGTGACCTTCGGCAAGGCCGCTCCGAACCTGGTGTCGACCCTGAACATCGGCGCTTTCAACGTCGGCAATGCGCTGGGTGCCTGGGTCGGCGGCAGCGTGATCGCCCACGGATTCGGCCTGACCAGCGTGCCACTGGCCGCAGCCGCACTGGCGGTACTCGCCCTGCTGGTGACCCTGATTACTTTCCGCCAGAGCGGCAATCCCGAGCTGGCACCTGCTACCAACTGATTGACCATTACCTCACGAGGGTTGTATTGCATGACGACTATTTTCGATCCAATCAAACTGGGCGACCTTGAGTTGGCCAACCGCATCATCATGGCCCCGTTGACCCGCTGCCGCGCCGACGAAGGTCGCGTACCGAACGCGCTGATGGCCGAGTACTACGTGCAGCGTGCCTCCGCTGGCCTGATCCTCAGCGAAGCCACCTCGGTCACGCCGATGGGCGTCGGCTACCCGGACACCCCGGGCATCTGGTCCAATGATCAAGTACGCGGCTGGGCCAACGTCACCAAGGCGATCCACGGCGCCGGCGGCAAGATCTTCCTGCAGCTGTGGCACGTCGGCCGGGTTTCCCACGACTCGTACCTGAACGGCGAAAAACCGGTCGCCCCAAGTGCCATCCAGCCTAAAGGCCACGTCAGCCTGGTTCGCCCATTGGCCGACTACCCGACCCCACGCGCCCTGGAGACGGCGGAAATCGCCGACATCGTCGACGCGTACCGCACCGGTGCCGAGAACGCCAAGGCTGCCGGTTTTGATGGCGTGGAAATCCATGGCGCCAACGGCTATCTGCTTGATCAGTTCCTGCAAAGCAGCACCAACCAGCGTACCGACAACTACGGAGGCTCCCTGGAAAACCGTGCACGCCTGTTGCTGGAAGTGACCGACGCAGCCATCGAAGTCTGGGGCGCCGGCCGCGTGGGTGTGCACCTGGCACCGCGCGCCGACTCCCATGACATGGGCGATGACAACCTGGCCGAAACCTTCACCTACGTGGCCCGTGAACTGGGCAAACGCGGCATCGCGTTTATCTGCTCCAGGGAAAAAGAAGGTGCCGACAGCCTCGGCCCACAACTGAAGGAAGCCTTCGGCGGCCCCTACATCGCCAACGAACGCTTCACCAAGGACAGCGCCAACGCCTGGCTGGCCAGCGGCAAGGCCGATGCAGTCGCCTTCGGCGTACCCTTCATCGCCAACCCGGACCTGCCGGCTCGCCTGAAGGCCGACGCACCGCTGAACGACGCACGTCCGGAACTGTTCTACGCCAAGGGCCCGGTTGGTTACATCGACTATCCGACGCTGTAAAGACTGGGTAGGCTCGAACTGCAGGAGCGAGCATGCTCGCGAAGTACTGAAGAGCGCCGCGGGGTACCCGCTATCCCGCGTTATCGCTACCGACTATCGTCGGAACGCTGCCCGGAGTCTGCTCGCTCCTACGGTTGTACGCAAAAACGCAAAAGCCCCGATTCGAAAGAACCGGGGCTTTTTCATGCACGCGACGCAAAAAACGCACAAACAAAAACGCCGCTCAATGAGCGGCGTTTTTGTGAAATTGGAGCGGGAAACGAGACTCGAACTCGCGACCCCGACCTTGGCAAGGTCGTGCTCTACCAACTGAGCTATTCCCGCAAATGGCGTCCCCTAGGGGACTCGAACCCCTGTTACCGCCGTGAAAGGGCGGTGTCCTAGGCCACTAGACGAAGGGGACACGCTGCCCGGAACACATGGTGTGTGTTTCGGTGCCCAGATCCGCATCCGAAGACTTGGTTCTGGTTTCACTCAGCCCTGCCCGAAGGCAACGCTGTTTAAAATTGGAGCGGGAAACGAGACTCGAACTCGCGACCCCGACCTTGGCAAGGTCGTGCTCTACCAACTGAGCTATTCCCGCATTGGCGTCCCCTAGGGGACTCGAACCCCTGTTACCGCCGTGAAAGGGCGGTGTCCTAGGCCACTAGACGAAGGGGACACACGTACAACATTCACTCCCTGCTTCGTTTCGCTGTGTGCTTTACGCTGCAAGTGGCGCGCATTCTATGGATGGATTGAGAGGTCGTCAACCCCCTGATATAAATTTATTTAAATCAATGACTTCGACCTGCTTTTGGGCGCCCCTGAGGATTTTCCGCTGGTCGACATCTGGCGCCTATATTCTGACACCTCTCAAGGCGTTATAGTCAGCCCAGTGATGGCACTCTCTATAGTAGGTGCCATCATTTATAGAAGCAGGGATGCGGCCGATACAATTACAGGGATGTCCGATTCCTCCCGTCGTGCGGGCCCGGGCGCATATATGCAAGCCACCGGACTCACAGGCAAACCTATAAGAAGAGGTCTTACCGGTGACACCACTCATGATCACCCTGCTAGTCGTAGCCGGGATCGCACTGCTGATCGTCATTGGCTACATGAACCATGTAGTGGAAAACAACAAGCTGGAAAAGGCCCGTACCAAGGCTGAACTCAGTGACCGCTTGCGTCGCTGCGGCGAGATCACCGAAACCTTCCCCGGCCAGTTGATGACACCCGCGCTCAAGTTGCTGCTGACCCGCCTGGAACTGAACGTGTGCCATCGGCTGCTTAATCTGGAAAAATCCAGTGCCAACCTCAAGGCGCGAATCATCGAACTGGAAACCCTTGCCGCCCAGGGTGAATCCATCCCGGTCAACAACCCGCCGGCACCGATCCAGACCGAAGCCAAGGCCAAGGATGTACGCTTTTTACTCGAAGCCCTGCACGGCCAGATCACCCGCGCCGCACAGGACGGTTTCCTGCTGCCCACTGAAGCCAAACGCTGGATTCGCGAAGTCCGTCACATCCTCGTCCTGCTGCACATCGAGTTCTTCAACAACCTCGGCCAGCACTGCCTGCAACAGAACCAGCCCGGCCAGGCGCGCCTGGCGTTCGAACGTGGGGTGCAATACCTGCGCAAGCAACAGGAAGCACAGCTCTACGCCGAACAACTGGAGTACCTGGAAAAACTCCTGGCCCGGGCCAATGACCAGGTCATGGACCGCACAGCGCCGATGGAAGGCGAAGTGAATCAACTGACCCAAGGCCTCAAGGACGTCGAGGCGGATGCGGACTGGAAGAAGAAAGTGATCTACGACTGATCATGGGATGTTAAAAAGCCACCGAATGAGGTGGCTTTTTTATGTCGATTCGGGGGCGTGGCCTGCAAGCCGTCTTCAGAACGCCGTCACGCCACCATCCACAGCCAGCGAATGCCCCGTAGTGAAGGCCGCACCATCACTACACAGATACAACACGGCGCTGGCGATTTCTTCGACCTTGCCGATGCGACCTACCGGGTGCATGGCATTGGCGAACTCGCCTTTTTTCGGGTCGGCCTCATAAGCGCGACGGAACATGTCGGTGTCGATGACCGCCGGACATACCGCGTTGACCCGAATCTTTTTCTTGGCGTATTCGATGGCCGCCGATTTGGTCAAACCGATCACCGCGTGCTTGGAGGCTGCATAGATGCTCATTTTCGGTGCTGCCCCGAGACCGGCAACCGAAGCAGTATTGACGATCGCACCGCCGCCCTGGGCCAACAACAGTGGCAACTGGTATTTCATGCACAGCCAGACGCCTTTGACGTTGACACCCATGATCGCGTCGAACTCATCGAGCGTGCCATCGGCCAGCTTGCCTTTCTCGATCTCGATGCCGGCATTGTTGAAGGCATAGTCCAGGCGACCGTAGGTGGCGATCACTTCATCCATCAGGTTTTTTACATCGCTTTCCAGCGTCACGTTGCAGCGCACGAAGGTCGCTTCGCCACCTGCTGTACGAATCAGCGCCACCGTCCCTTCACCGCCCGCCGCGTCCATGTCCGCCACCACCACCTTCAGACCTTCGGCGGCGAACGCCTGGGCGGTCGCGCGACCGATACCGGCTGCTGCACCTGTCACCACTGCTACCTGCCCGGAAAACGTCATGCTCATTGCTGTGTCCTCGAAAAAAGAAAACGGGGGAAAGCGTGTTTTCAGTCTAGCGACAGGCACGCTGCCGACGGCAGCACTATCAGAAGCCCGGTTGGACACCCATGATTTGCAGTGATGGAACTGCCGTACCAACTATCACTGCTCTGGATCAGCCTGCATTCGCCACATCAGCCAAACTTGCGGCATTGACGTTGAAGGGCTATCAACAAAGCTCCATTCATCTTGAGTGCCTGTCATGACTACCCAGACCAATCGCCAATTCCTGCTCGCCAAACGTCCTGTAGGCGCGGCGACCCGTGAGACGTTCACTTATCAGGAAGTACCGGTTGGTGAGCCGGCGGCGGGTCAGATACTGGTCAAAAACGAATACCTGTCCCTGGACCCGGCGATGCGCGGCTGGATGAACGAGGGCAAGTCCTACATCCCACCGGTCGGTCTCGGTGAAGTCATGCGCGCCCTGGGTGTAGGTAAAGTCGTCGCTTCGAATAATCCGGGGTTCGCTGTCGGGGACTACGTGAACGGTGCACTGGGTGTGCAGGATTATTTCCTTGGCGAGCCGCGGGGTTTCTACAAGGTCGATCCGCAGTTGGCGCCGCTGCCGCGCTATTTGTCGGCACTGGGCATGACCGGGATGACCGCGTACTTCGCCCTGCTCGACGTCGGTGCGCCGAAGACCGGTGAAACCGTGGTGTTGTCGGGTGCAGCCGGGGCGGTGGGCAGCATTGCCGGACAGATCGCCAAGATCAAGGGTTGCCGGGTCGTCGGCATCGCCGGTGGTGCTGACAAGTGCAAGTTCCTCATCGATGAACTGGGTTTCGACGGCGTCATCGACTACAAGAACGAAGACGTCATCGCCGGCCTCAAGCGCGAATGTCCTAAAGGCGTGGACGTGTATTTCGATAACGTCGGCGGTGACATTCTCGACGCGGTGCTGAGCCGCCTGAACATGAAGGCCCGGGTGGTGATCTGCGGCGCAATCAGCCAGTACAACAACAAGGAAGCGGTCAAGGGGCCGGCCAACTACCTGTCACTGCTGGTCAACCGCGCACGCATGGAAGGTTTTGTGGTGATGGACTACGCCAGCCGATTCGCTGCGGCCGGGCAGGAAATGGCCGGCTGGATGGCCCAGGGGCAGCTCAAGAGCAAGGAAGACATTGTCGAGGGACTGGAGACCTTCCCGGAGACGCTGATGAAGTTGTTCAGCGGGGAGAATTTCGGCAAGTTGGTTCTGAAGGTATGACCGTTATTTGATCTACCCATTTGCCAATGTGGGAGCGGGCTTGCTCGCGAATGGGGGTGTGTCAGTCAACATCAATGTTGCCTGACATGCCCTCTTCGCGAGCAAGCCCGCTCCCACATTTGGTTTTCAGCGATTGATCAGGCGAGTTCGGCCACCACCGCAGCCAGCGCTTTGGCCGGGTCTGCCGCCTGGCTGATCGGGCGGCCGATCACCAGATAGTCGGAACCGGCATCCAGCGCCTGGCGCGGGGTCAGGATCCGGCGCTGGTCGTCCTGGGCGCTGCCCGCCGGGCGAATCCCCGGGGTCACCAGTTGCAGGGACGGGTGCGCCGTTTTCAGGGCCTGGGCTTCCATTGCCGAGCACACCAGACCGTCCATCCCGGCTTTTTCGGCCAGTGCCGCCAGGCGCAGAACCTGCTCTTGCGGCTCGATGTCCAGGCCGATACCGGCCAGATCCTCACGCTCCATGCTGGTCAGCACGGTCACACCGATCAGCAGCGGCTTCGGACCGCTGCGCTGGTCGAGCACTTCACGGCACGCAGCCATCATGCGCTGGCCACCGGAGCAATGTACGTTGACCATCCATACGCCCATCTCCGCAGCCGCTTTGACGGCCATGGCAGTGGTGTTGGGGATGTCATGGAACTTGAGGTCGAGGAACACTTCGAAACCCTTGTCACGCAGGGTGCCGACGATTTCCGAGGCACAGCTGGTGAACAGTTCCTTGCCGACTTTGACCCGGCACAGCTTCGGGTCCAACTGATCGGCCAGCTTCAGTGCGGCGTCACGGGTGGGGAAATCCAGGGCGACGATGATAGGAGTCTGGCAGGCGGACATGAGTGGGCTCTCAGGCAAGTCGAAATCGGCGCGCATTGTAGCGGAACCAGCGCCGCTGCGGGACCCGATGATCGGTAAATCGTCGAGAACACTCAGCCAAGACTAGTCTTTGGGGCCATTGTGTCGAGCCCGATACAGACACGACACACTCTCGACACCCCCGCCTCAGGACTTCAGGGCCTGCGATCTTCAACGCGGGCTTGCGTCTTGCTCCAGTCAGTCAACAGGCTGTAAGCCACCGCCAGCAACGTCGGGCCAATGAACAAACCGATGAAGCCAAAGGCGATCAACCCGCCAAACACCCCAAGCAGCACGATCACCAACGGCAGGTTGCCGCCCCGGCTGATCAGGTACGGCTTGAGCACGTTGTCGACGCCGCTGATGATGAACATGCCCCAGGCGCCGAGAAATACCGCCATGCCGTACTCGCCCTTCCAGGCCAGCCAGGCCGTGGCCGGAATCCATACCAGCGGTGGTCCCATGGGAATCAGGCTGAGCAGGAAAGTCACGATACCGAGCACCAGCGCCCCGGGCACCCCGGCAATCAGGAAGCCAATAAGCGCCAGCACGGCCTGGGCCGCCGCAGTACCGATCACACCATTTACCACCCGCTGCACCGTACCGGCCACCAGCTCGATGTAATAGCCGGCACGCTGACCGATCAGGCGCTCCAGCAAGCCGTGAACAAACGCCGCCAGCCGAGGCCCGTCCCGATAGAAGAAGAACACGAAGACGATGCTCAGGGTCAGCTCGAGAATCCCGCCGCCGATCTGCGCGCTGCGCGCCAGCAACCAGTTGCCGACCTGCCCTAGATAAGGCTTGAGCGATTGCAGCATCGCCGCACCTTGCTGGTCGATGCTGTTCCAGATCCCCGTCAGGCGCTCGCCCACCAGCGGAATGCTGCCCAACCAGGCCGGAGCTTCAGGCAGGCCTTCGACCTGTGCATCCTTGATGAACGCCGTGGCATCGCGCACATGATCGGCAAGGTTGAAACCCAGCCATACCAGGGGAGCTGCTACCAGCACCATCCAGCCCAGCGTCAGCAATGCCGCCGCCAGGGATTCGCGGCCATTGAGCCAGCGGGTCAGCAGACGCATCAATGGCCAACTGGCAAAGGCCAGGACCGCGCCCCAGAACATCGCCGACCAGAACGGCGCCATCACCCACAGGCTCGCGCCAAACAGCACCACGAGCAGGATCTGCACCAAAAGGCGATCGTTATTGATCATCTGCAATCTCGAAAAAGTCAGTCAGCAAAAGAGTAGGCGAACGTGTCGCCCACGTTCGCCGGGTAAAGCCTACCGCAATAGTACGATGTGCAGGCCAGAGCCTTCGACACTGCCGGTTTCCAGGCGCGCCGCGCGTACGCCCTGGCCGATCAGCGCCTGACGCCAGGCCTCGGCATTGGCTCCGGAAACACTGACCCGCAGGGTGGTGTCCAGGTTCAGTCCGCGAGAAATCAGACGCAGCCAAGCGTCATCAGGTGCTGAAGTCAGTTTGGGGAAATCGAGTTCGCCGGTGCTCTTGAGTTCACGCAACAAGGTCGCCGACGTCGGCAGCAAATCGCCCAATGGCGCTGCGGCGTCGAACTGTTCGACGTGCAGATAGGCTTTGCGATTGCCACGGGTGATGCTGTAGAGCGCTACCAGGGTATTGTCCCGGGGGGCGGCCAGCCGCAGCAGCAAATAGGCTTGTTGATCGTCGGAGCCATACAGCTTGGCATTGCCGAAAACTTCGTTGGCCCATAGGCTGCTTTCACCGCAATCGCGGGCCTGGCACCAGAACAGCAATTGCGCGTCCTGTTTCTGCAACGCCTCGCGGGCGGCGGTGAAGGCTTCGGTCGATGAATGTTCCGGTGGCAGCTCGTAGGTCACCGAAGTGGCATTGCCACGGGTGCTGACCTGACCGTCGAAGCGCAACTGGCCGCTGATCTTGCGGATCGAGCCCAAGGGATAGATCCGCTCCAGTTCGGCTGCGGGGCGATAGTCGACGATCTGCGCGTCGGCCATGCGCGGCACGATCGGCAGGTCCTGACTTCCCGGAACATCGGCGGCAAACAACTGGGGGCTGAGACAGCATAGCGCCAACAGGCTGATGGAACGCACGGATAGACTCATTGGATCAGCATGGCCTGGGCATCCTTGACGACAGTGGCTTGATCGGGGCGTTGCGGCGCCCAGGCAGTTCCACCGATGGCGCGATCGACATTCGGGGTCGCGGTGTAGAGATCTATCATGGTTGTCTCCCTTTTCAACCCGCCCAGCCTCGACAGTTGCCCGGCGCAAGTCAAGGAATGGCGAAGAACCGATTGAAACAGTCTGCGACAAGATCCGCACCGGCTTCGTCATTCAGGTGCAAATGGTGCCCGCCTGGCAGCTGTTCATGGCTAAAGGGTAGACGTTCCAGCAACTCGGGATGTTTGGCGAGCATGCCGTCGGCAGCCACCACCAGTTTCGCCGGACAGCTGACTCGCTGGACGAAAGCCATGGCCTGCTCGGTGGTCAGACGCAGCGGCGATGGCAATGTGAGACGACTGTCAGTGCGCCAGGTGTAACCGCCCGGCACCGGCATCAGGCCACGTTGCGCCAGCAGTCCGGCGGCTTCACGACTGACTGCCACCAGACCTTTCATGCGCACCTCGATGGCCCGATCGAGTGTGTCATAGACCGGTTTGCGCTTTTCCCGCAGATCCAGCTGCGCCTGCAGGGCCATGCCCATGCGTTCGGCGGCGTTTTCGCCTTTGTCGGTAGGAGGAATGATTCCATCGATCAACGCCAGGTGAGTGACACGCTCCGGCATCGAACCGGCAATGATCAATGAAGCGATGGCACCCATGGAGTGCCCCAGCAGGGCAAAACGCTGCAAGCCCAGTTGTTCGGCGACCTGCAGTACGTCATGGGCATAATCCCACATGGCGTATCCGGCACCCGGCGGGCGGTGTCCGGAATGGCCGTGGCCGGCCATGTCCAGGGCGATGATGCGCAGGCCTTTGAGCTTGGGCGCCAGGCGCGCGAAGCTGTTGGCGTTGTCCAGCCAGCCGTGCAGGGCAATGACCGGCAAACCGTCTTGCGGGCCGAACAAGTGCGCCGCCAGCTCGATGTGCGGCAGGCTCAGGCGGACTTCTTCGAAGACGTGGTTCATGCGCAATCCTGTTGTTGGCGGCCATCCCAGCGGTTGAACAGATCTTTCAACAACGAGGCGGTATCCAGCGGTCGCTCAAGGGGAAACATGTGGCCGCCGGGCATGGTCAGGGACTCGCCCTGGGGCAGGCGGCCGACGGAACTGGAATGGTGACGCATCACCACGCGGCTATTGTGCCCGCGCACCACCGCCAGGGGCACTTTCAATTGCCGGGTGCTGCCTGGACTGGTGTGTGGAACGCCACGGTAGATGCTGATTTCCGTGGCCGGGTCGAAACGCAGGCGCAGCTTGTCACCCACCTGGTGCAGGCCATGCTGCAGGTAGGCATCAAAGCATTCCGGATCGAAACCGCGAAACAGGGTTTTACCGGCGAAATAGCGACGGGCACTTTCCAGGTCGCAAAACTCCTCGCGACGTCCCAGGGTGCGTCCGGCCGGGGTCAGGCGGTCGATGAAACCGAAACGCTTGGCCGCGCGGATGACCCATTGATCGGTGCGGGTCAGTACCGGTGAATCGAGCATGACTACGCCGCGATACAGCTCGGGACAACGCAATGCCGCGTGCAGGTGCAACACGCCACCGAAGGAGTGGCCAACGCCCCACACCGGTTGTGATTGCTGCTGCAGGTGATGAATCAGCTCATCGACCAGGTTGTACCAGTTGTCGTCCGCCGGGAAGCGCGGGTCATGGGCGTGTTGCTCCAGATGCGTCACCTGAAACTCGGGTGCCAGCGCCGCAAACAACTTGCCGTAGGTCCCGGAAGGAAAACCATTGGCGTGGGCGAAAAATATCTGTTGCGACATACCTGCAAATCCATGAGCGAGAACAGGGGTTCATTGTCCGCAAGGAAACATCTTGCAGCAATGACCGTAACTGACAGGAATGATGACAGTCAGGTCAGATCAATCATGGGGGGCTGTTGAATCGTTTGCCCCTCACCCCAGCCCTCTCCCAGAGGGAGAGGGGGCCGACCGAGGTGTCTGGTGTCATACATCGACCTGAGAAATCGAGTCGATTATGGATTCGCACAGCACTGTCAGATCGCAGTATTTCTAAAGAAACCCACGATCAGTCCCCTCTCCCTCCGGGAGAGGGTTAGGGTGAGGGAGCTAACCCAAGAGTCGAGCTGATTACGGATTCACCCCAGCACTGTCAGGTCGCATTATTTCTAAAGAAACCCACGATCAGTCCCCTCTCCCCCTGTAAAAGGTGTAAACGATGTCCCCGGTTCATGTGTAAAGGATGTACCGGTCTCTACAGTGAGGGATCGATCCAACTGCGCGAACCCGATCTCAACGTGCCGGCGGCTGCTCACCCAGCGGCACCACCGCCATGGTCAAGCGCGACACGCAACTGGCCTTGCCTTCGTCGCTGGTCAAGCGAATATCCCAGACATGGGTCGTGCGCCCGATGTGAATCGGCTTGGCCACCGCCGTCACCCGCCCGCTGCGCAGCCCACGCAGATGATTGGCGTTGATTTCAAGGCCCACGCAATAGAACTTGCTGGCGTCGATACACAGGTAGCTGGCCATTGAGCCCACCGTTTCGGCCAATACCACCGAGGCGCCACCGTGCAGCAAGCCGTAAGGCTGGTGAGTGCGGTGATCGATGACCATGCTCGCGGTCAGGGACTCTTCGTCGAAGGCTTCGAAACGGATATCCAGCACTTCGCCAATGGTGTTTTTCTGGATTGCGTTCAACTGTTCGATGTTGGGAGTGGTACGCCACAGGCTCATCGCAGATTTCCCTTATTGGTTTTGTTCGTCCATCAATCCTGCCACAACACGGCTTCGCTGCGCTCGCTCCACTCTTCGAAGCGCCCGCCGTAAGCCGCTTCGATCACGTTGCGCTTGATCTTCAAGGTCGGCGTGAGAAAGCCGTTTTCCACCGCCCAACTGTCCTTGACCACCACCAGGCGGCGCAAACGTTCGTGCTTGTCGAGGGCGCTGTTGACCTCTTCCAGAAGTTTTTCCAGGCTCGAATGCAAACCGGCGCGCGCAGACCCGCCGGCATCCTGTTGACCAACCGCGGACAACACGCACAACCCCAGTGGCGCACTCAAGCCATCGCCGACCACACAGACCTGTTCAATGCGCGAATGCACCGCCAGGCGATTTTCAATCGGTGCCGGGGCCACGTACTTGCCTTTGCTGGTCTTGAAGATTTCTTTCAGGCGCCCGGTCAGGCGCAGGTTGCCTTCGGCGTCCTCCTCGCCCTTGTCGCCAGTGCGTAAAAAGCCGTCTACGGTGAGGGTGTCGGCAGTTTTTTCCGGTTCCTTGTAATACCCGAGCATGGTGGCGCCACTGCGCACCAAAACCTCCCCCGTGTCGTCAATCCGCACTTCGACATCCGGGCAAGGCTTGCCGATCCAGCCCGGCTTGTTCTGCCCCGGCAAACAGATATGCGAATAACCGCAGCTTTCGGTCATGCCGTAGACCTCCAGCACATCCAGCCCCAACTTGCGGTACCACAGGAGCAAGGTCTGCGGCACCGGCGCAGCACCGGACAGGGCTACTCGCAAGGCATCGAGCCCAAGCCCGACCAGGACCTTGTGCCCGACCCGCTTGCCGATAAATGGCAGGCCAAGCAGGAAGTCGAGACGTTTGGCCGGGATTTTGCCGTAGACGCCCATCTGGAATTTGGTCCAGATGCGTGGCACGCCAAACAGTGCCGTTGGCCGCGCCCTTTGCAGGTCAGTCAAAAAGGTGTCGAGGCTCTCGGCAAAGAATACCGTTTGCCCCGTATAGATCGACGCCATCTCGACGAACATCCGCTCGGCCACGTGGCACAGCGGCAGATACGACAGAAGCCGGTCCGATTCATTGAGGCCGAACAGTCCGGTGCCGCGAGTGGTCGCAAACCCCAGGTTGCCGAAGCTGTGCATCACCCCTTTGGGCACGCCGGTGGTGCCAGAGGTGTAGATGATGGTTGCCAGTTGATCGGCAGCGGGCTTTGGGTTGTCCTGGATCGGTGAGCTGCGTAGCAGATCGCTCCAGGCGAAATCAAAGGTGCCAGGCGGATGCAACGGCAGGCTGATGGTCGGCAGTTGCGGGTTGACCCCGCGGGACATCCCCGGCCAGTCGTCGAGTTTGCCGATGAACGCCAGCGCCGCTTCGGAATGCTCAAGTACCTGGGCAACTGACTCTGCGGTGAGGTTCGGGTACAGCGGCACTGACACGTGCCCGGCCATCCAGATCGCCAGGTCGGCGATGATCCAGTGCGCGCAGTTTTTCGATATCAGGGCGATGTGGCTGCCCTGGGGCAGTTCCCGCGCGCGCAACCAGTGGGCTGCGCAACGGGCCTGATGACCGACGTCCGCCCAGGTCAATGTCTCGACCTGGCCGCCTCCGACAGGCTGCACCAGGAAGCGCTGCCGGGGATGACGGGCCTCACGCTCGTAGAAAACGTCCAGTGGCAAACGAAAAGCAGCAGACATGCGACTCGCTCCAGTGTTTTTTGTTCTGGAGCAAGCGTAGTCAACCAAGCAAGTGCTTGGTTATTTTTTTAAGGATGCTTGATGCTGTCGAGCGTCATCGACCCGACCAGAAGCTCATCACCCTTGATTTCTGCCAACCCGGCGGTGCTCACCTTTTCCGGCGGGTATCCCGCACCGTGTTGCAGGTAGCTCAACAAGTTGCCCACCAGCGGGTTGTGACTGACCAGCAGGACGTCACTCACCGACACCAGTTGCTCGGCCACTTTGTCCGAATCGGAGTCCGGGGTCAGCCAGTCGACGGTGCGGATTTCCGGTTCGAAGCCCAACGTCTCGCGCACCAGTTGCGCGGTCTGCTGTGCGCGCAGGTAAGGGCTGGCATAGATCGCAGTCAGCGGCTGCCCCATCAACAACGCGGCGCTGTGAAGCACTTCCTCGCGCCCCCGCTCCGTCAGCTCCCGCTCCGAATCGTGGACGCGCGAACCGTGTGGCACGGCTTCACCATGACGCAATACCCAGAGTTTCATAGTTTGGGTTCCTCATCTCGTACCGGATGCGGTGCGGGCGCCACGGCATGCGGTGCTTCACCCTCCAGTGTGCGTGGCGTCGGCCAGTCGGCGAACGGCCAGGGCTTCTGGTCGCTGTGAAAAGTGCCGAAACGACCGATCTGTGCCAGGAACTGGCTCAGGCTGTCGCCGAAGTTCATCAAGCTGGCGCTCGGAGCGCCATAGACCAAACGATAGATCAACTGCACCAGCACGACGCCGCCCAGGATGAACTGCGCCACTTGCCAGATCACTACATAGACGACCATCCACAACACCCGCAGCAGGATGGATTCGTACCGGGCTTCTATTTTCGGATCGTTCATGCGAGCTCCCTGATGCTTAGTTGAAACCACTGGTGGAAATGAAATCGACGTCGGTTTTCGGCTCGCCACGCATTAACAGACCAATGACCTGCTCCAACGTGCGCCCTTCGAACAGAATCGCGTGCAACCCGGCGACCAGCGGCATGTACACACCGACTTCCTGGGCCTTGGCCTTGAGCACCTTGAGGGTGTTGACCCCCTCGGCGACTTCGCCCAGGCGCGTGACCGCCTCTTCCAGGCTCAGGCCCTGTCCGAGTGCGAACCCGACCTGGTAGTTACGGCTCTTGGGTGAAGAGCAGGTGACGATCAGGTCACCCACGCCGGCAAGCCCGAGGAACGTCATCGGGTTGGCGCCCTGGTTCACCGCGAAGCGGGTCATTTCCGCCAGCGCCCGGGTGATCAGCATGCTTTTGGTATTTTCCCCCATGCCCAGCGCCACCGCCATGCCGGCGATGATTGCGTAGACGTTCTTCAGGGCCCCACCCAACTCCACGCCGAAACGGTCGGCGCTGGCGTAGACGCGAAAAGTCCGGCCATGCAAAGCCGCCTGGACCTGCCGGCACAGCTCTTCGTCTTCACTGGCAACCACAGTCGCGGTCAGCGCGTGTTCAGCGATTTCCCGCGCGAGGTTGGGCCCCGACAACACACCGATGCGAGCTTGCGGAGCGATCTCTTCGAGAATCTCGCTCATCAGTTTGAACGTCTGGGCTTCGATGCCTTTGGTCAGGCTTACCAGCAACTTGCCAGTCAAGCGTTCGGCATGGGGCACCAGCACCGAGCGCAACGCGCTGGACGGCAGTGCAACGAAACACAGCTCGCAGGCTTCGAGGGTGGCCACAAGGTCGGTGACCGGCGTGACGCCGGGCAGAATCTTGATGCCTTTGAGGTAGCGCGGGTTCTCGCGATTGACCCGAATGGCCTCGGCCTGCTCGGGGTCACGCATCCACTGCAGCACCTGATGCCCGTTCTCGGCCAGCAGATTAGCCACGGCGGTACCAAAACTTCCGCCTCCCAGGACCGCAATTGGGCGCTGTTCAGTCATATGCAATCCGTTAATCCATACCAGTGGCGATGTTGGCATTATACGGAGCGGCCCATCCTCGACCAGCCCCGCTGTTAATTACCGACTTTTGTAGGAAGAAGCCCGATAGATCCGCGGAAAATGCCAGCATCATCAATGGAAAAGTCGATCAGCTCGGTTAACATGCGCGCCATCCATCGTTGACAGGGATGTGCTGTGACCCCGGATTTCGCTTCATCACGTTCGCCGCTGGTGCTGGCGCTGATCTTCAGTTCGCCATTGCTGGCCGACGACCTGTTTCTCGACGGTGAGGAAATGCCGCAAGTGTTGACGGCCACGCGCCTGAAGCAGTCGCCGGCTGCCGTGCCGGGGAGCATGACCGTGATCGATAGCGCGCTGATTAGCGCCAGTGGCGCCAGGGACGTCAGCGAACTGTTGCGTCTGGTGCCAGGAATGATGGTCGGCAACATCAGTGGCAATCAGGCGGCAGTGAACTATCACGGCACCAATGCCACCGAAGCACGGCGCATGCAGGTATTGATCGACGGCCGCTCGGTCTACCGCGCCGGCCTGGCGGTGGTGGACTGGAGTGACATCCCGGTAGCCATGGAAGACATCGAGCGCATCGAAGTGTTTCGCGGCCCGAACACGGTCAGTTACGGCGCCAATGCGCTGATGGCGGTGGTCAACATCATCACCCGGCGACCGGCCGACAGCCACGGCACGCGCCTGAAGGTGACCCGGGGGCAGCGTGGCATCAACGATTTTTACGCCAGCCAGGGTGTCGGCTGGGATGACGGTGACTTGCGACTGTCCCTGTCCGGCCAGCAGGACGATGGCTTCGACTACGACCGCAGGGGCGCCGATTACCATGACAGCCGTCGCCTGGAGCGCTTCAACCTCGCGGTCAGTCACACACTAGACGAACGCCAGAGCCTCGATTGGCAATTGAATGCCAAGGACGGCACCAATCAGCGACCCTATGACTACCGTCCGGTGTTTTCCGGGATAACCAGAGCCGGCGACAATTCCGACGTTACCTCCAAGGATTACGCCGGCTCCTTGCGCTGGAATCTGGACTTCAACCCCGATCACAGTCTGTATGTCCAGGGCTCGGCCCAGCACTGGGATCGCCAGCAAACCTGGCGTGCCTGTGATGCCGAGATTTCGTTCAGCCCGCAACTGACCGAACTGTGGCAGCTCAACCCGAACTACACCGAACGCCTGGCCCGAAATATCACCCGGTTCATCGGCTCCGGCGCACCACCCGGCACCCCGGCCGAGCAGGCGCTGGCCAATCAGGTACTCGAGCAATGGCGCAACGGTGCCAGTCAGACCGTCTGTGGTGACATTGACCAGAGTGTGCGCGAATCGCGCTACGACCTGGAACTGCAGGACACCCTGAGCCTGTCCGACAGCCTGCGACTGGTCAGCGGCTTGAACTATCGTTACGACCGGGCGGATTCCGAGACCTATTTCGATGGCACGCTCGATGACACGACGTGGCGGGCATTCGGCCAATTCGAGTGGCGCGCCACGCAACACTGGCTGCTGCAAGGCGGCGCCATGTACGAAGACACCCGCTTGATCGGCAGCTCACTGACCCCGCGCGTCGCCGTCAATTACCTGATCAACCCGCGCCACGGCTTGCGTGCGGTGTATTCTGAAGCGATCCGTTCGCCGGACATGTTCGAGGACAACGTCAACTGGAGCTATCGGGTCAGCAATCTGCGACCCGGGGCCTTTGGCCAGTCCAGTGCCCGTTACTTCGTCAGAACCCGCGGTCCCGGTGACCTCGAACAAGAGCACATGCGCTCGCGGGAACTGGGCTACAACGGCTATTTTGCCGAGATCGGGCTGGCGTTGGATGTGAAGCTGTTCCACGACGAAATCACCGGCATGATCAGCGAACCACTGCGCAACAATCAGTACATTGCCAGTAACTCGAACAAATCACGCTTCTCAGGCGCCGAAACCCAGTTCGACTGGCGGCTCGGCAATGCCGATCGCCTGCGGCTGACGTATGCCTATGTCGATGCCGACACCAGCGATCCTCTGGACGCCAGGCAGACTGCGCGCAACAGCGGTTCTGCCGGCTGGCTGCGCGACTGGGGGCGGGGCTGGAACAGCGCGCTCTTCTACTATGGTGACGATGCCCTCAATGGCTACCGCTTCGAACGGGTCGATGCACGCATCGCCAAGCGCATCGGCCTGGGCAAGGCCAACCTGGAACTGGCCGGCGTGCTCCAGCAACGCCTGGACAACCAACCGACCACTTTCGTCGATAACAATTATGACGAACGCCAGGTGATGTACTTCAGCGCCGAGCTGGAGCTTTAAGATGCTGCATTGCCGATCATGGCGAACGCCAGGCCTGGGGCGCCTGATGGCGGTGCTATGCCTGCTGCTGAGCAGTCTTGCAGGCAGCCCGCCAGGTCATGCTGCGGACATTCTGCTGACCGCTGCCGAAGAAACCCCCGGTATGCAGGCGTTTACTCAAGCCCTGGCCGAGTTGCGGCCGAGCGACAGCGTGCGCTTCCAGGTGCTGGCCAACTTACCTGGGCCAGGCAAACTGCCTGACGATACCCGATTGATTTTACTCGACCTGCCGAGCCTCGATTGGCGCCTTCAAGATGCACAGGGCCCGGCCACGCTGGTGTTGCGCATCAGCCGCCTGCAAGCACGGCAACGCCTGAGCACCAGCCTGCCACCCCGGCTCAGCCTGCTGTGGAGCGATCCCCCGCTGGAACGTCAGTTGCGCCTGACCCGCCTGTTGTTGCCTCAGGTCAAACGGGTCGGCGTGCTCTATGACACGCACAGCGAATTCCTTTTGAGCGAATTGCGGGAGTCGGCCCACCCCTTGGGTCTGGAGGTGGTCCCTCAGCGCTGGGACGATACCCGCGACAGCCGTCCATTAAACAAACTGCTGAGAAAATGCGAAGTCCTGCTCGGCTTGGACGACCCCGACCTGTACAACTCGTTGACCGCGAAAAACCTGCTGCTGAGCAGTTATGCACGCCAGCTGGCGCTGATCGGTCCCAATGCCGGTTTCGTCAAGGCCGGCAGCCTGGCCAGCACTTACAGTGATCAGAGCGATTGGCTGGCCATCCTCGACGAATTGCTCGACCGCCCGCCAGCGACCTGGCCGCGCACGCAATACCCGCACCGTTTCAAGGTCGCAAGCAACCCGCAGGTAGCTCGCTCATTAGGCATCGAACAGATAAACGAAGCGTCAGTCGCGAAATTGCTGGCCGAAGGAGAACGCCGCCCATGAGCTTGCGTCGCAGCTGGGACATCAATACCCGCACCCAGCTCATCAGCCTCGGCCCTGCCCTGCTGCTGACATTGATGTTGATCAGCTTCTTCACCTTCGTGCGCATTCAGGATTTGCGTCAGGAGATCACTCACACGGGTCAGTTGATCGCCAACCAACTGGCCCCCGCCACCGAGTACGGAGTGATCTCGGGCAATAACGAAGTGCTTGAAAGTCTGCTCAAAGCCACCCTGGCCACGCCCAACGTGCGTTTTCTGGAGGTCCAGGACAGTGCCAACCGGGTGCTGGTGTACGTCGAGCAACCCACCGCACACCACAATCGCGCGCAACAGGTGGAAGTCTTCCAGGCGCCTGTCCGGCTGCAACGGATCGCCTTGCAAAACGATTTTCTGCAGGGCGGCAGAGTCGCCACAACCACCCCGGGCGAGGACTATCTGGGCCGGGTCATTGTCGGGCTTTCCAACGATGCCTTCAGTCGGCGCCAGCAGGAAATCCTGCTCAAGGCGGCGATACTGGCGCTATTCGCACTGTTGTTCACATTTTTGGTGGCCCGGCGCCTGGCCAGCAGTCTGTCGCAACCGATCCGCGATATCGGCAACGCGGTCAAGGCGATCCAGCAAGGTGATTACAAAAGACCGCTGCCCATCGTCGACGACACCGAGCTGGGAGCGTTGTCGCAACACATCAACAACCTCGCCGGAGCCCTTGAACAGGCCAGTCGCGAACAGCATCAGGCAATGGCTCAGTTGATCCAGACCCGTGAAGAAGCGGAAATGGCCAATAACGCCAAGTCCGACTTCCTCGCCATGATGAGCCATGAATTGCGCACGCCGATGAATGGCGTGCTGGGCATGCTGCAGTTGCTGGAAACCACCGACCTCACCGAAGAGCAGGTCGAATACGCGGCGCTGGCCTGCGAATCCACCGAACATCTGCTCAAGGTCATCAACGACATTCTGGATTTCTCCCGTATCGAGCGTTCGGAACTGGAGCTCGAACACATTGCGTTCAACCTCGCCGACCTGATCGCCAGCTGCGCCCAGTCGTTCCATCACAGCGCTGCGCAACGCAGACTCGATCTGCAATTGAGAGTCCCCGAAGACATGCGCGGGTTGCAGGTGAAAGGCGATCCGACGCGCATCCGCCAGATACTGGTCAACCTGATCGGCAACGCGCTGAAGTTCACCGAGCAGGGAAGCATCAGCATCGAAGCGCAGTGGCAGTCGCTGGATCACGAATTGCTGTGGTTCACCTGCACCGTCCGTGACAGCGGAATCGGCATCCCGGCCGAGAGCCTGGAATTGATGTTCAACGCCTTTCAGCAGGCCGACAGCTCCATTTCCCGGCGCTATGGCGGTACCGGCCTGGGCTTGCCGATTGCGCGCACCCTCGCCGAACGCATGGGTGGCACGCTGCGCGCCCGGAGCGAGGAAGGTCTGGGTTCGGCGTTCACCCTGGAAATCCCCCTGGCACTCGATCAACACACGCAACCGACCCCGGCCCCGCGCGCGCCAAGCGGCAACAGCGACGGTGAGGGGCGCAATGTACTGCTGGTCGAGGACAATCCGGTCAACCAGACGGTCATCGAAGCCATGTTGCGCAGCCTGGGTTTCAAGGTAAGCATTGCTGGCGACGGCGCGCAGGCGGTACGCAGTGCCGAGAGTCTGATTTTCGAGGCGATTCTGATGGATTGCCGGTTGCCGATCATCGATGGCTATGAGGCTACTCGGCAAATCCGCCAGTTGCCCGGATGCTCCGATGTGCCAATCATTGCCCTGACCGCCAACGCCTTGCAGGGCGACCGCGAAGCCTGTTTGTCAGTGGGCATGAACGATTACCTGGCCAAGCCGTTCAAACGCACTGATTTGCAGCAAATTCTGCAGCGTTGGGTGCAGTAGTGCAGGCCTTTCGACCATCTGCGACTGGCGTGAAAGGCGAAAGTGCGGCAGTCTTAGGCACCTCGACTGGCCCGAAAATGGGCTTGAATAATAATTTCAGTGCACAAGTGTACATTCATGTCCTTGGTACTGTGACTTTCACCACAACGCAATAGTCTATGAGTAGGCTGCCGATTCGAGGCATGAACGCGTCGATCGGCCGGGAAGATCTGCCCCACCTGCCGCATGGGATTATTGAGGAGCTCGCATGACCAAACAAAACGCCTTTACCCGGGAAGACCTGCTGCGCTGCAGTCGCGGTGAGCTGTTCGGCCCTGGTAACGCGCAACTGCCCGCCCCGAACATGCTGATGGTCGATCGCATCACCCTGATCAGCGAAGAAGGTGGCAAGTACGGCAAAGGTGAATTGGTCGCCGAGCTGGATATCACCCCGGACCTGTGGTTCTTCGCCTGCCACTTCGAAGGTGACCCGGTGATGCCAGGCTGCCTGGGCCTCGATGCCATGTGGCAACTGGTCGGCTTCTTCCTCGGCTGGCAAGGTCTGCCGGGCCGTGGTCGTGCGCTGGGTTCGGGCGAAGTGAAATTCTTCGGCCAGGTCCTGCCAACCGCCAAGAAAGTCACCTATAACATTCATATCAAGCGCGTCCTCAAGGGCAAGCTGAACCTGGCCATCGCCGATGGTTCGGTTACCGTCGACGGTCGCGAAATCTACACCGCCGAAGGCCTCCGGGTCGGCGTATTCACCTCCACTGACAACTTCTAAGGGTTATTCGCATGCGCCGCGTCGTTATCACTGGTCTGGGCATTGTTTCGTGCCTGGGCAATGACAAAGAGACCGTCTCCGCTAACCTGCGTGCAAGCCGCCCTGGCATCCGGTTCAACCCGGAATATGCCGAAATGGGTCTGCGTAGCCAGGTTTCCGGCTCCATTGACCTCAACCTTGAAGAGCTGATCGATCGCAAGATCTATCGCTTCGTCGGCCACGCGGCAGCTTATGCCTACCTGGCCATGAAAGACGCCATCACCGACTCCGGCCTGACCGAAGAGCAGGTGTCCAACCCGCGCACCGGCCTGATCGCCGGTTCCGGTGGCGCATCGACCCTCAACCAGATGGAAGCGCTGGACATCCTGCGTGAGAAAGGCGTCAAGCGCGTCGGCCCATACCGTGTAACGCGGACCATGAGCAGCACCGTTTCCGCGTGCCTGGCCACGCCGTTCAAGATCAAGGGCCTGAACTACTCCATCGCTTCTGCCTGCGCCACCAGTGCTCACTGCATCGGTACCGCCATGGAACAGATCCAGATGGGCAAGCAGGACATCGTCTTCGCCGGTGGCGGTGAAGAAGAGCATTGGAGCCAGTCGTTCCTGTTCGACGCCATGGGCGCCCTGTCCAGCAAGCGCAACGACACGCCGGAAAAAGCTTCCCGCGCCTACGATGCCGACCGTGACGGCTTCGTCATCGCCGGCGGTGGCGGCATGGTTGTGGTTGAGGAGCTGGAACACGCTCTGGCTCGCGGCGCGAAGATCTACGCCGAAATCGTTGGCTACGGCGCGACTTCCGACGGCTACGACATGGTTGCCCCAAGTGGCGAAGGCGCGATCCGCTGCATGCAGCAGGCGCTGTCCACCGTTGACACCCCGATCGACTACCTCAATACCCACGGCACCTCGACTCCGGTCGGCGACGTTGCGGAAATGAAAGGTGTGCGTGAAGTGTTCGGCGACAAGGCTCCAGCCATCAGCTCGACCAAGAGCCTGTCGGGTCACTCCCTGGGCGCCGCCGGCGTTCACGAAGCGATCTACTGCATGCTGATGATGGAAGGCAACTTCATTGCCGGCTCCGCCAACATCGACGAGCTGGATCCGGAAGTGGCTGACCTGCCGGTGCTGACCAAGACCCGCGAAAACGCCACCATCAACACAGTGATGAGCAACAGCTTCGGTTTCGGTGGCACCAATGCCACGCTGGTACTGAAGCGCTGGGAAGGCAAGTAATTCCCAGCCGCTGAGCCGCACATGAAAACGCCCCGACTGGTTCGGGGCGTTTTTTTTGGTCTGCGAAAACATCATGCCCCAACACAAACCCCCTGTAGGAGTGAGCCTGCTCGCGATAGCGGTGGATCAGCCACCATCATCGGTGTCTGACACTCCGTCATCGCGAGCAGGCTCACTCCTACAAGGGTCTGTGGCGTGCTGAAAATGAAACTTCTGTCATGCAACCAATCGCCCTGTGACCGAATGTCGCGGATTTAGCGGGCTGCAGCACTGTTGCGGTTTTCGCAAAAATACATTGCACAAAGCGAAGGTTTACTTAGCAAGCTAACAAACTCTATAACTGAGTCCTGCACACGCCTTGCTGCAGATATCAGAGATTGGAGCTAGCAGATGACTGTAAAAGTGACTGAACGCGACGATTCACACATGTCCCATGAAGGCGTAGCCGCCGGGGTACGGATTTGGGATGTGCATCAACAGGATTTGTTGGTGGGGATGTTCCACAACGAGATCGACGCCCACAATTACAAGGCCGAACTGGAAGTACAGGAGTGGCAACGCGAGCTGCAATCGGCACAACCTGCATAAAAAACGCCCCCCTGTAGGAGCGAGCAGGCTCGCGATGGTCGCTAACGATAACGCGGGAAGTCTGATTCCCCGCGGTGCTCTTGAGTCCATCGCGAGCAGGCTCGCTCCTACAATGGGGGTGTTGTCATTGGCCGCTTACCACATCAGATCATCCGGAATCTTGTACGCCGCGTACGGATCGTCCTCGGCGATGACTTCTTCGGTCTGCACATTCAGCTGCACGATACGCTGCGGGTCGCGCTCCTGGATCTTCAGCGCAGCTTCACGGGGAATCACTTCATAGCCCCCGGCATGATGCACGATGGCCAGCGAGCCGCTGCTGAGCTTGTTGCGCATCAGCGTATTGACGCAAATACGCTTGACCTTCTTGTCGTCGACGAAGTTGTAGTAGTCCTCGGTCGTCAGTTTCGGCAGGCGCGAGACTTCGATCAGTTGCTTGACCTGAGCGGCGCGGGCTTTCGCCTCGGCTTTCTCCTGCTGCTGGCGGTTGAGCTCCTGGTCGCGTTTGACCTTCTCGGCCATGGCTTCCTGTGCAGCACGCTGCTGGGAGTCATCGAGTTCGATCTGGCCTTTGTGAGCCAGACGCTGTTGTTTCTGTTTGTCTTTGCTGACCTGCTTGGCCTGCTTCTGGTTGACCAGCCCTGCTTTGAGCAACTGGTCGCGAAGGGAAATGCTCATGGTGCTTATTACTCACTTAGGCAACTGCTCAACCGCAGCTGGGCAAATTCTTTTCCTGTCGTTTGGCCTCGCCCCACAGGGCGTCCAACTCTTCGAGGGTGCAATCTTGTATGGGACGCAGGGTATCGCGCAATGCCTGTTCGATAAAACGGAAGCGCCTTTCGAACTTGCCGTTGGCGCCCCGCAATGCGGTTTCCGGGTCGACCTTGAGATGCCGCGCCAGATTGACCACGGAAAACAGCAGGTCACCGATCTCCTCGGCCACAGCTTGCGGATCGTTTTCGGACATGGCTTCGAGCACTTCATCGAGCTCTTCACGCACCTTGTCCAGCACCGCAAGCGCATCGGGCCAGTCGAAACCGACCTGCCCTGCGCGCTTCTGCAGCTTGGCCGAACGCGACAGCGCCGGCAACGCGGCAGGCACATCATCGAGCAAAGACAGTTGCTGCGGTGCGATGGATTTCTCGGCGCGTTCCTCGGCCTTGATCTCCTCCCAGCGCTGCTTGACCTGCTCTTCATTCAGGCGCGGCACATCCAGCGGCGCATACAGATCACCGGTGGGAAATACGTGCGGATGACGGCGGATCAGCTTGCGGGTGATGCTGTCGATCACGCCGGAAAACTCGAAGCGCCCTTCTTCCCGAGCCAATTGACTGTAATAGACGACCTGAAACAACAGATCGCCCAACTCGCCCTGCAAGTGATCGAAATCACCGCGCTCGATGGCATCGGCCACTTCATAGGCTTCTTCGAGGGTGTGCGGGACGATGGTGGCGTAGGTTTGCTTGATGTCCCACGGGCAACCGTACTGCGGGTCACGCAGGCGGTTCATCAGGTGCAGCAGGTCTTCGAGTGAATACATCTGTCATGTCTCTACACAAAACCAATGTGGGAGCGGGCTTGCTCGCGAATGCGGTGTGTCATTCAGTGCACATTCCGACTGACACGCCCTCTTCGCGAGCAAGCCCGCTCCCACAGTTGATTGGCGTCGTTCTTCAGGGGGTTCGGTTACGCCGGGTTTCGATGATGTTCGGCAACTGGGAAATCCGCCCCAGCAACCGCCCCAGTGCATCCAGCCCCGGAATCTCGATGGTCAGGGACATCAGCGCGGTGTTGTCCTCCTTGTTCGAGCGGGTATTGACCGCTAGCACGTTGATCCGCTCGTTGAGCAGCACTTGCGAGACGTCACGCAGCAACCCCGAACGGTCGTAGGCGCGGATAACGATGTCCACCGGATAGGTGAGCACCGGTACCGGCCCCCAACTGACCTGGATGATTCGCTCCGGTTCGCGACCCGACAGTTGCAGCACCGAAGCACAGTCCTGACGGTGAATGCTCACGCCTCGACCCTGGGTGATGTAACCGACGATCGCATCACCCGGCAACGGCTGGCAGCAGCCGGCCATCTGGGTCATCAGGTTGCCAACACCCTGGATCTGGATGTCGCCGCGCT
Source organism: Pseudomonas sp. PDM31 (assembly GCF_019218965.1). Taxonomy (NCBI): domain Bacteria; kingdom Pseudomonadati; phylum Pseudomonadota; class Gammaproteobacteria; order Pseudomonadales; family Pseudomonadaceae; genus Pseudomonas; species Pseudomonas sp. PDM31. Next base: position 46,773 of record NZ_JAHUWS010000014.1, on the reverse strand, counting down.
TGCCCGGCTTGTAGCCGGTAGCTTTGCGTGGAATCAGTTCCAGTTGCTCGTTTCCGCGCTCCGGCTCGACCAGTTGCTGTGCCAGATTGACCAGTTGCGCCAGGCGCAAATCACCGGCACCGAGGGCGGCAAACAGGTCTTCGGCGGTTTTCATGTTGGCTTTGTCAGCCAGCTTGTCGAAATCCACCGCCGGCAGACCGAGGCGATTGAGTTCTCGCTCCAGCAAGGTTTTACCGGCCGCGACGTTCTGGTCGCGGGCCTGCAGCTTGAACCAGTGAACGATCTTCGCCCGCGCCCTGGAGGTCGTGACATAACCCAGGTTCGGGTTCAGCCAGTCACGGCTCGGAGTGCCGTGCTTGCTGGTGATGATCTCGACCTGCTCACCGGTTTGCAGGCTGTAGTTGAGCGGCACGATGCGCCCGTTGATCTTCGCACCACGGCAGTTGTGACCGATTTCGGTGTGTACGCGGTAGGCGAAGTCCAGCGGTGTGGCACCCTTCGGCAAGTCGATGGCGTGACCGTCCGGGGTAAAGATGTACACCCGGTCAGGCTCGATATCGACCCGCAGCTGTTCCGCCAGGCCACCGATGTCGCCCAGCTCCTCATGCCACTCGAGCACCTGACGCAGCCAGGAGATTTTCTCTTCGTAGTGATTGGAGCCAGACTTGACGTCGGTGCCCTTGTAGCGCCAGTGCGCGCACACACCGAGTTCGGCTTCCTCGTGCATGGCGTGGGTGCGGATCTGCACTTCCAGCACTTTGCCCTCGGGCCCGATCACCGCGGTGTGCAGCGAGCGATAGCCGTTTTCCTTGGGGTTGGCGATGTAGTCGTCGAACTCTTTCGGGATGTGCCGCCACAGGGTGTGGACGATACCGAGCGCGGTGTAGCAGTCGCGCATTTCCGGCACCAGCACGCGAACGGCGCGCACGTCGTAGATCTGGCTGAACTCCAGACCCTTGCGCTGCATTTTGCGCCAGATCGAATAGATGTGTTTGGCCCGGCCGCTGATGTCCGCATCAACGCCGGTGGCGTGCAGTTCGTTTTTCAGCTGGCTCATCACGTCGCTGATGAAGCGCTCGCGATCCAGTCGCCGCTCGTGGAGCAACTTGGCGATCTGCTTGTACTGGTCCGGCTCCAGGTAACGGAAAGACAGGTCTTCCAGCTCCCACTTGATATGACCGATACCCAGGCGATGGGCCAGCGGCGCGTAGATGTCGAAAACTTCACGGGCCACGCGGTTGCGCTTTTCATCGTCGGCGGTTTTCACCGCGCGGATCGCGCAGGTTCGCTCGGCCAGTTTGATCAGGGCAACGCGCACGTCGTCGACCATGGCCACCAGCATTTTGCGCAGGTTTTCCACTTGGCCCTGTGTGCCCAGCACCAGGGATTTGCGCGGGCTCAGACTGTCGCTGATCGCAGCCATGCGCAACACGCCGTCGATCAGCTTGGCGACCACCGGGCCGAAGCGTTGGCTGACGGCCGGCAGCTTGATCTGGTCTTCGCGCACGCACCGATACAGGATCGCGGCGACCAGTGAGTCCTGATCGAGCTTGAGGTCGGCGAGGATCTCGGCGATCTCAAGGCCGGTGCGGAAAGTCGAGTTGCCTTCCGACCACAGATTCTGTGCCGCATTGGCTTGTTGTTCGGCCTCGCGAGCGTACTCGCAGGCTTCCTTCAAGGCTTCGCGATCCAGTGCCAGATCGACACTGACCGCATGATCGAGCCAAGCCTCGAGATTGATACTGCCGTCGGTGTTGATCGGCTGGTGTGCTCTCACCTGTACCATCTTGCTTACCTTCCCTACGACGCAGATTCAATGCGTCAAATCGCTGACCTTCGGTGCCCGTGCGCCACGCCGGGCTGGAGTGCGGCTGCACGGACGGGCCAGTCGGACCAGACGAGCATCCTAGCTCGCTTCAAATAACGCCATGGCCTCGACATGTGCCGTTTGAGGAAACATATCGAGAATCCCGGCACGTTTTAACCGGTAGCCCTGCTTGATCAATTCGACCGTGTCGCGCGCCAGAGTTGCAGGGTTGCACGACACATACACCAACCGTTCGGCGCCCAGGGTCTTGAGCTTGCGCACAGCCTCGAAAGCACCGTCACGCGGTGGGTCCAAGAGTACCGCACAAAAGCCTTCGGCGGCCCATTCGGCGTCAGCCAAAGGCTGGGATAAATCGGCCTGAAAAAACTTCGCGTTATGCAGATTGTTGCTGGCGGCGTTTGCCGCTGCGCGGTCGACCATCACCTGCACACCTTCGACCGCCACCACTTCACGAGCAGCCTGGGCCAGCGGCAAGGCAAAGTTGCCCAGCCCGCAGAACAGATCCAGTACCCGTTCATCCGCCGCCGGCTTCAACCAGTCCAGCGCCTGGGCAACCATCGCTTCGTTGACGCCGGCATTGACCTGGATGAAATCCCCCGGGCGATACGCCAGTTCCAGGTCCCACTGCTCCAGACGATAACCCAGCGATTGACCGGCCTCGACCGGCTGCGGCTCACCGTCGCCGTGCAGCCACAACTGGGCTTCATGGAACGCGCAGAAATCCTTGAGGATCGTCAGGTCGGCTTCAGACAGCGGCGCCATGTGCCGCAGCAACACCGCCAGCGAGGAACCGCTGAACAACTCCACATGCCCGAGTGCCTGAGGTTTGCTCAGTCGCCGCAACATTTCCGGCAAGCGGGTCATGATCGGTTGCAAAGGCTGTACCAGCACCGGACATTCATTGATACCAACAATGTCCTGGCTGCCGGCGGCGCGGAAACCGACTTCGAGTTTCTTTGCCTTCATGTCCCAGCGCACGGCGACACGGGCGCGACGACGGTAGCCGAACTCCGGACCACTCAATGGCGCAGCCCACTCTTCGGGCTCGACACCGGCGACCTTGGACAACTGCTCGGCGAGCATGCGCTGTTTCAGGGCGAGTTGTTCGTTATGCGGCAGATGCTGCACGCTGCAACCGCCGCAACGACCGGCATGGGCGCACGGCGCCGGGCGGCGCAATTCGCTGGCCTTGAACACCCGCTCGGTGCGCGCTTCAACCACTTTGCCGTGGGCACCGAGCACGCGTGCCTCGATCTCCTCACCGGCCAATGCGCCGATGACGAACCAGGTGCGGCCTTCGAAAAACGCGATACCGCGACCGTCATTGGCCAGGCGCTCGATGCTCAGGCGCTGCTTTTTGCCGGTCGGGACTTGCGGGGCCTTGCTGCCGCCGGTGGGCTGGAAGCGCAGACCTCTTTCATGTTTGGCCATCAGTTGGGCGCGTCGAAAATGCCGGTCGACAGGTATCGGTCGCCACGGTCGCAGATGATCGCGACGATCACCGCGTTTTCAACTTCTCTGGACAGGCGCAGCATCGCTGCCACGGCACCGCCCGAGGACACACCACAGAAGATGCCTTCTTCGCGGGCCAGACGACGGGTCACGTCTTCGGCTTCGCTTTGCGCCATGTCGACGATGCGATCGACGCGGTCGGCCTGGTAGATTTTCGGCAGGTATTCTTCGGGCCAGCGACGAATGCCCGGAATCGCCGAGCCTTCCATCGGTTGCAGGCCGATGATCTGCACGCTCTCGCTCTGCTCTTTCAAGTAGCGCGAGACGCCCATGATGGTACCGGTAGTACCCATGGAGCTGACGAAATGGGTGATGGTGCCCTCGGTCTGGCGCCAGATTTCCGGGCCGGTGGTGGTGTAGTGCGCCTCGGGGTTGTCACCATTGGCGAACTGATCCAGCACCTTGCCACGGCCTTCGGCTTCCATTCGCTGAGCGAGGTCGCGGGCGCCTTCCATGCCTTCTTCCTGAGTGACCAGGATCAGCTCGGCGCCATACGCGGTCATGGCTGCCTTGCGTTCGGCGCTGGAGTTGTCCGGCATGATCAGGATCATTTTATAACCCTTGATCGCGGCGGCCATGGCCAGGGCGATCCCGGTGTTACCGGAAGTCGCTTCGATCAGCGTATCGCCGGCGTGGATCTGCCCGCGCAACTCGGCACGGGTGATCATCGACAGCGCCGGACGGTCCTTGACCGAACCCGCCGGGTTGTTCCCTTCGAGCTTGAGCAAAAGGGTGTTGCTGGTGGCGCCGGGCAGGCGCTGCAAACGGACCAGCGGAGTGTTGCCGACGCAATCGGCGATGGTTGGGTACTGCAAGGTCATGGCGTATTCGCAATCCAGACTGCGGGGGCGACTATCATACCGGCAAACGTTCGCAGGCCATATCACGCAAAGTGCGGTGCTTATGGTTTATGGGAATAAGCAGCAAGCCTGGAGCGGCAAGCGACATTGGAGGTGGCTCTGGGGGCAAGAAAACAGGGGAGTATTGTGATGGGAGCAAGGGCCGCTTCGCGGGCAAGCCGGCTTGCCGCACCGCCGCTCCCACAGCGGGACCAGGTTGCTCACACATTCGACGACTGGAACACGGTCAGCGTGGGAGCGGGCTTGCTCGCGAAGGCGTCGTCACCTGCACTATCGAAATCCGCCGGCAGACACATATTCAGGCGCAACCCGGCTCCCGTGTTCTGCGCCCAAAGCCGGCCACCCTGCCGCCGCACCGCATTCCTCGCAATGCTCAAGCCCAGGCCGAATCCACCATCCCCCGGGCGCGAACCGTCGAGTCGGGTAAAAGGTAGAAAGATGCGCTCCAGATCAGCTTCAGCCACGCCACCGCCCTGGTCCTCCAGCCATAAATGCCAGAACGTGCCCTCACGCCGCCCACCGAGGTGAACGATGCCGCCATCAGGTGAATGTCGAATGGCGTTACGCAGGATGTTCTCCAGTGCCTGGGCCAGGGTATTGAGATTCCCGCGAACCCAGCAGGACGCATCCACCGTGCATTGCAACTGGGCAGAAGGCCAGCCGCATTCATAGCAGGCGTTTTCCGTGAGCATCTCCCACAAGGCCTGGATCTGGATCGCCTCGTCGGGTAATCGTTTGCGTTCGGTGTCGAGCCAGGCCAGTTGCAGAGTGTCCTCCACCAGGCGTTGCATGCCATCGACTTCACGACCGATGCGCTCGCGTAGTTGCTCCAGCCCCTGCTCGCTTTCGCTGGCCACCCGCAGGCGGCTCAGCGGCGTACGCAATTCGTGGGAAAGGTCGCGCAGCAACTGCTGCTGTAACGCCACGGTATTCTGCAAACGTTCGGACATGTGATCGAACGCCCGGCCCAGTTCGCCCAGCTCATCGGAACGCCTGGTAGTGCTGCTCGACAGCCGCACATTCAATTGATCGGCGCGCCAGGCATTGGCCTGTTCACGCAGGTGATTGAGCGGCACCACCAGAAGGCGGTACAGCCCGACGCACAGCAGCAAGGTAAACAGCCCTGGTATGACACCATTGGTGATCACGCGCCAGAACACCCGGTACTGCCCGGGCACGAAGCGCTGGGGCAACTCGATGACCAGGCTGCCGTCGGAGGGGTCACCGGGAAACGGCACGCGCATCCAGGGCTGGCCTTTCTTGTGGATTGGCCAGTCGAGGCCGCGCAGGAAGGTCAGGTGGCGGATCTCATCGTCTGTCAGCGGCTGACTGCTCAACGACTGCAAGTTCCCGTCGATCACGCCTACCCAGACTGCTTCGCGCTCACGCGTCGCCTGCAACCAACTATCGACGCCTGACTCCTGGCCTTGCCGCCACGCCTGCTCGGCCTCGGCGGCATAACGCGTCAGTGTGCCCCGGGCGCCATCCGACAGAAACTGGTTGCGCTGTTCCATGTAGCGCCCCCAGGACCAACTGAGCCAGATCATCAGCAGACAGAACGCCACCAGCAGGCAGGCCAGCTTCCAGAACAGTGAATGCCGGCCCGGCAGATTACAACTCATTGGCTGCGCTCAGGATGTAACCCTTGCCCCAGACCGTAAGCACTTCGCGCTCGGTGTAGCCGACGGCCTTGAGCTTGCGGCGGATCTGGCTGATATGCATGTCCAGGCTACGATCATGCGCTGCATAACCGCGTTTGAGCACATGCTGGTAAAGAAAGGCCTTGCTCAGCACCTCATCGGCGCGCTTGAGTGTTTCCAGCAGCCGATACTCGCTGCGCGTCAGGCCAACCGCCTGCTCGCCGTAGAAAACCTCGCCACACTCATCATCGAATCGCAGACTGTCCGTCGAGGGTGCTGGCACTGCCGGCGCCGGCCGCCGATCGAGCGCCACCCGTCGCAGAATCGCCTCGATACGAACTCGCAACTCCGCCATGCTGAAGGGTTTGGGCAGGTAGTCATCGGCGCCGAGGCGAAAACCGCTGATGCGATCCGCCTCGGCGCCAAGGGCGGACATCAGCAAAACCGGGGTGGAATGGCTCTGGCGCAATTGAGTCAGCACCGCCAGGCCGTCCATGCCCGGCAACAGGATATCCATCAACACAACATCGAACGATTGCTCGCGGGCCAAGGCCAGGCCTTCCTGGCCGTTCTGGCACCAGGTCACCTGGAAACCGCTGCGGTCCAGATGCTCGTGAACATAGGCGCCCAGCACGAGGTCGTCTTCGATGGACAGGATTCGAGGATGGCCGGCAGCAATGGGATTCATGACTATCTGCTAATAATTCTCAGTTATGCAATTATTCAAGATTGCTTCGCCAGGAGCAACCCAAGGTTTGCCGGTATGGCAAAAGAGCGGTCCAGCGTTACCCGTGACAACATTAATTTTGCCAGGATCGCCCGCATGCAAATCGCTACACTGCGCAAGTGGTGCATGCCGGACGCATGTGCAGGTCTATGAATAGCCGGATGCAGGAGAGAGGCGTGCACAAGAAACTGGGAATCAAAGGCCGCGTGTTGATGCTGACCTTGCTGCCGACCAGCCTGATGGCATTGGTCCTGGGCGGCTATTTTACCTGGATGCAGCAATCGGACCTGCAAACCCAACTGCTGAAGCACGGTGAAATGCTCACCGAGCAACTCGCCCCGTTGGTGGCCCCGGCCATGGGCCACCAGGACAATGAGTTGCTCGAACGTATCGCCACTCAGGCCCTGGAGCATCCGGATGTGCGCGCAGTCACCTTCCTGGCGCCCGACCGCACTCTCCTGGCCCATGCCGGCCCGACGATGCTCAATGCGGCGCCTTCGGGCGACGGCACGCAGATGCTGCGCCGCAGCGGCAACGATGCGACACGTTACCTGCTTCCCGTGTTCGGCAAACACCGCAATCTGGCGGGCGACGTGATCCCCGAAGAAGCGGAACGCCTGCTGGGCTGGGTGGAAATCGAACTGTCGCACAACGGCATGCTGTTACGCGGTTACCGCAGCCTGTTCGCCAGCCTGCTGCTGATCGGTATCGGGCTGCTGGGCGCGGCGCTGCTGGCGTTACGCATGGGCCGCACGATCAATCGCCCGTTGGGCCAGATCAAGCAAGCGGTGGCCCAGCTCAAGGACGGGCATCTGGAAACCCGCCTGCCACCCCTGGGCAGCCAGGAACTGGACGAGCTGGCCTCCGGCATCAACCGCATGGCCGGCACCCTGCAAAACGCCCAGGAAGAATTGCAGCACAGCATCGACCAGGCCACCGAAGACGTGCGCCAGAACCTGGAAACCATCGAGATCCAGAACATCGAACTGGACCTGGCGCGCAAGGAAGCCCTGGAAGCGAGCCGGATCAAGTCCGAATTCCTCGCCAACATGAGCCATGAAATCCGCACACCACTCAACGGCATCCTCGGCTTCACCCACCTGCTGCAGAAAAGCGAACTGACACCGCGTCAGCTGGACTATCTGGGCACCATCGAAAAATCCGCCGACAGCCTGCTGGGGATCATCAACGAGATCCTCGACTTCTCGAAGATCGAGGCCGGCAAGCTGGTCCTGGACCATATTCCGTTCAACCTGCGCGACTTGATACAGGACACGCTGACCATCCTCGCCCCCGCCGCCCACGCCAAGCAGCTGGAGCTGGTGAGCCTGGTTTATCGCGACACACCGCTGTCCCTGGTGGGCGATCCGCTGCGGCTCAAGCAGATTCTCACCAACCTTGTGAGCAACGCGATCAAGTTCACCCGTGAAGGCACCATCGTCGCCCGTGCCATGCTCGAAGAAGATCACGACGACACCGTGCAACTGCGCATCAGCATTCAAGACACCGGCATCGGCCTGTCGAGCCAGGACGTGCGCGCCCTGTTCCAGGCCTTCAGCCAGGCGGACAATTCACTGTCGCGCCAACCTGGCGGTACCGGCCTGGGGCTGGTGATTTCCAAGCGTCTTATCGAACAGATGGGCGGCGAAATCGGCGTAGACAGCACGCCGGGCGAAGGTTCGGAATTCTGGATCAGCCTGAGCCTGCCCAAAACCCGTGACGATGCCGAAGACCTGCCCGCAGCGCCGCTGTTCGGCCGCCGCGTGGCGGTGCTGGAAAACCACGAACTGGCCAGGCAGGCGTTGCAGCATCAACTGGAAGACTGCGGCCTCTCGGTCATCCCGTTCAATACCCTGGAAAGTCTGACCAACGGGGTTACCAGCGCCCATCAGACCGATCAGGCCATCGATCTGGCGGTGCTGGGAATTACCAGCAACGATATGCCGCCGGAGCGCCTCAACCAGCATATCTGGGACCTCGAACACCTCGGCTGCAAAGTGCTGGTACTGTGCCCGACCACTGAACAGACGCTATTCCATCTCTCGGTGCCCAACCCGCACAGCCAGCTACAGGCCAAACCGGCCTGCACCCGCAAACTGCGCCGGGCCCTGTCCGATCTGGTCAGCCCGCGCCCCCCGCGCAGCGAGCCTGGCGAACCGCTGTCCAGCCGTGCGCCGAAGGTGCTGTGCGTCGACGACAACCCGGCCAACCTGCTGTTGGTGCAGACCCTGCTCGAAGACATGGGGGCCAAGGTGCTCGCCGTGGACAGCGGTTACGCTGCGATCAAGGCGGTTCAGCACGAGACATTCGACCTGGTGCTGATGGACGTACAGATGCCGGGCATGGACGGACGCCAGAGCACCGAGGCGATCCGTCTATGGGAGAGTGAACGGCACTGCACACCGCTACCGATCATCGCCCTCACCGCCCACGCCATGGCCAACGAAAAACGCGCGCTGCTGCAAAGCGGCATGGACGACTACCTGACCAAACCGATCAGCGAACGGCAATTGGCTCAGGTCGTGTTGAAGTGGAGTGGCCTGGCGCTGCGCGATCACCGCCTGGATCGCGCCAGTGATAGCCATGGTGGAACCCATGACCTGCTGGTGCTCGATCACGAAGAAGGTTTGCGCCTGGCCGCCGGCAAGGCGGATCTGGCGGCGGACATGCTGGCAATGCTGCTGGCGTCACTGGAAGCCGACCGCGAAGCCATACGTAGCGCTCGCCACGCCGCCGACCATAACGCGCTGATCGAACGGGTGCATCGCCTGCATGGCGCGACGCGTTATTGCGGCGTACCGCAATTGCGCGCCGCCTGCCAGCGCAGCGAGACCCTGCTCAAGCAACAGGACCCGAAAGCTGCCATTGCCCTGGAAGAGCTGGACCGGGCAATCAATCGCCTGGCTGCCCAGTCGCGCATGAATGCTTGATTCACAGCAATGGCGTTGCCACGCAACCGCGTAAACTCAACGCAAACCCTGTAGGAGCGAGCCTGCTCGCGAAAAACCTGAGGGCGCCGCGGGCATTCAGGATGCCCGCACTTTCGTTGTCGTCCATCGTCGGAACGCCGCCCGGAGCAAACTCGCTCCTACAGGAACCGGACAAGGAGGAAGTCATGCGTACGATTCTTTTCAGCAGCCAGACCTACGACCAGGACAGCTTCCTCGGTGCCCAGCTACCGGCCGGCATCGAACTGCATTTTCAGACGGCACGCCTGAGTCTGGACACTGCAGCGCTGGCCCAGGGTCATGAAGTGGTCTGCGCGTTCATCAACGATGACCTGAGTGCCGCCGTGCTCGAACGCCTGGCCGCCGGTGGCACCCGCCTGATTGCATTGCGCTCGGCCGGTTTCAACCACGTCGACCTGCCGACGGCAAAGCGCCTGGGGCTGACCATCGTGCGCGTTCCTGCCTATTCGCCCCACGCGGTGGCCGAGCATGCGGTAGCGCTGATCCTGGCGCTCAATCGCCGCCTGCACCGCGCCTACAATCGCACCCGCGAAGGGGATTTCAGCCTGCACGGGCTGACCGGCTTCGATCTGCGGGGCAAGACTGTCGGCGTGGTCGGCACCGGACAGATCGGCGCGACCTTCGCCAAAATCATGAACGGTTTCGGCTGCCAGTTGCTCGCTTACGACCCGTACCCCAACCCACAGGTCGAAGCCCTCGGCGCGCGGTACCTGAGCCTGCCGCAATTGCTGGCCGAGTCGCAGATCATCAGCCTGCACTGTCCGCTCAACGAGCAGAGCAAGCACTTGATCAACCGCCAGTCACTGGCCCACATGCAACCGGGAGCGATGCTGATCAACACCGGGCGTGGTGGCCTGGTCGACACGCCGGCCCTGATCGATGCCTTGAAGGACGGTCGCCTGGGTTATCTGGGGCTGGATGTCTATGAGGAAGAGGCACAACTGTTCTTCGAGGACCGCTCCGACCTGCCGCTGCAAGACGATGTGCTGGCAAGGTTGCTGACCTTCCCGAATGTGATCGTCACGGCGCACCAGGCATTTCTGACCCGTGAAGCACTGGGAGCGATTGCAGATACCACCCTGCAGAACATCGCGGCCTGGGCGGCGGGCACGCCACAAAATCAGGTTCCAGACGACTGAAACGGATCGAAGGTCATCCTCCTGCGCGATACCGCGTGTTAGCCCGTGCTAGCATATCGCGCATATTTGGAGGACCCATGGTCGAACACGATTTCCGCTACAGCCTGATGAACCCGCAACACACCCTCACTGAATGCCGCGCTCTGGTGCCGGGGCGTTATCAAGTCACCGGCAACGGCGGCTCGATTCGCAACAACGACGTGCTGGTAGTGACCCTCAAAGGTGCCAAGGACCTGTCCATGCGCCTGACCGTCGAAACCGTTCGCCACTTGATCAACCCGCCCGGTCAATGGGTCGCGGTGGCCAGCGGTCCGGTGTTCGGTGAACTGGCGATCCACACCTGGCAAGTCAATTGCGACAGCTGCGCCAAAGAGCTGAGCTTCGAGTTTGCGGTCGACGCCAAACTGGGCAACAAGGCTGAAAAGCCTGCGGCCACCGCGCGGATCGCCGAGTTGGGCTGGACCAGCGTCGCCGAGAAACACCTGTGCCCGAAATGCCAGGAGCCCGCGTGATGAAACACCTCGCTCTGACCGGTATGGTCGGCGCCAGTCTGCTGGGCTGCGCCGCCGATCCGGTGCAGCTCGAACAGAACCGCAGCTACATCCTGGAGTGGATCGGTGAGCGTCCGTTGATGGACTACAGCCACCTGACCATCACCCTCGGTGCAGACGGCCGGGCCTACGGTAACGGCGGCTGCAACCACTGGTTCGCCCCATACACCCTTGAAGGCAACAAGCTGAGCTTCGGCAAAGTCGGCAGCACCCGCAAGCTCTGCGCGCCGGCGCTGATGGAACAGGAGAAGCGTTTCCTGCAAGCGCTGGAGAATGTGCAGCGCTGGGACGTCTCGTCGATCGACCAGATGCGCTTCTGGCCGGCTGAAGGCAAGCCGTTAAGGTGGTGGCTGGAAGAGGGTTGAGCCGGTAGACCGCTGGCCCTCACCCTAACCCTCTCCCAGGGGGAGAGGGGACCGACGGAGTCGTTCTTTCGCTATACATCGACCTGAACGACCGGGTCGAACTCAGGTTCGAACGCCCCCCCCTCTCCCACGGGCGGTCCGACGTTTCGGGAGGGCTGGGGTTAGGGGAGGCTCTTTACACTTCCCCGTCAATTCTTCGCCTGCAACGCCTCAAGCTTCGCCATCACTCCCGCCGCCGTCTGCTCACCCATCAACTGCTCACGCACCTTGCCCTTGTCATCGATGATGTAGGTCACCGGCAACGCCTCGCTGCGTGGCAATTCGAACAGTTCGGCAGGGTCCTGGGCCAGCACGGTGAACCTGATCCCGAGCTTCTCGCTCGCGCTTTTCAGCTCTTCGCCCTGCACATTGTCGAAATTGACCCCGAATACCCCGATCTTCTTGTCCTTGAGCTGCTCGGCCAATGTGTTCAATTCAGGAATCTCGGTTCGGCACGGGCCACACCATTCGGCCCAGTAATTGAGCACCAGCCATTTGTCGTCCAGACGCTCGGCGACTACTTTCTGACCGTTCTGGTCGATGCCATAGTCATTACCGCAGCCCCCCAGCATCAACGTCCCGATGATCGTCAATGCTGCTGCCAGTCGCCTAGTCATGTCGTATTCCTTGTGAAAAATTGAATGCGCCTGCGACCCATCGCCTCTCAAGGTTCTGGAATGCGCGCTGCACAGTTAGAATAGCCGCCACCTTACGCAAGATGCGACCCGCTCATGACCGATCTGACGCTTTATCACAATCCGCGCTGCTCGAAATCGCGCGGTGCGCTCGAACTGCTCGAAGCCCGCGGCCTGACTCCGACCGTGGTGCGCTACCTGGAAACTCCGCTGAACGACGCACAAATCCACAGCCTGCTGGGCAAGCTCGGCCTGAGCGCCAGGCAACTGCTGCGCACCGGCGAAGACGAGTACAAAGCCCTCAACCTGGCCGACAGCAGCCTGAGCGAAGCGCAATTGATCGCTGCCATCGCCGCCCACCCGAAATTGATGGAACGTCCGATTCTTGAAGTCGGCGACAAAGCCGTCATTGGCCGTCCACCGGAGCAGATCCTGGAACTGTTGCCATGAGTGCGCCGTACATTCTGGTTCTGTACTACAGCCGCAACGGCTCGACCAACGAAATGGCCCGGCAGATTGCCCGGGGCGTCGAACAGGCCGGGCTGGAAGCGCGGTTGCGCACGGTGCCGGCGATTTCCACCGAATGCGAAGCTGTGTCACCGGACATTCCGGATGAAGGCGCGCTGTACGCCAGCCTCGACGACCTGAAAAACTGCGCCGGCCTGGCGCTTGGCAGCCCGACCCGCTTCGGCAACATGGCGGCGCCGCTCAAGTACTTCCTCGATGGCACCAGCAACCTGTGGCTGACTGGCGCGCTGGTGGGCAAACCCGCCGGTGTGTTCACCTCCACGGCGAGCCTGCACGGCGGTCAGGAAACCACCCTGCTGTCGATGATGCTGCCATTGCTGCACCACGGCATGCTGATCACCGGCCTGCCCTACAGCGAGTCGGCGCTGCTGGAAACCCGTGGCGGCGGCACGCCGTATGGCGCCAGTCATCACGCCGGGGCGGACGGCAAGCTCGGTTTGAATGAACATGAAGTGGCGCTATGCCGGGCGCTGGGCCTGCGGTTGGCGAAGACTGCACAGAAACTGGAGAGCTGAGGTGGCGAAAAAGCCGAAGATTCTGCCCGCCATCGAGTGGCTGGAGCCCCGGGTGCGGGCGATGCGCATCATCAGCCTGCTGTGCTTTTTCGGCCTGGCGGGACTGCTCTGCGTTTACTACCTGTTGGTCGCCGATCTGCATGGCGCGCGCCCCTGGGTGATCCTGCTGATCGAACTGGTGCCGCTGCTGCTGTTGGCGCCGGGGATGATCGTCGGCAGTGCCCGGGGGCATTCGTGGATGTGTTTTGTGGTGAACCTGTATTTCATCAAGGGTGCACTGGCCGCCTACGATCCGAACCGGCAGATCTTCGGTTTGCTGGAGATGGGCGCGAGCCTGGCGGTGTTCTGCTCGGCACTGATGTATGTGCGCTGGCGGTATCAGTTGAACCGCAAGCTGGCTGGCGAGGGCGAAATTTCCGTCGCCTGACACAACGCAATCGCCAGCAGGCTGGCTCCCACAGGGGACCTGTGTATGCCGCAGATCCCAGCCTGCTGGCGATTGGCCGGTCTCAATGATTAACGGTGTAAGCCAGCATCATCGAAATCTGGCTCATCGGCCGGCCGCCACTTTGCTCATGCCACTGGTTGAACACATCCTGCACCAACGCCAGGTCGCGCAGGCTGCTCGGCACCTTGTCGATGATCTTCTGCGCATTCAACGCCGCCACCACGTCATAGCTCGGCACAAAAGTATCCTTGCCGACCATGCGCAGGAAGCGTGGAGCTGACAGACCGCCCAGCTGATGACCGCGTTTTTTCAGGAAGGTCCAGAGCCCGACAATATCGGTCACCGGCCACTCAGCGATCAACTCACCAAAACTGCCCTTTTCATGGGCAATGTCCAGCAGGAACTGCGCGTTGCGCGGCACGCTCTTGAGCTTGCCCAGATGGCGGATGATCCGCGTGTCCTGCATCAGGCGTTCGAGGTGCTCGGCGCTCATCAGCACGACCTTTTCCGGATCGAAGCGGAAAAACACTTCCTCAAAGGCCGGCCATTTGGCGTCCACCAGGCTGTGCTTGAGCCCGGCCCGAAAAACGCGCAAAGCCATGGTCGAGAGGTAACGGTCGTCGCTGATCTTGCGCAATTGCACGGGCGTCTTGGGAACGGGCAGATGGGCTTCCAGCTCTGCTGCCGAACCGAAGCGGTTCAAGCAGTATTCATTCAGCCACTTGTAGTCGCGCATGCCCTCTCCTGAAAGTTGAAACGAAGCAAAAAACTTGTGGGAGCGGGCTTGCTCGCGAATGCGTAGTGTCAGTCGACAAATATGTTGAAGACACTACGCATTCGCGAGCAAGCCCGCTCCCACAGGTTAGATCAGAGGTTTACAACATTGACGAACCGCGAGGCCGCCGTTTCGTCGATCTTGAGGCTGGTGAAGTCGAACAGATTACGGTCCGCCAATTGCGAGGGGATCACGTTCTGCAGGCTGCGGAATATGCTCTCGGTACGACCCGGGGTCTTGCGTTCCCAATCCTGCAGCATGTCCTTGACCACCTGCCGCTGCAGGTTTTCCTGGGAACCACAGAGGTTGCACGGGATGATCGGGAACTGCTTGAGGTCCGAATAGGCCTGGATATCTTTTTCGTTGCAGTAGGCCAGCGGGCGGATCACCACGTTGCGACCGTCATCGGCGCGCAGTTTTGGCGGCATGGCCTTGAGCGAACCGTTGAAGAACATATTGAGGAAGAAGGTTTCGACGATGTCATCACGGTGGTGACCGAGCGCCATCTTGGTCGCACCGATTTCGTCGGCGAAAGTGTAGAGCGTGCCGCGACGCAGGCGTGAGCACAACGAACAGGTGGTCTTGCCTTCCGGGATCAGCTCCTTGACCACCGAGTAGGTGTCTTTCTCGACGATGTGATACTCGATGCCCAGTTCCTTGAGGTAGGCCGGCAGCACATGCTCGGGGAAGCCTGGCTGCTTCTGGTCCATGTTCACGGCCACGATCTCGAACTTGATCGGGGCGACCTTCTGCAAGTGCATCAGCACATCGAGCATGGTGTAGCTGTCCTTGCCTCCGGACAGGCAGACCATGACCTTGTCGCCGTCTTCAATCATATTGAAATCGGCGACAGCCTCACCGGCCTGACGGCGAAGGCGCTTTTGCAGTTTGTTCTGGTTGACCGTAAGAGTGCCCATGACGCGAAATCCGTGAGGTGTGACGAAAGGCCGGCATTTTACGCAAAAATCCGAACCTGTGCAGAGCTGCCGAACACAGCCGGCTCCTGTGGTGACTCTACAGACACAACCGCGATTACCTGGGGGCTTTACAGCGCAATTTGCTCTAAGCCCTCGGGGGAACTCCTTTCTATACTGCGACATAAGGTCGCACGAGACCTGCAACTTACTTGGCCACCTTGGCCCGTAGGCGCTCCGCTGGGGGGCGACGGTAAAAACAAGAGGAGTGACTGGCATGATCCATCACGTAGTGGGGCTCTTCACCCACCCTGACCAAGAATGGAAAGATATTCGTGGCGACCAGGAGGAAAGCATCAGCCACATGTACTTGACCCATACCCTCATCCTGGCAGCGATTCCCGCAGTGTCGGCCTTTATCGGCACCACGCAGGTCGGCTGGGTGATCGGCAATCGGCCACCGGTGATGCTGACCATGGAGAGTGCGCTGTGGATGACGGTCATGTCGTATCTGGCAATGATCGGTGGAGTCGCGGTGATGGGCGCGTTCATCCACTGGATGGCTCGCACCTATGACGCCAATCCGAGCCTGGCACGCTGCATTGCTTTTGCCACCTATACCGCGACCCCTCTGTTCATCGGTGGCCTCGCGGCCCTGTATCCGCACCTGTGGCTGGGGATGATCGTCGGCACCGCGGCCATCTGCTACACGGTGTACCTGCTCTATGTCGGGCTACCAACGTTCATGAACATTCCATCCGACGAGGGCTTCCTGTTTTCCAGTTCGGTGCTCGCCGTTGGCCTGGTGGTGCTGGTGGCCATCATGGCATTCACCGTGATTGTCTGGGGACTCGGCGTGGGCCCGGTCTATACCAATTAGCAACTCACCACAAAAAACTCAGATCTGCCGACACAGGCCGCCGCAAGGCGGCCTTTTCGTTCCCCGGTTAATCGCAAGGTGAATAACCATTCGGCGCCCGGACGATTCGCAAGACCCCAAGGTTGCGGCATACTCGATTGCTCTGGAGATCCATCAAGCATGCCCGAGCAACTCAATACCCGCGTCGAAGACTGCTTCCAACAAGCCGAATCCTTTTTCAAACGATCGTTCAAACGCCCGGTGGTCAGCCTCAAGTTGCGCGGGCAAAAAGCCGGTGTCGCCCACCTGCACGAAAACCTGCTGCGCTTCAATCCACAGCTGTACCGGGAAAACAGCGAAGACTTCCTCAAGCAGACGGTGGCCCACGAAGTCGCGCACCTGATCGCCCATCAATTGTTCGGCGACCGCATCCAGCCCCACGGCGAAGAGTGGCAATTAATCATGCGCGGCGTGTATGAACTGCCGCCCAATCGCTGCCACACCTACGACGTCAAGCGCCGCAGCGTGACCCGCTATATCTACAAGTGCCCGTGCGCCGACAGCGACTTTCCCTTCTCGGCCCAGCGCCATGGTTTGGTGAGAAAGGGGCGGCGGTATTTGTGCCGGCGCTGTCGCAATACGCTGGTGTTCAGTGGGGAGATGCGGGTTGAGTAAAGCAGATTTGCGGTGTCTGGTCGGGCCCCATCGCGAGCAGGCTCGCTCCCACATTGGATTTCTATCAGACGCAAATTTTGTGTACGGCGCAGAACCCGTGTGGGAGCGAGCCTGCTCGCGATGGGGCCAGAGCAGGCGCTAGAGAATTACCTTGGCTCGCCGCAATTGCTCAATCCGCTGCGCACTGAACCCCAACTCCCCCAACACCTGATCGGTATGTTGCCCCAGCGCCGCGCCAATATGCCGAGGCTCAGGCAAACCTTGCGAAAACTTCAACGGACACGCCATCTGCGCCTGGCTCGAACCATCACCTCGCGGCACTTGCGTCACCAGTTCCCGCGCCTGCAACTGCGGATGCAGCACTGCCTCGCCCAGACTCAACACCGGCTCGACGCAGGCATCAAGTTCGGCGAACAACGCGCATAAATCGGCGAAGTCGTGCTTTTCGAACTCGACCTTCAGCGCGTCCTTGAGCTTTTTCTGCTGCGCCGGTTGCGCTGACAGACCCAGACTGGCCAGTTCCTCCAGCCCCAGCGCCGCGCACAACGGTTTCATGAATGCCGGTTCCAGGCTACCCACCGACAGCCAGCGCCCATCCCGGGAGCGGTAGTAGTCGTAGAAACTGCCGCCATTGAGGAGCTGCTCCTCCGGCCCCGGCTCAACGCCACAGGCCAGATACCCGGCACCCGACATGGCGTTGAGGCTGAACGCACAGTCGGTCATGCTCACATCCAGATGCTGCCCCAGACCGCTTTGCTGCCGGGCGATGACCGCCGCCAGCAGGCCGATAACCCCGTGCAGCGACCCACCGGCGACATCCGCCACCTGCATACCCAATGGCAGCGGCCCCGCGTCGGCACGACCGGTGTAGCTCGCCAGCCCGGCCAGCGCCAGATAATTGATGTCATGGCCGGCGCGGTCCTTATAGGGGCCGGTCTGACCGTAACCGGTAATCGACACATAGATCAGCTTCGGATTGATCGCCTTCAGGACTTCATAGCCCAGGCCCAATCGATCCATGACGCCAGGGCGGAACTGCTCGAGCACGATGTCGTAGTCTTCGAGCAACTGCTTGATCACCTCCAGTGCCTCAGGCTGCTTGAGGTCCAGGGCAAGGCTGCGTTTGTTGCGATTGAGATAGGCATGGCTGGCCGACACCCCGTGATCCTGGGGCGGCAGGACCCGCAGCAGGTCCATGCGGGTCGGCGATTCGATGCGCAACACCTCGGCGCCCATGTCCGCCAGCAGCAAGGAGGCGAACGGCCCCGGCAGCAATGTCGAGAAATCCAGAACCTTGAGTGACGCCAGTGGACCGAGCATGAGAATTCTCCCTTTACGATGCCCCAGCCTAGGCAGCCGAAGGCGTTGCGGCAATCACCTTATGCGCCAGTTGCAATGACCGTAACGCTCAAATCCTGCTCATGAAAAAACCCGCCGAAGCGGGTTTTTCATTGCAGCCTGTCTTACTTGACGTTGCTCGGGGTCGGGCCCTCGGCCACACCCAGGTCGTCTTGCTCACGCTCGTCGGCGATGCCGCGACCGCCGGAAGCCAGTTCCGCTTGCAGCACGTCGGTATCCAGCTCCTTGACCCATTTGGCCACAACGATGGTCGCAACCGCGTTGCCCACCAGGTTGGTCAGGGCCCGGGCTTCGGACATGAAGCGGTCGATACCGAGGATCAGCGCCAGGCCGGCAACCGGCAGGTGGCCCACGGCGGACAGGGTGGCAGCCAGGACGATGAAACCGCTACCGGTCACGCCTGCAGCCCCTTTGGAGGACAACAGCAGTACCACCAACAGCGTGATCTGGTGGGTGAGGTCCATCTGGGTGTCGGTTGCCTGGGCAATGAACACCGCAGCCATGGTCAGGTAGATCGCCGTACCGTCGAGGTTGAACGAGTAACCAGTCGGGATCACCAGGCCAACTACGGACTTCTGCGCGCCCAGGCGTTCCATTTTGATCAGCATGCGTGGCAGCACCGACTCCGAAGAGGAAGTACCCAGTACGATCAGCAGTTCCTCACGGATGTAGCGGATCATCTTCAACACGCTGAAGCCGTGCATACGGGCAATCGAACCCAGCACGATCAGGATGAACAACAGGCAGGTGATGTAGAAGCAGATCATCAACTGGCCCAGTTGCACCAGCGAGCCGACGCCGTAGGCACCGATGGTGAACGCCATGGCACCAAAGGCACCCAGTGGCGCGAGCTTCATGATCATGTTGATGATGTTGAACATCACGTGGGCGAAGCGATCGATAAAGTCCAGCAGTGGCTTGCCGTAGGCGCCCAGGCGATGCAGGGCGAAACCGAAGATCACCGAGAACATCAACACTTGCAGGATGTCACCGGTGGCGAATGCGCCGACGATGGTGTTCGGGATCACATTGAGGAGGAAGCCGACAACGCTTTGATCAGCACTGGCTGCGACGTAGCTGGCGATTTTCGAGGTGTCCAGGGTCGTCACGTCGATATGCATGCCGTTGCCCGGTTGCACGATGTTGACCACAACCAGCCCCACCAGCAGGGCAATGGTCGACACGATCTCGAAGTACAGCAACGCATACCCGCCAGTCTTGCCCACTGACTTCATGTTCTGCATGCCGGCAATACCGCTGACCACGGTACAGAAGATGATCGGGGCGATGATCATCTTGATCAGCTTGATGAACCCGTCACCCAGCGGCTTTACGGCCACACCGAGCTGTGGATAGAAGTGACCGAGCAAAATACCGATGACAATTGCAACGATCACCTGGAAATACAGGGATTTGTACAGTGGCTGACGAGTCGTCATTGCAAAGTTCCTCAAGGGTGCCCGGTGACAACATCCATCTGTTGCACGTGACACCTCAATTGCGAACCCTCCTGCACTGGAGGGATTTGTTTTTCCGAGCTGCACCATGGCAGGCATCTGCTCATGGCATCGCAAGGCCCGTGCCACTTAATGCGAAAACTCCGCCAGCCTCATGCCATCAAGGGTTGCAGGGTTTCCCAGGTCGCCTGACAGTTACATCCAGGTGGCGGATATCCGCCCTTCCACTAAAACCGGTCCTGCAAATTGGCGGATATCCGCCCTGTTCACACCAGCTGCCGAGCAGCTACCATCCGTCGCTCAATGGATGGATCTGCCTGTTATGCGCGAACGTACCATCGCCAGTCATTTCGCCCGGGCCGCTCTCGGCGGTGCGCGTCGGCACGGCTACGATTATTCGGGCCTGTTGCAGCAACTGGGGATCAGTCCCGAGTTGCTCCAGGAGCCCAGGGCGCGCATTGCGCCAGAGCAGTTCACCCAACTGATACAAGGGTTATGGCTGGCACTGGACGACGAATACCTGGGGTTTGGGCAAGCCCCAAGCAGACCAGGCAGCTTCGCGATGATGTGTCATGCCGTAATTCACTGCCGCAATCTGGAAAAGGCACTGCGTCGCGGCTTATTGTTTTATAGCCTATTCCCCGGGGCTCCGCGCCTGACCCTGAGCCAGGAGGACGATTGGGTGTGCCTGAGCCTGGACGACTCACAACTGTGGGACCCGGACCACTTCCTTAGCGAGAGTCTGCTGGTGATCTGGCACCGCTTCGGCAGCTGGCTGATCGGCCAGCGCATTCGTCTGGAGCAGGCCACCTTCGGTTACCCCAGGCCCGACCACGGTGCCGAATACGATTTACTGTTCTCCTGCCCGCTCGAGTTTTCCACTGACCGCAGCAGCCTGCGCTTTCACAGTCGCTACCTGAACATGCCACTGCTCCAGGACGAACGTACGCTCAAGCACTTCCTTGAGCGCTCCCCCGCCGACCTGTTGTCGCGCCCGGACGACGGCGACAGCCTGACCAGCCAGTTGCGGCGCCTGCTCAGCCGCGACAGTTCGCACTGGCCGGATCTGGAAGCCGTGGCGGCACATCTGCACATCAGCCCGCAGACATTGCGCAGGCACCTGCGTGAGGAAGGTTCCAGTTTTCAGGAGCTGAAGGATCAGTTGCGCCGGGATATCGCGATTTATCACCTGAACCGCGCCGATTTGTCATTGCAACAGATTGCCGAACAACTCGGCTTTTCCGAACCTTCGGCGTTTCACCGCGCGTTCAAGAAGTGGACAGGGCTTACACCGGGCGCCTATCGGGCGCAGGAAATGTAGGAGCACCGCTGCACGCCAGGCTCCTGCGAGGGTTGACGCGACAGGCTCGCGCCTGAATCACGCCACCGGAAAATGGATCCTGAACGCCGCCCCGCCCATCGACGAGTCCTCCAGGGTCAGCTTGGCGTTGTAACTCTCGATGATGTCCTTGACCACCGCCAGGCCAATCCCCTGCCCCGGATGCTGACGATCCAGGCGTTCACCACGTTGCAGGATTCGCGCGCGCTGATCCTGTGGTACACCGGGACCGTCGTCCTCGACACACAATTCGGTGCCGCCAAGGGTTTGGCGCACGCTGATACGAATTTCACCGAGGCACAGGCGATAGGCGTTTTCCAGCAGATTACCCAGCATTTCCAGCAAGGCCCCCTGCTCGATCGGCACATAACAGGGCTCCGGCAGATCAAAAGCGACTTTCACCCGTTTGTCGCGGTAGACCTTGTCCAGCGTATCGCACAGACTTTGCAGCACCGGCCGTAGCCGCACCTGATGCCGCACCAGACCGCTTTTGCGCAGGCTGGCGCGCTGCAACTGATAGCTGATCTGCTGACTCATGCGTTCGATCTGGGTCTGCAGCACCCAGGCCTGATCACGATCTTCCGGACGCTGAGCCATGTCCTCGCTGACACCTTGCAGCACCGCCAGCGGAGTTTTCAGGCTGTGGGCCAGATCATCGAGAGAGTCCCGATAGCGGCTGCGCTGCTCACGTTCGCTGTGCAGCAGACGGTTCAGGGAACCGGTCAGGCGCAACAGTTCCCGGGGATGCTCTTCACTTAGGCTTTCGCGCGTACCGCCTTCGATCTGGTCCAGTTCCTGGCTCAAGCGACGCAACGCCTGCAGGCCCCAGGTCAAACCTATCCACAGCAACGCCAGCAGCACCAGCAATGCAGCGCCGAAGCCCAGATAGAGATTTTCCCGCAGTCCTTCGAGGGTAATTTCATACTCGCGAACCGGTTGCAGCGCAACAATGCTGAACGCAGCACTCTTGCCGCCCAGCAATTTGACCTCGACGTCATAGACGAAGAATTCCTGGCCGTTGGCTTCGCGGATTCGCGCGAACTCATTGCCACGTCCGTCATAACGCGGCTTGTAATTGATGTGCTCTTCCTGCGTGGCTTTCGAGCGCCAAACCAGTTGACCTTCGCGGTCGTAGATGTAGCCGAGCAAACGGCTGTCGGTGAGGTTGAAACGCTCGTCAGGCAATTGCGCCGGCATCTGCAGGCCGTTGTTTTCAACCCGGGCGGCGGAAATCAGCGTGGTGACATCCGACGCCAGGCGCTGCTCGATGGAATCCTGCAGCGCCAGACTGAACGCGCCCTGCATCGCTGGCAACAACGCCAGCATGAACAACACCGCCAGGAGCGTGGCGGCGAGCATCAGACGAACGCGAAGCGAGCGAATCAAGTGCAACGCTCATTGAACAGATAACCGAGGCCTCGAACGGTATCGATCGGTTTAAACCCCGCCGGGGCTTCCAGTTTACGGCGCAGGCGGCCGACCAATACCTCGATCACGTTCGGATCACGCTCATCGTCATCCGGGTAGAGTTGCTCCATCAGACGATCCTTGGGCACCACCTGCTGATGGTGGCGCATCAAATACTCGAGGATGCGATATTCATACGCGGTCAACGCCAGGGGTTGTTCGTCGAGGGACGCCTGTTTGCGATTGAGATCGAGCAACAAGGGGCCGGCGACAATGGTCGACTGGGTGAATCCGCTGGAGCGACGCAGCAAGGCATTCAGCCGGGCGTCCAGCTCTTCGAACTGGAACGGCTTGACCACGTAATCGTCGGCACCGGCGGCCAGGCCCTCGACCTTGTCTTGCCAGTTGCCTCGAGCCGTAAGGATCAGGATCGGAAAGGTCTTGCCCGAGGAGCGCAGTTGTCGGATCAGGTCGAGGCCGCCCATTCCCGGCAGGCCCAGGTCAATCACCGCCAGGTCGTGGTTGAACTGCTGTGTCTGATACAGCGCCTCTTCGGCATTGGCAACGGACTCGACCACATGACCACTATCGGTCAAGCGGGTTTGCAGGTGATGACGCAATAGCGCTTCATCCTCGACGACCAGCAATTTCATAACGCTCTCCAGGCAAATCAACATCTGCAAAGGTGCGACAGTGTACCTCGGCGGCTAACAGGACTATGCCGGATCAGCCACTGAGGCGATCCGGCGCAGACCATTGCAATACACTTTTTAGAAAGCGAAGTTGGCTGCCAGGTAAGTCTGGGCGCTGCTGGTCAGATCCAGCGAACCTTGTTTGCTGCCACTGCGCTGAACCATCTCGGTGCTGGCATTGCTGCGCAGGTAACGATAACCCAGTTCAACCGACGTGTTTTTTGAAACCTGTTGCAGGACACCGACTTGTCCGCCCAGGGCGTATCCGATGTTGCTGTCGCGGCTGAAGCCAGACGACTCCTGTGTCAGCTTGGTCAGACCGGCAGTGGCACCGCCGAACAGCTTGGTGTCGCTGCCTACCGGATAGAACAGGTCGTAGCTGCCCAGGAGGTTTTCCTGACGCAGTTTAATGCCATTGTGCGAGCCCGACACGTTGTCGTAAGTAGCGTAGTAGCGGCCCTGACTGTTTTGCTGACCCGCACGCACACCCCAGGTGGTGTCCTTGCCGATCACGCCATCGGCGTTCGGGCTATTGAGGTTATCGTTCAGTGCGTGGGACTTTTTCACTTTGTCACTGGTCTGTCCAAGCGTAAGGCCCGCGAAGTTATCGTTGGCCTGAACGGCGGCACTGGCGCCCATTACGGTGAAAGCCAGAAGCAGATTCTTCAATGTAGTCATTGGTGTCGTTCCTGTTGGGGGTAGTTGCTTTTGGGTACGGGGCAAGATTACCCACGGAGCCCTGAACTCCCCCTGAACGCACTCTGAACCTGGGCTGAACCAACCCGGCCTGAATGTCTCAATAGTTTTCAACAGGAGAATTGAGCTTGGCGGTACACGATTTCAGAACTACCCACCGTCAAGGCAACCCGGCAAAATACCCGCCATGAATCATGTCCCCGCCCTGCCCCTCTGCTGCACCCCACTTGATGACCATTGGCCGTTGCCTTTGCTGCTGCCGGATACAGTGCTGTTGAGTACTCATTTCGACAGTTTGCAATTGGCGCCTGATGACTTTCAGCGCAGTGCTGTCGAGGTGCCGGCGAGCATCCAGCGTTCGGTCGCCAAACGCCGGGCGGAGTTTCTTGCCGGACGGGTTTGCGCCCGGGCCGCATTGCAGCGACTGGAAGGATTGAACTTCACTCCCGCCATAGGTGAGGACCGCGCTCCGGTCTGGCCGGCCCATATCGCAGGTTCGATCACCCATAGCACCGGCCGGGCAGCTGCAATCGTCGCCAACAAGCGCCATTGGCGCGGCTTGGGCATGGACCTGGAAAACCTGTTGAATGCCGAACGGGCCGAGCGCCTGGCCGGGGAAATCCTCAACCCCGCGGAGCTACAGCGCATGGCGGCCGGCCCCCGAGACCATCTGGCCCTGCTGGTAACCCTGACCTTCTCGGTCAAGGAAAGCCTGTTCAAGGCGCTTTATCCGATCGTTGAGCAGCGTTTTTATTTTGAACATGCCGAAGTGCTGGAGTGGCACGAGACGGGGGAAGTACGCTTGCGCTTGTTGACCGACCTGTCCAATGAATGGCGCAATGGCACCGAACTGGATGCGCAGTTCGCAGTCAGGGACGGGCAGTTGTTGAGTCTGGTAAGCATCAAGGCCTGAAGTCTATCAGGGCACTGCCCCCCCCCAGGTCGCAACGCACACAAATATCAACGTCGCTCCTGATTCCTTGGCCAGCTCAAACTGAAACACGCCCCGCCCAGGCTTTTACTCTTGCCGACCAAGGCGCGCCCGTCATGCCAATGGATGATCCGCCGCACGATCGACAACCCCAGCCCATGCCCACCCGAAGCACGGGTGCGACTGTCGTCCAGGCGCAGGAATGGCGTGAAGATTTTTTCCCACGCCGACTCCGGCACACCCGGCCCGTCATCTTCGATATCCACCCGACAACGTTGCTGCCCGACCTGGTAACTGATGGTCACCCGTGATTGCGCGTGACGCATGGCGTTGGTCACCAGGTTCTGGATCGCCCGGTGCAGGTAGCGCGGTTCGGCCTCGACCCAGGCGTCGTCGCAATCGGCGGCCGACAGGCACAAGCCCCGTTGCACCGTGACCTGTGCACGCAAGGGCGCGAGTTCCTCGATCACTTGATTGACCAAGGCGTCCAGATCGATACGCTGAAAATTCAGCGCCGGCGAACCCTGCTCCAGCCGTGCGTACGTCAGCATCTCGTCCACCAAGCGGTCGAGATCCTCGATGTCGTTGTCCATGCCCTGACAGTATTTTTCCAGGGCTTGCGGCGTGGTGGCCGAGCCGATCATTTCCAGGCCAAAACGCAGGCGCGCCACCGGCGTGCGCAACTCGTGGGATACCGCGCGCACCAGTTCACGCTGGATCGCGAGCAACTGTTGCAAGTGCTCGGCCATCCCGTTGAATGCCGACGCCAGGCGCCCCACGGAGTCGGCACCGCGGGTCGGCACACGGGTTTCCAGACTGCCCTGGGCGATGCGCGTCGCGGCGGCTTCGAGGCCCCGCAAGCGCCGCTCCAGTTGGCGAACCAGCAGGTAGACAATCAAACCGATCAGCGTCAACCCGAGGGCGGCAATCAGCACCAGCCACTCAGGCGGATAAGGATTCATCTGATACAACGGACCGATTTCCAGGACCCACGGCGTGCCGACCATGCCGGCGAACACGCGGATCGAGTCGCCGCCCTTGCCCAGCGCCATCACGGTGTCCCCCTCGGACACCCGGCG
The DNA here is from genome assembly GCF_019218965.1 of Pseudomonas sp. PDM31. Lineage (NCBI taxonomy): Bacteria > Pseudomonadati > Pseudomonadota > Gammaproteobacteria > Pseudomonadales > Pseudomonadaceae > Pseudomonas > Pseudomonas sp. PDM31. The sequence continues at coordinate 20,834 of NZ_JAHUWS010000014.1, read as the reverse complement.
GCTCTGGTCCTCGTCCATGTCCGCTTCATCCACCGTGACCAGCCGCAGGTCGAAGCCGAACCCCTTGCTTTCCTTCAATTGCGCCAGGCGCATGGGCTGATCGGCTACCGGGGTGCGCACCAGTTCATCGGTCAACAGGTAGATGGTCGCCCGGGCCAGTTGTTCGCTGATCTGCTGCACTTCCCCGGTGAGCATCAACTGTTCCTTGTCGCTGACCAGCTTGTATACCTTCGCCGCATGCGGGCCGATCTGTTCGACCAATGCCTGGCCGCGTAACACACGAGTGCGCTGGGTCAGGTCAAGGTCGGTTTCGGCAAAGGTTTTCAGCCCCAGCGGAATCCCCAGCAGCCGTTCCCACACCAGCAAGGCCCGGTGGCGCTCGGTCTGGTTCATCGGTTGCAAGTTGTCGGCCATCAGCGAAAACGTGCCGTGGGCCAGACGCTCGCGGTACTGCTCGCTGCGAACCTGGTTGAGCAGATGCAAGGCCAGCACGCCCAGCACCGCCACCAGAATCAGCGCGGCGCACATGCCGCCATAGATGCGCAGGAAGATTGAATTCACAGGGACGGGTCTACGCAGGCTTCGGGCACGAACAGATAGCCTTTGCTACGCACGGTTTTGATCAGGCGCGGGTGCTCCGGGTCGTCGCCGATCTTGGGGCGGATGCGCGAAATGCGCACGTCGATGGAACGGTCCTGACCGTCATAACCGATGCCCCGCAACGCGGTGAAGATTTCTTCCCGGGACAGGATGCGCCCGGCATTGGCCACCAGCAGCCAGAGCAAGTCGAACTCTGCGCTGGTCAGTTCGATGCCGTTGCCCTGCAACCAGGCCTCGCGCAAAGCGTTATCCACGATCAGTGGACCGAACTGCAGGCGCCGTTGTTTTTCCGGGATTGCCTCAGGGGTTTCGCTGCGTCGCAATAGAGCCTGGATACGCGCCAGCAACAGGCGCGGGCGCACCGGTTTGCACACATAGTCATCGGCACCCAGGTCCAGGCCAAGGATCTGGTCGGTGTCATCGGTGCGGGCGGTGAGCATCAGGATCGGACCGTCATACCGGGCGCGGACCTTGCGACAAATGCTCAGACCGTCTTCACCCGGGAGCATCAGGTCGAGGATCACCAGGTCCGGCTGCTCATTGATGATGCGTGCCGCGGCCAGTGCGCCATCACCTTCGATTGAAACACGCAGGCCATTGGCCTCCAGGTAATCGCGGGTCAGTTCGGCCAGTCGCTGGTCGTCCTCCACAATCAATACCTGCCAGGCTTCTTGTTCCACGGTGACCTCTGCTTGCCAAAAACACTAATAAGGAAGGATCCGCCCGTCTTTTTGTAATGATTGGGGAGGATAAAACGCTGTACATGCTGGCCGATTGTATAAACGCCACCCGCCGAGAACACAAGCGGGCAAATGCGTTCGGACAACGGGCTCTTTTGTGATAGGGTTCGCGCCCTTAAAAATCAGAACGACTGTTTTCGATCATTGAAAACCAGTGAAAAACAGTCCGCTCCAGCTAGGTCGCGGCCTACACGCCCGTTCGCTCTTTCACACACAATTTACGCACAGGTTTATCCACAGGTAGTACGTTGCAACCCCCTCCAAAACGCATTATCTTGTACCTCGGCGCTAAAAAAACCCTACATGTAGGGTTTTAGCTTAAAAGCCCAACCACATTTCAGACCACAAACTCAAGCGCTTTTATTGCCAGTTTATGGTTGAACCAAGCACGTTTTTACAAGCCCAAACCGCGTGCGCGGAGGGCACCGTTTTTTCTGGCCAGAAGGGTCAAAACGGTACGGGTGTTGCAGTCATCACTGACACCCCAGAAAGGAATCCGGCCTCGAGCCCAGGCTCGCGGCCAAAGACTTCGGCAAGGAAGCGGCATCATTAGCCTTTTTCCTACTGTCCCGAAGTTGTTATGCCCGGCCCCACGCCGGTTGTAGTGCTTCAGGACAGAACGGTGGGCACCGTGATGGTGCCCAAACAAACATAGAGAATGTGGAGACACTCCCCCATGCAAACCGACACAACTCGCGAGAACCCGCAGGGTACCTTGCCGCAGGCCGCCGATTCGAATTCGGATCTGTCCGCCACCGCGCCAGGTCAGCTGCGTGTGATCAAGCGTAACGGCACTGTCGTTCCTTACACCGATGACAAGATCACCGTCGCCATCACCAAAGCGTTCCTCGCAGTTGAAGGCGGCACCGCTGCTGCCTCGTCGCGAATCCATGACACCGTGGCCCGCCTGACCGAACAGGTCACCGCGACCTTCAAGCGTCGCATGCCATCGGGTGGGACCATCCACATCGAAGAAATCCAGGACCAGGTCGAACTGGCCCTGATGCGTGCCGGTGAGCAGAAAGTCGCCCGCGACTACGTGATCTACCGTGACGCCCGCTCCAAGGAACGTGCCGTTCGCACCACCGAGGAGCCGGTACAAGCGCACCCGTCGATCCGCATCACCCGTGCCGACGGCAGCCTGGCGCCGCTGGACATGGGCCGCCTGAACACCATCGTCACCGAAGCGTGCGAAGGCCTGGAAGAAGTCGACGGCGACCTGATCCAGCGCGAAACCCTGAAGAACCTGTACGACGGCGTGGCCCTGACCGACGTCAACACCGCCCTGGTGATGACCGCCCGTACCCTGGTCGAGCGTGAGCCGAACTACTCGTTCGTCACCGCCCGCCTGCTGATGGACACCCTGCGTGCCGAAGGCCTGGGCTTCCTCGGCGTCGCCGAAAGCGCAACCCACCACGAGATGGTCGACCTGTACGCCAAGGCCCTGCCTGCCTACATCGCCAAGGGTATCGAATTCGAATTGCTGAACCCTGTGCTGGCCTCCTTCGACCTGGAAAAACTGGGCAAGGCGATCAACCACGAGCGCGACCAGCAGTTCACCTACCTGGGCCTGCAAACCTTGTACGACCGTTACTTCATCCACAAGGATGGCGTGCGTTTCGAACTGCCGCAGATCTTCTTCATGCGCGTGGCCATGGGCCTGGCGATCGAAGAGAAACAGAAAGAAGACCGTGCGATCGAGTTCTACAACCTGTTGTCGTCCTTCGACTACATGTCCTCGACCCCGACCCTGTTCAACGCCGGTACCCTGCGTCCACAGCTGTCGAGCTGCTACCTGACCACCGTGCCGGATGACCTGTCGGGCATCTACCACGCGATCCACGACAACGCCATGCTGTCGAAATTCGCTGGCGGCCTGGGTAACGACTGGACTCCGGTCCGTGCACTGGGCTCTTACATCAAGGGCACCAACGGCAAATCCCAGGGCGTCGTGCCGTTCCTCAAAGTAGTGAACGACACCGCCGTAGCCGTTAACCAGGGTGGCAAGCGCAAGGGCGCTGTGTGTGCCTACCTGGAAACCTGGCACATGGACATCGAAGAGTTCATCGAACTGCGCAAGAACACCGGTGATGATCGTCGTCGTACCCACGACATGAACACCGCCAACTGGATCCCTGACCTGTTCATGAAGCGCGTCTTCGATGACGGCAAGTGGACCCTGTTCTCGCCATCGGAAGTTCCGGACCTGCACGACCTGACCGGCAAGGCCTTCGAAGAGCGCTACGAGTACTACGAAGCCCTGACCGAGTACCCGGGCAAGGTCAAGCTGTTCAAGACCATCCAGGCCAAAGACCTGTGGCGTAAAATGCTGTCCATGCTGTTCGAAACCGGCCACCCATGGCTGACCTTCAAAGACCCGTGCAACCTGCGTAGCCCGCAGCAGCACGTGGGCGTGGTCCACAGCTCGAACCTGTGCACCGAGATCACCTTGAACACCAACAAGGACGAGATCGCCGTTTGCAACCTGGGCTCGATCAACCTGCCGAACCACATCGTCGACGGCAAGCTGGACACCGCCAAGCTGCAACGCACCGTGAACACCGCCGTGCGCATGCTCGACAACGTGATCGACATCAACTACTACTCGGTGCCGCAAGCGAAGAACTCGAACTTCCGCCACCGTCCGGTCGGACTGGGCATCATGGGCTTCCAGGACGCTTTGTACCTGCAGCACATCCCTTACGGTTCCGACGCTGCCGTCGAGTTCGCCGACAAGTCGATGGAAGCTGTCAGCTACTACGCGATCCAGGCATCCTGCGACCTGGCTGACGAGCGCGGTGCCTACGAGACGTTCCAGGGTTCGCTGTGGTCCAAAGGCATCCTGCCGCTGGATTCGCAACAGATCCTGATCGAAGCCCGTGGCCAGAAGTACATCGATGTCGACCTGAACGAATCCCTGGACTGGGCACCGGTTCGCGCTCGTGTACAGAAAGGCATTCGTAACTCCAACATCATGGCCATCGCACCGACCGCGACCATCGCCAACATCACCGGCGTATCGCAGTCGATCGAACCGACCTACCAGAACCTGTATGTGAAATCGAACCTGTCGGGCGAATTCACCGTGATCAACCCGTACCTGGTTCGCGACCTCAAGGCTCGCGGTCTGTGGGACTCGGTCATGATCAACGACCTGAAGTACTACGACGGTTCGGTTCAGCAGATCGAGCGCATCCCGCAAGAACTCAAAGAGCTCTATGCAACCGCGTTCGAAGTGGACACCAAGTGGATCGTTGACGCGGCCAGCCGTCGTCAGAAGTGGATCGACCAGGCCCAGTCGCTGAACCTGTACATCGCAGGCGCTTCGGGCAAGAAGCTCGACGTGACCTACCGCATGGCCTGGTACCGTGGCCTGAAAACCACTTACTACCTCCGTGCCCTGGCCGCGACCAGCACCGAGAAGTCGACCATCAACACCGGCAAGCTGAACGCTGTTTCCAGCGGCGGCAACCACGGTGACGACTCGGTCCTGGCAGCTCCTGCAGGTCCTGCTCCGGTACCGAAGGCTTGCGCCATCGACGAGCCGGATTGCGAAGCTTGCCAATAAGCTGAGCCGGTAAGCGCTGCAAAGCGCCTACCTGAAACCCCCGATCAGCCTCTGGCTGGTCGGGGGTTTTCTTTTGCCCCAGGGAAAGTGGTTACCGGCGTGACGCCTTCGCGGGCAAGCCACGCTCCCACAGGTTTTGCAGCGCGCCCGCTAACGAAAACCGACACAAAACCTGTGGGAGCGTGGCTTGCCCGCGAAGAGGCCATCGGCGACAACACAAAATCCCGGTGCCTGATAAAAACCCATAAAAAAACCCCTCTCTCGAGGGGCTTCCTTATGCAGCATCAACCAACATCAAGTCATCTGAATGATGGTCTGCATGATGGTGCTCTGGGTGGAGATGGTCTTGGCGTTCGCCTGGTAGTTGCTCTGCGCCTTGATCAGGTCAACCAGTTCGTTGGTCAGGTTGACGTTGGACTCTTCCAGGGAATTGGACTGGATCGAACCCAGGCTGCCGGTTTGCGGCGCATCATAACCAGGAATGCCCGAGACGTAGGTTTCCTTCCAGCTGGTGCCGCCTACTGGTTGCAGACCCTGTTCGTTGGCGAAGCTGGCCAGTGAAATCTGGCCGATCGGCTTGGTCTGGTTGTTGCTGAAGTTGGCCAGCAGCACTCCGCTGCCGTCGATGGTCAGGTTGGTGATCTGGCCGGTGGCGTAGCCATTCTGCGCCGGGATCGAACGAGCGGTATCGGCGTTGAACTGCGTGGTGTTGCTCATGGAAATGCTCAACCCTGCCGGGTCGGCGGCTGCGCCGTTGGCGGCCCAGACGCCGGCGGTCACGGTGCCTGGTACCCAACCGTTGATCTTGAGATCGCTGCCGATAACTGGCGCAGGTGCCGGCACGGTCGGTGGAACGGTTGGTGGCACCGGGGTGCTGACCGAAACCAGTTTGCCAGACGTATCGAACGTCATGGTCGAAGGAACCGGGTCGACCGCAGTTGGGCCAGTCGGCGCGCTGCCATCCGGGTTGCGACCATCGATCAGCGTGTAGGTATCCCAAGTGTTGGGACCGGTTTTCACCATGTATTGATCCATGGTGTGCTGGTTACCCTGAGTGTCGAAAATCGGGGTGCTGAACTGCTTGGTGAAGGTTTGCGTCTTGGTCGGATCAAACTGGTTGGAAACAACGGCCTGATCAATGATCGGCGCCGTGGAGTTCAAGTTGATCGTCGAGGAGACACTGGTGGTGGCTTTTGGCGCCAGGTTGGAGGTGTCGAGGCGCAAGTCGGTCAACACGCCATTGACGATCTTGCCATCGGCATCCACACCGTAACCTTGCAGACGCGAGGTGCCATCGGTGTTGGTGACGAAACCTTCCTTGTCGACCTTGAAGGTACCGGCACGGGTATAGGACAGCGAGCCGCTGTTGTTCAATACGAAGAAGCCGGAGCCGTTGATGCCCATGTCCAGCACGTTACCGGTGTTGTTGATGTCACCCTGGGTAAACTGCTGGGAAACGTTGGCCAGACGCACGCCGTTGCCGACGGTCTTGCTGCCTGTACCCAGGCGAGTCACCGAGTACACGTCTTCGAACTCTGCACGGGACGATTTGAAACCGGTGGTGGCGACGTTGGCGATGTTGTTGCCGGTCACGTCCAGTTGTTTGTTGGCTGCATAGAGACCGCTAAGGCCGATATTGAAAGACATAATCCACTCCTTGTGCCGTGTTAGTCGGCTCTACATACCAATGGTTTGTACTTTGGACAGGGCAATGCTGCCCAGCCCGGCCAGATTAAGCATCAACTCACCGCCGGTCTGGCTGATGGTCACGCTGTTGACGGTGGCTGGCAGGTTGGTGATCAGCGCTACCGACTGGCCATCAATGGTGCTCGTCGCCCCGAAGGTATAAGTGCCGGCAGGTACCGTCTCACCCGCATCGTTCTTGCCATCCCAGATGAAGCTGGCATTGCCGGCTTTCTGCGCGCCCAGATCGATGGTGCGTACGGTAGTGCCGGTGGAGTCGGTGATTTTCAAGGTGGCCGAGGCCACCGATGCCGGTACCACTACCGTGCCGCTGAGGCTCTTGGTGGTATCGACCACCGCCTTGTCGCCAGGGGCAATGACCGAACGGCCCACCAGCGACGAAGCCTGCAATGCCTGGGACGAGTTGTAGTTGCTGGCCAGACCGGTCACGGTGTCATTGAGCGTGGTGATGCCTTCCAGACTGCTGAACTGGGCCAGTTGAGCGACGAACTCGCCGTTGTCCTGGGGCTCCAGCGGGTTCTGGTTTTTCAGCTGCGTCACCAACAATTGCAGGAACGCATCCTTGCCCAGGGCTTTCTTGCCCGTGGCGCTGCCGGTAGCTGCCCCCAGACCGTCCTGCGTGGTAGTGGCCTTGACCGAGGAGTTGGCCAGGATGTCATTGAGGCTCAAACCACCGGTGGAATCGGTAACACTCATCTGAGTCGCCCCTTATCACTGACCGAGGGTCAGGACTTTCTGCATCATGGTTTTGGCGGTGTTCATCATTTCGGCGTTGGTCTGGAACGAACGGCTCGCGGAAATCATGTCGGCCATTTCTTCCACCACGTTGACGTTCGGGTAGTAGACGTAGCCCTTGGCATCGGCCGCCGGGTGATTCGGCTCGTAGCGCGCCTCAAGATTGCTCTGGTCTTCGACCACACCCAGCACCTGTACGCCTTGACCGGCCGCATCCTGGTTCTGGAACAGCGAATTACTGCCACCGCTCTGGCCACCCTGGAACATGGTGGCGAATACCGGATGACGTGCGCGATAGGTCTGGTCGATGCTCGACGAGACGGTCTCGGCGTTGGCGATGTTCGAAGCGACGGTGTTCAAGCGAGTGGTCTGGGCACTCATGCCGCTACCGGCAATGTTGAAAACACTGGATAGAGACATGGCTTACTCTCCGCGCAGGGCTGACATCAGCCCTTTGAATTTACTGTTGAGCAGGGTGAAGCTGGCCTGGAAGCCAACTGCGTTTTCCGCGTAGTTCGACTGTTCAATCTGGGCGTCCACGGTGTTCTGGTCGATCGACGGTTGCATCGGCGTGCGATACATCAGCGACCCGTCACCATTGCCCAGGCCCTCGGCTTCGATATGACGGCTGTTGGTCATGTTCAGGGCGAAGGTGCCGTTTTTGGTTTTCTCGTTCTGCTCGGCGAGCACTTTCGAAAAATCCAGATCCCGAGCCTTGTAGTTCGGGGTATCGGCGTTGGTGATGTTGTTGGCCAGGACCTCGGCACGCTGGGCGCGAAAGCCCAGGGCTTGTTCGTGGATACCGAGCGCTTTATCGAAGCTGATGCTCATGTCGGGAAACCTTTGGGTGACCTGATTTTTCGTACGTTGAAGTTAGCAAGCCTCATGCCAATTCAAACAAGCCCGTAAACCGGGGCTTTGCGAGCAGCGGCAAGGTGGCAATGCCAGAAAAGCGGCAACGGTTTTCCGGCGCATGCCGCTTTTCTGCCGCCTGACTCGGTGTGGAGAACAACACTGACCTTGTGGGAGCGGGCTTGCTCGCGAAAGCGGTGTATCAATCAACGTTGATGGCGACTGGCAGGACGCCTTCGCGAGCAAGCCCGCTCCCACTTTTGGATCGAAGCGACACTGAAGTAATCATCAAGCATAAAAAAACGGGAGCCCCTGAGGACTCCCGTTCGTTGATGACGCCGACAACATCACTTGGCCTGGTAAATGATACCCGGGCTGCACTGCACCATCTGGTAATGGTCCGGCAAACCGTTCAGCGCTTCGGACGCACCAAGGAACAGGTAACCGCCCGGCTTCAACGTGCTGTGAATACGCAACAGGATGTCCTTCTTCACCTCGGCGGAGAAGTAGATCAGCACGTTGCGGCAGAACACGATGTCGAACTTGCCCAGGCTTGCGTAGCTGTCCAGCAGGTTGAACGAACGAAACTCCACCCGGCTCTTGATCGGCGCCTTGATTGCCCAGCGCCCCGGCCCCTTGGGGTCGAAATAACGCTGCAGGCGCTCGGGTGAAAGACCACGACCAATGGCGAGACTGTCGTACTCGCCGGTCTTGCAGTTGTTCAACATGGTGCCGGACAGGTCGGTGGCAACAATCTGCACCCCCATGCGCAACTGGCCCAGGTTGATACGTTCAAACTCGTCGATCGCCATCGACAGCGAATAGGGTTCCTGCCCCGACGAGCAAGCCGCCGACCAGATACGCAGGCGCTGGCCGGGGCTGGCCTTGATCGCTTCGGGCAGTACCTTGTTCTTCAACACCTCAAACGGATAAGTGTCACGAAACCACAGGGTTTCGTTGGTGGTCATGGCGTCTACCACCTGCTCACGCAAACCGCTGCGTGGCTGGGTTTGCATGCGCTGGACCAACTCACCCAGAGACTTGATGCCTTGCTGCTCCATCAGCTTGTTGAGACGACTGGAGACCAGGTACTGCTTGTTTTCACCGAGCAAAATGCCACAGGCTTTTTCCAGGAAAACCCGGAACTGTTCGAAATCCAAATTACCCGTAGACAATGATGTCCGCCTCTAAAATCGTGTTGACCGCCAGGAGCAACGAGCCCCTAGCTGAAGTCTGCTGCTTTGATCCGGTCGACTACCCGGGATGCCAGGTCATCAGGGCGAAATTTGGCCAGGAAGTCATCGGCACCGACCTTCTTGACCATCGCCTCATTGAAAACACCCGACAACGAAGTGTGCAGGATGATATGCAGATTCTGCATGCGCGGGTCGTTGCGGATCTCGGCCGTCAGGGTGTACCCATCCATCTCCGGCATCTCGATGTCGGAGATCATCATCAGGAACTCGTCCCCCGGTTTCTTGCCTTCATCGACCAGCTTGCGCAGGTAATCCAGTGCCTGGCGCCCGTCATTGAGCGCTACGACTTCTACGCCGACCGTTTGCAGGCATCGCGTGACCTGCTTGCGCGCCACGGACGAGTCGTCGACCGTCAGTACACGCAAGGACAACGCCTTGTGCTGGGTTTCAACATCCACTACGCCAACCGAAATCACCTCAGAAGTAGGCGCCACCTCCGCCAGCACTTTCTCGACGTCGATGATTTCGACCAACTGGTTGTCGACCCGTGTCACCGCCGTCAGGTAGTGATCGCGACCGGTGCCCTTGGGTGGCGGATGGATCTCCTCCCAGTTCATGTTGACGATGCGCTCCACCGAGCGCACCAGGAAACCCTGGGTCTTGGTGTTGTACTCCGTGATGATCACGAAAGGATTGTTCTTGTCCTTCAGAGCACCAGAGCCGGTTGCCATCGCCAGATCAAGGATCGGGATGGTCGCCCCGCGAATATTTGCCACACCGCACACCACAGGACTGGATTTTGGCATCAACGTCAGTTTGGGGCATTGCAGCACCTCCCGAACCTTGAATACGTTGATTCCATACAGCTGCTGACCGTCGAGACGAAACAACAACAGCTCAAGGCGATTCTGCCCCACCAGTTGCGTGCGCTGGTTCACCGAATCCATTACACCAGCCATGCCCAGACTCCTACACCAACGCCAAGTGTTGTTGCGACGCACCTTCATCACTAAACGGCACGGCGCTTGCTTTTTTATCTGTCATGAACACAGAACCGACATTTTTTCGACACCTGACCACGCCCTGCCGCAAATTATTCGGCGTGCTCGCGGCCGTTTGCCTGTTCAACGCTGGCAGCCCTGCCCTTGCTGACGCGGTTACCTTGCCTGACATGCTTATCGGCGTCACCCAGGGGTTTCTTGAATTCACCGTAGAAGACTATCTGGCTACCAGTCAAACCGAAGGTCGCTACGAGATACAGGTCAACCAGCTCGATCCGCGACTGCGCATGCCCATGTGTGACAAGGAATTGACAGCGTCACTCGAAAGCCCGGCCAAGCCACTGGGGCGCGTCACGGTCAAGGTCCGTTGTGAGGGCGCCACCCCCTGGACCGTCTTCGTACCCGCTCAAGTACGCCTGTTCCGCGATGTCGTGACCGTCGCCCGGCCATTGCGCCGCGCAGCCATCGTCGAGCCTGAAGACGTGATCCTGCGCGAACGCGACATCAGCTCGATCAACCAGGGCTACCTGACTTCCCTGGACCAGGCGATCGGGCAGCGACTGACCCGACCAATGGTCGCAGACCAGTTGATTACCCTGGTGCATATCGAACAGGCGGAAGTCATACGCAAGGGCGATCAGGTCGTGATTACCGCCCGCAGTGGCACGCTCAGTGTGCGAATGCCCGGCGAAGCCCTTTCAAACGGCGGCCTGAGCGAACAGATACGGGTGAAAAACCTGAACTCTCAACGGGTTATCAAGGCGCAGGTGACCGCGCCCGGGCAGGTGGAGGTATTCATGTAGGGAGTTGATTTGGCGATGTTCTGTGCCCATCAAGCGCCTGGATTGCGAAAACATGGCGCTGGCCCCAGCGGTTCCCTAAACTGTGCCCTATGCACGGCAAGCGTTGACGCGCGCAGACTCATTGATAAATGAGCCTAAAGTTTTCCAGGGTATGGCCGAAAACAGGGCAAGCGTCCAAATTCCCAGAGGTTTTATCATGGTCATCGATTTCAGCCGTTTGAACAGCTCCTCGTCCCCTACGGGCAGTACACGTACCAGCGCCGCCAGGGAAACTGCCGAAGCCGGCAAATCCGCGCCGCTGGAATCCGCGGCCGAACAGGCCGGTACCGTCAAAAGCGGGGAATCGGTACATTTCAGCGAAGAGGCTCAGCAGTTGCAGAAGGTCACTGACAAGCTGCGCGATCAGCCTGCCGTCGACAAAGCCCGCGTGGCCGAGTTGAAAGCAGCGATTGCCGATGGCAGCTATAAAGTCGACAGCAACCGCGTAGCCAGCAAACTGCTCAACTTCGAAGCCCAGCGCTAGGCCCCGGCCGGCGCCAGGCTTTTGGACGCTTAAAACCCAAGGCCCGCCATGCACGACACTCATTTACTGCAACTGATTACCGACGACTTTGCACCGACGCAACATCTGCTGGAGTTGCTGCAGACCGAATCGCTTGCCTTGCATGGCCGCGACATGCCATTGCTCGAGGACATTCTGGCGCAGAAACAGGCCCTGATCGTCTTGCTTGAACAGCATGGCCGCAAGCGCAGTGAAATACTCTCCAGCCTCAATCTGCCGACCAGCCGCCAGGGTCTGGAGCAGTTGGCCAGCCAATCAAGCATTGGCGAACAGTTGCTGGCGCAAAGTGACGCGCTGACCGATCTACTCGCGCAATGCCAGGCCATCAACGCCAACAACGGCAAGTCGATCCTGACCCAGCAAATGGCCACGGCCACCCAGTTGAAAATCCTCAATGGCGGTGAAACCCCGGCGCTTTACGACGCCAGCGGCACTTTCTCCAAGCTTGCCAAGCCTCGCGCACTCAGTCAGGCCTAGCTCCACGTTGAGCCCGCTCTATCACTACGCGCAACATACTGGCAAAATGATAGCCAGCCGTAGTCAAATTTGCCTGGAGATTGATTAGCCGTGTCAAATGCCCTAAATGTGGATGATTCCCCGCAGCCACCCAAGGTGCTCTCCACGCCTCTGGAAATCTCCAGCAACCTGCGCCAGTTACTTGAAAGCCACGACCCCCTGATCATCACCTTTCATGAACGCAGCCAGCGCTTCCAGAGCTATCTGGTTGATCTGGACCGTGAAGGCGGCATGATTGCGCTGGACGAAATGGTCCCTCGCGATGGCGAACGTTACTTGCTCGCCGGCGAGCCGTTCAAGGTCGAAGGCTTCCACGAAGGCGTGCGCATTGCCTGGGAAAGCAATGGCCGGTTGAGCATCGATGAGTCCGCTGGCGGTCGCTGCTATCGCGGCACCCTGCCGGATGAAGTGGTCTACCACCAGCGTCGCAATGCGTTCCGGGCGGCGTTGAAGCTGGCGCAACTGGTAGACGTAAACCTGGACGGCGAGAAGCTCAAGACAGCCTATCCCGGCAAGCTGCTGGATATCTCCGCGACTGGCTGCAAGCTGCGTTTCGAAGGCGACATTACTGGCAGCCTGCAACTGGGTCAGGTTTATGACCGATTCAACGCCGAGTTGCCCTTTGGCAAAATGACGGCACCGGTCGAGCTGCGTTACCTGCACTTCGAAGAAAAGATCTCCACCACCTTCGCCGGCATTCGTTTCCACAACATGAGCGGGCTGGTGCAGCGTCAGGTCGAGCGGTTCGTCTACCAGCTGCAACGCGAAGCGCGCCGCTTCGACAAAGACGACATCTGATTCAACGCTTCATGAAAAACGGGCAGTCCCTGGCGGTGACTGCCCGTTTTTTATGCATCGCGATTACGGCCTGGCCTCGGTGAAGCTTTGCTCACGCCCCGAGTCCGGGTCTTCTGGCGGTGGGTCCGATTCCGGCTTTGTTTCGGTTTCGGTTTCGGTTTCGGTTTCGGTTTCGGTTTCGGTTTCAGCGTCCGGCTCCGAACTCACCGGATTGCACATCTGATCCTGCACCACCTGTTCATCGACCCGCGGATCAAGCGCCGCCACCAGAGGCGAACTCGACATGCTGTCCGGCATGGCCACGTGATGCAGCGGCGCGTCGTCCACCTGGTGCAGGTTGGTCACCGCTTTCGGACGGATCCGCCATACCAGTATCAAGGCAAAGAAACTGAAGAACGCATACAGCATCTGGCTGCCGAACAGCTTCATCAGCACGCCGGCCACCAATGGCCCGATACTGGCGCCGACACCATAGGTCACCAGCAGCATAGCCGTCAGTGACACCCGGCGATCGCCTTCGACGTGGTCGTTGGAAAACGCCACTGCCAACGGGTACAGGCAGAACTGCACCAGCGAACAGAGGAAGCCGGCAATGAACAGTACCTCCAGCGGCACCTGCGGCATGATCGCCAGGGGCAATGCAGCCAGCGCCAGACTGAAGGCAAAACTGCGGATCAACAGCGCCCGGTCGTAACGATCGGACAACCAGCCCAACGGCCACTGCACCAGCAAGCCGGCAAAAATACAGCTACCCATGAACAGACCGACCTGTTCCGTGGACAGCCCTTGCTGCGAGGCATACAACGGTGCCAGACCGTAGAACGAACCGACGATCAGACCCGCCCCCAGCACTGTACTCAACGACTGCGGCACACGCTTGATAAAGAACCGCGGCTCCATCGGCGCCGGGTGCAACGGGGCCGGGTGAATCCGCCGGGTCAGGGCCACCGGCACCAGGCACAGGGCAAAGCACAGCGCGACCAGCATCAGCAGCTCCAGGCCCAGGCTCGGATGCATGACCAGAATCAGTTGACCCAGCACCAGGCCCAGGTACGACGCGATCATATAACCACTAAACACCAGGCCGCGTTGCTTGGCATCGGCCTGTTCGTTCAGCCAGCTCTCAATGACCATGTACTGACACATCATGCCCAGGCCGACGATCACCCGCAGGAACAGCCAGGCGGGCAGCCAGTCGATCAGGCCATGACCAAGCACCGCCGCACCGACGATCCCGGCACAGGCCGAATAGGCACGAATATGCCCGACCCGGGCAATCAGGCGGTGGCCGATCTTGCCGCCCAGCACCAGGCCGAAATAATTGGCGGCCATCAACGCACCGACCCACAGGCTGTCGACATTGTCTGCGGCCAGGCGCAGGCCCAGGTAAGTACTCAGCAGGCCCGAGCCGATCAACATCATCAGCGAGGCGAAATAAAGGCCTCGAAAGGACTTCCAGATTTGGCGCAACGAGCGACTCCTTGCAGTGAAGTTCGGGCTACCGCTAAACGATAGCCCATGTCGACAGATCGTCAGGCCTGGGCCGCTAAAACACGCCGCTCCCAGGGAGTAATTTCATCGAGGAAACTGGACAGTTCCATAGTCTTCGAGGCGATGTAGCCTTCGATGAACTCCGTGCCGAGCAGTTCCTTGGCCAACTGGCTACCTTTCAGACGCTCAAGCGCCGCATGTAAGGTACAGGGTAATGAAAGATTATCCGGTACCTCGAATTCACCCTGGCTGGCCTCGCTCGGCTCCAACTGGTTCTCGATACCATGCAACCCCGCCGCCAGGCTCGCGGCAATGGCCAGGTACGGATTGGCATCAGCCCCAGGCAAGCGGTTCTCGACCCGACGCGCGACAGGCGCACTGGCCGGGATACGCAAACCGGCCGCCCGGTTATCGTGGGACCAGCAGGCATTGTTCGGTGAAGCGTAGGGATGGCACAAGCGCTGATAGGAGTTTACGTTGGGTGCAAACAACGCGGTGAAATCCGCCATGCAGGCCTGCTGACCGGCGATGAAATGGCGGAAAGTCGCGGTCTCCAGCCCGGCGTCGTCACTGAATACATTACGTGTGCTGGCGATTTCGACGATGCTCTGGTGAATGTGCATCGAGCTGCCCGGCGTATGTGCCAGCGGCTTGGCCATGCAAACCGCCGTCAGGCCATGCTTGAGCGCGACTTCCTTGAGCAGGTGCTTGAACAGGAAGGTTTGGTCGGCCAGCAGCAACGGATCGCCATGCAACAGATTGATCTCGAACTGGCTGACCCCCATCTCATGCATGCAGGTATCGCGAGGTAACCCAAGGGCTGCCATGGACTCGTAGACTTCGTTGAAGAACGGCCGCAAGCCGTTATTGGAACTGACGCTGAATGCCGACTGCCCGTCCTCGCGACGACCGTCCAGGCCCAACGGCGGCTGGAACGCCTGATTCGGATCGGGATTGGGCGCGAACACGAAGAACTCTACTTCGGTGGCCACCACCGGTGCCAGACCACGGGCCGTATAGCGCGCGATCACCGCTTTGAGCAGGCTGCGGGTGGAAAGACCGGAGCCAGAACCGTCCAACTCATCTGCATCACAGATAGCCAGGGCTCTTGCCGGCTTGCTCCAGGGCAAGCGGTGGATTTGCGCCGGGTCCGCAACCAGCGCCAGGTCGCCATCATCGCTGCCGTAAAAACGTGCCGGTGGATACCCGCCCATCATGCATTGCAGCAGCACACCACGCGCCAACTGCAACCTGCGCCCCGCCAGAAATCCCTCTGCGGTCATGACCTTGCCCCGCGGTACGCCATTGAGATCCGGCGTGACACATTCAATCTCATCAATGCCCGTCAATCGCTGCGCGAGTGAATTCAGGCCAACGGTCGTCATGACGCTATCCTTGTTATTGTGCGAGCCGCGAACGGCGACCGTACAAAATAGGCTCCACGTGTTCGGAATATCAAGCAGCGCTAAACAAAAAAAACAACTTACCGCAGCTGCCGCAGGCTGCTTCTACAGGGTCAGGGCAGGTAGAGTCTGAACACACCGCCGCCCAAAGGGCCGCCATTGTTGATTTCAGTGCGCCCGGCGACGCCATTGCGCTGATGCAATGCGGCAATTCGCCCGGCAAAGTACAGACCCAACCCGGTACTGCCGCTGCTTTGATTGATGCCCTGCACATAATCGGCCTGATGCTCGATCATCTGCGCCGGATACCCTTCGCCATCGTCGTTGACGGTCAGCACCAGTTGCCCGGCCTCGTCGCTGACACTGATCAAGATGGCGTGACGTGCATAACGAACGGCGTTGTTAATGCAGTTGGCCAGCACTGACGCGACCAGTTCGCGGTCGAAGAAACCCAACGGACTCAAGGGGTCCACGTCATAACTGACGACGATCGCGCGGCTGGCGAACACGTCATGGTGGCCGGCCAGTTGCGCCTCGATGAAATCGTCCAGCTCATGGTAGGCCGGTTGCAATGGCAGTTGGTTGACACCGAGTTTGTACAGCCCCAATAGCTGCACCAGCATGTCGTTGAGGTGGGCGAACTCGAAGTCGATAACGCCCTGCTCCGGCGCCTTCCGTACAGGCTCGGGCAAGCGCGACAGCCATTGGCTATGGGCCTGCATCAGCATGGCCAGCGAGTTTTTCATGTCGTGGACGGTCGACGCGATCACCGTGGAGAAATCGAGGGATTGCTGTTCGTCGTTCATGCGCCAAACGCCTTGCTCTTAAGCTTCTCGTAGCGCGCGTATCGCGCGTCGGTGTCGGGCATCAGGCCAACCATTTTCAGGCACTTGCGGCACTCTTCCATCTCCGCCGAGGCCACGCGGGTATCGGCGCCATGCAACAGTGACTGGGCCATATTCAGAGCGATACTGATGTTCTTCGGTTGCAGCGCCAGGGCTTTGCGGAACACCTGCCGAGCCTCGACCAGGTTACCAGTCTTGTACACGCGCACACCCTGACGGTTGAGCTCGGCGGCATCGTTTCCGGAGTTGAGAATAGTCGGATCATCGGTCTGCTTGGCGATGTCCTTCATGACCGCAGGGTCGTCGCCGTAGATTTCCACGCAGTTTTTCAGCATTGCGGTACCGGCCTCGGTCTGC
Source organism: Pseudomonas sp. PDM31 (assembly GCF_019218965.1). Classification (NCBI taxonomy): domain Bacteria; kingdom Pseudomonadati; phylum Pseudomonadota; class Gammaproteobacteria; order Pseudomonadales; family Pseudomonadaceae; genus Pseudomonas; species Pseudomonas sp. PDM31. The sequence continues at coordinate 3,663 of NZ_JAHUWS010000014.1, read as the reverse complement.
CCGAGCATTTTCAACTGTTTGGCTACCAACAGCGCTGCCTCGGCGCTCATGAACTGTTCCATGCCATCGAGGCGCAGCAACGCCTGCTCGGTGAGCTTGTCAGCGGTCTCCGCGTCGTTGAGCAATAGACTGGTAGCCTTCATCAAGCGCGCACGAATTTGCAGGCCCGGGTCGCTGGGGTTTTCTTTGACTACGGCACTCAGGGTTGTATTGATTTCCAGGCGGGTGCGGGTATCCAGGCCCCTTTCGCTGCCTTTACTGATCAAGGCGTGGGCCAGGCCAAGGTTGCTCTCGGCATCCTTGAAGCGTGATTGCGCGCCTTGGGTCACGGCCTGGCGATAGGCTCGGGAGGCCGTATCGAAATCCTCGTTGGCCATCGCCAATTTACCCAGCAACGCCTGACGGCGCACCGCCAGCGGCGACAGCCGAATCGCTTCCTCCAGCACTTGCTGAGCAGCTCTGGTGTCCCCTTCGGCGACCAACACGTCAGCCATACCGTCGTAAAGCGCCGGCATCATCGGAAATACTTTCAGGCCTTTCTCATAAGTGCTCTTGGCCTGCGAGACGTGCCCGCGCTTGAATTGCAGTTGGCCCAACCCGGCATAGGCCCAAGGCAACGGCCGATCGGCAATGATGCTGTCGTAAAGACGCTGCAGCGCCTCGTGCTGATTCAAATCACGCAGGGCATCGGCGCGATAGCGCAGGCACAACGGCGAGTAGCGGATGTCCTGCTTGCACAGGGCAATGCAAGCGTTGAGCACTTCCATCGGCTTGCCGCGATCCAGCGCCTGCAGGATCGGCTTGAGCAGGGTCTTGCGCTGCTCCAGGCGTTCCAGGCGCTGGGCCAGGCTGGAGCGGGTGAAGGGCTTGGTCAGATACGCATCCGGTTCATGCTCCAGGGCGCTGAGTACCATGGCCTGGCTGGTCTCGGCGGTCACCATCACGAACACAGCTTCATGGCTGATCAGCTTCTCGACCATCAGGTCTTCAAGCACCTGCTGACCGTTCTTCTTGCCATCGCCGAGATGGAAATCCTGCAGGATGAAATCGTATGGCTTCTGCGAACACATCCGCAGCGCTTGCTCACCGGTGTCGGCCGTGTCCACGTCCTTGACGCCCAGCTCCCGCAACATCGACCGGATGGAACTGCGGAAGTCGGAGAAATCATCGACGATCAGAAAACGCTTTTGGTGATACGACAGCATCGAAGACTTCCAGGCAATTTAAGAAGAACAAGCAACGACAATCCGTGGACGAGCGCAGCTTCGCCGGCCCTTGGTTATACGTGCTGATGATGGATGGTAGCATTGAGCCATCAGCAGCCCTAGACACACGGATTTTGCCAAGGGACCAGGAAAGTCCCTGACTTCCCGGTTTATCGGCCAGCAGTGGCAATCCCTTGAGAACTTCTCCTCAAGCGCCATCAAATAATTGAATAGGCAATTGAGCCAGTATCGGCATGCTTGTTCAGTGGATGCCGCTGTATCGGGATCAGTCGCCAGCGACGCTACCTGCTTTCATTTCAGTGAAATCGGAGCAGGCGGTGCAATCAAACTGCTTTAAGAAGCTGCATTTAGCGCCTTGGCCTACTGCCGCAAGCGATACGCCAGAATCGCACTCTGGAGGGCGGTAAATTCACGCGGCCGGAAAAGCCAGGCGTACGATTTTTCCGAGCTCACCAAGTTCCCGGTAAACGGCCCGGATCAGTTTATGAGTGTGTATTTCAGTACAGTCTGGCTTCTCTTTTAAACACCCCTGCTTTGTTGAATCTACAGGAAACATTAAAATCATAGATCAAACAAATTCCCACTGCAATTATTACAGAAGTATACGAAGGCATTGTGAGCAATTGATATTGATCCTATATTCCATGAGTGGATCGAGCTAATCGCCGCTCTACACAAATGAAAGTACTAGCAAGAGTCACCACTAAAGCTCAGCAAGGAATATTTTCATGCGGAAATATAATACTGTATTAAAGGGCTTGCTTTTCGCTGGATTAATCAGCCCACTCACAAGCTACGGACTGCAGATGGAAGCTAAGTCCGACGCTCAAGCGTTGGCTTCATCTCCTCAATGGTTGACAACCAAAGTCTATATAGAAGGAACGCCGGAAGTAGACGTAAAGGAGAAATATCCAGGTGTTGTTGGGATATCAATGTGGGATCCAGAGCGCAATCGCTATGAGTTTTTTTATACCGATACTGGGCGATCAAAATACGAGAATGGCGGCGGCGGTTACTTCATGGTTACCGGCGATAAAAAAACCCATATTCTAGTCCCGGACAAGGGAACCGTTAGAACGGTGGTCAGGAGATTGGAAGCGCTGAATGACGAAGAGTTTACCTACTCACGAACGGTGCCTCGCGACATGGAAGAAACCAACCCCCCTGTCCGAATTTTTGTGGTCCATGAACCTTACAAAGGTCCCATAAAAACCTCAATGTCACAATAAATATACCAGCATTATATAGATTACATGCTGCCAAGCATCCGCCTCTAATAATGCGATATTGAGATAGCATTCATGAATGCCTAACAATAAAAAGGTGCAATATGACCATTACACTTAAAGCTGTATTAGCGTCTACTCTGCTATTGGCAGGAATATACTCGGTGAGCGCCAATGCCCAACCCTCGGCCCCACTGGTCGCCAAAGAAGCTAGTGCCACACCAGACAATGCACTTATGTTGACTGTCTTCCTGAAGCACGATCAATCACGACCATTAGGGGAGCTGAAAGCGCAACTCGCCAAACAAGAATTTTACAAAGTATTTCCCCCCGCTGGTGTAGAGGTCATCAGTTGGAATATAACCATGGGTATAGGTCAGGTCATCGTTCTACGGTTACCTGCTTCGCGCCTCGCAGCGGTAAACCTTGCACTGGAAAACACCGCTTGGGGAAGTTACCGGACCGAGTTTTTTCCTACGTATGATTTCAAAGCAATAGCCTTGGCAGAACAAAATAAAGCACGAGAAACTAACTCTACGCAGTAGTTTTAAAATGGGTGCAAAGCATCTCAAGCGTCCTGAGGTGCTTGCATCCTTATTAGTGGTTTGTCATTTCTGTCATTCGCGAGCATCTGCACCGGCGTGCAGATCCACGTACACCACGTTGCGTTCAAGTACGCCTTCGCGCAGCGCATCGATTCGTGGCTGCAATTGCACGCCACAACGTCGACCCAACTGGCCTGCGTTGAATGAGGAGTCGCAAGACTCGCCCGCCCCAAGACCTGCTCCTGGCGATACAGCGGTAAGCGATCGGCGTATTTCGCGATCATCATCCGGGCCTGCAGCCGGCAGTCGAGATGCCTTTGTGGATAACCTGCGCCGGAACTGGCGTTTGGATCAATTCATGTGTGTAGGCGCGAGCTTGCTCGCGAAGAACGTCAACGATTACGCGGGCTGTCTGGGTCCCCGTGGTGCCCTGGCGTTCTTCGTCGGAACGCCGCCCGGAGACTGCTCGCTCCTACAGGAAATCAGGGGACCGCGTTCAAGGTTTTTAAAGCACAAAAACAAAACCCCTACCTGCATAAGCAGATAGGGGTTTCGGAATTTAATCTTGACGATGACCTACTCTCACATGGGGAAACCCCACACTACCATCGGCGATGCATCGTTTCACTGCTGAGTTCGGGATGGGATCAGGTGGTTCCAATGCTC
>NZ_JAHUWS010000013.1:0-176877 GCF_019218965.1 Pseudomonas sp. PDM31 | reverse complement strand
CGGTCTTCGGTGTATTGCGCTTCGGTGGAGCGCTGCAGCGCTCGATCGGCGATACGAATCGAGCCTTTGCCGGGCAGGTTGGCTTCGCCGCCCACTCCCGCCAGATTGAAGGGCATTTCCCAACCCAGTATCCGTACCTTGACGCCTGGCTTGCTCCTGGCCTTGGCCAGGAGCAATTCGCCGATGCTCGGCGCCTTGCCGTCGCGGATGAAAAACATCGACGGCTGAAACCCCCAGCAGATGATGTCGACGGATTTTTTCGCCCCGGCGATGGCCTCGTGCACGGCCTTGAACGCCTCTTCGCCGTTGATCAACGGCTGATAGGTGGCGCCAACCGGATGGTATTCGGTGTTGCACACGTACCAGGGCGCGGTGCAGGTGGCCGTGTTGGTGTGCTGCAGTGCGATGGGCACCACGCATTCAAATTGAGTCATCGGGTTTTCTCTCCTTGAGGGGCGATGTGCGCGGCGTACTGTCCGCGATGATCGGTGTGCGAAGCGGGCTGATTGACGCCGGTATCGGTTTGCGAGGGGTGGTTATGCAGACCCTGATTGGCGAGGACGTCGAGGTGGGTGTCGAGTTGGTCGATCTTGAGTTTGTGGCGGCTGTGGTCGTAAAAAGTGCGCAGAGGATTGCTCATGCTCAGTCCTTCCTTGTCTGCGGGGGACGGGCAGGAAAGGCAGGGCTTTCACCCGGGTCCGGGGGGATGAAAGCATTGAAAAATTGGAGCACAGTTGAAATAGGAAGCTTCTGAGGTGTGCGTAGGACGCGTCCAAAAAAGTTGCAGTGCTTGATCTGTAGGGATTTATTCGGCTCTGGGTTTTGTGGCGAGGGCACTGGGGCTCTCGCCACAGGGTTCAGCGTTTAGTCCAGCGGCGCGACGTTATCCAGTGCGCGATTGACGGCCAGGTCCGCCAGCATGATCACCTGCTGAATGCCCAGCAGCATGCTGCGCTGCGGGCCGTCGAGGAAGGTGGCGAAGTCGCTGGCCATCACGCTTGCCGAGGCCAGGGATTCGCAGGCGTGGGCCAGGAGGCTTTCGGTGTCGATGTTGGGGGCGATGACGAACATTGCGCTGGGGTTGTGGGGGATGCTGGGCTTGAGAATGGCGGGTTTGAGGTTGAGGGTATTGGATTCAGGGGGATTGGGGGTGGGTTTGACCATGATGGAGCTCCTTGATTGATGGAGCTGCCACGGTTCGCTGCGAAGCGGAGAAGGTGGCAGCCATACGCAGGTTCGCAGACCGGGAATCAAGGAACCCGGCAGACCGGAGGTCTCCCGCGCATAGCCGCCATAACGCATTACAGTGTGCAAACAAAAGCGCCAACTGAATGGAAACGGTGGCGCTGAGCGCCTTGATTGACCCAGGCTGCGAAACCCGATCGCTGAGTTTTCAGCGACCCGGCGACGATAGAGTCCGGGTCCAAGGCGCACAAGCCGGCGGATTCTGGCGTAGTTGTAGGCAATGGCGCAAGGCGGTGTAGTTACGGTTCTGGTCCTACAGACCGCTCTGATATTTGCCCATGTGGCGGGAGCGTGCAGGCCGCCATCGCTGGCAAGCCACACACAGGTGAACGGGTCTGCTCACGGAATTCGCGCCCGGCGAAGAACAACTGTAGGAGCCGGCTTGCTGGCGATGGTCGTCAACGATGACGCTGGGTCCCTGACACCCCGCAGCGCGCCAAGGTTTTTCGCGAGCGTGCTCGCTCCTACAGGGGGGCGGTGTCTGTTCGCGAATTTTGCGCCTGGCGCTGATCAACTGTAGGAGCGAGCATGCTCTGGTCGGCGTTCCGACGAAGGAGGTTAACGATGACGCGGGCATTCCAGGTGCCCTCGGCGCTCTCGGGTTTTTCGCGAGCCTGCTCGCTCCTACAGGGTATGGCGTCAGATGATGGATTTGGCGTCTGGCGTAGAACAATTGTGGGAGCCTGCTCGCGAAGGATCCGGATTCGCCGCGTTTAGTCAGAATGTCTGCGCTGTGAATCAGCCAATCCCGATCTCTTCCTTGAACTGCTCCAGAAACCCCTTCAAACGATCATGGCGAACATGTGCCAAACGTTGTCCCGTAGTGGTCTGGAAACCATCCGCCAAGTGCAGCAGCTTGGTCTGGAAATGGTCTATGCAAAAGCGAGTGTCATCGTAGTCGCGGTCGTTTGCTTCGGGGTCTTGCGGGTCGTAGAGAGCGCTGCCCATGCGTCCGGCCACGTAAAAGGTACGGGCGACTCCAAGCATGCCCAGGGAATCGAGGCGGTCGGCGTCCTGGAGGACTTTCGCTTCCAGCGAGGTTGGAGTGATGTTGGCGGAAAAACTGTGGGCTTCAATGGCGTGGGCGACGGCTGCGATTTTGCTGTCGGACCAAGCCATCTCCGCTAACACCCTCGACGCTTTCTGCGCCGCCAGTTGTGATGCCTGGGAACGCAGCGGCGAGTTCTTTTCCACCGCCACGCAATCATGCAACAGCACCCCGGCCAGCAGCACTTCAAGATCGCCACCTTCTTGTGCCTGAATCAAGCGCACGTTGTGCCATACCCGCTGCAGGTGCGACAGGTCGTGAGCACCGTCTCCCGAGGGTTCCAGGGCGTGGGGCAGCAAGGTAGCGGCGAGTGATTGCATCGGTGCGAAAGCGCTGGTGGTCATCCGATGTCCTATGGTCTGAACGTACTTTGCCGCGCATGTCGGCCAATCTTGTGAGGAGTCATTGTGGCATGCAAAACCTGGGCTCCCGAAGAAAGATCAAAAGATCGCAGCCTTCGGCAGCTCTTACAGATATCGATCTTTTCGGCATAACCCTTATTGCAAACCAGTCTCCAGCCCAATGGCATTCCGTCCGCTCGCTTGCGTCCTATCTGGAGAACCGTGCTGATCGCAACTAGATTTCAATCAGCGCCATACACTCCACAAATGGAAGGACTCGGCCATGAACAGGTTGCTACGTGTTTTATTGGTATTGAAGGTGTTGGTGATGCTGTCCCTCGGCAGTGCTACGGCGTGGGCCGAGTGCGAGAAGCATGAAACCCAGGCTTCGAATGCTCAAGCTGGGCAGGGTGAATTGATGATCGCCGCGTCCGACTCGGAGCCGGGCGACATGGGGCAGGGTGGCAGCGCGGGCAATGATGACGCGACCACCGACGAACCGGATTCCGATGACCCCGACGAAGGTGATAGCCAGACGTAAATAGCTGACAAAAGAAAATCCCTTCTGCCGGATTGCCGTGCAATCGGGCTGGAAGGCGTCAGGACAACAACACAGTCCCTGTGGGAGCGGGCTTGCTCGCGAAGGCGGTCTGTCAGTCGCAGTAATATTGACTGAAATGACGCCTTCGCGAGCAAGCCCGCTCCCACATTTTTTTATGCCGCGCCGTCGAGGAACTGCTCGGCGTAGTGGCAAGCCACCTGGCGGTTGTCGAGCGCGCGCAAGGCCGGCTCTTCAGTGCTGCAGCGCTCGGTCGCGTACGGGCAGCGCTTGTGGAAAGCGCAGCCGGGTGGCGGGTTCAGCGGGTTGGGCAATTCGCCGACGATCTTGATCTTCGGCTTGTTCGGGTCCGGGTGAATGGTCGGGGTGGCCGACAGCAACGCCTGGGTGTACGGATGCAGCGGACGCTCGTAGATGTCGTTCTTCGGGCCCATTTCCACCGGGCGCCCGAGGTACATCACCATCACGTCATCGGCGACGTGTTGCACCACCGCGAGGTTGTGGGAGATGAACACGTAGGCGGTGTTGAACTCTTGCTGCAGATCCATGAACAGGTTCAGTACCTGCGCCTGAATCGATACGTCCAGGGCCGAAGTCGGTTCGTCCGCCACCAGCACTTTCGGTTGCAGCATCATCGCCCGCGCCAGGGCAATCCGCTGGCGCTGACCGCCGGAGAACATGTGCGGATAACGCTGATAATGCTCAGGGCGCAGACCCACTTGCTTCATCATCGCCTGGACCTTTTCGCGACGTTCCGAGGCGCTCAGGTTGGTGTTGATCAATAAAGGCTCTGCCAGCTGATCACCGACTTTCTGCCGTGGGTTCAACGAGGCGTACGGGCTCTGGAACACCATCTGCACGTCTTTGCGCAGCTGTTTGCGCTGGGCTTTGTCTGCGCCGGAAACTTCCTGCCCGGCGATTTTCAAGGAGCCGGAGGACGGCTCTTCGATCAGCGTCAGGGCCCGGGCCAGAGTGGACTTTCCGCAACCCGACTCGCCCACGACGGCGAGGGTCTTGCCGGCTTCCAGCTCGAACGACACGCCGTTGAGGGCGCGTACGGTCGCGTGCCCCTTGAACATGCCTCGGGACACTTCGTAATGACGGGTGAGGTCGCGGGCGGTAAGTACGACGGCCATTACGCCACCTCCTGGTTCAGCGGGTAGAAGCATCGGGCGAGGCTGTTGCTTTTCGGGTCAAGGGTCGGACGCTGCGCGCGGCAGTTGTCCTGCACATACGGGCAGCGCGGCGACAGCAGGCAGCCTTGCGGACGGTCATAACGACCGGGAACGATGCCCGGCAGGGTCGACAGACGCGAGGCCCCCAGGCTGTGTTCCGGAATCGCCTTGAGCAGTGCTTCGCTGTAAGGGTGCGCCGGAATGTCGAACAGTTGTGGTACCTGACCGACTTCTACGGCTTGCCCTGCGTACATCACGCACACGCGCTGGGCGGTTTCCGCCACGACGGCAAGGTCGTGGGTGATCAGCACCAGGCCCATGTTCTGCTCTTTCTGCAACGCCAGCAGCAGGTCCATGATCTGCGCCTGAATGGTTACGTCCAGTGCAGTGGTCGGTTCGTCGGCGATCAGCAGCTTTGGTTCGCCGGCAATCGCCATGGCGATCGCGACGCGCTGGCTCATGCCGCCGGACAGTTGATGCGGGTAGGCGTCCATGCGACTGGCCGCGCCCGGGATCTCAACTTTTTCCAGCAGTTCGATGGCGCGTTTGCGCGCAGCCTTGCCGGACATTTTCAGGTGCAGGCGCAGCACTTCTTCGATCTGGAAACCGACGGTGTAGCTCGGGTTCAGCGCGGTCATCGGGTCCTGGAAGACCATCGACAGGTCTTTGCCGACGATCTGCCGACGCTGACGGTTGCTCAGCTTGAGCATGTCCTTGCCGTCAAAGCTGAGGGAGTCGGCGGTGACGATGCCTGGGTGCTCGATCAAGCCCATCAGCGCCATCATGGTCACGGATTTACCCGAACCCGACTCGCCAACGATGGCCAGCACTTCGCCCTTGTCGACTTTCAGGTCGAGGCCGTCGACCACTGGCGTGGCGTTCTTGTCGCCGAAGCGCACATTGAGATTCTTGATTTCTAACAGTGACATTGGAATCTCCTCAGGCGGCGTTCTTGAGTTTCGGGTCCAGCGCGTCGCGCAGGCCGTCACCCATCAAGTTGATTGCCAGCACGCTGAGCAAAATGGTCAAACCAGGCAGGCTCACGACCCACCAGGCGCGTTCGATGTAGTCGCGAGCGGAAGCCAGCATGGTGCCCCACTCAGGGGTTGGCGGTTGTACGCCAAGGCCGAGGAAGCCCAGTGCCGCGGCATCGAGAATCGCCGAGGAGAAGCTCAGGGTGGCCTGAACGATCAGCGGCGCCATGCAGTTGGGCAGCACGGTGACGAACATCAGGCGTGGCAGGCCGGCACCGGCCAGGCGCGCGGCGGTCACGTAGTCGCGGTTCAGTTCGCCCATCACCGCGGCGCGGGTCAGACGAACGTAGGACGGCAGGGATACCACGGCGATCGCGATCACGGTGTTGATCAGGCCTGGGCCGAGGATGGCGACAATCGCCACGGCCAGCAGCAGGGACGGCAGGGCCAGCATGATGTCCATCAGACGCATGATGGTCGGACCGAGCACGCGCGGGAAGAAGCCGGCGAACAGACCCAGCAGGATGCCCGGGATCAACGACATTACCACCGACGACAGGCCGATCATCAAGGACAGGCGCGAACCCTGGATCAGGCGCGACAGCAGGTCACGGCCCAGCTCGTCGGTGCCCAGCAGGAACTGCAGTTGCCCACCTTCCAGCCAGGCTGGCGGGGTCAGCAGGAAGTCACGGTATTGCTCGCTCGGGTCATGGGGCGCGACCCATGGAGCGAATATGGCGCAGAAAATCACCAGCAACATGAACATCAGGCCGGCAACGGCACCCTTGTTGCGGGAAAACGCGTGCCAGAATTCTTTGTACGGAGACGGGTACAGCAGGCTTTGATCGACTGTTACCGCTTGATTTGGAGTTGTAGCTGGAGTGGTCATGGTCATGATCTCAGCGCTGATGACGGATGCGTGGGTTGGCAAAGCCGTAGAGGATGTCCACTACGAAGTTGACCACAATCACCAGGCAGGCGATTAACAGGATGCCGTTCTGCACAACCGGATAGTCCCGGGCGCCAATGGCTTCGATCAGCCATTTGCCGATGCCGGGCCAGGAGAAGATGGTTTCAGTCAGGACCGCACCGGCCAGCAGGGTACCGACTTGCAGGCCGACCACGGTGAGTACCGGGATCAGTGCGTTGCGCAGGCCGTGTACGAACACCACGCGTGCCGGCGACAGGCCCTTGGCCTTGGCGGTGCGGATGTAGTCCTCGCGCAGCACTTCGAGCATCGACGAACGGGTCATCCGCGCGATCACTGCCAGCGGAATGGTGCCGAGCACAATGGCCGGCAGAATCAGGTGGTGCAGGGCGTCGAAGAAGGCGTCCGGCTCGTCGGCCAGCAGCGTATCGATGAGCATGAAGCCGGTGCGTGGCTCGATGTCGTACAGCAGGTCGATCCGCCCGGAAACCGGAGTCCAGCCCAGGCTTACCGAGAAGAACATGATCAGGATCAGGCCCCACCAGAAGATCGGCATCGAGTATCCCGCCAGGGAGATGCCCATCACCCCATGGTCGAACAGGGATCCTCGCTTGAGTGCCGCGATCACCCCGGCCAGAAGGCCCAGGATGCCGGCGAACAACAGGGCGGCCATGGACAGTTCCAGGGTCGCGGGGAACAGGGAAGTGAACTCGCTCCACACGCTTTCACGGGTACGCAGGGACTCACCGAGATCGCCCTGGGCCAGCTTGCCGATGTAGTCCAGGTACTGGGCGTACAGGGGTTTGTTCAAACCTAGGCGTTCCATTGCCTGAGCGTGCATTTCAGGGTCAACCCTGCGTTCTCCCATCATGACTTCCACTGGGTCGCCGGGGATCATGCGAATCAACGCGAAAGTCAGCAAGGTGATGCCGAAGAACGTGGGGATCAGTAACCCCAGTCGGCGGGCAATAAAACTAAACATCGTGTGGTGTACCTCATCAGCCGGTTAGGCGTGCCCGGCATGCCTGGGTCAGCCATGCCGGGAGTTTCTTATCTACTTCACCTGGGTGGTGGCGAAGTTATTAGTGGTGAGTGGGCTAATGTGGTAGCCCTCTACGTTGTTGCGCATTGCGGTGAACATTCTAGTGTGTGCCATGCTGATCCATGGCTGGTCCTGGTTAAAAATAACCTGAGCCTGTTCGTAAAGCGCTGCACGTTCGGCCGGATCGGTTTTTTCCCGGGCCTGGTCGATCAGCGTCTGGAACTTGTCATTGCACCAGCGCGCGTAGTTTTCTCCGTTCTTCGCCGCTTCACAACTGAGCATAGGCGTAAGGAAATTATCCGGGTCGCCGTTGTCGCCCGCCCATCCGGCGGAAACCATATCGTGCTCACCGTTTTTCGCGCGCTTGAGCATTTCACCCCATTCCATCACGCGGATGTCGATCTTGATGCCGACCTTGGCCAGGTCGGCCTGCATCATCTGCGCGCCAAGCATCGGGTTGGGGTTGGTCGGGCCGCCACCGTTGCGAGTGAACAGGGTGAACGTGGTGCCCTCGGGAACGCCGGCTTCCTTGAGCAGGGCGCGGGCCTTGTCCAGATCGCGAGGCGGGTTCTTCAGGTTGTGGTTGTAGCCCAGCAGGGTGTCCGGGTACGGGTTCACCGCCACTGTCGCATTGCCTTTGCCGAACAGTGCGTTGACGTAGGCCTCCTTGTCGAAGGCGATGTCGATGGCTTTGCGCACTCGCACGTCGCTCATGTACTTGTGCGTGGTGTTCATGGCGATGTACGAAACGGTCATCGCGTTCAGCTCGTCGACCTTCAGGTTCGGGTCTTTCTTGATGCTCGGGATGTCATCCGGTTTCGGATACAGCGCGATCTGGCACTCGTTGGCCTTGAGTTTCTGCAGGCGCACGTTGTTGTCGGTAGCGATGGCCAGGATCAGCGCATCAGCCGGTGGCTTGCCACGGAAGTAATCCGGGTTGGCCTTGAAGCGAACCTGGGCGTCCTTGTTGTAACGCTGGAAAACGAACGGGCCGGTGCCGACAGGCTTGTTGTTCAGGTCGCCGGTCTTGTTGGCCTTGAGCAACTGGTCGGCGTACTCGGCGGAGTAGATCGAGGAGAACGCCATGGCGATGTCGGCCAGGAACGGCGCCTCGCGACGGGTCAGGATGAATTTGACCGTGTTGTCGTCGACCTTCTCGACGCTTTTGAGCAGTTCCTTGAAGCCCATGCTTTCAAAGTACGGGAAGCCCACGCTCGACAGTTTGTGCCATGGATGATTCGGGTCCAGCTGTCGCTGGAAGCTCCAGACCACGTCGTCGGCATTCATGTCGCGGGTCGGCTTGAAGTATTCGGTGGTGTGAAACTTGACGCCTTTGCGCAGGTGAAAGGTGTAGCTCAGGCCGTCCTCGCTGATGTCCCAGGATTCGGCCAGTGCCGGAATCACATCAGTGGTGCCGGGTTTGAAGTCCACCAAACGATTGAAGATGGTCTCGGCCACCGCATCGGCGGTGACTGCAGTCGTGTACTGGACCATGTCGAAGCCTTCCGGACTGGCTTCGGTGCAGACCACCAAAGGTTTGGCCGATACGCCAACCGCAACACTCAGCAACGCAGCCGCGAGGGCCGCACGTAGGGGAAGTATTTTCATCAAGAACCCTCTGCAATCGGTTAGAAGGACAAAAGCCGAACGGCCGATTCGTCACTGAATCAGCCGTTCGACCGGTGCATTACAGGATGTTGAACGGAACCGTGGTCACGAGACGGAACTCGTTGATGCTGCCGTCATTCTGGTTTTCACTGGCACGGTGGGCGGTGTAGGTAGCGCGCACAGTGGTGGCCTTGAGCGGGCCACTCTGCACGGCGTAGGTCGCACCGATACCGTATTCATAGTGGTGTTCGCCATCCTGGGCCTGGATGCCGTCGTAACCCTTGCCGGCCACGCCGCCGTTGCCGGTGTAGTGCGTACCGTCGATGCCCCAGCCGCGAGCCTGGTAGATGTTGAATTTCAGGCCTGGCACGCCGTATTCGGCCATGTTCAGACCGTAGGCGACCTGGAAGGATTTCTCGTTCGGGCCGTTGAAGTCCGAGAGCAGGGAGTTGGCCAGGTAGATGCCGTTGGTTTCGTGCAGGTAGTCGAAGTACTCGTTACCGTTCACTTGCTGGTAGGAGAGTGTCAGGGTGTGGGCCAGGTGGGTCAGGCCGAACGACAGGGAGTAGGTGTCGTTGTCGATGTCGCCGATCAGGGCCTTGCCGGTGTCCTGAGTCTTGTAGTAGTTCAGGCCGGTGGTCAGGCTCAGCACCTGGCTGTCACCGAGTACGTGGGTGGCGCCGAAGTAGTACTGGTTCCAGATGTCTTCAGCCTGGGTCGCCCAAAGGCTGGTGGTCAGGCTGGCGAGTGGGGTGTAGGTGATGCCGGCGGTGTTGACGTGATCGGTTTCAACGATGCCGTTGGCGTATTCAGTGCGGAATTTGCTCAGGCTTTCTTCGGTACGCGGTGAGTTGCGATCGAAAGTGGCCAGGTCGAAGGCCAGGTTGTTCAGCTCTTCGCTGTGAAGCGCCACACCCTGGAAGCTCGAAGGCAGCGCACGGTTGCCGATGACGTCGACCTGCGGGCTGCTGAAGTTCATGCGGCCGGCGGTCAGGGTGCTGTTGGACACACGGGCCTTGACGTTGGCCAGGCCCAGTTTGCTCCACTGGCCCTGGGCGTCACCGCCTTCTTTGGTCAGCGTACGGTTGTTGCCGGCGCCTGGACGAGTGCCGGGTGCGCCGCCATTGTTGGATGCCAGATCCTTGCGGTCCTGATCCAGGGCGATGGCGTTGTAGGCCGCCACTTCAGTGCTGAAACCAACGGTGCCTTCGGTGAAGCCCGAGTTGTACTTGACGATGGTGCCCTGGACCCAGTTGATCCGGCGATCGGTCGGGGTCGACACGCCGTCTTTCTTGTAGGAAAACTTGGCGCCGCGCTTGAGTTGTTCGTTGGCGTACCAGTTACGGGTAGTGCCGCTGATCGACTGCCCCTCGATGAAGCCGGTCGCTTCGCTCTGGGCGCTTTTATCTTTGACGGTAACCGGGGTGAATTCCTGGCTCTGGGTTTCTGCGTACGCCGTGGCGGTTATGCTGCTGATGGCCAAGGCCAATAACGCGGTGCTACTCAGTTTCATGGTGAAGCTCCTCACTTTCTTTTTGTATTCCGGTCTCTTCTTGTGATCCGGCTTTTTGGTTTAGAACTCATGCATGGCACTGCAAACGTTTGCTATTGGCCAAATTGGCGAATTACGGCAATACGCTTGCATGGGGGCGAAAAATTCGCCCCCCGGCGTTTCTGACAAAACGGTTATTTTTCCAGGCTGACACCCGAGAACACGTTGCGACCGAACGGGCTCACCTTGAACCCTTCGATTTTGGCACTCAACGGCTGGTTGACCGTGGAGTGGGCGACCGGCGTGATCGGCACTTGCTGCTTGAGCAACTGCTGCGCCTGTTTGTAGAGCACGGTGCGCTGGTCGCGGTCGGTGACGACCTTGGCCTGCTTGATCAGCTTGTCGTAAGCCGGATCACACCACATGGAGTAGTTGTTGCCGCCAATGGCATCGCAGCTGTACAGCGTGCCCAGCCAGTTGTCCGGGTCCCCATTGTCCCCGGTCCAGCCGATCAGGCTGACATCATGCTCGCCATTCTTGGTGCGCTTGATGTACTCGCCCCATTCGTAGCTGACGATCTTGACCTTGAGGCCGATTTTCGCCCAGTCGGCCTGGAGCATCTCGGCCATTAACTTGGCGTTGGGGTTGTACGGACGCTGAACCGGCATGGCCCAGAGGGTGATTTCAGTGCCTTCCTTGACGCCGGCGGCCTTGAGCAATTCCCGGGCTTTTTCCGGGTTGTAGGCGGCATCCTTGATGGTCTCGTCGTAGGACCATTGGGTTGGCGGCATGGCATTGACCGCCAGTTGGCCCGCGCCCTGGTAAACGGCGTTGAGAATGCCTTGCTTGTTCACCGCCATGTCCAGCGCCTGGCGCACTTCGAGCTGGTCGAATGGTTTGTGGCGCACGTTGTAGGCGATGTAGCCAAGGTTGAAACCGGGCTTTTCAATGAGCTTCAGGGCCGGGTCGCTTTTCAACGCGGTCACGTCGGCAGGGCGCGGATGCAGGGTGATCTGGCACTCGTTGGCCTTGAGCTTCTGTACGCGTACCGACGCGTCGGTGTTGATGGCGAAAATCAGGTTGTCGAGCTTGACCCGGCTCGGGTCCCAGTACTGCTTGTTGCCGGTGTAGCGGATGTTCGAGTCTTTCTGGTAGCTCTTGAACACGAATGGCCCGGTGCCGATCGGTTTCTGGTTGATGTCGCTCGGCTTGCCCTCGGCCAGCAGTTTGTCGGCGTATTCGGCGGACAGGATGGCGGCGAAGCTCATGGCGATATTCTGGATGAACGCGGCATCGACGCTGTTGAGCGTCATGACCACGGTCAATGGCCCGGTCTTTTCGACCTTGGCGATGTTCTTGTTCAGGCTCATGCCGTTGAAGTACGGAAACTCGGTCGGATAAGCCTTGCGGAATGGTTGTTGCGGATCGAGCATGCGATTGAAGGTGAAGAGCACGTCGTCGGCGTTGAAGTCACGGGTCGGGGTGAAGTATTTGGTTGTGTGAAACTTCACGCCTTCGCGCAGGTGGAAGGTGTACTTGAGGCCGTCCTCGGAAATATCCCAGCTGGTAGCCAGGCCCGGTACGACGTTGGTCGCGCCTTTTTCAAACTCTGCCAGGCGGTTGTATAGCGGCTCGGCGGCATCATTATCGGTCGCCGTGGTGTACTGCGCCGTGTCGAAACCGGCGGGGCTGCCTTCGGAGCAGAATACCAGGCTGTTGCTGGCGGCCTGGCTGATGGAGGCGGCGGCCAACAGGCCGGTGCCCAGCAATGCGGATAAAATCAAGGTATGGCGCATAACGCTCCCTTTTTCTCTAAGTGATTGGCAATGAGCCGTCATCCCATCCCTGGACGTAGAGGCATCACTGATCTCAAGCCATACGCGCGGCAATGACCGATGACCCACGCAGTCGCTGGTCAGACCCCGACGGTATGAGTCGTGGGTCCGGCAGTAAATGCGAAAGGTCCTAAAGTCTTGTAGGAAATAGAAACATCGCTAACCCGGTGCCTGTAGCCAGCTGCGGATTGGGATGTAGGCAAATTCCTGCTTTATCGGCAGATATGCAACGGCGACGTCAAAAACGTCGCCGTTGCATAACCTTATTTGCTGACGCTGACGCTGACGCCGTAGAAGGAGTTCAAGCCAAACGGGCTGATCTTGAAGTCCTGCACGTTGTCGCGCATAGGCTGGAACACCGTCGAGTGAGCGATAGGTGTCATTGGAACTGCATCTTTGAGGACGTGTTGCGCCTGCTTGTACAGTTCGGTGCGCTTGGCCTGGTCGGTTGTGCGCTTGGCTTCCTTGACGATGCCGTCAAATTTCTTGTCGCACCATTTGGAGAAGTTGTTGCCTTCCAGCGAGTCGCAGCCGAACAGCACGTTGAGCCAGTTGTCCGGGTCACCATTGTCACCGCTCCAGCCGATGATCATCGCCTGGTTCTCGCCACCCTTGGAGCGCTTGATGTACTCGCCCCATTCGTAGCTGACAATTTTCACTTTGAGACCGATTTTGGCCCAGTCGGACTGCAGCATTTCAGCCATCAGTTTGGCGTTCGGGTTGTACGGACGCTGCACCGGCATCGCCCACAGAACGATTTCGGTGCCTTCCTTGACGCCAGCTTCCTTGAGCAGCTCTTTGGCTTTCTCAGGGTCGTACTTGGCATCCTTGATGGTGGTGTCGTAGGACCACTGGGTCGGCGGCATGGCGTTTACGGCCAGTTGGCCCGCGCCCTGGTAAACCGAGTCGATGATCTGCTGTTTATTGACGGCCATGTCCAGTGCCTGACGCACTTTCAGCTGGGCCAGCGGGTTCGCCTCGTTGCTGCCCTTGACCTTGTCCATCACGTTATAGGCGATGTAACCCAGGTTGAAACCAGCCTGGTCAGGCACTTTCAGGGCCTTGTCTTCTTTCAGCGCCTTCAGGTCAGCCGGACGCGGGAACAGAGTGATCTGGCACTCGTTCTTCTTCAGCTTCTGTATACGTACCGACGGGTCGGTGGTGATGGCGAAGATCAGGTTGTCGATCTTCACGTCTTCAGGCTTCCAGTAGTCCTTGTTCCCGGTGTAGCGGATGTTGGAGTCTTTCTGGTAGCTCTTGAACACGAACGGACCAGTGCCAACCGGCTTCTGGTTGATGTCGGCGGCCTTGCCTTCTTTCAGCAACTGGGCTGCATACTCGGCGGACTGCACCGAAGCGAAGCTCATGGCCATGTTCTGGATGAACGCGGCATCAACTTCCTTGAGGGTGAACTTGACGGTTTTGTCGTCGACTTTATCGATCTTGGTGATGTTGGTGTCCATCCCCATGTCGGTGAAGTACGGGAATTCGGTCGGGTACACCTTACGGAACGGATCATCCTTGTTGATCATTCGATTGAAGGTGAACAGCACGTCGTCGGCGTTGAACTCACGAGTCGGCTTGAAGTACGAGGTGGTGTGGAACTTGACGCCTTCGCGCAGGTGGAAGGTGTACGTCAACCCGTCCGGGGAAATGTCCCAGCTGGTGGCCAGACCAGGAACCACGGCGGTGCCGCCGCGCTCGAACTGGGTCAAGCGGTTGAACATGGTTTCTGCAGAGGCGTCGAAGTCGGTTCCGGTGGTGTATTGACCTGGATCGAAACCGGCCGGGCTCCCTTCGGAGCAGAACACCAGGTTAGTCGCAGCTTGAGCGAAAGGTGCGCTGGCCAATAGGCTGGCGCCGACTAAAAACGGAATGACCGCGTGTTTAAGCATGGTGGCCTCAGATTGTTGTCATTTTTCGAATTAGAGGACGACCTCGTGAGTCGTGCCTGCGGATACTTATGCAGGGGCCATACCCAATGCAAGATCCAGAGTGACTACAAGCCTTAAACGGTGGCACGAACGTACCTTAATGTCGCATATGTATAATTTTTGACGCATTTGAACGTTTGCGCGGCGTTTTTGCGGTGCAACTCGCGCACTTTTGTCGTGCGTCGCACCCAGCGGGATGCTCCCGGTTGGGGCGGGTGTTACTTATTTATACCCTTGGCACTGGGGTGGGTATGGCACAAGTGCGGCTGGTTATTGTTGCACCCGGGTTGCGCAGACAAGTCTGAGTGATACCGGGTACAACCACTGGCTTTGCCAGTACACCTATTCATTTATAGCTCACGGGAAAACCGCTGCAAAAAAACGGCGATCATTTTCGATGATCGCCGTTTGGGTATTCGAGTCAGCGAATCAAGGCATCAGCACTTCAATAGAGCCGTCTGCGGTCATGCTGACCTGACTGGTACCGGCTTCAACTTCCGGAGTGACCGGTGCGGCATCCATGGCGGCGGCTTTCATCATCATCGGCCCGCGCATATAGGGTTGTGGATAACCGTTGCTGTTGAGGTTCAGGTTGACGATTTTGTAGCTCTTGCCGCCCAAGGCATCGGTGGCCAGTTGAGCACGGGCCTTGAAGGCGCTTACGGCCTCTTTGAGCAGGGCGTCTTCGCTGGCCTTGCGGGTCGGCGTCGCGATGGCGAAGTCCATGCCGCCCATTTTCAGATTGGTGAGCAGTTCGCCGGTCAGTTTCGACAGTGCGGCGAAGTCCGCACTTTCCAGGCGCAGTTCGGCGCGTTCACGCCAGCCGGTGATCTTCTGACCCTTGGTGTCGTAGATCGGGTAGCTGTTGCGGCTGCCTTGTCGCAGCGTGATGTCTTTGACTTGCTTGGCCTGGGCCAGCGCCTTGTTCATGGTGGTGCTGACGTCGGCGGCGAGTTTGGCCGGGTCGCTGTTCTGTTCTTCGGTGTAGAGGGTCACGATCATCAGGTCGCGGGCCACTTCCTGACTGACTTCGGCGCGCAGGGAAATCTGGTTGTAATGAAGCTCGTCGGCCGCCAGGGCCGGGAGGCTGGCGAGGGTGCCAACGCCCAGGGCGAGGAGGGCGGCGCTGCGGCGGAATGTGTACATGAAGGCTCCTTGAAAGGTGCGCAGGGGTATGGTCAGGGCCTGCGTGAAACCATCAGACTCTAGCTTTGATGGTCGGGTTCGCATAGTTACAACTTCTATACAGATGTAACTCAGGTGGCCCTGTGGCGAGGGGCTTGCTGTGGCGAGAGGGCTTGTTGTGGCGAGGGGGCTTGCCCCCGTTGGACTGCGAAGCAGTCCCCCCAACCCTGCCGCCGCATTTTATCTGCCGTACCAGGTGAGGCAATCCACGACTGCTTCGCAGCCGAACGGGGGCAAGCCCCCTCGCCACAGTTGTCATCGCCCGGGAAATCATGGGTAGCACTGTGGCCGTTTGCCGCACTTTTGCCTGCCAGCCCCCGCGCTTGGTTATACTCCCAGCGATCCGCCTGGAGCGCTCATCAGGAGAGCTCATGCTCGCCCCCGTTCAAATCACCTCCGCCACTCGCCAGAACCTCTGGCGGCTGACCTTCATCCGCACGTTGGTGCTGGCCGCTCAGGCCGGTTCCGTGGGGCTGGCCTACTGGCTCGAGTTGTTGCCGCTGCCCTGGTTTCAACTGGCCGCTACCCTTGCTTGCTCAATGCTGCTGTGCGCGTTCACGGCAATTCGCCTGCGCACTTCGTGGCCAGTGACCGAGCTTGAATACGCCGTACAACTGGCCTGCGATCTGTTTATCCACAGCGCCTTGCTGTACTTCTCCGGTGGTTCGACCAATCCCTTCGTCTCTTATTACCTGGTGCCGCTGACCATCGCCGCGGTGACGCTGCCGTGGCGCTATTCGGTGATCCTGTCGGGCATCGCGTTGACGATGTACACCCTGCTGCTGGCGCGGTTCTATCCACTGCAAACCTTTCCCATTGCCCGGGAAAACCTGCAGGTGTACGGCATGTGGCTGAGCTTCGCCCTCGCCGCAGCGGTGATCACCTTCTTCGCCGCACGCATGGCCGAGGAGTTGCGTCGCCAGGAGGAACTGCGCGCCATACGTCGTGAAGAAGGCCTGCGTGATCAGCAGTTGCTGGCGGTCGCAACCCAGGCGGCCGGTGCCGCTCATGAATTGGGCACGCCGTTGGCAACCATGAGCGTACTGCTCAAGGAAATGCGCCAGGACCATCACGACCCGATGTTGCAGGACGACCTCAGTGTGCTGCAGGATCAGGTCAAGCTATGCAAGGAAACCTTGCAGCATCTGGTGCGCGCCGCCGAGGCCAACCGGCGTCTTGCCGTGGAAATGCAAGACGTTACCGATTGGCTCGACGAGGCATTGAATCGCTGGCACCTGATGCGCCCCGAAGCCAGCTATCGCTTCCAGCGACTCGGCCAGGGCGCGGTTCCACGCATGGCGCCGCCGCCGGACCTGACCCAGGCCTTGTTAAACTTGCTCAATAACGCCGCCGATGCGTGTCCCGAGGGGCTGCAAGTGACGCTGGACTGGGACGCGGAAAACCTGACCATCAGCATTCGCGACCATGGCGCCGGTGTGCCATTGGCCATTGCCGAGCAAATCGGCAAGCCGTTTTTTACCACCAAGGGCAAAGGTTTCGGCCTGGGCCTGTTTTTGAGCAAGGCCAGCGTGACTCGCGCTGGCGGCTCAGTAAAACTCTACAGTCATGAGGAAGGCGGTACGCTCACCGAGCTGCGCCTGCCCCGTGTCGCCCGAGGAGACGAACATGAGTGACGATATCCAGGTTGAAGGCGAAGAACTGCCGCACTTGCTGCTGGTCGATGACGACGCCACGTTCACCCGCGTCATGGCCCGTGCCATGGCTCGCCGTGGGTTTCGTGTCAGTACGGCCGGCTCTGCCGAAGAAGGGCTGGAACTGGCCAAGGCCGATCTGCCGGACTACGCTGCGCTGGACCTGAAAATGGATGGCGATTCCGGCCTGGTGCTGCTGCCCAAGTTGCTGGAAATGGATCCGGAAATGCGCGTGGTGATTCTCACCGGCTATTCCAGCATTGCCACCGCTGTTGAAGCGATCAAGCGCGGGGCCTGCAACTACCTGTGCAAACCGGCCGATGCCGACGACGTGCTGGCAGCGCTGCTGTCCGAACACGCCGACCTGGACAGCCTGGTGCCGGAAAACCCGATGTCCGTGGACCGCCTGCAGTGGGAACACATTCAGCGCGTTCTGACCGAACACGAAGGCAACATCTCCGCCACCGCCCGCGCCCTGGGCATGCATCGGCGCACCTTGCAGCGCAAATTGCAGAAGCGTCCCGTTCGCCGCTGAACCTGCGCTGAACGAATGCCGGCCGCTGCTCGCGACAAACCGAACCGATCATCTATGATCGGTTCGTGCGTGTACTTTTCTCTATCGAGCCTTTTCCATGAATCAGAACGCTGAGTACTCCGCGGTCAACGATGCTGTGCGCGGGCAGTTTTTTCGCAAAGTGTGGGCGATGATCACGCCTTACTGGCGAAGTGAAGAAAAGGGCAAGGCCTGGACCTTGCTGATCGCTGTGATTGCGCTGTCGCTGATCAGCGTGGGGATCTCGGTGTGGTTCAACACCTGGTACAAGGATTTCTACAACGCCCTGCAGCAAAAAGACGAGGCGGCCTTCTGGCGGCTTATTCTGTATTTCTGCGGGATTGCCGCGGTGGCGATTGTCGGTGCGGTGTACCGGCTCTACCTGACGCAGATGCTGACGATCCGCTGGCGGGCGTGGCTCACCGAAAAACACTTCACTCGCTGGCTCGACGACAAGAATTACTACCGGCTGGAGCAGGGCGGTTACACCGATAACCCCGATCAGCGGATTTCCGAAGATCTCAATAATTTCACCTCCGATACCTTGAGCCTGGGCATTGGCCTGCTGCGCAACGTCGTCAGCCTCGTGTCATTTTCGATCATCCTGTGGGGGGTGTCGGGTAGCATCGAAGTGTTCGGTGTGACCATTCCCGGCTACATGTTCTGGTGCGTACTGGTTTACGCGGTGCTGGGCAGCTGGCTGACGCATTTGATCGGTCGTCGCTTGATCGGCCTGAACAACCGGCAACAACGTTTCGAAGCCGACCTGCGTTTCTCCCTGGTGCGGGTCCGCGAGAATGCCGAAAGCATCGCGTTGTACAACGGCGAGCCGAACGAGAATCGCCGATTGAGCAGCCGCTTCGGCATGGTCTGGCATAATTTCTGGGACATCATGAAAGTGTCCAAGCGTCTCACCTTCTTCACTTCCGGTTACGAACAGGCCGCAGTCATTTTTCCTTTCATGGTTGCTGCGCCACGCTACCTCGCCGGCAAGATCGAGCTCGGTGAACTGATGCAAATCAGCTCGGCGTTCGGCAATGTCCAGGACAGTTTCAGCTGGTTTATCACTGCCTACCAGAACCTCGCCTCGTGGCGTGCCACCTGCGATCGTCTGCTCAGCTTCCGTCAGGCCATGACCGACAACGAGCAGCGTGCACCGGCCATCGACGTGAAAAACACGGGCTCGGTGTTGAAGGTGCATGACTTGGGTCTTGATCTGGCTGACGGTCGTCACTTGCTGACCAGCGCCGACATGACCGTGCAAGAGGGCGAGCGCGTCATGCTCAGCGGCCGTTCCGGCAGCGGCAAGTCCACCTTGCTGCGCGCGATGGGGCACCTTTGGCCGACGGGGCACGGAAGCATTCGATTACCGGCGGCGCGCTACCTGTTCCTGCCGCAAAAACCCTATCTGCCCATTGGCACACTGCGAGAGGCGCTGAGTTATCCACAGCCCGGCGAAACCTACCCGCAAGAGCGTTACGTCCAAGTGCTGGAAACCTGCCGTTTGCCGCATCTGGTGGCACGCCTGGATGAAGCCAACCACTGGCAGCGCATGTTGTCGCCGGGTGAGCAGCAACGCCTGGCCTTTGCCCGGGCTCTGCTGTACGCGCCGCAGTGGCTATACATGGATGAAGCGACGTCGGCTATGGATGAAGAAGACGAGGCTTCGCTGTATCAGGCTCTGATTGATGAGTTGCCGGGGCTGAGTATTGTCAGCGTTGGTCATCGCAGCAGCCTCAAGCGTTTCCATCCAAGGCACATCCGCATCGAGAATGGCCATCTGGTGGATCAGGCCGTGACTGCGTAGCCACTCTTGTTCGCGATTTGTGGCGATGCGGCGTTCCCACAAGCCCCCTCACCACAAGCCAGCTCCTGCAAGGGACGGTGGTGATCGTACAACCCGCTTGAGCTATGATGCACTTTCAGCCGATTCTTTCGAGACAGATGTTCACCATGGAAAACCCGAACGCCGTACCACGCCTCCCTCGCAAGCGCCGCAGCCTCGCTCAGGAACTGGTGACGGTGCTGTCCGAGCAGATCCGCGACGGGCAGCTCAAACGTGGCGACAAATTGCCCACCGAATCGGCGATCATGGATGCCCATGGCGTCAGCCGGACGGTCGTGCGCGAAGCGATATCCCGTTTGCAGGCGGCCGGGCAGGTGGAAACCCGCCATGGCATCGGCACCTTTGTGCTCGACACCCCGAGCCCGAGCGGTTTCCGTATCGACCCGGCGACAGTGGTCACCTTGCGCGATGTGCTGGCGATTCTCGAGCTGCGTATCAGCCTCGAAGTGGAGTCTGCAGGTCTGGCAGCGCAACGCCGCAGCCCCGAGCAGCTGGCGTTGATGCGCGCGGCACTGGACGCGCTGAATGAAAGCGTTTCCCACGCCAGCGATGCCGTGGCTTCGGACTTCCAGTTCCACCTGCAAATTGCCCTGGCGACCGGCAACCGCTACTTCACCGACATCATGACCCACCTGGGCACCAGCATCATCCCGCGCACCCGCCTCAACTCTGCGCGACTGGCCCATGACGACCAGCAGCACTACATGAATCGCCTGAGTCGTGAGCACGAAGAGATCTACGACGCGATTGCCCGCCAAGACTCCGATGCTGCGCGTGCAGCCATGCGCCTGCACCTGACCAACAGCCGCGAGCGGCTGCGCCAAGCCCACGAAGAGGCTGAGGCGCAGCGCGGCTGATGCCAAAAAAGGGTCTGGCGGGGCGTCAGGGTTCGATCCGCACCTCGAGCTGAGCCGAGCTGATTGCCAAGTCCGACTCTCCGCTGGTTTGGTAGCTCAGGCTCACTGACCCGTTCAGGTACTTCTCCAGCTCTTTCTTGGGGATTGGTACGCTCAGGTTCCTCACTCTTTCAATGTCTTCAATTTCTTCGTTCCATTGTCCCACCTGAACCCTGGCGCCGCGCCAGTCCGGGGTTTCTTGACTTTTCCCCAGTATCGCAAAGACATCATTCATCGTTGGTATGTCAGCTTCATTCGGGATGCTGAGATCCACTGGATCCTTTAGTTTCGACAGCGATACAACATCGGTGAATCCTTTGATACTGGGGGCGGGAAGTGCCATGAGATGTCTCCTTAAGCGACGATTGAGCCGTAGTGTTTGCGGTTCACCAGAGCGTTATCGCGCCACATGGCCTTCGTCGAAACTGTAAGAAATAACAGTTTCGACGAGTGGTGCTGGGTGCCTCGTTCTCTCCTCAGGGCCTGGAGCTATCTGCTCTTAGGACAACGTATGTCCTGTGTAGGTTTGCGTCGAAGCAGCAGCCTCTCTCACGCCAATAGCATCCCCCTCGCAGCGGTCGGTCGACGGCCCCTTGTCCAAAATTTTCACCCCTGTCGATGAAATGCAGTTGACGGTTATTTTTTAAGTTGTACGATGACCTACAACTTCAGCGCAGGCTGAACGGTTTTCTCACACATAACGTCGCAACCCAGGGTGTTCGAATAATGAATCCACAAGAACTGAAGTCCATCCTCTCTTCCGGTCTGCTGTCTTTCCCGGTCACCGATTTCAATGCCCAGGGCGACTTCAATCGCGCGGGTTACATCAAGCGTCTCGAATGGCTGGCCCCATACGGCGCCTCGGCTCTGTTCGCCGCAGGCGGTACCGGCGAGTTCTTCTCTCTGGCGGCCAGCGAATATTCGGAAATCATCAAGACTGCGGTCGACACCTGCGCGACCAGCGTGCCGATTCTGGCCGGCGTTGGCGGTTCTACTCGCCAGGCCATCGAATATGCACAGGAAGCCGAGCGCCTGGGCGCCAAAGGCCTGTTGCTGCTGCCGCACTACCTGACCGAAGCCAGCCAGGACGGCGTTGCCGCCCACGTTGAAGCGGTGTGCAAGTCGGTCAGCATCGGCGTCGTGGTCTACAACCGCAACGTCTGCCGCCTGACCGCGCCGCTGCTGGAACGCCTGGCCGAGCGCTGCCCGAACCTGATCGGCTACAAGGATGGCCTGGGCGATATCGAATTGATGGTGTCGATCCGCCGCCGCCTCGGTGATCGCTTCAGCTACCTGGGTGGCCTGCCGACCGCCGAAGTCTACGCCGCTGCCTACAAGGCTTTGGGCGTACCGGTTTACTCCTCGGCGGTGTTCAACTTCATCCCGAAAACCGCGATGGATTTCTACCACGCCATCGCTCGCGAAGATCACGCCACCGTCGGCAAGATCATCGACGACTTCTTCCTGCCGTACCTGGACATCCGTAACCGCAAGGCCGGCTACGCCGTGAGCATCGTCAAGGCCGGGGCAAAAATTGCCGGCTATGACGCCGGTCCCGTGCGTGCGCCACTGACCGATCTGACCGGCGAAGAGTACGAAATGCTCGCCGCGCTGATCGACAAGCAGGGTGCGCAGTAACACACCGATTAAGTAAGGCCGCTGAGTGATCAGCGGCCTTTTGCGTGAGGAGAAATTTCCGTGGCAGATGCAAAGCGTTTCGATAACTACATCAACGGCGAATGGGTTGCCGGTGGCGACTATTCGGCCAACATCAACCCGTCCGAACTGACTGACACCATTGGCGATTACGCCAAGGCTGACCTGGCTCAGGTCCACGCAGCCATCGACGCTGCCCGCGCCGCGTTCCCGGCATGGTCGACTTCCGGCATTCAGGCGCGTCATGATTCGCTGGATAAAGTCGGTACTGAAATCCTCGCCCGTCGCGAAGAACTCGGCACCCTGCTGGCCCGGGAAGAGGGCAAGACCCTGCCCGAAGCTATCGGCGAAGTAACCCGCGCCGGCAACATCTTCAAATTCTTCGCCGGTGAATGCCTGCGCCTGTCCGGCGATTACCTGCCGTCGGTGCGCCCGGGCGTCAACGTTGAAGTCACCCGCGAAGCCCTGGGCGTGGTCGGTCTGATCACCCCGTGGAACTTCCCGATTGCGATCCCTGCGTGGAAAATCGCCCCGGCCCTGGCCTACGGCAACTGCGTCGTGCTGAAACCCGCGGACCTGGTTCCAGGTTGTGCCTGGGCCCTGGCTGAAATCATCTCCCGCGCAGGCTTTCCGGCCGGTGTGTTCAACCTGGTGATGGGCAGCGGTCGCGTGGTGGGCGATGCCCTGGTCCAAAGCCCGAAAGTCGACGGCATCAGCTTCACCGGTTCCGTTGGCGTCGGTCGTCAGATCGCCATCAACTGCGTATCGCGCCAGGCCAAGGTCCAGCTGGAAATGGGCGGCAAGAACCCGCAGATCATTCTCGACGATGCCGACCTCAAGCAAGCGGTCGAGTTGTCGGTGCAGAGCGCGTTCTACTCCACCGGCCAGCGTTGCACCGCCTCGAGCCGCTTCATCGTCACCGCCGGGATTCACGACCAGTTCGTCGAAGCCATGGCCGAGCGCATGAAGTCGATCAAGGTTGGCCACGCGCTGAAAACCGGCACCGACATCGGCCCAGTGGTGTCCCAGGCCCAGCTTGAACAGGACATGAAGTACATCGACATCGGCCAGTCCGAAGGTGCACGTCTGGTCAGCGGCGGCGGTCTGGTGACCTGCGACACCGAGGGCTACTTCCTCGCGCCAACGCTGTTTGCCGACAGCGAAGCGTCGATGCGCATCAGCCGCGAAGAGATCTTCGGCCCGGTGGCCAATATTGTCCGTGTCGCCGATTACGAAGCCGCACTGGCCATGGCCAACGACACCGAGTTCGGTCTGTCGGCGGGTATCGCCACCACTTCGTTGAAGTACGCCAACCACTTCAAACGCCACTCCCAGGCCGGGATGGTGATGGTCAACCTGCCGACCGCCGGTGTGGATTACCACGTTCCGTTCGGTGGGCGTAAAGGTTCATCCTATGGATCACGTGAGCAAGGTCGCTATGCGCAAGAGTTCTACACGGTCGTGAAAACCAGCTACATCGGTTCGTAAACGCAAAACCCTGTAGGAGCGAGCGTGCTCGCGATGGTCTTGAGGTCGCGGCGGTAAACCTGATGCCGCGCGTCATCGTTGACGACCATCTCGAGCAGGCCCGCTCCTACAGGGAGCAGTAACAGATTCACCCGCGCATAAAAATAATTTGTGGGAGTACATTTACATGCAATCGACCAAGCCGACTCACGTCCGCTATTTGATCCTGCTCATGCTTTTTCTGGTGACCACGATCAACTACGCCGACCGGGCTACCATCGCAATCGCTGGCTCCAGCCTGCAAAAAGATCTCGGCATCGACGCCGTTACCCTCGGCTACATCTTCTCCGCATTCGGTTGGGCCTACGTGGCCGGGCAAATCCCCGGCGGCTGGCTACTGGACCGATTCGGTTCGAAAAAAATCTATGCGCTGAGCATTTTCACCTGGTCACTCTTCACCGTGTTGCAGGGCTATGTCGGTGAGTTCGGCATGTCCACAGCGGTGGTCGCACTGTTCATGCTGCGCTTCCTCGTGGGCCTGGCCGAAGCGCCATCCTTTCCCGGTAACGCACGTATAGTCGCGGCCTGGTTCCCGACCGCTGAACGCGGCACCGCCTCGGCGATCTTCAACTCCGCGCAATACTTTGCCACTGTATTGTTCGCACCGTTGATGGGCTGGATCGTCTACAGCTTCGGCTGGCAGCACGTGTTCATCGTCATGGGCGTGATCGGCATCATCTTCTCGGGGATCTGGCTGAAGGTGATCTACAGCCCGCGTCAGCACCCGATGATCAACGAGGCCGAGTTCAAGCACATTGCTGACAACGGCGGCATGGTCGACATGGACCAGGACAAGGGCAAAGGCAAAAAGGGCGACGGTCCGAAGTGGGACTACATCCGCCAACTGCTGACCAACCGCATGATGCTCGGCGTGTATCTGGGCCAGTACTGCATCAACGGTATCACTTACTTCTTCCTGACCTGGTTCCCGGTGTACCTGGTACAGGAACGCGGCATGACCATCCTCAAGGCCGGTTTCATCGCGTCCTTGCCGGCGATCTGCGGCTTCATCGGCGGTGTACTCGGCGGGGTGATTTCCGATTACCTGCTGCGTAAAGGCCATTCCCTGACTTTCGCCCGCAAGGCGCCGATCATCGCTGGTTTGCTGGTATCGAGCAGCATCGTGGCCTGCAACTACGTGGACGTTGAATGGATGGTCGTCGGCTTCATGGCCCTGGCGTTCTTCGGCAAAGGCGTGGGCGCATTGGGTTGGGCGGTGGTGTCCGACACTTCGCCAAAACAGATCGCCGGTCTCAGTGGTGGCCTGTTCAACACCTTTGGCAACATCGCTTCGATCACCACCCCGATCGTCATCGGCTACATCATCAGCTCCACGGGTTCGTTCAAATGGGCGCTGGTATTTGTCGGTTGCAACGCGCTGGTGGCAGTGTTCAGCTATCTGGTCATCGTAGGTCCGATCAAACGTGTGGTGCTTAAAGAGCCACCGGTGCGCGGTCCTGAAATCAACAACAAATTGTCTCAAGCGCATTCCTGAGGAGCGGCGTCATGCAGTTGATTGAACATTCCGACTCGCCGCGCTACATCCGCCTGCACGAACGGGACAACGTTGTGATCGTGGTCAACGACCAGGGCGTACCGGCCGGCACCGAGTTTTCCGATGGCCTGGTCACCGTTGACTTCGTGCCACAGAGCCATAAGGTCACCCTGCAAGACATTCCCGAAGGTGGCCAGGTGATTCGTTACGGTCAGGTCATTGGCTACGCTCTGCAGCCGATTCCCCGTGGCAGTTGGGTCAAGGAAGATCAACTGCGCATGCCGACCGCACCACCACTGGACAGCCTGCCGCTGTCCACCGAAGTGCCGGCCACGCAGGCAGCGCTTGAGGGCTTTACCTTCGAGGGGTATCGCAATGCCGATGGCACTGTCGGTACACGTAACATCCTCGGCATTACCACCACTGTGCAATGCGTGACCGGCGTACTGGATCATGCGGTCAAGCGCATCAAGGACGAGTTGCTGCCCAAGTATCCGCACGTCGATGACGTGGTGGCGCTGACCCACAGCTACGGCTGTGGTGTGGCAATCACCGCCACCGATGCGTACATCCCGATCCGTACCGTGCGCAATCTGGCACGCAACCCGAACCTGGGCGGTGAAGCCCTGGTGATCAGCCTGGGCTGCGAGAAATTGCAGGCCGGGCAGGTGATGCACGAGAACGACAGTTCGGTGGATCTCAGCGAGCCATGGCTGTACCGCTTGCAGGATTCCAGCCACGGTTTCAGCGAAATGATCGAGCAGATCATGGAACTGGCCGAGACCCGTTTGAAGAAGCTCGATCAGCGTCGCCGGGAAACCGTGCCGGCGTCCGAGCTGATTCTCGGTATGCAGTGCGGCGGCAGCGATGCGTTCTCCGGAATTACCGCCAACCCGGCGCTCGGTTATGCCTCGGACCTGCTGCTGCGGGCTGGCGCGACAGTGATGTTTTCCGAAGTCACCGAAGTGCGCGATGCGATTTACCTGCTGACCTCCCGCGCTCAAACCGAGGAGGTTGCCCGGGAACTGGTGCGGGAAATGGACTGGTACGACCGTTACCTGGCCAAGGGTGAGGCCGATCGCAGCGCCAACACCACGCCAGGCAACAAGAAGGGCGGGTTGTCGAACATTGTCGAGAAGTCCCTGGGCTCGATCGTAAAGTCCGGCAGCAGCGCTATCACGGGGGTTCTCGGCCCTGGCGAGCGGTTCAAGGAAAAAGGCCTGATCTTTTGTGCGACCCCGGCCAGCGACTTTGTCTGCGGTACGTTGCAACTGGCGGCGGGGATGAACCTGCATGTGTTCACCACGGGGCGCGGTACGCCTTATGGACTGGCCATGGCGCCGGTGGTGAAAGTGTCGACCCGGACCGAACTGGCGCAGCGCTGGCCTGATCTGATTGATATCGACGCCGGGCGCATTGCCACCGGGCGCGCATCCATCGAAGAGCTTGGCTGGGAGCTGTTTCACTACTACCTGGATGTGGCCAGCGGCAAGCAGCAGACCTGGGCTGAAAAGCACAAGCTGCATAACGACATCACGTTGTTCAATCCGGCGCCGATTACCTGATACCGCGTTATCGTTCATCGCCAGCAGGCTGGTTCCCACAGTGATCTTCGGTGTTTACACGGTTTGTGCAAATGTGAAGATCACCTGTGGGAGCTAGCCTGCTGGCGATGGCGATCTCCCAGACGCCGAAGTCCTTGGTGGCTTATCATTAGCCAACTAACGACACCTTCAAGGTTCCCTCCGGCATGCTGGCAATTTTCCTCGAAACCCTGAACATCACCGCCCCGGTGTTCGCCATGCTGTTTCTCGGTGTGTTGCTCAAACGCATCGACTGGATCAACGACAACTTCATCCACACCGCGTCGTCCCTGGTGTTCAACGTCACCATGCCGGCGCTGCTGTTTCTGGGCATCCTGCATGCCGACCTGCACGCCGCGCTGCAACCGGCTCTGCTGATCTACTTCTCCCTGGCGACCCTGGCGTGCTTTGCCATCGCCTGGGGCTGGGCGATCTTCAAGTGCCCGCGGGAGGATCGGGGGATTTATACCCAGGGGG
This sequence comes from Pseudomonas sp. PDM31, assembly GCF_019218965.1. Lineage (NCBI taxonomy): Bacteria > Pseudomonadati > Pseudomonadota > Gammaproteobacteria > Pseudomonadales > Pseudomonadaceae > Pseudomonas > Pseudomonas sp. PDM31. Next base: position 149,826 of record NZ_JAHUWS010000013.1, on the reverse strand, counting down.
CCTTTCGCGGCAACAACGGTGTGATCGGCCTGGCGCTGGCAGCGAGCATGTACGGCGACTACGGTATTTCCCTCGGGGCGATTCTCGCGGCGCTGGTGATTCTGTTCTACAACACGCTCTCGACCATCGTCCTGGCGGTATACAGCCCGGTGATCAAGTCCGATCCCTGGAGCATCTGCAAAAGTGTTTTCAGCAATCCGCTGATCATCAGCGTGATTGCCGCTGCCCCGTTCGCCTATTTCCAGATCGGCTTGCCTGGGTGGCTGGAAACGTCCGGCCAATACCTGGCGCAAACCACTTTGCCGCTGGCGCTGATCTGCATCGGCGGCACGCTGTCACTGGCGGCGCTGCGCAAAAGCGGCAAGATGGCGCTCAGTTCCAGCCTGGTGAAAATGCTCGGATTGCCGATACTGGCGACGCTGGGCGCATGGTTATGGGGCTTTCGCGGGGCGGAACTGGGGATTCTGTTCCTGTACTTCGGCAGCCCGACCGCCGCAGCCAGTTTTGTCATGGCGCGGGCGGCGGATGGCAATCATGAACTGGCGGCGGCGATTATCGTCATCACCACGTTGATGGCGGCGGTGACGACCAATATCGGGATCTTTTTGTTGCAGTGGGGTGGGTGGATCTGACTGGCAGTGTTGTGGTGTGCTCTCGGGCCTCTTCGCGGGCAAGCCCGCTCCCACAGGGTTCTTTTGTGTGAATTAAATTTCAGAACCACATAGGAACCTGTGGGAGCGGGCTTGCCCGCGAAGGCGTCAGATCAGGCAACCGGAATCCCAATGACTCACGTGGGTTGTTGGTAACTATCAATCACTTCCTGCGCCGCCCGAAACGCATCGATCGCCGCCGGCACGCCTGCATACACTGCGCAATGCAGCAGCGCCTCGCGAATCTCGTCCACGGTGCAACCGTTGTTCAGCGCACCGCGCACGTGACCTTTCAACTCTTGCGGGCATTTGAGTGCGGTCAAGGCGGCGAGGGTGATCAGGCTGCGGGTCTTCAGCGGCAGGCCTTCGCGATTCCACACGCCACCCCAGGCGTGTTCATTGACGAAATCCTGCAGCGGCTGGGTGAACTCGGTGGCATTGCCCAGTGCCCTGTCGACGAAGGCGTCGCCCATCACTTGGCGGCGTACTTCAACGCCGGGTTTTTTATGCTCGGTCATGGCGATTCCTTTTTATGGTGTTGGCGACGCCAGGCGCGCAGTGACGTGAATAGCAAAAACGCCACCAGCGCCGGCAAAACGAAAAACAGCATCAGGTGCTCAAGCTTGCCGGCCAGGGGCATGCCGGTGGTGAACGACACCACGTGCAGCCCATAGGCCATATAAAGGCCCAGAAACAGCAGGCCTTCGGCGCGGGTCACCCGATAGCCGGAATAAAATAACGGCAGGCACAGCACTGCCACGCCGAGCATCACTGGCAGGTCGAAATCCAGTGCATTGGGCGACACCGACAATGGCGACGGCGCCACGAGCGCCGTGAAACCGAGTACTCCCAGAAGATTGAACAGGTTACTGCCAATCACGTTGCCCACGGCGATATCGCGCTGACCACGTAGCGCGGCGATCAATGAAGTGGCCAGCTCGGGCAACGATGTACTGATTGCGACGATGGTCAGGCCAATGATGCGCTCCGACAACCCCAGATCGGTGGCGACCACCACTGCGGCCCCAAGCAGCAGGTGCCCGGCGTACACCAGCATCGCCAGTCCGGCAACGATCATCAGCAAGCTGCTGAACCAGGGTGCTTGCGTGTTGCGTCCCTGGCTCGATACCGGACGCGCCGAGTGCCGGGACTGGCGCAGCAACAGACCCAGATACAGCGCCAGTGCTATCAGCAGCACCACGCCGTCGGTCCGGGTCAGTTGTTCATTCCAGGCCAGTATGGACACCAGCAGGCTGGCGCCGATCATCAGTGGGATATCCAGGCGCACCAATTGCCGGGACACGCGCAAGGGAATGATCAGCGCAGACAACCCGAGCGTGACGAGGATGTTGAAAATGCTGCTGCCAATCACGCTGCCGACGGCGATGTCGGTGTTGTTGGCCAGGGTGGCTTGCAGGCTGACGGCCATCTGCGGGGCGCTGCTGCCGAGGGCGACGATGGTCAGGCCGATGATCAGCGGGCGCACATGCAAGCGTGCGGCCAGGCGTACGGCGGCGCGCACCATCAGTTCGGCGCCGGCTATCAGCAGGCATAGCCCGCTGAGCAATTCGATCACGCTGATCAGGGGTAGGTCGTCTAATCCGAAAATGGTTGTGGCTCCGTCTATCAGTCGAGGGCTTGCACACGAACCCGCGCGGTACCGCTCTTGACCATGCCCAGGCGTTCGGCGGCTTCGTGGGAAAGGTCGATCAGACGTCCACGGGTGTGCGGCCCACGATCATTGATGCGCACCACACAGGACTTGTCGTTTTTCAGATTGGTGACCTTCACCCGTGTACCGAAGGGTAGCTGGCGGTGGGCGGCGGTCATGGAATTCTTGTCAAAACGCTCGCCACTGGCGGTGCGCTTGCCTTGGTGTTTGGCGCCGTAGTACGAGGCTACGCCAGTTTTGTCGTAGCCATGCGGATCGACGGTGTCGGTGCTGGCGCAACCGGCCAGCAACGAGAGGAGGGCGCAGGCGCCAAGCAGACGTTTCATTCAAGGTTTTCCCGAATCTATTGTGGGACAGAGCCAATGTGGCGAGGGGGCTTGCCCCCGTTGGGTTGCGCAGCAGCCCCAATACCTGCATTCGGAGTCTATCTGACACACCGAGTTTTCAAGTATCGGGATTGCTGTGCAACCCAACGGGGGCAAGCCCCCTCGCCACAAAAGCCCGCTCCCACAGGGGGTTGGAGCCAGATTTTAGAGCTGGCTCCATTTGCATCAGCCTTCGAGCTTGCTTTTGAGCAGTTCGTTGACCTGTTGCGGGTTGGCCTTGCCTTTGGAGGCTTTCATGGCCTGGCCGACAAAGAAGCCGAACATTTTGCCGCGCTTGGCTTCATCTGCCGCGCGGTATTGTTCGACCTGCTCGGCGTTGGCCGCGAGCATTTCGTCCAGCACCGCCGAAATGGCGCCGGTGTCGGTAACCTGCTTGAGGCCGCGCTTGTCGATAATCTCGTCTGCGCTGCCTTCGCCGTTGGCCATCGCTTCAAACACGACCTTGGCGATCTTGCCGGAGATGGTGTTGTCCTTGATGCGCAACAGCATGCCGCCCAATTGCTCGGCCGAAACTGGCGACTCTTCAATGTCCAGGCCTTGCTTGTTGAGCAGGCTGCCCAACTCGACCATCACCCAGTTCGCCGCCAGCTTGGCGTCGCCGCCGATGCTCGCGACTTTCTCGAAGTAGTCGGCCTGTTCGCGGCTGGTCGCCAGAACGCTGGCGTCGTAGACCGACAGGCCGAACTGCTCCTGGAAGCGCTCGCGCTTTTGCGGTGGCAGTTCCGGCAGGGTGGCGCGCACGTCGTCGAGGAACGAGCTTTCGATCACGACTGGCAGCAGGTCCGGGTCAGGGAAGTAACGGTAGTCGTTGGCCTCCTCTTTGCTGCGCATCGGACGGGTTTCGTCCTTGTTAGGATCGTACAGACGGGTCTGCTGGATCACTTTGCCGCCGTCTTCGATCAGCTCGATCTGACGCTGAATCTCGGAGTTGATCGCCTTCTCGATGAAACGGAACGAGTTGACGTTCTTGATCTCGCAGCGGGTGCCAAACTCGACCTGGCCTTTTGGACGGATCGACACGTTGCAGTCGCAACGCAGCGAGCCTTCGGCCATGTTGCCATCGCAAATCCCCAGGTAACGCACCAGCGCGTGGATCGCCTTGACGTAAGCCACGGCTTCCTTGGCGCTGCGCATGTCCGGCTCGGAAACGATTTCCAGCAGCGGCGTGCCGGCACGGTTCAGATCGATGCCGCTGGCACCGTTGAATTCTTCGTGCAGGCTCTTGCCGGCGTCTTCTTCCAGGTGTGCGCGGGTGATGCCGACACGTTTGACCGTGCCGTCTTCCAGGGCGATGTCCAGGTGTCCCTTGCCGACGATCGGCAATTCCATCTGGCTGATCTGGTAGCCCTTGGGCAGGTCCGGGTAAAAGTAGTTTTTACGGGCGAACACGTTGTGCTGGCCGATCTCGGCGTCAATCGCCAGACCGAACATCACCGCCATGCGCACAGCTTCCTGGTTCAGCACCGGCAACACGCCGGGCATGCCCAGGTCGATCAGGCTGGCCTGGGTGTTCGGCTCGGAACCGAAGGTGGTGGAACTACCGGAAAAGATTTTCGACCGGGTGGTGAGCTGGGTATGAATCTCCAGCCCGATCACGACTTCCCATTGCATGTGTGTCTCCTCAGAAGCCGGTTGGGGTGCGGGTGTGCCAGTCAGTGTGTAACTGATACTGGTGCGCAACGTTGAGCAAGCGGCCTTCCTGGAAATACGGAGCGAGCAACTGCACGCCGACCGGCAGACCGTCGACAAAACCTGCTGGCATCGACAGGCCCGGCAGGCCCGCGAGGTTGGCGGTGATGGTGTAGACGTCTTCCAGGTACGCAGCGACCGGGTCGCTGTTCTTGGCGCCGAGCTTCCAGGCCGGGTTCGGCGTGGTTGGGCCGAGGATGATGTCGACCTCATTGAAGGCAGCCATGAAGTCGTTCTTGATCAAGCGACGGATCTTCTGCGCCTTCAGGTAGTAGGCGTCGTAGTAACCGGCGGACAGTGCGTAGGCACCGACCATGATCCGACGCTGTACTTCCGGGCCGAAGCCTTCGCCACGGGAGCGTTTGTACAGGTCGATCAGGTTGACCGGGTTCTCGCAGCGGTAGCCGAAGCGCACCCCATCGAAACGCGACAGGTTGGAAGAAGCTTCCGCCGGGGCGATCACGTAGTACGCAGGAATCGCGTGCTGCATGTTCGGCAGGCTGATTTCCTTGATCACGGCGCCGAGCTTTTCCAGCTCCTTGACGCTGTTGTGGATCAGCTCGGCGATGCGCGGGTCGAGACCGGCGCTGAAATACTCTTTCGGCACGCCGATGCGCAGGCCTTGCAGCGAGCCGTTGAGGCTGGCGCTGTAGTCTGGCACCGGCTCATCGATGCTGGTGGAGTCGTTTGCATCGAAGCCTGCCATGCCTTGTAACAAAATCGCGCAGTCTTCGGCGGTGCGTGCCATCGGTCCGCCCTGATCCAGGCTTGAGGCGTAAGCGATCATGCCCCAGCGTGAAACACGACCGTACGTCGGTTTCAGGCCAGTCAGGTTGGTCAACGCAGCGGGCTGACGAATGGAACCACCGGTGTCGGTGCCGGTAGCGGCAGGCAACAGACGAGCGGCAACCGCGGCGGCCGAACCGCCGGACGAACCGCCCGGAACGTGTTCCAGGTTCCACGGGTTTTTCACTGCGCCGTAGTAGCTCGACTCGTTGGCCGAACCCATGGCGAATTCGTCCATGTTGGTCTTGCCCAGGGTCACGGCCCCGGCAGCGGCCAGCTTGGCGACGACGGTCGCGTCGTAGGGTGCCTTGAAGTTGTCGAGCATCTTCGAGCCGCAGCTGGTGCGAATGCCCTGGGTGCAGAACAGGTCTTTGTGGGCGATCGGCGCACCGAGCAGGGCACCGCTCTCACCATTGGCCCGGCGGGCGTCAGCGGCTTTCGCCTGCGACAGCGCCAGGTCTTCGGTGAGGCTGATGAAACTGTTGAGCTGTGGATCGAGCTGGGCGATACGCGCCAGCAGGACCTTGGTCAGCTCTTCGGAAGAAAACTTTTTATCGGCGAGTCCGCGGGCGATCTCGGCCAGAGTCAATTGATGCATTGCAGGCTCTTTCCCTTTAGTCGATGACTTTCGGAACCAGGTACAGGCCGTTTTCGACCGCTGGTGCGATGGACTGGTAGGCCTCGCGGTTATTGGTCTCGGTCACGACGTCTGCGCGCAGGCGCTGGCTGGCTTCCAGTGGGTGGGCCAGCGGCTCGATACCGTCGGTATTGACCGCCTGCATTTCGTCGACCAGCCCGAGAATGCTGTTTAGGGCCGAAGTGATGTGTGGAAGATCGGCATCATTGAGGCCCAGACAGGCCAGATGAGCGATTTTTTCCACGTCGGAGCGTTCAAGCGCCATTGGGATTCTCCAGTGGAAAACAGAACGGACGGCGTCCGTGTGTTAGATTGTCGGAACACTACCGCACTTCTACGGTCATAAGGCCGCGATTGTGGGGCTTGGTGCACAGAAAAGCGGCCAATTTAACATATTGGCGCCTTGCCCAAAATCCCTGTCGTTGTTAGAGTTTGCCGCACTTTTTTACCCACGCGTTGCCTAGGGTCCCTTTCCCATGTTCAAGAAACTGCGTGGCATGTTTTCCAGCGATCTTTCCATTGACCTGGGCACTGCCAACACCCTTATTTACGTGCGCGAGCGCGGTATCGTCCTGAATGAGCCATCGGTTGTGGCTATTCGGACACACGGTAACCAGAAAAGTGTCGTAGCTGTCGGCACCGAAGCGAAGCGCATGTTGGGCCGAACGCCGGGCAACATTGCTGCCATTCGTCCGATGAAGGACGGCGTGATCGCCGACTTCAGTGTCTGCGAAAAGATGCTGCAGTACTTCATCAACAAGGTTCACGAAAACAGCTTCCTGCAGCCCAGCCCTCGTGTGCTGATCTGCGTTCCATGCAAATCCACCCAGGTTGAGCGTCGTGCCATCCGTGAATCGGCCCTCGGTGCCGGTGCCCGTGAAGTGTTCCTGATCGAAGAGCCAATGGCCGCTGCGATCGGTGCCGGCCTGCCGGTTGAGGAAGCTCGCGGTTCGATGGTCGTGGATATCGGTGGTGGTACCACTGAAATCGCGCTGATCTCCCTGAACGGTGTGGTTTACGCCGAATCCGTACGGGTTGGCGGCGACCGCTTCGACGAAGCGATCATCACCTATGTGCGTCGCAACTACGGCAGCCTGATCGGCGAATCCACCGCCGAGCGCATCAAGCAGGAAATCGGTACTGCCTACCCGGGCGGCGAAGTTCGTGAAGTCGACGTTCGTGGCCGTAACCTGGCTGAAGGCGTTCCACGCGCATTCACCCTGAACTCCAACGAAGTGCTGGAAGCTCTGCAAGAGTCCCTGGCCACTATCGTTCAAGCCGTGAAAAGCGCCCTGGAGCAATCGCCGCCGGAACTGGCTTCCGACATCGCCGAGCGTGGCCTGGTGCTGACCGGTGGTGGCGCCTTGCTGCGTGACCTCGACAAGTTGCTGGCCCAGGAAACCGGTCTGCCGGTGATCGTCGCCGAAGACCCACTGACCTGCGTTGCTCGCGGTGGTGGCCGTGCATTGGAAATGATGGATAAACACACCATGGATCTGCTCTCCAGCGAATAAGTCGCCGGATTGCCTCTATGCTGTTGAGCGCGCAGGCGGCACTTTGCAGTGCTGCCTGTTGGCGTTTATCTTCTGTCACTCTGCATCCAGGCCGGTTTGATGCCGTATGAATAAAGAAAATATTTGCCTGGGAGGAGCGGCTTATTAAACCGCTTTTCACCAAGGGTCCCTCACTGGGCGTGCGCTTGTTGGTGCTGGTCGTGCTGTCGGTCGCGCTGATGGTGTTCGATGCCCGCTTCACACTGCTCAAGCCAGTGCGTAGCCAAATGTCGCTGGTATTGATGCAGTCTTACTGGATCACCGACCTGCCGCAGAGGCTATGGCAAGGTGTCGCCAGCCAGTTTGGCAGCCGGACCGAACTCGTCGCCGAAAACGAAAAACTCAAGACCGAAAACCTGCTGTTGCAGGGGCGCATGCAGAAGCTTGCCGCCCTGACCGAGCAGAACGTTCGGCTGCGCGAGTTGCTCAACTCATCCGCGCTGGTCAACGAGAAGGTCGAAGTGGCCGAGTTGATCGGCATGGATCCCAACCCGTTCACCCATCGCATCATCATCAACAAGGGTGAGCGCGACGGCGTGATCCTCGGTCAGCCGGTGCTCGATGCCCGTGGCCTGATGGGGCAGGTGGTCGAGTTGATGCCGTATACCTCCCGTGTCCTGTTGCTGACCGATACCACCCACAGCATTCCGGTACAGGTAAACCGCAACGGTCTGCGCGCTATTGCCAGCGGCACCGGTAACCCGGAACGCCTGGAGTTGCGCCACGTGGCGGACACCGCTGACATCAAGGAAGGCGATCTGCTGGTCAGCTCGGGCCTGGGTCAACGTTTCCCGGCAGGTTACCCGGTCGCGACCGTCAAGGAAGTGATTCATGATTCCGGCCAGCCATTTGCCATCGTCCGAGCCGTACCGACCGCTGCTTTGAACCGCAGCCGTTACCTGCTGCTGGTGTTCAGCGACACCCGTACCCCGGAAGAGCGTGCCAACGACGCCGCCCAGGCCCAGGAAAGTCTGGACGCGCAGGGCGGTGGTCCGGTCATTCCGGCGACCGTGCCGAAACTGGTCAGTCCGGCCGCTGCGGTTACGCCAGCCGCTCCGGCCGCTGCACCTGCTGCCACAGCTCCGGCCGCTGCACCTGCTGCTACAGCCCCGGCAGTCACCCCGGCTAAACCGGCTGCCGCCGCTCCGGCGAAGCCACCCGCTGTCGTGAAGCCAGCTGTCAAACCGCCAGTCTCCGCGCCGGCCACTCCAGGGGGAAGAGAATAATGGCTGGTGTCAAAGCATCCCGTAACGGCTGGATAGTCTGGCTGACGTTCGCCGTCGGCCTGTTGCTCAGCGTTTCGCCGTTGCCACAATTCATGGAAGTCCTGCGCCCGCTGTGGCTGGCCTTGCTGCTGGCTTTCTGGGCGCTGGCCCTGCCGCAGAAAGTCGGCATGGCGACCGCGTGGTGCCTGGGCCTGGCTGAAGACGTGCTGTACGGCACGTTGCTGGGGCAGAACGCATTGATCCTGACCCTTATCACTTACCTGGTGCTGGCGCTGCAGCAACGACTGCGCATGTTCCCGATGTGGCAACAGAGCCTGGTGATCCTGGTGATTTTCGGCCTCGCGCAGCTGGTTCAGCTATGGCTGAGCGCCTTGACCGGCAACCGTCAGCCAACCCTGGCGCTGGTGCTGCCGGCATTGGTCAGCGCATTGCTGTGGCCCTGGATCAGTTTCGGTTTGCGCGGATTAAGTCGACGCTACAAAATCAATTGATTCGGTCAGGCATTGGCCCGCACCGGTGACGCCGCCAAAAAGGAACAGTATTGGTGAGCAGGGCACTAAACAGGGAGATGTCTCGATGAAACAGCTGTACCTCGCCTCTGGCTCGCCGCGTCGGCGTGAACTGCTCACGCAGATCGGCGTGCCGTTCGCCGCTGTCAGTGCGGACATCGATGAAACCCCCTTGCATCAAGAATCCCCACCGGCCTATGTCGAGCGGCTGGCGCGGGGCAAGGCCAGGGCCGGATACGATGCTGTGGTGTCTGAAAATCCGTTTTGTGTGCTCGGCGCCGATACCGCCGTGGTGCTCGACGGAAAAATTCTCGGCAAACCGCTGGATGAAGCCGACGCATGCGCCATGCTGATGATGCTGTCCGGTGGTGAGCATCAGGTCTTGACCGCGATTGCCGTACTCGATGGCGAGCGTTGCGAATCCCGGGTGATCACCAGTCAGGTGCGTTTTCGTGACATCAGTCGCGATGAAGCGGCGGCCTACTGGGCCAGCGGCGAGCCACGTGACAAGGCTGGAGGCTACGGTATTCAAGGCCTGGGTGCAGTGTTCGTCGCCGGGCTTGCAGGAAGTTATTCGGCGGTGGTCGGATTGCCGCTGTGCGAAACCTTCGAGTTGCTCGGCCATTTCGGCATACCCTGTTGGCAAACCCTTTAACGCGCGCTGAGCGTCGTACTGACAAGATGCGGCCATTATCGTGAACATGCCTGAGCGAGACCCTGCCATGAGTGAAGAGATCCTGATCAACATCACGCCGATGGAATCGCGTGTGGCGGTGGTCGAAAACGGTGTGCTGCAAGAGGTCCATGTCGAGCGAACGCAGAAACGCGGAATCGTCGGCAATATCTACAAAGGCAAAGTCGTGCGGGTATTGCCGGGTATGCAGGCGGCTTTTGTCGACATCGGCCTTGATCGGGCCGCGTTCATTCATGCTTCGGAAATTTCCCTGCGTGAAGGCCCGGCAGTCGAGAGCATCAGCGCGCTGGTACACGAAGGCCAGAGTCTGGTGGTGCAAGTCACCAAGGACCCAATTGGCTCCAAGGGCGCGCGCCTGACCACTCAGTTGTCGATCCCGTCGCGTTATCTGGTGTATATGCCGCGCACCGCCCACGTCGGCATTTCCCTGAAGATCGAAGACGAAGCCGAGCGCGAGCGCCTCAAGCAAGTGGTCACCGATTGCGTGGCCAAGGAAGGCATCAAGGAAGCCGGTGGTTTCATCCTGCGCACGGCGGCCGAAGGTGCCGGGGGCGATGAAATTCTCATGGACATCCGCTACCTGCGCCGCCTGTGGGACCAGATCAACGCCCAGATCAAAACCATCAGTGCGCCGAGCGTGATTTACGAAGACCTCGGCCTGGCGCTCCGCACCCTGCGAGACCTGGTGAGCCCGAAGATCGAGAAGATCCGTATCGATTCGCGGGAAACCTTCCAGAAAACCACACAGTTCGTCGCCGAATTGATGCCGGAAATTGCCGATCGTCTGGAGCACTATCCGGGTGAGCGGCCTATTTTCGACCTGTACGGCGTCGAAGACGAAATCCAGAAAGCCCTCGAGCGCAAAGTCCCGCTCAAGTCCGGGGGCTATCTGGTAGTGGATCCGGCGGAGGCAATGACTACCATTGACGTGAACACCGGGGCATTCGTCGGTCATCGCAATCTCGAAGAAACCATCTTCAAGACCAATCTCGAAGCCGCCACCGCTATTGCCCGTCAACTGCGCCTGCGCAACCTGGGCGGCATCATCATCATCGACTTCATCGACATGGAAGACGAAGAGCATCAGCGGCAGGTGCTGCGCACGCTCGAGAAGCAACTGGAGCGCGATCACGCCAAGACCAACATCATCGGTATCACCGAGTTGGGCCTGGTGCAGATGACCCGCAAGCGCACCCGCGAAAGCCTTGAGCAAGTGCTGTGCGAGCCATGCAGCTGTTGCCAGGGCCGCGGCAAGCTCAAGACCGCCGAAACCATATGCTACGAAATCTTCCGGGAAATCCTGCGGGAGGCTCGCGCCTATGAGGCGGAAGGCTATCGTGTATTGGCGAACCAGAAAGTCGTCGACCGCCTGCTTGATGAAGAGTCGGGCAATGTCGCCGAGCTGGAAGGATTTATCGGGCGCACCATTCGCTTTCAGGTAGAAACCATGTATTCCCAGGAACAATACGACGTGGTGTTGCTCTGAATCCCTACGTTGCAACCGTTCCACAAAGGCTGGCCTCAGCTTTTTGCAAATTTTTTTGCCATGGGAGCCATCCGACATGGACCGTCTGACACGCATTTTGGCCGCACTGATCCGCTGGGGTCTGGGCCTGTGCGCGTTGGTTTTGGTGGTGATGGCGCTCTATGTCAGCCTCGGGCGAGAGCTGACGCCGCTGGTGGCCGAATACCGTGGCGAAATCGAAACCAGAGCCACCCAAGCCTTGGGCATGCCGCTTCAGATTGGCGAACTGGAAGGCAACTGGAGCGGGCTCGCCCCCATCCTTTCCGCTCATGATGTGACGGTCGGCGACGGCGCCAACGCACTGCACCTGGAAAAAGTGCGCGCCGTTCCGGACCTTTGGGGCAGCTTGCTGGCGCGTGAAGTGCGGATCGCTCATCTGGAGCTCAATGGCCTGAAAATCAGCCTCAAGCAAGGTGATGACGGTCGGTGGTCCCTGGAAGGCTTGCCGGTGAAGGACGACCAGCCCCTCGACCCGGAACAGTTGCTCAATCGTATGCAAATGATTCAGCGGTTGTCGGTACTCGATAGCCAGATCACTTTGCAGCCGTGGGGAGAATCGCCGCTGACCCTGAAGTACGTCGGCTTGAACCTGAAAACCGGTCCTTCCCGTCAACGCCTGGATGCCCGCTTGACCCTGCCCGATGGTCAGCCGGTAGCCATGAGCCTGCGTACGCGCATTCGTGCCAGCCATTGGAAAGACGGCGAAGCGCAGGTTTATGTGAGCCTGCCGCAAAGCGACTGGTCGAAATGGTTGCCTGAAACCCTGACCCAGCAATGGAATTTCTCCGAGTTCAAGGCTGGCGGCGAGCTGTGGCTGAACTGGAGCGAGGGTGCCATGCAGAGCGGCGCTGTGCGACTGAACGCGCCGCAACTCAAGGGGGCCTACGCCGAACGCAAACCGATCCAGATCCACAATCTGGCGCTCAACGGCTATTTCCAGCGCAGCAGCGAAGGTGTGTTGGTGAGCCTCGACTCCCTGGCCATGAACTTTGGCGAGACCCGCTGGGAAACGCATCTGCAGCTCAAGCAAAGCGCCGCCACCGACAAGTCCTTGGAACTCTGGCACCTGCAAGCGGATCGACTCGACCTCACGCCACTCACGCCGTTGCTCAACGCCTTGGCGCCATTACCAGAGGGGCTGGCCAAGACGGTCGAGCGTCTCAAAGTCATTGGCAGCCTGCGTAACGTGCTGATTGATGTTCGTCCCAACGCTACCGACGACAGCAAGCTCAGCTTTGCCGCCAACCTCGATCAGGTGGGCTTCGACGCCTATCACGGCGCCCCGGCGGCACGAAATGTCACGGGCAGCATCAGCGGTGACCTGGGGCACGGGGAATTGCGCATGGACAGCAAGGATTTCATGCTGCACCTGGACCCGATATTCGCTAAACCATGGCAATACATTCAGGCCAATGCACGGTTGACCTGGAAGCTCGACAAAGACAGTTTCACCCTCGTCGCGCCGTATCTGAAGGTGCTGGGCGAAGAAGGCAAGATTGCCGGCGACTTCCTGATCCGTCTGTTTTTCGATCCCGCCCAGGAAGACTACATGGACCTGCGTGTGGGCATGGTGGAGGGCGATGGTCGCTATACCGCCAAGTATCTGCCGGCAGTCCTCAGCCCGGCGCTGGATGGATGGTTGCGCACAGCGATTCTCAAGGGCGCGGTGGATGAAGGTTTCTTTCAGTACCAGGGATCGTTGAATCACGGCGCGGCGGAAACGGCGCGCAGTATCAGTCTGTTTTTCAAAGTGCACGATGCCGAGTTGGCGTTCCAGCCGGGCTGGCCGCACGTCAGCAAGGTCACAGGTGACGTGTTCGTTGAAGACAGCGGAGTGCGGGTGCTGGCCAGCAAGGGCCAACTGCTCGACACCCAGGTCAGCGACGTTTACGTCAACATTCCCCATGTGCCTGACGGGCAGAACGTTCATTTGTTCCTCGATGGCGGTTTTTCGGGTGGATTGGGCGACGGCCTGAAAATCCTCAAGGAAGCGCCGATCGGAACTGCCGACACCTTTGCCGGCTGGGAAGGCGAGGGTGAACTGCAAGGCAAGCTCAAGCTGGATATTCCATTGGCCAAAGGCGAGGAGCCGAAAATTCTCGTCGACTTCAAGACCGCCAAGGCGCGCTTGAAATTGGCCGAGCCGCCACTGGAATTGACCCAGCTCAAAGGTGATTTCCGTTTTGACAGCACCAAGGGTCTGAGCGGGCAAAACATCAGCGCGAGAGCCTTCGACAAACCGGTGACCGCGCAGATTTTTGCCGATGGCCGCGCCGGCAAGCTTAATACCCGTGTCACCGCTTCCGGTCAGGTCGAGGTGAAGAAACTCAGCGAATGGCTGAGTGTGACCCAGCCGCTGCCGGTCAGTGGCGTGATTCCCTATCAACTGCAACTGACCCTCGACGGTGCCGACAGCCAGTTGATGGTCAATTCCAGCCTCAAGGGGGTGGCGGTGGATCTGCCGGCGCCGTTCGGGCTGGCGGCCGATGCCGGGCGCGATACGACATTTCGCATGACATTGCAGGGCGAAGAGCGACGCTATTGGGTCAACTACGCCGATCTGGCGAACTTTACCTTTGCTGCCCCTGCCGGCAACTTCGGCGATGGTCGCGGGGAGCTTTTCCTGGGCGGTGGCAATGCGGTTTTACCCGGAACAAAGGGCCTGCGGATACGGGGTGAACTGTCTGAGCTGGATGTTGGCCCGTGGAAGGATCTGCTGGACAAGTACGCCGGCCAGGACCCCACCGGCAGTGCCAAGCAATTGCTCAGCGGCGCGGACATCAAGGTCGGCAAGCTCAGTGGCATCGGCACGACCCTCGATCAGGCATCGGTTCAACTGACACGTAAGCCGGCGTCCTGGGCGCTGCAACTCGACAGTCAGCAGGTCAAGGGCAGCGCGGCTGTTCCCGATGCGAGTGGCGCGCCGATTGTGATCAATCTGCAATACGTGCGCCTGCCGGCACCGGACCCGACCGTGCTGGCCGATGAAAACTCACCGGACCCGCTGGCCTCGGTGGACCCGACGAAAATCCCGGCGATGGACATCACCATCAAGCAGTTGTTACAGGGCCAGGACCTGGTGGGCGCCTGGTCACTGAAGATTCGTCCGACGGCCAAGGGCATCGTCCTGAATGCGCTGGACCTGGGCCTCAAGGGAATCATGCTGGCGGGCAGCGGTGGTTGGGAAGGCAAACCCGGAGCGAGTTCCAGCTGGTACAAGGGCCGGATCAGCGGCAAGAATCTCGCCGATGTGCTCAAGGGCTGGGGCTATGCACCGAGCGTCACCAGCCAGGAGTTCCATATGGATGTCGATGGGCGCTGGCCGGGTTCCCCGGCATGGCTGGCGACCAAGCGCTTCTCCGGTACCCTCGATGCTTCGCTCAACGAAGGTCAATTCGTCGAGGTAGAGGGTAGTGCTTCTGCGTTGCGAGTGTTTGGCCTGCTCAACTTCAACTCGATTGGCCGGCGCTTGCGCCTGGACTTCTCCGACCTGTTCGGCAAGGGCTTGAGCTATGACCGGGTCAAGGGCCTGCTGGTGGCGGACAACGGCGTGTACGTCACCCGTGAGCCAATCCGGATGACCGGTCCTTCGAGCAATATTGAACTCGATGGCACCCTGAACGCAGTGGCCGACCGGATCGACGCGAAACTGCTGGTGACCTTGCCGGTCACCAACAACTTGCCGATCGCCGCATTGATCGTCGGCGCACCGGCCATCGGCGGCGCGCTGTTCCTGATCGACAAGTTGATCGGTGATCGCGTGTCCCGTTTCGCCAGTGTGAAATACACCGTCAAGGGGCCCTGGAAAGAACCGCAGATCACCTTCGACAAACCTTTTTGAGAAACCATTTTCCGGACCTATGGAGTAGCATGGTCATAGTCCATCGCTTACCCCTGTAGGAGCGAGCCCGCTCGCGATGGACGTGAACGATTACGCGTGCTACCTGAAACAGCTCAGTTTCAATTTCATCGTCGGACTGCCACCGCGCAACAAGCTCGCTCCTACAGGTATGTAATGATCTCGATAAGGAACAGGCCATGTCGGTAGCGGTGATACAAATGGTCAGTCAGAGCGATGTGCTGGCCAATCTGGCCCAGGCCCGCCGCCTGCTGGAGCAAGCGGCGCAAGGCGGCGCGAAGCTGGCTGTCCTGCCGGAAAACTTCGCCGCCATGGGCCGGCGCGACATCGCCGACATCGGCCGGGCCGAAGCGCAGGGCGAAGGCCCGATCCTGCCCTGGTTGAAACAGACCGCGCGCGACCTCAAGTTATGGATAGTGGCCGGCACCTTGCCGTTGCCGCCGGTGGATCAACCGACGGCCAAGGTGCATGCCTGCTCGTTACTGGTCGATGATCAGGGCGAAATTGTTGCGCGCTATGACAAGTTGCACCTGTTCGACGTGGATGTGGCGGACAATCGTGGCCGTTATCGCGAATCCGATGACTATGCTTATGGCAGCGGGGTAGTGGTGGCGGACACGCCGGTCGGTCGCGTCGGCCTGACGGTTTGTTATGACCTGCGCTTCCCCGAGTTGTATAGCGAATTGCGTGCCGCCGGGGCGGAGTTGATTACTGCACCGTCGGCGTTTACCGCGGTAACCGGTGCGGCGCATTGGGACGTACTGATCCGTGCTCGGGCCATCGAGACTCAATGTTATGTCCTCGCGGCTGCCCAGGGTGGAACACACCCGGGGCCGCGGGAAACCTTCGGGCATGCCGCCATCATCGACCCTTGGGGGCGAGTGCTGGCGCAACAGGACCAAGGTGAAGCCGTGCTGCTGGCCGAGCGTGACAGCAGCGAACAGGCGTCCATCCGGGCGCGGATGCCGGTGTCCAGTCACCGGCGCTTTTTCTCGCAGGGCGCCCGGCGACCTGCATCAGAACGACGAATTTAAGGCGTAAAGCATATGAGCGAGTTGTTGTCCTCAGTCAGTGAACACCTCCTGGCGCCCGGCGGCGTGACGATCGAGAGCTTGCAAGGCGTGCTCGGCGATCTGGCCGGCCCGGGCATCGATGCCGCCGACCTGTATTTTCAGGGGCAGATATCCGAGTCCTGGGCCCTCGAAGACGGCATCGTCAAGGAAGGCAGCTTCAACCTTGACCAAGGGGTCGGCGTGCGCGCGCAATCGGGTGAGAAAACCGGTTTCGCCTACAGCAATGCCATCACGCTGGAAGCCCTCGGGGCGGCAGCGCGAGCGGCCCGTTCGATCTCACGCGCGGGGCAAAGCGGTACCGTCCAGGCCTTCACCACCCAGGATGTGGCCCAGCTGTACGGTCCGGATAATCCGCTGGAAGTCCTGACCCGCGCTGAAAAAGTCGATTTGCTCAAGCGCGTCGACGCCGCAACCCGCGCCCTGGATCCACGCATCCAGCAGGTTACCGTGAGCATGGCCGGTGTCTGGGAACGGATTCTGGTGGCCTCCACCGACGGCGGCCTGGCGGCGGATGTGCGGCCATTGGTGCGCTTCAACGTCAGTGTGATCGTCGAACAGAACGGCCGCCGCGAACGCGGCGGCCATGGCGGTGGCGGGCGGACCGATTACCGTTATTTCCTCGGCGAAGACCGCGCCATGAGCTACGCCCGCGAAGCGTTGCGCCAGGCCCTGGTCAACCTCGAAGCCATCCCGGCACCGGCGGGTACCTTGCCGGTGGTGCTTGGGTCCGGTTGGTCGGGCGTGCTGCTGCATGAAGCCGTCGGCCATGGTCTGGAAGGCGACTTTAACCGCAAGGGCAGTTCCGCCTATAGCGGGCGCATGGGTGAAATGGTTGCGTCGAAACTCTGCACCATCGTCGATGATGGCACCCTGGTCGGCCGTCGCGGATCACTGAGCGTGGACGATGAAGGCACCCCGACCGAGTGCACCACGCTGATCGAAAACGGCGTACTCAAAGGCTACATGCAGGACAAACTCAACGCGCGCCTGATGGGCGTGGCCCGTACCGGCAACGGTCGGCGTGAATCCTACGCGCATCTGCCGATGCCGCGCATGACCAACACCTACATGCTCGGTGGTGAAAGTGACCCGGCGGAAATCATCGCCTCGGTGAAGCGTGGCATCTACTGCGCCAACCTCGGCGGCGGTCAGGTGGACATCACCAGCGGCAAGTTCGTGTTCTCCACCAGCGAGGCTTATCTGATCGAGGACGGCAAGATTACCGCTCCGGTCAAAGGCGCGACCCTGATCGGCAACGGTCCTGAAGCCATGAGCAAAGTGTCGATGGTCGGTAACGACCTGGCGCTGGACAGCGGTGTGGGGACGTGTGGCAAGGACGGGCAGTCGGTGCCGGTGGGTGTCGGTCAGCCAACGCTGAAGATTGATGCAATTACCGTGGGTGGCACGGGCGCATAAGGGGATACCCCTGTAGGAGCGAGCATGCTCGCGATGGACGTCAACGATAACGCTGGCGTCCTGACACCCAGCGGTGTCATTGAGTTCATCGCGAGCATGCTCGCTCCTACAGAGGGCGGGGCTCAGCGCAGACCGCGTTGAGTCTCGTCCAGTTCACGGATGTACTTGAAGATTTTACGGCTGGAAGCAGGAGGCTTGTTTTGCGCAACCTCGTGCTGGGCCTGACGGACCAGGGAACGCAATTGCTGGCGATCCGCGTCCGGGTATTCGACGACGAATTTTTCCAGTACCGCGTCGTCGCCGGCGATCAATCGATCGCGCCAGCGCTCCAGGTTATGGAAACGTTCGTTGTATTGGCGAGTGGAGGCATCAAGTTGGTCGAGCAGAACCAGAATGGCGTCAATGTCCTGATCGCGCATCAGTTTGCCGATGAACTGAAGGTGCCGTTTACGCGCGATATTCGCGGTGTGCTTGGGCGCATCGGCCAGAGCCCGGCGCAATGCGTCGGTCAGGGGCAGTTTTGCCAGCAAGTCAGGCTTGAGTGTTGTAAGGCGCTCGCCGAGGTCAACCAGAGCATGCAGCTCGCGTTTAACCTGGGATTTGCTTTTTTCTCCCGTATCGAGGGAGTCATCGTAAGAATCAACCATGGTGGCCGTCCGCAAAGAAACGCCGCCATGATAACCAGTCGGGGGCCGCTTGTCCGGCCCGGTCGCTCGATGACCGTTACCGAAAGCAGAATTTGAGTGGAGAACAGCATGAGTGCAGTTGAAAGCGTCGGCCCACAAGCGTTGCCGGCACTGCAGGAACAAGTCGAGCAGATCATCGCTGAAGCCAAGCGCCAGGGCGCCAGTGCCTGTGAAGTCGCGGTGTCCCTGGAGCAAGGCCTGTCGACCACGGTGCGCCAGCGTGAAGTCGAAACGGTCGAGTTCAATCGCGACCAGGGCTTTGGTATCACCCTGTACGTCGGCCAGCGTAAAGGCTCGGCCAGCACCTCGGCCAGCGGTCCGGACGCGATTCGCGAAACCGTCGCCGCCGCCCTGGCCATCGCCAAACACACCTCGGAAGACGAGGCCTCGGGCCTGGCAGATGCCGCGCTGATGGCCAAGGACCTGGCGGATTTCGACCTGTTCCACCAATGGGATATCACCCCGGAACAGGCCATCGAGCAGGCCCTGGCCTGTGAAGCGGCGGCGTTTGCGGCCGATAGCCGGATCAAGAATGCCGACGGCACCACGCTCAATACCCATCAGGGCTGCCGTGTCTATGGCAACAGCCACGGGTTTGTCGGTGGCTATGCGTCGACCCGGCACAGCCTGAGCTGCGTGATGATTGCCGAGGCCGACGGTCAGATGCAGCGCGACTACTGGTACGACGTCAATCGCCAGGGCAACTTGCTGGCTGACCCGGTGAGCATCGGCCAGCGTGCCGCGCAACGCGCAGCCAGTCGTCTGGGCGCGCGTCCGGTGCCGACCTGCGAAGTACCGGTGCTGTTTTCCGCTGAATTGGCCGGTGGTCTGTTTGGCAGTTTCCTGTCGGCGATTTCCGGTGGCAGCCTGTATCGCAAGTCATCCTTCCTCGAAGGCACCCTGGGCCAGAAGCTGTTTCCGGAGTGGCTGACCATCGATGAGCGTCCACACCTGATGCGTGCCATGGGCAGCGCCGCGTTCGACGGTGATGGCCTGGCGACCTATGCCAAGCCGTTCGTCGAAAAAGGCGAGTTGGTGTCCTACATCCTTGGCACCTACTCCGGCCGCAAGCTCGGCATGCCGAGCACCGCTAACGCTGGCGGCGTGCACAACCTGTTCGTCACCCATGGCGATGAAGACCAGGCGGCCTTGCTGCGCCGTATGGGGCGCGGCCTGCTGGTCACCGAGTTGATGGGCCAGGGACTGAACATGGTCACCGGCGATTATTCCCGTGGAGCGGCGGGTTACTGGGTCGAGAACGGCGAAATCCAGTTCGCGGTGCAGGAAGTGACCATCGCCGGCAACATGCGCGACATGTTCAAGCAGATTGTCGCGGTCGGTAATGATCTGGAGCTGCGCAGCAACATTCGCACGGGTTCTGTGTTGATCGAGCGGATGATGGTGGCGGGTAGCTGATTCCCGGTCGCAACACAAAAGGCGCGTCACCCATCGGGTGGCGCTTTTTTTTAGATCAAAAAATCGCGGCCTTCGTCAGTTCCTGCAAGTAATCCAATGCAGGAGCTGCCGAAGACTGCGATCTTTTGATCTTGATCCTGACTGTTACTCGCCTTCGTCGAAGAAGTTGTTGATCAACGCCACCAGCGCGGCCAGCGCTTCATCTTCCTGCTCGCCTTCAGTACTCAAATGAATCGTTGTGCCTTTGCCAGCCGCGAGCATCATCATGGCCATGATGCTTTTGCCATCGACCATCGACGTGGGTGTGCGACCGGCCCGGATCTGGCACGGGTACTGACCTGCCACCCCAACAAATTTCGCAGAAGCGCGGGCGTGCAGCCCCAGCTTGTTGATGATTTCGATTTCCAGAGCAGGCATCGCGGTGTGAATCCTTTAGCTGAGGTCGCGGTGGCGAACCTGGACGTTCTTCAGAGATTGTTGCAGGACCTGGCCAAGACGTTCGGTCAGGTACACGGAGCGGTGATGCCCGCCGGTGCAGCCAATGGCAATGGTGACGTACGCGCGGTTGCTGGCGGCAAAACGCGGCAGCCACTTTAGCAGATATGTGGAAATATCCTGGAACATCTCTTCGACATCCGGCTGCGCTGCCAGGTATTCGGCAACCGGCTGATCGAGACCGGACTGCTCGCGCAATTCCGGTTTCCAATAGGGGTTTGGCAGGCAGCGCACATCGAACACCAGGTCGGCATCCACCGGCATGCCGCGCTTGAATCCGAAAGACTCCACCAGAAACGCGGTGCCGGGTTCCGGCTGGTTCAGCAGGCGCAGCTTGATGGCATCGCGCAGCTGATACAGGTTCAGGCTGGTGGTGTTGATTTTCAGGTCGGCGAGGTCAGCGATGGGCCCGAGCAGAAGGCTCTCGACGCTGATGGCTTCGGCCAGCGAACGGTTGGCATTGCTCAGTGGGTGGCGCCGGCGGGTTTCCGAGAAGCGCTTGAGCAGGGTCTCTTCGTCAGCGTCCAGGTACAGGACATCGCAATGGATATGGCGACTGCGAACTTCCTCGAGCAGGTCGGGAAAGCGCGACAGGTGGCTTGGCAGGTTGCGCGCGTCGATGGATACGGCCACCAGCGGCTGAGTCAGTTCAGTGTGGATCAGCGCTGTTTGCGCGAGTTCCGGCAGCAGCCCGGCAGGCAGGTTGTCGATACAGTAATAGCCGTTGTCCTCGAGTACATCGAGGGCGGTACTTTTACCTGAGCCGGAACGGCCACTGACGATGATCAAGCGCATGATTACTGACCGTTCTGCTCGTCCAGGACAACCTGATACAAGGCTTCGTTGCTTGGGGCGCTACGCAGCTTTTCCCGTACTTCCTTGCGGTCGAGCATGCTGGCGATCTGCCGCAGCAACTCAAGGTGCGCATCGGTAGCGGCTTGCGGGACCAGCAGTACGAACAGCAGGTCAACCGGTGCGCCGTCGATGGCGTCGAAATCGATGGGTGCGTCCAGGTGCATCAAGGCACTGATGGGCGAATTGCAGCCCTTGAGGCGGCAATGGGGAATGGCGATGCCGTTGCCAAACCCGGTGGAACCGAGTTTTTCACGGGCAATCAATGCCTCGAAGACATCTTGCATCTCCATGCCCGGCACTTCGCGGGCGATCAGATTGGCAATTTGTTCGAGGGCTTTCTTTTTACTGCCGCCCGGCACGTTCACCAGGGAACGGCCGGGGGTCAGGATACTTTCAAGTCGGATCATGGGTTGGGAGTGTTAACGACCGGTTGCGCCCTGAAGGAGGCTCTGGGTCTTTTCCTTATGCTTTTTGAGTTGGCGATCCAGCTTGTCGGTGAGTGAGTCGATAGCCGCATACATGTCGTCATGTTCTGCGTTTGCGACTACTTCACTACCGGGAATATGCAAGGTGGCTTCGATTTTCTGCTTCAGCTTTTCGACTGTCATCGTGACCTGCACGTTGGTGATCTTGTCGAAATGCCTTTCCAATCGTTCGAGTTTTTCGCCGATGTAGGTGCGAAGAGGTTCGGTCACTTCCAGTTGGTGTCCACTGATATTGACTTGCATACAGCTTCTCCTTCGTTGCCAGTGCATAAAGCGGTAGATCAGATGATCTACCACTGGAACGCTGTGGCGTGGCTCTACATCAACCGCTTACGTTCGCTCGAAGGCGCGATCCCGAGGGATTCGCGGTATTTGGCGACGGTGCGGCGAGCCACCTGAATGCCTTGTGCTTCCAGTAAACCAGCGATCTTGCTGTCACTCAATGGCTTTTTCTGATTTTCCGCGGCAACCAGTTTTTTGATGATCGCGCGGATCGCCGTAGACGAGCATTCACCGCCTTCGGAGGTGCTGACGTGGCTGGAGAAAAAGTATTTCAGTTCATATATTCCCCGAGGGGTGTGCATGAACTTCTGGGTGGTGACCCGGGAAATCGTCGATTCGTGCATGCCCACCGCTTCGGCGATGTCATGCAGGACCAGCGGCTTCATGGCTTCATCGCCGTACTCGAGAAAACCGCGCTGGTGCTCGACGATCTGGGTCGCCACTTTCATCAGGGTCTCGTTGCGGCTTTGCAGGCTCTTGATGAACCAGCGGGCTTCCTGCAACTGGTTACGCATGAAGGTGTTGTCGGCGCTGGTGTCGGCGCGGCGCACGAAACCGGCGTACTGGGCGTTGACGCGCAGGCGTGGCACCGACTCCTGATTCAGTTCGACCAGCCAGCGCTCGTTGTCCTTGCGCACGATGACGTCCGGTACGACGTACTCGGCTTCGGTGGACTCGATCTGCGAGCCGGGCCGAGGGTTGAGGCTCTGAACCAGTTCGATCACCTGGCGCAGCTCATCTTCCTTGAGTTTCATGCGGCGCATCAGCTGGCTGTAGTCGCGGCTGCCCAGCAGGTCGATGTAGTCGCTGACCAGGCGCTTGGCCTCGGCCAGCCAAGGGGTCTTGGCCGGCAACTGGCGCAATTGCAGCAGCAGGCACTCGCTCAGGTTGCGGGCGCCGATGCCAGCGGGCTCGAATTGCTGGATGCGGTGCAGGACGGCTTCGATTTCGTCCAGTTCAATGTCCAGCTCCGGATCGAAGGCTTCGAGGATTTCCTCGAGTGTCTCGTCCAGGTAGCCCTGATTGTTGATGCAGTCGATCAGGGTGACGGCTATCAGCCGATCGGTGTCGGACATCGGCGCCAGATTCAACTGCCACAGCAGGTGGCTTTGCAGGCTTTCGCCAGCCGATGTGCGGGTGGTGAAATCCCATTCGTCGTCATCGTTGCTTGGCAGGCTGCTGGCGCTGGTCTGATAAACGTCTTCCCACGCTGTATCGACGGGGAGCTCGTTGGGAATGCGCTCGTTCCAGTCGCCTTCCTCCAGGTTATCCACCGTGGGGGCGCTTTCCTGGTAGGAAGGCTCCTGAATGTCGGTATTGGGCTTCTGTTCGGCACTGTCGGCCAGGGGGTCGGAGTTGTCGAAGTCGTCGCCTTCTTCCTGGCGTTCGAGCATCGGATTGGACTCCAGCGCCTCCTGGATTTCCTGTTGCAGGTCCAGGGTCGACAATTGGAGCAGGCGGATGGCCTGTTGCAGCTGCGGTGTCATCGTCAGCTGCTGGCCCATTCTCAAGACTAGCGATGGTTTCATGGCAGGGGCTTAACACCTTATTCGCCGGCGCACATGCGCCATCCACTACAGGGCGCCGAAGCGCCAAACATAAGCAAATTATATGCCCGAAACTGCAGTGTTTGCCTAGAGCGCTGTAACAATAAAAAAGTGTTGATTTTTTATCGAGATAAGCACTCTGGCGACCTGCCAGACACCTCAGCGCTTACAGGCGGAACTCATGGCCCAGGTAAACTTCCTTCACCAGGTCGTTGGCCAGGATGGTCTCGGCGTCGCCCTCGGCGATCAATTGGCCATCGTTGACGATGTAGGCGGTTTCGCAGATATCCAGGGTTTCACGGACGTTGTGGTCAGTGATCAGCACGCCAATGCCCTTGGCCTTGAGGTGGTAGATGATCTGTTTGATGTCGCCCACCGAAATCGGGTCGACGCCGGCGAAAGGTTCATCCAGGAGGATGAATTTCGGGTTGGTGGCCAGTGCCCGGGCGATCTCCACGCGGCGGCGCTCACCGCCGGACAGGCTCATGCCGAGGTTGTCGCGGATGTGGCTGATGTGGAATTCCTGCAGCAGGCTTTCCAGCTCCTTGCGGCGACCGGCCTTGTCGAGCTCCTTGCGGGTCTCGAGGATCGCCATGATGTTGTCGGCCACCGAGAGTTTGCGAAAGATCGATGCTTCCTGCGGCAGATAGCCGATGCCGGCCTTTGCACGGCCGTGCATTGGCTGGTGGCTGACGTCCAGGTCGTCGATCAGCACGCGACCCTGATCAGCCTGCACCAGGCCTACGATCATGTAGAAACAGGTGGTCTTGCCGGCGCCGTTGGGGCCGAGCAGGCCGACGATCTGACCGCTGTCGATGGACAGGCTGACATCACGTACGACCTGGCGGCTCTTGTAGCTCTTGGCCAGATGCTGAGCTTTCAGAGTTGCCATTACTGGGCCTTTTTCTCGTCGGTTTTCTTCTTCGGCTGGATAACCATGTCGATGCGCGGGCGCGACTCGGTCACCTTGCTGCCGGTAGCGCGACCGGCGCTGGCGAGCTTCTTCTCGGTGTCGTAGACGATTTTCTCGCCCTGGGTGATGTTGTTGTCCTTGTCGACAACTTTGGCCTTGTCGATCAGCACGACGCGATTTTGCGCGGCGTGGTACTGGATCGTCACGCCCCAGCCCTGCACAGGCTTGGTATCACCAGCCGTTTGCAACTGCTCGAAGTAGGCCAGATTGCCCACCGAGGTCACCACGTCGATGTCACCGTTGGGGGTGCGGGTCATGGTTACCTTGTTGCCGGTAACCTTCATCGAGCCCTGGGTGATGATTACGTCGCCGGTGTAGGTGGCAACACCGTTCTTGTCGTCCAGTTGGGCGTCGTCGGCCTGAATGCGAATAGGCTGTTGTTGATCGTCCGGCAGAGCCCAGGCGCTCACGCTTCCCAGTGCTGCGCCCAGACTGAGCAAAATCGGAAGGGTTTTAACGAGCCTCATACTGTCCTCTTACGTTCGATAGCAGGTGTATCCTGCTTTCTTTCAAATACGCTTTCATTCCCTTGCCAGTCGATACACCGCCAGCGCCGTCGATTCTAACGTCTTGCTCGGTCTGCGCATATTCTTGCTGCGGGAACACCGTCATGCGGGTGCTGGTGATCAGGGTTCTTCGGTTTTTCTCGTCGAAGCGAGTGATGCGCACGTCATCGATCAATTCGACTTCCGTGCCGTCCGGGTTTACTTCAGCGCGCAAACTCTGGACATGCCATGGAAACTCCGTACCGCGAAACATATTCAGGTCGGGGTTGGTCAGCAGTGTCACTTCGGTCGCCTTGAGGTGTTCGACCTTGTCCGACGTCATTTCGTATTGCAATCCGCCGTCCGGCAGGAACTGCACACTGTGCGCATTGATGGCGTAATAGTCGATGGCACTTTCATCGACAGGCACAACCGGCTTGTCGAGGAAACGTTCAGGGCTGATGTTCCAATAGCCGACCGCGGCGAATATCGCAGCGATGCAACCGAACAGTAGTGTGTTGCGAAACTTTTTGCTCAGCATAGTGGGCTCACAGGTACGCAGCGTTGGCCGCATCGAGGCGGCCCTGGGCGCGCAGGATCAATTCGCAGAATTCGCGTGCGGCACCTTCGCCGCCACGGGCAACGGTAATGCCGTGGGCGTGTTCGCGCACGAAGCTGGCGGCGTTGGCCACCGCCATACCCAGGCCTACGCGGCGAATCACCGGCAGGTCCGGCAGGTCGTCGCCAAGATAGGCGACCTGTTCATAGCTTAGATTGAGTTGGGCGAGAAGTTCGTCCAGTACCACCAGTTTATCCTCTCGTCCCTGATAAAGGTGCGGGATGCCGAGGTTCTTGGCCCGTCGCTCGACCACCGGGGTCTTGCGGCCACTGATGATAGCTGTCTGTACGCCGGCTGCCATCAACATCTTGATGCCCTGGCCGTCGAGGGTGTTGAAGGTCTTGAACTCGCTGCCGTCTTCGAGGAAGTACAGGCGCCCGTCGGTGAGGACGCCGTCGACGTCGAAAACCGCCAGTTTGATCTGCTTGCCACGTTGCATCAGGTCAATGGTCATTACATTACTCCTGCGCGCAGCAAGTCGTGCATGTTCAAGGCACCGACCGGGCGGTCGTCGCCGTCGACCACGACCAGCGCGTTGATCTTGTGGTCTTCCATGATTTTCAGTGCTTCGGCCGCGAGCATCTCGGCCCGGGCAGTCTTACCATGGGCGGTCATGACCTGGTCGATGGTGGCGCTGTGGATGTCGATGCTGCGGTCCAGGGTTCGGCGCAAATCACCGTCGGTGAAGATCCCCGCCAGTTTGCCGTCGGCTTCCAGGATCACGGTCATGCCCAGGCCCTTGCGGGTCATTTCCATCAGCGCGTCCTTGAGCAGGGTGCCGCGTTGCACCTGTGGCAGCTCCTGGCCGGCGTGCATGACGTTTTCCACTTTCAGCAGCAGCCGTCGACCCAGTGCACCACCGGGGTGGGAAAAGGCGAAGTCTTCGGCGGTAAAGCCGCGGGCTTCCAGCAGCGCAACAGCCAGGGCATCGCCCATGACCAGTGCTGCGGTGGTCGACGAGGTGGGCGCCAGGTTCAATGGGCAGGCTTCATGCTCGACGTGAACATTGAGGTTGACCTCGGCAGCCTTGGCCAGCGCCGACTCGGGGTTGCCGGTCACGCTGATCAGCTTGATGCCAAGGCGCTTGATCAGTGGCAGCAGGGTGACGATTTCATTGGTGGAGCCGGAGTTCGAGAGCGCCAGAATGATGTCGTCACGGGTGATCATGCCCATGTCACCATGGCTGGCTTCGGCCGGGTGCACGAAAAAAGCCGTTGTGCCGGTGCTGGCCAGGGTGGCGGCGATCTTGTTGCCGACGTGCCCGGATTTGCCCATGCCGACCACCACCACGCGGCCTTTGCTGGCCAGAATCATCTCGCAAGCGCGTACGAAATCCGCGTCGATATGGGGCAGCAGGCCTTGTACGGCCTCTACCTCGAGGCGGATGGTGCGTTGTGCCGATTGAATCAGGTCGCTGGATTGGCTCATGTCTGAAATCGTATAGCCCGATGAAAAGGCGGCGATTATAGCGGTTATGATCGAATCCCTCACGCTAGTTCGTCGCGCATTGTCACTCCTTGTTACCACGAAGCCTCTATAAAGAAGCTTTCAGTCATTCATGTTGTTGCACATGGCCCGGCTTTAGCCTTGGGCGCGTGGCCTTTGCAGTGATATAGTTCGCCGCCTGTTCGGCCTGCCCGGGAGGTATGTGCTTTCGCTGGAAAGCCAGGCGCCCGAGCAAGAGGCTGCATCGCAAGGAGTTTAGATGAGTGCCGATAACGCCTACGCGGTCGAGCTGAAGGGACTGACCTTCAAGCGCGGTGCGCGGAGCATTTTCAATAACGTTGATATTCGCATACCGCGCGGCAAGGTCACCGGCATCATGGGGCCTTCCGGGTGCGGCAAGACCACGCTCCTGCGTTTGATGGGCGCCCAGTTGCGGCCTACCAGCGGCGAAGTCTGGGTCAATGGGCAGAATTTGCCGGAGCTTTCGCGCAGCGACCTGTTCGATGCGCGCAAGCATATGGGCGTGCTGTTTCAGAGCGGCGCATTGTTTACCGACCTCGATGTGTTCGAGAACGTCGCCTTTCCTCTGCGGGTCCACACCCGGCTGCCGGAAGAAATGATCCGCGACATCGTTCTGCTCAAATTGCAGGCCGTGGGCCTGCGTGGCGCTATCGACCTGATGCCCGACGAACTGTCCGGTGGCATGAAGCGTCGTGTCGCGCTGGCCCGGGCGATTGCCCTGGATCCGCAGATCCTCATGTATGACGAGCCCTTTGTCGGCCAGGACCCTATCGCGATGGGCGTTCTGGTGCGCTTGATCCGCTTGCTCAACGATGCGCTGGGTATCACCAGCATCGTGGTTTCCCACGATCTGGCCGAGACCGCGAGCATTGCCGACTACATCTATGTGGTGGGCGATGGCCAGGTGCTGGGGCAGGGCACGCCAGACGAGTTGATGAACTCGGATGACCCACGGATTCGCCAGTTCATGACCGGTGAGCCTGATGGGCCGGTGCCGTATCACTTTCCAGCGACGGATTACCGCGCAGATCTTCTGGGGAAGCGCTGATGCGCAAAACTTCATTAATAGAACGTGTACGCCGGTTCGGCCACGCAGCCATTGATGCGCTGGCGGTGTTCGGGCGTGCGACGCTGTTCCTGTTTCATGCCCTGCTCGGTCGCGGTGGCATTGGCGGCGGTTTCGGGTTGCTGATCAAGCAGCTGCATTCGGTGGGCGTCATGTCCCTGGTGATCATCGTGGTCTCCGGGGTGTTCATCGGCATGGTGCTGGCCCTGCAAGGCTTCAACATCCTGTCCAGCTATGGTTCCGAGCAGGCTGTCGGGCAGATGGTTGCGCTGACGCTGTTGCGTGAACTGGGGCCGGTGGTGACGGCCTTGCTGTTCGCCGGGCGTGCCGGTTCGGCGTTGACAGCCGAAATCGGCAACATGAAATCCACCGAGCAGTTGTCCAGTCTTGAAATGATCGGGGTCGACCCGCTCAAGTACATCATTGCCCCGCGCCTGTGGGCCGGCTTCATTTCCCTGCCGGTGCTGGCGATGATTTTCAGCGTGGTGGGCATCTGGGGTGGTTCGTGGGTGGCGGTGGACTGGCTGGGCGTCTATGAGGGCTCCTACTGGTCGAACATGCAGAACAGCGTGACATTCGCCGATGATGTCCTGAACGGGATCGTCAAAAGTGTTGTCTTTGCCTTTGTCGTGACCTGGATCGCCGTATTCCAAGGCTATGATTGTGAACCCACTTCCGAAGGGATCAGTCGTGCCACTACCAAGACCGTTGTGTACGCCTCGTTGGCTGTACTCGGCCTGGACTTTATTCTGACCGCCTTGATGTTTGGAGATTTCTGATGCAAAACCGCACCCTGGAAATCGGTGTCGGCCTTTTCCTGCTGGCTGGCATCCTGGCTTTGTTGTTGCTGGCGTTGCGGGTCAGCGGCCTGTCGCCGAGCCCGAGCACTGACACTTATAAACTTTACGCATATTTTGACAATATCGCCGGTTTGACGGTCAGAGCGAAGGTGACCATGGCCGGTGTAACCATCGGCAAGGTGACCGCGATCGATCTGGATCGCGACAGCTTTACCGGTCGGGTGACCATGGAGCTGGAAAAACGCGTCGATAACCTGCCGTCTGACTCCACCGCCTCTATCCTGACTGCGGGCCTGTTGGGCGAGAAGTACATTGGCATCAGTGTCGGCGGGGAAGAAAGTCTGCTCGCGGATGGCGCAACCATCCACGACACCCAGTCGTCGCTTGTGCTGGAAGACCTGATCGGTAAATTCCTGCTCAACACCGTTAGCAAAGAAGCTAAATGAGGAACTGTTAAATGATCTCTATCTTGCGACGTGGCCTGTTGGTAATGCTCGCGGCGCTGCCGTTGGTGGCCAACGCAGTGGCGGCGCCTTCGGCACACGATCTGGTACAGGACACTACCAATCGTATGCTTGCCGATCTGGCGGCCAACAAAGAAAAGTACAAGCAGGATCCGCAGGACTTTTATGCGGCGCTCGACAGCATTGTCGGTCCTGTCGTGGATGCCGAGGGTATTTCCAAGAGCATCATGACGGTCAAGTACTCGCGCAAGGCTACGCCTGCGCAGATGAAAACCTTTGAAGAGAACTTCAAGAAAGGTCTGTTTCAGTTCTATGGCAATGCCTTGCTGGAGTACAACAATCAGGGCATCACCGTTGACCCGCCCAAGGACGAGTCGGGCGACCGCACCAGCGTCGGCATGACGGTCAAGGGCAGCAGCGGCGCGATCTACCCGGTTTCCTACACGCTGGAAAAGATCAATGGCGAATGGAAACTGCGCAACGTGATCATCAATGGCATCAACATAGGCAAACTGTTCCGTGACCAGTTCGCTGACGCGATGCAGCGCAATGGCAATGATCTGGACAAGACCATCAATGGTTGGGCCGGAGAAGTTGCCAAGGCCAAGCAGTCCACCGAGAAACAAAGCCAATGAGTGAGTCCGCCGTTCAAATGAACGAGGCTGGCGAGCTACAGCTCAGCGGTGTGCTGGATTATCGCAGCGGCCCGGGCCTGCGCGAGCAGGGCCAGGCGCTGATCAAGGCGAGCAAGGCTGCTGCGCTGGTGGTTGATTGTTCGGCGGTGACGAAGTCCAGTAGCATCGGCCTGTCGCTGCTGCTGTGCTTCATGCGCGATGCGCAGGCGGCCGGCAAGCCGTTGAGCATCCGCGGGATGCCAGAAGACATGCGCGAAATCGCCCAGGTCAGTGAGCTGACCGAGCTGTTGGCGCATCCCTAACCCGCATCGACAAACAAGCCCCCCGTCCGAGTCCTGCTTGGCGGGGTTCGCAGGCGCGGGGCTTTTTTGTATGATGTCCGACCCGCGCGCACAGGGCGCCGATTGAGGTTGAGCATGCAGGCCGTAGAAGTGAAGAGCTTCCTTGAAGGAAAGCTGCCCGGAACGTTGGTAGAAGTTGAGGGCGAAGGCTGCAATTTCCAGCTGAACGTGATTAGCGATGAACTGGCGGCATTGAGCCCGGTCAAGCGTCAGCAGCAGATCTATGCCCATTTGAACCCATGGATCACCGATGGCAGCATCCATGCGGTCACTATGAAATTTTTCAGCAGCGCGGCCTGGGCCGAGCGCACCTGAGCCCAAGGGCGTCGAGATTCTTATGGATAAATTGATTATTACCGGTGGCGTTCGTCTTGATGGCGAAATCCGCATCTCCGGGGCAAAGAACTCTGCCCTGCCGATCCTGGCTGCCACCCTGCTGTGCGACGGCCCGGTAACCGTGGCCAACCTGCCGCACCTGCACGACATCACCACGATGATCGAGCTGTTCGGTCGCATGGGCATTGAGCCGGTGATCGACGAAAAACTCAGCGTCGAAATCGACCCGCGCACCATCAAGACCCTGATCGCTCCGTACGAACTGGTTAAAACCATGCGTGCTTCGATTCTGGTGCTGGGCCCGATGGTTGCCCGCTTTGGTGAAGCCGAAGTCGCGTTGCCTGGCGGTTGCGCCATCGGTTCGCGTCCGGTCGACCTGCACATCCGTGGCCTGGAAGCCATGGGCGCGGTCATCGATGTCGAAGGCGGCTACATCAAGGCCAAGGCGCCTGAAGGCGGCCTGCGCGGTGCGCACTTCTTCTTCGACACCGTCAGCGTGACCGGTACCGAGAACATCATGATGGCGGCCGCTCTGGCCAAGGGCCGCAGCGTACTGCAAAACGCCGCTCGCGAGCCTGAAGTGGTCGACCTGGCCAACTTCCTCAACGCCATGGGCGCCAAGGTTTCCGGCGCCGGCACCGACACCATCACCATCGATGGCGTCGAGCGTCTGCACACCACCACCTACAAGGTCATGCCCGATCGTATCGAAACCGGCACCTACCTGGTGGCGGCGGCCGTGACTGGCGGTCGTGTGAAGGTCAAGGACACCGATCCGACCATTCTCGAGGCGGTGTTGGAAAAGCTGCGCGAGTCGGGTGCCGAAATCACTTGCGGCGAAGACTGGATCGAACTGAACATGCACGGCAAGCGGGCCAAGGCCGTCAACGTGCGGACCGCTCCGTACCCGGCGTTCCCGACGGACATGCAGGCGCAGTTCATATCCCTCAACGCCGTTGCCGAAGGCACGGGCGCCGTGATTGAGACGATCTTCGAAAACCGTTTCATGCACGTTTACGAACTGCACCGCATGGGCGCCAAAATCCAGGTCGAAGGCAACACTGCGATCGTCACCGGCACCGAAAAACTCAAGGGCGCGCCAGTCATGGCGACCGACTTGCGTGCTTCGGCCAGCCTGGTGATCTCGGCCCTGGTTGCCGAAGGCGATACCTTGATCGATCGCATCTACCACATAGACCGTGGCTACGAGTGCATCGAAGAGAAACTGCAGATGCTGGGCGCCAAGATCCGTCGCGTTCCGGGCTAGTAGTGCTGCATGGGCACAGGGACGTGCCTGTTGGATTGATATAAGTCGAGCCGGTTTCCGGCTCGATGCGTGTCCGGCGCCGATTGCGTCCGGGCATAAGATTGCTGATTAAGGGCTGACGTTTCCCATGCTGACTATCGCACTGTCCAAGGGCCGCATCCTTGACGACACCTTGCCGCTTCTGGCTGAAGCGGGCATCGTGCCGACCGAGAATCCGGACAAGAGCCGCAAGCTGATCATCCCCACGACCCAGGACGATGTACGTCTGCTGATCGTGCGCGCTACCGATGTGCCGACCTACGTCGAACATGGTGCCGCGGACCTCGGCGTGGCCGGTAAGGATGTGCTGATGGAATATGGCGGCCAGGGCCTGTACGAGCCACTGGACCTGCAGATCGCCCAATGCAAGCTGATGACCGCCGGTAAAGTCGGGGCGATCGAGCCCAAGGGCCGCCTGCGCATCGCCACCAAGTTCGTCAACGTCGCCAAGCGCTACTACGCCGAGCAAGGTCGTCAGGTCGATATCATCAAGCTTTACGGCTCGATGGAGTTGGCGCCGCTGATCGGCCTGGCGGACAAGATCATCGACGTTGTCGACACCGGTAACACGCTGCGGGCCAATGGCCTGGAGCCACAGGATTTCATTGCTGCCATCAGCTCCCGGCTGATCGTCAACAAAGCTTCGATGAAAATGCAGCACGCCCGTATCCAGGCGTTGATCGACACCCTGCGCAAGGCAGTGGAGTCTCGACACCGCGGCTGATTCACCTGCGCGACGTTAAGTTGCGCCCGTCTATCCGCCTCATAGCCAGAATCTCAGGTGCCCAAGCGGAAACGACTGCTAAGTTAGGGCGCCTGAGTTTTTGCCATTCCTATGAGGCTCTCGCTATGACCGCACCGACTGCAATTCGCCGACTCAACGCTGCTGACCCGGATTTCGCGCATCATCTGGATCATCTGCTGAGCTGGGAAAGTGTGTCTGACGACTCGGTCAATCAGCGGGTGCTGGACATCATCAAGGCTGTGCGTGAGCGTGGCGACGCGGCACTGGTGGACTTTACCCGCCAGTTCGACGGCCTGGACGTAGCGTCCATGGCCGACCTGATCCTGCCGCGCGAGCGTCTGGAACTGGCACTGACCCGTATCTCCGTGCCCCAGCGCGAAGCCCTGGAAGTCGCCGCCGCCCGTGTGCGCAGCTATCACGAAAAGCAGAAGCAGGACTCCTGGAGCTACACCGAGGCCGACGGCACCGTGCTGGGCCAGAAAGTCACGCCGCTGGACCGTGCCGGCCTGTACGTCCCGGGTGGCAAGGCATCGTACCCGTCGTCGGTGTTGATGAACGCGATTCCGGCCAAGGTCGCCGGTGTCACCGAAGTGGTCATGGTCGTACCGACTCCGCGCGGTGAAATCAACGAGCTGGTACTGGCCGCCGCTTGCATCGCCGGCGTTGACCGTGTGTTCACCATCGGTGGTGCCCAAGCGGTTGCCGCGCTGGCTTACGGCACCGAAAGCGTGCCGAAGGTCGACAAGGTGGTAGGCCCGGGCAACATCTATGTCGCCACCGCCAAGCGCCACGTGTTTGGCCAGGTCGGTATCGACATGATTGCCGGCCCTTCGGAAATTCTCGTGGTTTGTGACGGTCAGACCGATCCGGACTGGATCGCCATGGACCTGTTTTCCCAGGCCGAGCACGACGAAGACGCTCAGGCGATTCTGGTCAGCCCGGATGCCGAGTTCCTCGACAAGGTTGCCGCCAGCATCGACAAGCTGATGCCGACCATGGAGCGTGCCGCGATCATCGAAACCTCGATCAATGGCCGTGGTGCACTGATCAAGGTTCGCGACATGGAGCAGGCCATCGAAGTCGCCAACCGCATTGCTCCGGAACACCTGGAGTTGTCGGTCGCCGATCCGCAAGCCTGGCTGCCGCAGATCCGACACGCTGGCGCAATCTTCATGGGTCGCCACACCTCTGAGGCCTTGGGCGACTACTGCGCAGGTCCCAACCACGTGTTGCCGACCTCCGGTACTGCGCGTTTCTCCTCGCCGCTGGGTGTTTACGACTTCCAGAAACGTTCGTCGATCATCTTCTGCTCCGAGCAAGGCGCGTCAGAACTGGGCAAGACCGCTTCCGTGCTGGCCCGTGGCGAATCGCTGAGCGCTCACGCACGTAGCGCCGAATACCGCATCAAAGACGAAGCGAAGGGGAACTGAGCATGAGCAAATTCTGGAGCCCGTTCGTCAAGGATCTGGTGCCTTATGTGCCGGGTGAGCAGCCGAAGCTGACCAAACTGGTCAAGCTCAACACCAATGAGAACCCGTACGGTCCGTCGCCAAAAGCCTTGGCGGCGATGCAGACCGAACTCAATGACAACCTGCGCCTGTACCCGGACCCGAACAGCGATCTGCTGAAAAATGCAGTCGCCAGGTATTACGGCGTGCAGAGCAATCAGGTGTTCCTCGGCAACGGTTCGGATGAGGTGCTGGCGCACATTTTCCACGGTCTGTTGCAACACGAGCAGCCGATTCTGTTCCCGGACATCAGCTATAGCTTCTACCCGGTGTATTGCGGGCTGTACGGCATCAAGTTCGATGCAGTGCCGCTGGATGAGGAATTCCAGATCAACCCGGCGGACTACGCCAAGCCGAACGGCGGGATCATTTTCCCTAACCCGAACGCGCCGACCGGTTGCCTGCTGGCACTGGACGCGGTCGAGCAAATCCTCAAGGCCAGCCCGAACTCGGTGGTGGTTGTGGATGAGGCTTATATCGACTTCGGCGGCGAGACCGCGATCAGTCTGGTGGACCGTTATCCGAACCTGCTGGTGACTCAAACCCTGTCCAAGTCCCGTTCGCTGGCGGGCCTGCGGGTTGGCCTGGCGGTTGGGCACCCGGAGCTGATCGAGGCGCTGGAGCGGATCAAGAACAGCTTCAACTCCTATCCGCTGGACCGTCTGGCGAATGTCGGCGCGGCGGCGGCGTTCGAGGATCGCGAGTACTTCGACAAGACTTGCCGTCTGGTCATCGAGAGCCGTGAGTGGGTGATCGCGCAGTTGCAGGCCAAGGGCTTTGAAGTGTTGCCGTCGGCAGCGAACTTCATTTTTGCCCGGCATCCGCAGCATGACGCGGCAGGGCTGGCGGCGAAACTGCGCGAGCAGGGCGTGATCGTGCGCCACTTCAAGCAGGAGCGGATTGCGCAGTTCCTGCGGATCTCCATCGGCACACCTGAGCAGAACCAGGCGCTGATTGACGGTCTTGGCGATCTTTAACCCACGACGACTAACCCTGATGTGGGAGCGGGCTTGCTCGCGAATACAGTTTTTCATTCAACAGAAATGTTGGCTGATCGACCGCTTTCGCGAGCAAGCCCGCTCCCACATTGGTTCTTGTATACGGCTTCAGTTTTCTTCTTTCTCTTTGACCGGAGCCGGCGGCGGACGCAGGCCGATTTCCGCGCTCAGCTTGAGTTCCTTGCCGTTGCGCATCACCTGGATCGACACCTTGTCGGTCGGTTTGATCCGCGCCACCTGATTCATCGAACGGCGACCATCACCCGCCGGCTCGCCGTCGATGGCAAGAATCACATCGCCCAGTTGCAGGCCGGCTTTCTGCGCCGGACCGTCGCGGAAAATTCCCGCAACGACAATTCCCGGACGTCCCGACAAGCCAAAGGACTCGGCCAGTTCCTGGGTCAACGGCTGCACTTCAATGCCCAGCCAGCCGCGAATCACCTGGCCGTGTTCGATGATCGACTTCATCACCTCCATCGCCAGTTTCACCGGGATCGCGAAGCCGATGCCCTGGGAGCCACCGGACTTGGAGAAAATCGCCGTATTGATGCCGGTCAGGTTGCCGCTTGCATCCACCAGCGCACCACCGGAGTTGCCGGGGTTGATCGCCGCATCGGTCTGGATGAAGTCTTCATAGTTGTTCAGGCCCAGCTGGTTGCGCCCGGTGGCACTGATAATACCCATGGTCACGGTCTGGCCGACGCCGAACGGGTTGCCAATGGCCAGCGCGACGTCGCCGATGCGGATGTTGTCGGAACGGCCAACCGTGATCGATGGCAAACTTTTCAGATCGATCTTCAGCACCGCAAGGTCGGTTTCCGGATCGCTACCGATCACCCGGGCCAGGGTCTCACGCCCGTCCTTGAGCGCCACGACAATCTGGTCGGCACCGCTGGTCACGTGGTTGTTGGTCAGGATGTAGCCTTCCGGGCTCATGATCACGCCGGAACCCAGGCTCGACTCCATGCGCTTTTGCTTGGGCGAGTTGTCGCCGAAAAAGCGCCGGAACTGCGGGTCTTCAAACAGCGGATGGGAGGGTTTGTTAATGACCTTGGTGGTGTAGAGGTTGACCACCGACGGCGCGGCCGTGGTCACCGCGTCGGCGTAAGACACCGGCCCTTGCTGTACGCTGGTGGTTTGCGGGGCTTGTTGCAGATTGACGTCGAGGCTCGGGAGCCCGACCCACTGCGGGTAACGCTGGATGATTAACAGAGCGACAAGCACGCCGGCCAACAGCGGCCAGCCGGAAAAACGCAGCGCCTTGAGCATTAAGCACGTCCTGAGAGAGTTGCAGGCGGAATGAGACCGCTCATAATGTCGCGCATTATACGAGGCCGCGCGTGCCTCTGAACGGGATATTTAGGAGTCTTTTATGGCCGTAGCCCTGAGCACCCTGGTCGAAGAAGCCGACCGTTACCTTGGCAGTTCGAAAATTGCCGATTACTGCCCCAACGGCCTGCAAGTGGAGGGGCGGCCGCAGGTGCTGCGCATCGTCAGCGGCGTCACCGCCAGCCAGGCCCTGCTCGATGCCGCCGTGCAAGCCAACGCCGATCTGGTGCTGGTGCATCATGGCTACTTCTGGAAGGGCGAGAATCCGTGCATCACCGGCATGAAGCAGCGTCGTCTGAAGACCTTGCTCAAGCACGACATCAGCCTGCTCGCTTACCACTTACCCCTGGATCTGCACCCGGACGTCGGCAATAACGTGCAGTTGGCGCGCCAGCTGGATATCACCGTCGAAGGCCCGCTCGATCCGGATAACCTGAAGATCGTCGGCCTGGTGGGCTCATTGAATGAACCGGCGACCCCCCGGGATTTCGCCCGACGGGTCCAGGAAGTCATGGGCCGCGAGCCACTGTTGATTGAAGGTAGTGCGATGATCCGTCGGGTTGGCTGGTGCACCGGGGGTGGCCAGGGCTACATCGATCAGGCAGTAATGGCCGGGTGCGACCTGTTCCTCAGTGGCGAGGCGTCCGAGCAAACCTTCCACAGTGCCCGGGAAAACGACATCAGCTTCATCGCCGCCGGCCACCACGCCACCGAGCGTTATGGTGTTCAGGCGCTGGGGGATTACCTGGCACGACGCTTTGCCCTTGAACACATCTTCATCGATTGCCCCAATCCCATCTGAATACTCGATCCCAGAGACACCAATAATCTGATGTGGGAGCGGGCTTGCTCGCGAAAGCGGTCTTATATTCAGCTGCAGTGTTGAATGATCCACCGCTTTCGCGAGCAAGCCCGCTCCCACATTAGAAGCGCCGCTGTCCCCGAACCGGTGGGCATATTCATATACTTTTTCGATCTAGTTGGCGTCCTGATTAGAAGAGGTCGCTGTGCTAGGATTCCTCGCTCGAACACGGCCCGCTGGCCGTTCATAAGAAAGCTTTCGTGAGTAGCCATGGTCGACAAACTGACGCATCTGAAACAGCTGGAGGCGGAAAGCATCCACATCATCCGCGAGGTGGCCGCCGAGTTCGATAACCCGGTGATGCTGTACTCCATCGGTAAGGACTCCGCCGTGATGCTGCATCTGGCACGCAAGGCGTTCTTCCCGGGCAAGCTGCCGTTTCCGGTGATGCACGTCGACACCCAGTGGAAATTCCAGGAGATGTACAGCTTCCGCGACAAGATGGTCGCCGAACTGGGCCTCGACCTGATCACTCACGTCAATCCTGACGGCGTGGCGCAGGGCATCAACCCGTTCACCCACGGCAGTGCCAAGCACACCGACATCATGAAGACCGAAGGCCTCAAGCAGGCCCTGGACAAACATGGTTTCGACGCGGCCTTCGGTGGTGCGCGCCGCGATGAAGAGAAATCCCGCGCCAAGGAGCGCGTGTACTCGTTCCGCGACAGCAAGCATCGCTGGGACCCGAAGAACCAGCGTCCGGAGCTGTGGAACGTCTACAACGGCAAGGTCAACAAGGGCGAATCCATCCGCGTATTCCCGTTGTCGAACTGGACCGAGCTGGACATCTGGCAGTACATCTACCTCGAAGGCATCCCGATCGTGCCGCTGTACTTCGCCGCCGAGCGTGAAGTCATCGAGAAGAACGGCACCCTGATCATGATCGACGATGAGCGCATCCTCGAACACCTGAGCGATGAAGACAAAGCCCGTATCGTCAAAAAGAAAGTGCGTTTCCGTACCCTTGGTTGCTACCCGTTGACGGGCGCGGTGGAGTCCGAGGCCGAAAGCCTCACGGACATCATTCAGGAAATGCTCCTGACGCGAACTTCCGAGCGCCAGGGCCGTGTCATCGACCACGATGGCGCCGGCTCCATGGAAGACAAAAAACGTCAGGGTTATTTCTAAGGGGTTGTCATGTCGCACGTATCTGATTTGATCAGCGAGGACATCCTCGCCTACCTGGGCCAGCACGAACGTAAAGAGCTGCTGCGCTTTCTGACCTGCGGTAACGTCGATGACGGCAAGAGCACCCTGATCGGGCGCCTGCTGCACGACTCCAAGATGATCTACGAAGATCACCTGGAAGCCATTACCCGCGACTCGAAAAAAGTCGGCACCACCGGCGAAGACATCGACCTGGCATTGCTGGTCGACGGCCTGCAGGCCGAGCGTGAGCAAGGCATCACCATCGATGTCGCGTACCGCTATTTCTCCACCGCCAAGCGCAAATTCATCATCGCCGACACCCCCGGCCATGAGCAGTACACCCGCAACATGGCCACCGGTGCGTCCACCTGTGACCTGGCGATCATCCTGGTCGACGCCCGTTACGGCGTGCAGACCCAGACCCGTCGCCACAGCTTCATCGCCTCGTTGCTGGGCATCAAGCATATCGTTGTGGCCATCAACAAGATGGACCTCAAGGGCTTCGACCAGGGCGTGTTCGAGTCGATCAAGGCCGACTACCTGGCGTTCGCCGAAGGCCTGAAGCTCAAGCCGACCAGCATGCACTTCGTGCCGATGTCTGCCCTCAAGGGCGACAACGTGGTGAACAAGTCCGAGCGCTCGCCGTGGTACACCGGCCAATCGCTGATGGAAATCCTCGAGACCGTGGAAGTGGCGGGCGATCGCAACTTTACCGACCTGCGTTTCCCGGTGCAGTACGTCAACCGTCCAAACCTGAACTTCCGTGGTTTCGCCGGCACCCTGGCCAGCGGCATCGTCAAGAAAGGCGACGAAGTCGTGGTCCTGCCTTCGGGCAAGAGCAGCCGCGTGAAGTCCATCGTCACCTTCGAAGGCGAACTGGAGCACGCAGGTCCTGGCCAGGCTGTAACGCTGACCATGGAAGACGAGATCGATATCTCCCGTGGCGACCTGTTGGTGCATGCCGACAACGTTCCGCCAGTCACCGACAGCTTCGAAGCGATGCTGGTGTGGATGGCTGAAGAGCCGATGCTGCCGGGCAAGAAGTACGACATCAAGCGCGCCACCAGTTACGTGCCGGGCTCGATTGCCAGCATCGTCAACAAGGTCGACGTCAATACTTTGGAAGAAGGTCCGGCCAGCGCATTGCAGCTGAACGAAATCGGCAAGGTCAGGATCGCGCTCGACGCGCCGATTGCCCTCGACGGTTACGACAGCAACCGCACCACCGGCGCGTTCATCATCATTGACCGGTTGACCAACGGCACCGTTGGCGCTGGCATGATCGTCGCCCAGCCTTTGGCCCACGGCACCAGCACGCACCACGGCAAACTGGCTCACGTCGCTACCGAAGAGCGCGCTCAGCGCTTCGGCCAGCAACCGGCCACCGTATTGTTCAGCGGCCTGTCGGGCGCGGGCAAGAGCACTCTGGCTTACGCCGTCGAGCGCAAGCTGTTCGACCTGGGCCGTGCGGTGTTTGTGCTCGATGGCCAGAACCTGCGTCACGACCTCAACAAAGGTCTGCCGCAGGATCGCGCCGGGCGTACCGAGAACTGGCGTCGTGCGGCCCACGTCGCCCGTCAGTTCAACGAAGCCGGCCTGCTGACCCTCGCCGCATTCGTTGCGCCGAGTGCTGAAGGTCGTGAACAGGCCAAGGACCTGATCGGCAAGGAGCGTCTGGTGACGGTCTACGTCCAGGCCTCGCCGGCGGTCTGTGCCGAGCGTGACCCGCAAGGCCTGTACGCGGCCGCCGGGGACAACATCCCGGGCGAATCCTTCCCGTACGATGTGCCGCTGGATGCCGATCTGGTGATCGACACCCAGTCTGTTTCGCTGGAAGAGGGCGTGAAGCAGGTGCTGGATCTGTTGCGTAGCCGTGGCGCGATCTAAGTCTTAGCCAGAAATGAATAACCCGCCGACGAGTGATCAACGGCGGGTTTTTTATTTCAGGTCGACCCGGTCAACTGTGGGAGCGGGCTTGCTCGCGAATACGGACGAACATTCAACGTTGATGCCGACTGATGCGCCGCTTTCGCGAGCAAGCCCGCTCCCACATTGGTTCAGCGGCGGTCTGGGTATTCCCGATGCATTTGCCCCAACAACGCATCCTTGTCTTCCCACAACTGGTTGATCCAGCCTTGGAACTGCAGTCGGTATTCCCCATCCTGATCGTAGTTCTTGCCAATGAACTGCGGCGGAATCTTCAGTTCCTCAAAATGCACCACCACATCCGCGACATTCCCGCACAGTAAATCCCAGAAACCGGGACGTCCGGCGGGGTAGTGAATAGTCACGTTGACGATGGATTCCAATTGCTCACCCATGGCATCCAGCACGAATGCAATGCCGCCAGCCTTGGGTTTGAGCAAGTACTTGAACGGTGACTTTTGCTGGGCGTGCTTGCCCTCGGTGAAGCGCGTGCCTTCGACGAAATTGAAAATCCCCACCGGGTTATGGCGAAATTTCGCGCACGTCTTGCGGGTGGTTTCCAGGTCCTTGCCTTTCTTCTCCGGGTGCTTTTCCAGATAAGCCTTGGAGTAGCGCTTCATG
Source organism: Pseudomonas sp. PDM31 (assembly GCF_019218965.1). Classification (NCBI taxonomy): domain Bacteria; kingdom Pseudomonadati; phylum Pseudomonadota; class Gammaproteobacteria; order Pseudomonadales; family Pseudomonadaceae; genus Pseudomonas; species Pseudomonas sp. PDM31. The sequence continues at coordinate 108,755 of NZ_JAHUWS010000013.1, read as the reverse complement.
AACGGAAAATCGAGCGCCCACCAGGCCAGGCCGATCACAGGGACCCAGATCAGCTCTTGCTTGAGAAAGAACTTCAACGGCTGGATGCGGCGGTTGAGCACGTATTGCAGCACGAGGATGTCGACCCAGCTCTGGTGGTTGCTGGTGATCAGGTAGGAGTGTTGATAGTCGAGACCTTGCAGGCCACTGATGTGCCAACGGGTACGGCGCACCAGATTCATCCAGCCTTTATTGTTGCTGATCCAGGCTTCGTGGGTATGGCTCATCAGCCAGTGTGCGAAACGCCGGGTAAGGGCGAACGGCAAGGCTTTCAACAGCGCCACGCAGAACAGAAAGGTGCAGAGCAATATCGTGTTCAGAGCCAACAGCACAGAGGCGATCACGCCTCGCAGCGGTGCAGGTAGAAAATCCAGCATTTAAATATCCATAGGTCGGTTGGCAGCCTGAATCGCGGTCAGTGCGATGGTATAGACGATGTCGTCGACCTGCGCGCCGCGCGGCAGGTCGTTCACCGGTTTGCGCAGGCCTTGCAGCATCGGCCCGAGGCTGACGCAGTCGGCGCTGCGCTGCACGGCTTTGTGAGTGGTGTTGCCGGTGTTGAGGTCGGGGAACACGAATACCGTGGCGCGACCGGCCACCTGGCTGTTCGGCGCCAGTTGCCGGGCCACGGTTTCGTTGGCGGCGGCGTCGTACTGCAACGGGCCATCGATCAGCAGTGAATTTTGCTGTTCGTGGGCGAGCAGGGTGGCCTCGCGCACTTTTTCGACTTCTTCGCCACTGGCCGAATCACCGCTGGAGTAGCTGATCATAGCCACCCGTGGCGTGATGCCGAACGCAGCGGCCGAGTCGGCGCTTTGCAGGGCAATCTCGGCCAGTTCACTCGCGCTCGGGTGCGGGTTCATGACGCAGTCGCCATAGACCAGCACTTCTTCGGGAAACAGCATGAAGAACACCGACGACACCAAGGTGCAGCCGGGCGCGGTCTTGATCAGCTGCAGGGCCGGGCGGATGGTGTTGGCGGTGGAGTGAATGACACCCGATACCAGGCCGTCGACCTCATCCAGCGCCAGCATCATGGTGCCGATCACCACGGTGTCTTCCAGTTGCTGCTCGGCCATTGGCGCGTTGAGGCTCTTGCTTTTGCGCAGGGCGACCATGGGTTCGACGTAGCGCTCGCGGATCAAATCCGGATCGAGGATTTCCAGCCCCGGCGGCAGCTCGATGCCCTGGGCGCGAGCGACCGCCTGCACGTCTTCGGGTTTGGCCAGCAACACGCAGCGAGCGATGCCGCGCGCCTGGCAGATCGCCGCGGCCTGCACGGTCAGCGGCTCGCTGCCTTCGGGCAGGACGATGCGCTTGTTGGCGCCTTGGGCGCGCTGGATCAATTGATAGCGGAATACCGCCGGCGACAGGCGCATCTCCCGAGGTGTGCCGCAGCGCTGGTGCAGCCAGTTGGCGTCCAGATGGCTGGCGACGAAATCGGTGATGATCTCCGCGCGCTCGCGGTCATCGATGGGGATCTCCTTGTTCAGGCCGTTCAACTGGTTGGCGGTGTCGTAGGAGCCGGTGCTCACCGACAACACCGGCAGGCCAGCCTGCAAGGCGCCTCGGCACAGGTCCATGATGCGCGGGTCGGGCAGGGTGTCGCTGGTCAGCAACAGGCCGGCCAGAGGCACGCCATTCATCGCCGCGAGGCTGACGGCGAGGATGATGTCGTCGCGATCGCCGGGGGTTACCACCAGCACGCCGGGCTTGAGCAGCTCCACAGTGTTGCGCATGGTGCGCGCGCAAATGATGATTTTGGTCATGCGTCGGGTTTCGTAGTCGCCGGCGTTGAGCACTTGCGCGCCCATCAGGTCGGCTACGTCGCGGGTGCGCGGCGCGTTCAATTCCGGCTGGAACGGAATGCAGCCCAGCAGGCGGAAATCGCCGCTGCGCAACAGTGGCGAATGTTCCTTCAGCCGTGCGGCGAACGCCTCCATGCTCTCGTCGGTCTTGACCTTGTTGAGAATCACGCCAAGGACTTTCGGGTCCTTCGGGCCACCGAACAATTGCGCCTGCAATTCCACGCGGCCGGACAGTTCGGTCAGCACTTCGTTTTCCGGTGCCGAGACCAGAATCACCTCGGCGTCGAGGCTCTTGGCCAGATGCAGGTTGACCCGTGCGGCGTAGCTGGCGCTGCGGGTCGGCACCATGCCTTCGACGATCAGCACGTCCTTGCCGATGGCGGCCTGCTGATAGAGCGTGATGATCTCTTCGAGCAATTCGTCCAGTTGACCATCGCCCAGCATGCGCTCGACATGGGCCAGGCCCAAAGGCTGTGGTGGTTTGAGCCCGTGGGTGCGGGCCACCAGCTCGGTGGAGCGCTCGGGCCCGGTGTCGCCGGGATGGGGCTGGGCAATCGGCTTGAAGAAGCCGACTTTCAGGCCGGCCCGCTCAAGGGTGCGCACCAGCCCGAGGCTGATGGAGGTCAGACCCACGCCAAAATCGGTGGGGGCGATAAAAAAAGTTTGCATGCGGATTCTCTTGAGGTGCATGGCAATGGTGACGGCCTATGACTGGCCCTCTACCGAAATTCAGTGGTCAAGATTATCGCTAACCGAGCCTTGTGCGCACCAACCGCAAGCAAAGGGCTGGCCTATTTTTTCCTGGCGTTGCGCAGGGTCCATGACCCAGGCCCGGGATTGCCACGGCGGCTGATGCCGCAGGTGTTGGGTATGGCCGCAGGAAAGCTCGGCCACCCAGTGCCCGTCCTCGTCCTGATGGAAGCCTGTGATCGTCACACCCCGTCTGTCCGGGTTGTGTTCGCTTTCGGGCGATGGCTTCGCTAAACTTGGTCTTTCAAATTTCTTATGCAAAAGGTCTCGCCCCATGCTGATCGCCGCCAATAAGGCTGTCTCCATCGACTATACCCTGACCAACGACGCTGGTGAGGTCATCGACAGCTCCGCCGGCGGCGCGCCGCTGGTTTACCTGCAAGGTGCAGGCAATATCATCCCGGGCCTGGAAAAGGCACTGGAAGGCAAGGCCGTCGGCGACGAACTGACTGTAGCCGTTGAACCTGAAGACGCTTACGGCGAATACGCTGCCGAACTGGTCAGCACCCTGAGCCGCAGCATGTTCGAAGGCGTCGATGAACTGGAAGTGGGCATGCAGTTCCACGCTTCCGCTCCGGACGGCCAGATGCAGATCGTGACCATTCGCGACCTCGATGGCGACGACGTTACCGTTGACGGCAACCACCCGTTGGCTGGTCAGCGCCTGAATTTCCAGGTCAAGATCATCAACATCCGTGATGCCAGCCAGGAAGAAATCGCTCATGGTCACGTCCATGGCGAAGGTGGCCATCACCACTGATTTCTGCGCTAAGCTCAGATAACTGGAGAGGCGCCCCGAGGGCGCCTTTTTAGTCTGCGGTCGTCCCGGCGACACCGCCAAGTGGCTGTTTCGAGAAGAACACGGGAATCTGGAGTACGCGATGAGTGCTTTTCACGACCTTAAATTGACAGCCCTGGATGGACAGGAGCTACCACTGGCGCCCTTCAAAGGGCAAGTTGTGCTGGTGGTTAACGTCGCGTCCAAATGTGGCCTGACTCCGCAGTACGCAGCGCTGGAAAACCTTTACCAGCAATACAAGGCCAAAGGCTTCAGCGTGCTGGGCTTGCCCTGCAACCAGTTTGCCGGGCAGGAACCGGGTAGCGAGCAGGAGATCAAGGATTTCTGCAGCCTCAACTATGGCGTGACCTTTCCGTTATCCAGCAAGCTGGAAGTCAACGGACACGAGCGTCATCAGTTGTACCGCCTGCTGGCGGGAGAGGGCGCGGAGTTCCCCGGCGACATCACCTGGAACTTCGAGAAGTTCCTGTTGGGCAAGGACGGCCGCGTACTGGCGCGTTTCTCGCCGCGCACGGCGCCGGATGATCCGACCATTGTCCATGCGATTGAAAAAGCCCTGAGCTGACGTCCCCCTGGAGGAGCGAGCATGCGCGCGATGGTCGTGAACGATAACGCGGGGTAACTGACACCCCACGGCGTTCTCAGGTTTATCGCGAGCAGGCTCGCTACTACAACGTTATTCGTTACCTTTTGAGCCTTAATCACCAAAATCAATAATGCTGTTAAATGCTTTGCGGACGCAATATTATGGCTGTCATAAAGTCATTCTTCCGTGGAGCGTCCCATGCCAGTAAAAGCCCTGTTCAAACCGTTCCACCTCGGCACCCTCCAATTGCCGACCCGCGTCGTCATGGCGCCGATGACCCGCTCGTTTTCCCCAGGTGGCGTCCCTAATTCCAAAGTGATCGAATACTACCGTCGTCGCGCCGCTGCGGGCGTCGGCCTGATCATCACCGAAGGCACCACCGTCGGGCACCAGGCTTCTAACGGTTACCCGAACGTTCCGCATTTCTACGGTGAAGCGGCTCTGGCCGGCTGGAAAAAAGTCGTCGACGCGGTCCACGCCGAAGGCGGCAAGATCGTTCCGCAACTGTGGCATGTGGGCAGCGTGCGTCGCATCGGCACCGAGCCGGACGCCAGCGTGCCGGGTTACGGCCCGTCGGAAAAAGTGAAGGACGGCCAGGTCGTGGTTCACGGCATGACTAAACAAGATATCCAGGAGGTGATCGCCGCGTTTGCCCAGGCTGCCAAGGATGCCCAGAGCATCGGCATGGACGGCGTGGAAATCCACGGCGCCCACGGTTATCTGGTCGACCAGTTCTTCTGGGAAGGCAGCAACCAGCGCACCGACGAATACGGCGGCAGCCTGGCCAACCGTTCGCGCTTCGCCATCGAGCTGATTCAGGCGGTGCGTGCCGCAGTCGGGGAAGATTTCCCGATTATCTTGCGCTTTTCGCAGTGGAAACAGCAGGACTACACCGCGCGCCTGGTACAAACCCCGGAGGCGCTGGGCGAGTTCCTCAAGCCGTTGTCTGATGCGGGTGTGGATATTTTTCACTGCTCGACCCGCCGTTTCTGGGAGCCGGAATTCGACGGTTCCGAGCTGAACCTGGCAGGCTGGACCCGCCAACTCACCGGCAAGCCAACCATCACTGTGGGCAGCGTCGGCCTGGACGGCGAGTTCCTGCAGTTTATGGTCAACACCGACAAGGTCGCGCAGCCTGCCAGCCTGGAGAAGCTGCTGGAGCGCCTGAACAACGATGAGTTCGACCTGGTTGCGGTCGGTCGTGCCTTGCTGGTTGACCCGGACTGGGCGCAGAAAGTACGTGACGGTCGCGAGGAAGACATCCTGCCGTTCAGTCGTGAGGCGTTGATGACGCTGGTTTAAGCGACGTCTGGACTTACGCCTTCGCGAGCAAGCCCGCTCCCACATTTGACCTCATCTCTCTGAGATAATCCGGTCACCTGTGGGAGCGGGCTTGCTCGCGAAGACTGACTAAAGGGCACTACAAAATCAGGGAACAATCGGTGTATTCGGCACCACCAGTTCCCCGGCACACGCCCCACGCAACTGCCCCTCGAATTGCTCGATAATCGTCGCCCAACCCTGTCGACTGGCATGCTGTCGCGCATTGAGCCTGATATTGCGCAACGCTTCGCGCTCCTCCAGCAACCACGCCGCTGCATCGCAGAACGCCTCTTCATCCCCCGGCATAGCCAATACTCCGTTGTAGCCATGCCGAATATGCTGGGCTGCCGCCGCCTGGTCGTAGGCCACTACCCCAAGCCCCGAGGCGAGCGCTTCAAGCACCACATTGCCGAAGGTTTCGGTCAGGCTCGGGAACAAAAACACATCCCCCGAGGCGTAATGGCAGGCCAGGGCTTCGCCACGCTGGGCGCCGCAGAAAACCGCCTCGGGCAGTTCCCGTTGCAGCTCCTGACGCTGCGGGCCGTCGCCGACCACGATCAGCTTGAGAACGTGCTGTGGATAATTTGTCTTGAGGGCGTCAAATGTACGTTTGAGCAAGCCGAGGTTCTTTTCCACAGCCAGACGACCGACATGAATGACGGCAATGTCTTGCTCGGCCAACCCCCATTGCTCGCGCAGGGCATTCAGGCGTTTGGCGGGGTGAAACAATTGGCTGTCGACACCCCTGGACAGCAAGGCCAGGCGTTCGAAATGACGCCGTTCCAGTTCCATTCGCTGACTGACACTGGGTACCAGGGTCAAATTGGAGCGGTTATGAAACCAGCGCAAGTAATGAGTCAGCAAACGTGTCAGCAGGCCAAGGCCGTACTCGCTGGTGTATTGCTGGAAATTGGTGTGAAAGCCACTGACCACAGAAATACCCAGGCGCCGTGCGGCGCGCAATGCCGACAACCCCAGCGGTCCTTCAGTGGCGATGTACAGCACGTCCGGGCGATGACGCTTCCAGCGTCGCAACAGCTTATGCATCGACGACTGGCCCCACTGCAGGCCAGGATAGCCCGGCAGCGGCCAGCCCCGGCACAACATCAATTCATCGTCGCTGCCCTGTTGCTGGTCACAGCCCTGGCGCGGTCGTACCAGCTCCACCTGATGCCCGCGCGCGCGCAAGCCATCGCACAAACGGCCAAGGGTGTTGGCCACGCCGTTGATTTCCGGTGGGAAGGTTTCGGTGATCAGGGTGATATGCAGAGTTGTCGTCATGACCCCAGTGTCGATTGGGGTCATGTCGTCAGTGTGACGTCGGGATGATGGATTTGTGACGACCGCTTAGCGCTGGGCCACCAGATTCTCGGCACCGCGCTCACGCACCCAGAACAGCGTCGCCCCGGCCACGGCGGCCGGCATCATCAGGATGTTGACCACCGGGATCAGCAGCACCAGATAAACGCTCCCGCCAAAGCTCATGCTCTGCCAGCGCTTTTCGCGCAGCCAGGCGAGCATCTCGTTCCAGCCCAGCTTGTGGTTGTCCGCCGGGTAGTCGATGTACTGGATCGCCATCATCCACACCCCGAACAGCAGCCATAGCGGCGCGGCAATGATGTTCAGCACCGGGATGAACGAGAGGATGAACAGCCCGATTGCCCGCGGCAGGAAGTAGCCGAGTTTGCGCATCTCCCGGGCCAATGTTCGCGGAACCATTGCGACCAGTTCGCCCCAGCTGAAAGCCGGGAAGTCGTCAGTGCCGCGTACCACCACCTCGACTTTCTCCGCGAGAAAACCGTTGAACGGCGCGGCGATGACGTTGGCGAGCATGGTGAAGGTGAAGAACACCATCAACCCCACCAGAACCACGAACAACGGCCAGAGGATGTAACTGAGAAAACTCAGCCAGTCGGGCAGGGACGGCATCAGCGCATCGACCCACAGGCTGAATTGATGACCGGCCAGATAGATCAATCCGACGAACAGCACCAGGTTGATCGCCAGCGGCAAAAGCACAAACAGGCGCAGGCCGGGACTCAGCACCAGCTTGAGGCCTTCGCGCAGGTATTGCGGGCCGGACAGAACGGGGGCGGGCATAACGGGCTCCGAGCAGAGGGAAAACGCGCCGACCTTACCGGCTTTGCGGTGCAGGTGAAAGCGCGGCGGCGGTATCGACATTCACTGTAACAAAGACGTCCCTTTAGTCACGGTGATGGAATAGAGACCACCTATGAGCTGGATTGTTATTCGGTATTTCCTTAATCTTCGCCCCCTCGATACGCTGCACCCAACTTTTTACAGGACGGTCGGGTTCAAGCCTTCCTCAAGTGCTTGCAACCGTTCTTTTTTATTCCCGCCGGCGATCCGGCGTTCCGCGCCAGGTGTTCCGGGCCGGTCAACAGGAGCAGGTCATGTCTGAAGTTCGTCATTCGCGAGTGATTATTCTCGGTTCCGGCCCTGCCGGTTACAGCGCCGCGGTCTATGCCGCCCGTGCCAACCTCAAGCCACTGCTGATCACCGGCATGCAGGCCGGCGGTCAACTGACTACCACCACCGAAGTCGACAACTGGCCTGGCGATGTCCACGGTCTGACCGGCCCTGCGCTGATGGAGCGGATGAAAGAGCACGCCGAGCGTTTTGAAACCGAGATCGTTTTCGATCACATCAATGCCGTGGACTTCGCTGCCAAGCCGTACACCCTGACCGGTGACAGCGCGACCTACACCTGTGATGCCCTGATCATCGCCACCGGTGCCAGCGCTCGTTACCTGGGCCTGCCATCGGAAGAAGCGTTCATGGGCAAAGGCGTTTCCGCCTGCGCTACCTGCGACGGTTTCTTCTATCGCAACAAGCCAGTGGCCGTGGTCGGTGGTGGCAACACAGCGGTGGAAGAAGCACTGTACCTGGCCAACATTGCCAGCACCGTGACCCTGATCCACCGTCGCGAAACCTTCCGCGCCGAGAAGATCCTGATCGACAAGCTCAATGCCCGGGTTGCCGAAGGCAAGATCATCCTGAAGCTGAACGCGACCCTGGACGAAGTCCTGGGCGACAACATGGGCGTGACCGGCGCGCGTCTGAAGAACAACGACGGCAGCTTCGACGAAATCAAGGTCGACGGCGTGTTCATCGCCATCGGCCACACCCCGAACACTTCGCTGTTCGAGGGCCAGTTGACCCTCAAAGACGGCTACCTGGTCGTGCAGGGCGGCCGTGACGGCAACGCCACTGCGACCAACCTTGAAGGTATCTTCGCCGCTGGCGACGTAGCAGACCACGTGTACCGTCAGGCCATCACCTCGGCCGGCGCCGGCTGCATGGCGGCACTGGATGCAGAGCGCTACCTCGACAATCTGAAAAACGCTTGATTCTGTGTTCGTAAAAAAACCGGCTTCGGCCGGTTTTTTTTGTCCACAATTTAGTGCCTGATTACATTCCGGACCTAATGTGGGAGCCGGCTTGCCGGCGATGACGGTGCATCAACCCACATTGAGCTCGCCTGACACACCGCCTTCGCCAGCAAGCCGGCTTCTACAGGGATCAGGTTGTCAGGACAGTCTGGCCAGGCACGCTTCAAGAATATCCAGGCCTTCCTCCAATACCGCCGCCTCGGTAGTCAGCGGCGCCAACAGCCGAACAATGTGCCGCGACTTGCCACTTGGCATCAGCAGCAACCCGGCTTCCCGCGCCAGGCCCAGCAGTTGCGTCAACTGCGCCGAGGCCGGTGTGCCGTCGGCGTTGGCCAGTTCAATGCCACGCATCGAGCCAACGCCGGTCAGGCGTCCGAGGTAGGGGGACAGGTTGCGATCGCGCCAGGATTGGTAGCGGCTGACAATCGCCTCCTCCTGCTGCGAACCCCAGGCTTGCAGATTGGCGTCGGTCATTACGTCCAGCGTCGCCAGCCCGGCAGCGCACGCGATGGGGTTGCCCGAATAGGTGCCACCGAGTCCGCCCTTGGGCAAGTTGTCGAGCAGTGCCTTGCGCCCGACCACCGCGCCCAGCGGTACGCCGCCGGCGATGCTTTTGCCCAGCAGGATCAGGTCCGGCTCGATGCCCAGCCGCGAGAAGGCAAAGCGCTGCCCGGTACGGCCGAAGCCGGACTGGATTTCATCGGCGATCAGCAGGATGCCCTTCTCGTCGCACAAGCGCCGCAGCGCCTGGGCGAATTGCACGTCCATGGCCAGGAAACCGCCTTCACCCTGCACCGGTTCGACGATGAAACAGGCCACGTCGTCGACATCGATCTCGACGCTGAACAACCGCTCCATGGCCTTCAGGGCCTCGGCGCAGGTCACGTCGTTATCCTGGCTGGGGAAGGGCAGGTGGTACACCGGGCCGGGCAACACGCCGACTTTCTGTTTGTAGGGGGCAACTTTGCCGTTGAGATTGAGGGTGGCCAGTGTGCGACCGTGGAAGGCGCCATCAAAGGCGACGACTGCCGTGCGACCCGTAGCGCCGCGAACGATCTTCAAGGCGTTTTCAGCCGCCTCGGCGCCGCTGTTGGTGAACATTCCGCTGACCGGGTAATCCACCGGGATAAACGCGCAGAGGCGGTCCATGAACTCGATGTAGGGCGTATGGGGCGCAGCGTTGAAAGCGTAATGAGTCAGTTTTGTCGCTTGTTCGCCAATGGCCTGGACGATACGCGGATGGCAGTGGCCGAGGTTCAGCACGCCGATGCCGCCGACAAAGTCGATGTAGCGTTTGCCATCGGTGTCCCAGACCTCGGCATTTTTGCCGTGGCTGAGCGTGACAGGGTGAACGATGTTGATCGACTGACTGATGCTTTCGCTGTTCATGGATGACCGGCTCGAAAGAAGGGAGGCTTCTTTTATCTAAGCCGCGATCAGCGCTACCGGACAAACGAAATAAAGTGGCGGGATCAATCTTAAAAGTCTGGATGTGCTGTTCGATCAGGCGCAACCCCTGTAGGAGCGAGCCTGCTCGCGATGCTCGCGAACGATTACGCTGGGCGCCAGATACCCCGCAGCATTCCCAGGTTCATCGCGGCGATGTGGCGCAGACCCTGCAGGAGCGAGCATGCTCGCGATGCTCGCGAACGATTACGCTGGGCGCCAGATACCCTGCAGCATTCCCAGGTTCATCGCGGCGATGTGGCGCAGACCCTGTAGGAGCGAGCATGCTCGCGATGGTCGTTAACGATAACGCTGGGCGCCAGATACCCCGCAGCGTTCTCAGGTTCATCGCGAGCAGGCTCGCTCCTACAAGTTGAATCAGCGGCGGGTCAGGGGCTGCCGGGCGAACTTCACCCCGGCCAGCCCATTGGCGATCAATGCACGGATATTGCCGTGGTCGCTGCCTTCAGGGGTGGCCAGCACCGAGCGGTAATGCTCGCCAAACGCCAACAGCGCTTCTTCATCGCTCAACCCTTCCAGCAGGGCCAGGCCCAGGGTCTTGCACGAACCTTCGTTTTGCAAGGCGGCGTTTTCCACACCGCCGTTGTTGAATGCCTGAGGCTGATAGTCATAGCCGGCGGCGATGAACGCCAGGGTATCGGCGAAAACGTGTTCGCCGCTCTTCAGGCTGGTGCGCAAGGTGTTCAAATCACTCATTGGGTTTTCCTTTGGCGAACGCCGCTTGTTGTTCGGCGCTGGCTTCTTGCTGGTATTGGGCTTTCCACTCGGCGTACGGCATGCCGTAGACGACTTCACGGGCGTCATCAAGGCTGACGTCGATCTGGCGTTCGTCAGCCGCGGCCTTGTACCACTTCGACAGGCAGTTGCGGCAGAACCCCGAGAGGTTCATCAGGTCGATGTTCTGTACATCCTTGCGGCTGTCCAGATGGGCCACCAGCCGGCGAAAGGCGGCGGCTTCGAGTTCCAGGCGTTGTTGATCGGTCATGGGGGTCTCTTCGAGACAGCTTTGAGCGGCAAGCTTCGAGCTGCAAGTGGATTGCGGTGCGGTGAAGTTTACAGCTTGCCGCTTGCCGCTTGAAGCTAACGGCTCGCTGCGAGCGTTATCGACACCGACTCTGCAAAACGCAGGGCATGAGGTTTGTCGACCTCGACTTCGGCGTACAGCACCGATTCATTGGCCATGACCAGATCGAGAATTTCCTGGGTCAGGCGTTCGAGCAAGGCGAATCGATTGCCTTCCACGTGCGCGATGATCGCTTTGGTGATGGTGCGGTAATTCAACGCGTGATCGATATCGTTGTCACGCACGGCATCCTGCGCCGCATACAGAATCGTCAGGTTGATCAACACATCCTGCTTGTTGAGGATTTCATCCTCGTTGATCCCGATGAAGGTGCGCAGGCACAGGTCCTTGACCCGGATGCGTGCCATGCCTGGTTGAAGTTGTGGCATTACTTCTTGCTCCGTCCAATCAATTGCAGGAACTCCTGGCGGGTGTTGCTCGACTCGCGGAAGGCGCCGAGCATCACCGAGGTGTTCATGGTCGAATTCTGTTTTTCGACGCCGCGCATCATCATGCACATGTGCTGCGCCTCGATGACCACCGCAACGCCGGCCGCGCCGGTCACTTGTTGTACCGCGTCGGCAATTTGCCGAGTGAGGTTTTCCTGGATTTGCAGGCGACGGGCGAACATGTCCACCAACCGCGCAATCTTCGACAGGCCCAGCACCTTGCCCGTTGGAATATAAGCCACATGAGCCTTGCCGATGAAGGGCAACAGATGATGTTCGCACAGAGAATACAGTTCGATGTTGTCGACGATGACCATTTCATCGTTGTCCGAGGCGAACAACGCGCCGTTGACGATCTCTTCGATACTTTGATCGTACCCGTGGCAGAGGTACTGCATGGCTTTGGCCGCCCGTGCCGGTGTATCGAGCAAGCCTTCGCGCTCGGGATTTTCACCAAGGCCGATGAGGATCTCGCGATAGCTCTGGGACAAGGACTGCCGGGGCAGGGGTAGCGTCATGGAACATCCTCGCGGGGCGGTTATTTGACGTGCCGTCCGCCGTTGACGGTCAGTGTGGTGCCGGTCACATAAGGGTTATCGAGCAAATAGCGCAGGCTTTGGTAGATCACTTCGCTGCCAGGCTCAATGCCCAGTGCGGATTTGGCTAGCGCCTTGGCGCGGTAGGCCGCATCGTCATCGGCATTGAACAGTAGCAGGGCTGGCGCGATGCCGTTGACCTTGATGCCTGGCGCGTACTTCGCGGCGAAGGACAGGGTCAGGCTGTCGAGCCCGGCTTTACTGGCGCAATAGCCAATGTGCTTGCTGCTGCCCTTGCGGGTCACGTCATCGCCGATGTGCACGATGTCGGCCGGCGTCGAGCGTTGCAGCAAATCAGCGCAATGCAGGTTGATCAGGTAGGGCGCCAGCATGTGCACGCTGAACATGCGCGTGAACGCTGCGGCATCGGTGTCGGGGGTTTCGGCCAGCCATTCGGAAGCGTTATGGACAATCGCCCGCAGGCTGTCGGTATGGGTTTTCAGGTCGCGGATGAATGCGAAAATCCCGGTTTCACTGGAGAAATCCGCGAACAGTGCAGTCGCCCCCAGATCGCGCAGGGCTCGCACGCCCGGGCGCTCGGTGCGGTAGGTGAAGATCACCCGGTGGCCGTCTTCAAGCAATCGTTGCGCGCAGTGCAGGCCGACACGCTGGCCGGCGCCGGTGATGAGAATGGGGGCTGCGGAAGAGGTCATGAACGGCTCACGTCGCGGTAATAGCAAAACTATACCAGCGCGCGGCGGTGTTCACCTATCGAGGGTGCGTCGTCTGAGGGAGCCAGCCTGCTCGCGATGGCGGTAGATCAGGCGCCACTGATGTTGAATGTGGCGGCCTCATCGCGAGCAGGCTCGCTCCCGCAGGTTTATCTATGATTTTGCGTGGAGGGCTCGACGTGCAAGTGGCGTGCAGGCGTGGCATTCAACCAGTTGGCCAGCAACCGGGTCGAGAGGGGAATGAAGAGGTACACCATCATCGGCGTCAGGCACAGGGTGCTGACTAACACCTTGGGCAGCAATGCCATGTCACTGAGCAATGGGCCCAGTACAAAGTTGAACAGCATCGATACCGGAAAAAATGCCAGCCAGATCGCCACTGCCTGTTTCCAGCGTGGCGGTCGTTGACCGGCCGCACCGAACCAGCCTTCGATACCGCTTACTCGATGTTCGGTTGGATGGGCGAACAGATCGCTGCCACGTCCGAGCCAGGCAGTGCGCGAAGCGGAGTGCTCCCAGGCGTGCAGGGTCTGCTCGTCGGCGAAGCGAAAGATGATCTGGAATTCGTCATCGTCGGGCGGCGGAGCAAGCACGCCGGAGCCGAGATAGCCGGGGAAGTCGGTGGCCAGTTGTTCGCCTTCGCGCAACCAGGCGATCAGCTCCTGATAGCGGCCATCGGCAACGCGGCGAGCAACCATCAGCGTGACGGGTGAGGTAGACATTGTGTATCTCCGTAAATACGTCTGCGATGTTCCGGGTAGGAACTTCGCCAGGCACAGCGCCGGGGTGGTGGGCTGCCTCTGGGGACTAGCAAGGACTATTCCGTATTCTACCTGTTTTCGTATTTGTTGTTTTTCGAGCAGCGATGGCTTGAATCAAAGTGGTGCAAGAGCGTTAAATGGGGGGCCGAACTACACATGGACGTAGAACGCCGATGCCCGTACTCACTGATGCTGCTTCAGGTGTACAGGTGTCCGCTTCGCTGGAACAGCAAGAGTTGTTTCCGATTCGCGAGGTGGCGCGCCTGACAGGAGTCAACCCGGTCACGCTCCGGGCCTGGGAGCGCCGTCATGGGCTGATCGTGCCCACGCGCACCGAAAGTGGGCATCGCCTGTATTCGATGACCGATATTGAGCGTGTTCGCAGTATTCTGGGCTGGATAGAGCGCGGTGTTGCTGTCAGCAAGATTGGCACGATACTGGCCAGGTCTGCTCCGTTGCAGCCATTGGCGCATCTGATTCCCAACGACCTGGTGCAAGCCGACTACGCGCAATGGCAGCAGCAGGTTCAGGCTGCCGTCAGCGCGTTTGACGAGATCCAGCTGGAGCGGATCTACGGGCAGATCTTTTCCACATATTCCCAAGCGGTGGTGTTTCAAGACATTCTGATGCCTGTCTGGAAGCAATTGCTGCATCGCCAGGATAGATTCGGCGGCTCCAGCGAGTGGCTGTTCTTCGATGGTTTCCTGCGGGATCGAGTGCTGCAACGACTGCTGTTGAATCGCGGTACAGATCCTCGAAGGGTGATTGTCGGCGCCCTGGCCGGCCAGTGCCGGGAACTGGAATTGCTGGTTGCCTCGCTGTTTCTTGGCGTAGGGCAGGCGGGAGTGCGAGTACTGAATATCGGTCAGTTGCTAGACGAACTGCCCCTGGTCTGCGAAAGGATCAGGCCCGAGGCGCTGGTGTTGTTCTCCAATCACCTGCCGGCAGCCGACTTGCCCCGGCGCTTGAACCGCCTGGCCATGAGCCTGGAATGCCGGTTGTTGCTGGCCGGGGATGCTTCTGATTTGGCGGAAGAGGAACTGGCCGGATCATCCATCGGTTGCCTGGGTCACGACGGCGATGTCATGTGCCAACGTCTGAATCAGTTCCTGGCAGGCAATCTCGATACTTGACAGTCATTGATGCAAGGCGGGGTGAGTCAGCCGATGCTGCTGCAGGATGTACTGGCGCAGGCGTTCGGTTTCGTCGGTATCACTCTGGTTCAATTGGTAGGCGTAGAAACCCTGTTCGGTTTCTTTCTCAAAGGTGCCGCGCAACGCGATCCGCTCATAGCCCGAAGGGCTGAACCACAGGGCAAAATGCTTGGGCGGTTTGGTCTTGTTGCGCACTTCCAGCAAAACCCCTTTGAACGACACTTCATGCACCCACATTGTGCCGGGTTGGCCAGTGGCGTTCTCCAGTGCCACAGGTTCCTTGAGCACCAGCCGCCATGGTCGGACCAACGGCCCGTCTTCATAAATGGCAGGAACACCAAGGCGTAAATGCAAGGCATGGAATTCGTCTTCCACCAGGTGCAGGGGGAAGGCTATTTGCTGGTTTTCGAAACTCGCCTGAATGGTCACCTGTTCATGCGCTGCCAGCCGGGTGAGCAAGTCACGGATTTGCGATCCACCGTTGACGAGCAGGCTCGACGTTGCATCCCGCACATTTAGCTGCGGGTTGTGTTGCATGGTCTGGATGAAATCCAGCTCATCCTGGGTCAGGAGCGCGTCACGATGCATGGTCAACTCGAAAGGTATAATTACAAAGTCATTGGTGATTATAGTTAATGACCATTAGTTCTCGGTTTTGTTTCTACCGTTCGTCGCCTGCAGTGCTGCAAGCTCAGACTTTAGCGCGGCCACCTGTGCTTCAAGCTGAACCACACGCTGTTGCGCCTTGACCTGAGCGGTGACGTCTTTCTGCACGCCGACGAAATAGGTTTGTCCGTCGTTGGGGTTCTTCACCGTCGAAAGGGACAATTCGTTCCAGAACGGCGTGCCGTCCTTGCGGTAGTTTCTGAGGATTTCCCGGCAGGATCCTTGGCCTTTCAGCGCGGCGCGAATAGATGTCAGCGCTTCCTGATCCCGGTCGCCGGACTGCAGAAAGCGGCAGTCCTGATAGAGGATTTCTTCACTGGTGTAGCCTGTCAGGCGTTCGAACGCCGGGTTGACGTAAATCAGGATGTTGTCTTGATCGCCTTCCTTTTCGGCAATCACGATGCCGTCGTTAGAGGCATTTATGACCATCTGCAAAAGCTGCGCGTTAATCATCGTGGCATCCATTCGTGATTGATTGTCGATTGCATTCTAAAAGAACATTCAACAGCGTGCTGTTAATATCCCGGTCCTCTACTTGGTATCAGGATTCAGATTGATGAAAGTCGCCATCATTTCCGGCTCGGTCTATGGCTCGGCGGAAGAAGTTGCCCGCCACGCAGCGAGCATTTTGCAAGCCGCCGGTTTCGACACCTGGCACAACCCGCGAGGCACGCTTGCAGACGTTCTGGCCTATGGCCCGCAAGCCTTTCTGGCAGTGACTTCGACCACAGGCATGGGCGAGTTGCCGGACAACCTGCAACCCCTGTATTCGACGATTCGTGACCAGTTGCCCGCCGCCTGGCGTGGCCTGCCGGGCGCCGTGATCGGATTGGGTGATGCCAGCTATGGCGATACGTTTTGCGGCGGCGGCGAACTGATGCGGGAATTGTTCAGCGAGATGGGCGTTCGTGAAGTCGTACCGATGCTGCGTCTGGATGCCAGCGAAAGCGTGACCCCGGAGACGGACGCCGAGCCTTGGCTAGCCCAACTGATCAGCGCCTTGCAGGGCTGAGAGACACCCAATTGCAGAAGCAGTCATGGTTCTGGCGGCCAGGCATTCACTGCCCACCTGACCATGACTGGCGTCGGTACTTTGACACCGATGCGGTTTCCCACAGCGACTGACTCGCCGGGCCATCAAGCTGGCTGCCAATGCAACTACACGAACCCTGCGGGGGACTAGACTCGGTAATCATTGGATACACACCATAATAAAAAGACCGAGGTTTCTGGCCGTGTACATAGCTCCAGTCTTATCCCCCAATCGTGTAAAAGACCGGGTCAGTGCAGCCGAGTGGCAAACTCGCGTCGACCTCGCTGCCTGTTACCGACTGGTAGCGCAGCATGGCTGGGATGATCTGATTTTTACCCACATCTCGGCAAAGGTGCCGGGCACTGAAGACTTCCTGATCAACCCGTTCGGGCTGATGTTTGACGAAATCACCGCATCGAGCCTGGTCAAGGTCGATCAGGCGGGCAACAAACTGATGGACAGCCCCTACGAGATCAATCCGGCGGGGTACACCATCCATAGCGCGGTGCATGAAGTGCGACACGACGTCGTTTGCGTGTTGCATACCCATACGGCGTCGGGTGTCGCCGTATCGGCGCAGAAACAGGGCATTGTGCCAATCAGCCAGCAGGCACTGTTTGTTCTTTCCAGCCTGGCTTATCACCCCTATGAAGGTGTCGCACTCAACCATGAAGAAAAAGCGCGGTTGCAGGCCGATCTGGGCGAAAACAACTTCCTGATGTTGCATAACCACGGTTTGCTGACCTGCGGCAGCACCATCGCCGACACGTTTCTGATGATGTTTACCTTCCAGCGCGCCTGTGACATTCAGGTCATGGCGCAAAACGGCAGTGCCGAACTGATTGCCATCGAGCCACAGGTTCTGGCCGGTGCCAAGGCGATGATTGCTGGCGTTACCCGAAGTGCTCAAGGAATGGGCGGAGCGTTGGCCTGGCCGGCGCTGCTGCGCAAACTCGATAAACTCGACCCGGGTTACAAACTCTGATGGAACTCCCCGAGATCCCGCTGTGTGTCTGGCGCAAACGCAGCCAGATGTTTGAATTCCGCGGGCAGGCCATCCGCTACTGGACGGCAGGTCAGGGCGAGCCCCTGCTGCTCATTCATGGCTTTCCTACAGCCAGTTGGGACTGGCACTACCTTTGGCAGCCGCTGGCCCAGCGTTTTCGTGTGATTGCCTGCGACATGTTGGGTTTCGGTGATTCCGCCAAACCGGTGAACCATGAATACAGCCTGCTGGAGCAGGCGGACCTGCAAGAGGCGCTACTCGCGCATTTGAAGGTCGAGCAAGCGGTGCACTTGTTGGCCCACGATTATGGCGACAGTGTGGCGCAAGAACTGCTGGCCAGGCATTACGAATCGCGCGTGATGCTGGCCAGTTGCGTGTTTCTCAACGGCGGCCTGTTTCCTGAAACCCATCGTCCGGTATTGGTGCAAAAGCTGCTGCTCAGCCCGTTGGGCTGGATGATCGGCCGCGCCTTCAGCCGGGACGGACTGGTAAAGAGTTTTCGGCAGATATTCGGGCCGCACACCCGCCCCAGCGAAAGCGAGATGGATGACTTCTGGAGCCTGGTGGAAAGCCATCGCGGGCCACGGATCATGCACAAATTGATCGGCTACATCCCCGAACGACGAGTCTGGCGTGACCGTTGGGTGACAGCGATGCAGCGTGGTGAAGTGCCGTTGCGGGTGATCGATGGCGAAGTCGATCCGATCTCCGGTGCGCATATGGTCGAACGTTATCGGCAACTGATTGCCGAGCCGGACACTGTGGTTTTGCCGGGCATCGGCCATTACCCGCAGATCGAGGCTGCGGGGCAGGTGCTCAGGCACTACCTGGAGTTTCGTGATCAATTGATGTCGCAACCGCGCAAAGTGGCCTGCTCCTGAGCAGCCACAGGACCGTGTCTACTTCTTCAGTCAATCATCCCCCAGCCTTATCGCGCACCATTCAGCCTTCCTCGTGTTCATTGTGACCCGCCGCGCCGTGCCTGACACTCGGACCTATCGTCCCTAGGCCTGCTGGAGTCCCCCAATGAATGAGTCTGTGCGCTTCGAAGATAAAGTTGTGATCATTACCGGCGCAGGTGGTGGCCTGGGACGCGCCCATGCACTGCTGTTCGCCAAGCAGGGCGCCAGGGTTCTGGTCAACGATCTCGGCGGCTCGGCCCAGGGCGAGGGCGCCAACGCTTCGGCGGCAGACCGGGTAGTCGCGGAGATTCGCGAGGCCGGCGGCATCGCCGAGGCCAACCACGACTCCGTCACCGATGGCGACAAACTTGTGCAACACGCCCTCGACGTTTTTGGCCGGGTCGACGTGGTGGTCAACAATGCCGGGATCCTGCGCGACAAGACCTTCCACAAGATGGACGACGCCGACTGGGACCTGGTTTACCGCGTCCACGTCGAAGGGGCCTACAAAGTGACCCGCGCGGCCTGGCCGCACATGCGTGAGCAAAACTACGGTCGGGTGATCTTCACTGCGTCCACCTCGGGCATCTACGGCAACTTCGGCCAGTCCAACTATGGCATGGCCAAACTCGGCCTCTACGGCCTGACCCGCACCCTCGCCATCGAAGGTCGCAAGAACAACATTCTGGTCAACGCCATCGCCCCGACCGGCGGCACCCGCATGACCGAAGGCCTGATCCCGCCGCAAGTGTTCGAGCAACTGAAGCCGGAACTGGTCAGCCCGCTGGTGGTGTACCTGGCCAGCGAGAACTGCCAGGAAACCTCCGGCCTGTTCGAAGTCGGCGGCGGCTGGATGGGCAAGGTTCGCTGGGAACGCAGCCTGGGGGCAGGGTTTGATCCGCGGGTTGGATTTTCGCCTGAGGACGTGGCTGCCCATTGGCAGCAGATTTGCGATTTCGAAGGGGCGGCGCATCCGAAGGACAATATTGAAGCGTTGAAAGAGATGATGGGGAATTTGCAGAAGTATTCGTTGTAAGAGCGCGAGGCCCCAAGCCGGCGGAAGCAGCTTGGGGCATCATCTAAATCAGCCGTATCGTTTTTCTGTAACGAATGTTGGAGGGGTCCAATTAGGACCTTTAGTAGCCAATCCCTTTTCTCCTTTTACTAATACACCTTTTTCGAATAGTCGTTTATAGGCGAGTTGAAGCTCCCCATGCCTAATGGTATCGGGTTTGTAGCGACTGATCATCATGTCTAAATATGGTGGAGTCTTAATTAATGCGAAGACAGTAACGATATCATCCAAGGATTCATGGTTAACAAGCTGCTCAATATTGCTCATTTCCACATCTCCTTCAGAAATTTTTGGTAATCACGTTCATCCTGCTCCGCGGCAGCTGCTAGTGCTTCTGGTGTATAGAGTAGGGACGGGTCATCTTTCAATTTGAAGTCTTCCAATGTCGCAGTATGAACATTGTTCCATACGGGAGAGTCAGGATCTGGCATTTCAGTATCTCCATACCCCAGAGCTTTGAATCTTTCAAATTCTCTGATTTCGTGAGTATAGAAGCGTCGGTCGATGTCGGTCATCTCAAGCTCTCCACCGAGAATTCGGTCCAGCCGCTCGATCATCACCTTATTGGCATCGGACTGAAGAAATTTAGACGTATGTAATTTCACGATGTTGGTTCCTTCTTGTGAAGCGATTGCATCCGTCCACTCCATATTCACAGCAGGCCCACCCGCTTGCTCGGGGTTGAAATCGCGGCCGCTGTGCTCACCTTCGACAACAGCACCGTCATAGGGGCTATTGAACACCACATACTGAGGTGGAATACCCGACTCGATCGGGAAATCGTAGATGACACCTCCAAAGCTATAGAGATCCAGTTTCGGATTTGGATCTATCCTTCCTTCGAGGGCGGTTACAGTCGCACCGGTGTAGAGGCTAACGTTCGGTTGCTCCACCGGAAACGCAGTTGACGCATTGCCCGGTTTGACAATGGGCGTCCAAGTCATGCCGCTGGACGACGCGTTCGGGATGTCGGTCCGGTAAACGTTTAGATCGGGATCGTAGGTGGCAAGGCGTACCGGAACTTTACGAGGCACAGTGTTGCCGTTCGTGGCCGCAACGGAAAACTCTGTGGTGTTTTCCACTGCTCGGGAGCCGATCGCGACCTGCAGTGCGATCTCCCCGTTGGCTCGTGCGATGGCATGCAATTCTTCGGTGTTGTACGGTGTAAGATCTGAAAGCGGGACGCTCAGGGCTTTCGGTTCGTTGTTATCCCGCAACGCGTAGTAAACAAGCGCTGCAACGCCAACGACTATCACCGCGCCTGACGCGATCCCGACGGCCGCTGCCGAAGCACTAATGGCAGCGACGGCTGCCGAGCGCAGAGCAGTCCGGATCGCAAGGGTGGTTGCGGCATCGACTGCCAGGGTTCCTGCTGCAACGGTGAACACCGGACCGCTCGCCGCCGCCGCGCCCGATACGGGAAACGGGCGAAGGCCTTGGGCGGCATTCAGCGACTCCATTGCTTTGCGTTTGGCTTCTTCGTCGGCTAGCCGTTGATTTTCCTGGCGCAGCTCCTCGGCTTGACGCTGTAGTTCGGCCTCGGCAACCAGACGTGCCTGTTCAGCAGCGATGTAACGAGCGGCAGCCTCAGCAGCAATTCGGGCTTGCTCCGCTTCTGCCAATGCGGCTAACCGGGCCTGCTCTTGCGCAAGGGCTAGTGCTTCAGATTCCGCCCTGATTCGTGTCTGTTCAGCGGCGACACGTTGAGCTTCTGCTGCCGCGGCTGCTTGCGCCTGATCATTGGCCTGGACGGTGGCCAACCACTTATTCACTTCAATTTGTTGCTGGTTGAGCATCTGAATCGATTGCGTTAACAAATTTGCTTCGTGGGCAGCTCTATACGACACGGCCCAGCTCTGCATCGCTACTCCTTTCGGGCTAACGTTACTATCGATGCTCTTCGCTTTTTTAAAAAAATCATGAAAGTCTTTATTGAGCGGGTTATCCCCAAAGAACTGATGGGAAAGTACCGTTTTCTGGTGAGCTTCAGCAGTCTTCCTGGCAATGAGGGTATTGCGTACACCTAACTCTCAAATTATTGCTTGTGCAGGAGGAAGGGGCTCAGTGGGGCCTTCTAATCGTGTTGCGGCCAGATCTTGCTCAATGGATTGCGCCAATTGCTCTGCGCGTGTTTGAAACTCCTGAGCAGTTTTCATGCTGTGAATATTGTATGCCCGTGAATTGATTAATACGTTGTTGGGGATGCCAAACATTCCACCGTGAGGGATGTTTGGTGATGTTCCGCGAATTATGGACGTGTTGGGAGGTGCTATTGCTGTGGTATAGATAGCTTCAGTTAATTCGAATGGTGGGGGCTTCTGCATATTCATGTCCTTTTGAATGTGCTTGATGAGTCGCTGAGCATTAAATGCGTGAGGGTGGCTGGTAAAGGCCTTGTCACCCGCTAATGTTTGATCTACTTCAATTTACAGCAGAATCGCGGCAATTGATCTGAGAACAATGTAAGTCATTGCGTGCGGAGTAAAAGAGGTTGCACGCAATGTTGATAGTGTTTTGAAATACTCGATCAAAGGCCGGTTTTCGAAGTTCTGATCGAGTTGTAATCCTAAATATTACTCAGCAAATGCACCGTCCATAAAAAAGGCCGCTGCAAACGCAGCGGCCAAAGTAAGACGTTTGATCAAGGAGCAACAAATCAACGTCAGTGCACACAGGGCGATAAACCGAAGTCTTCAGTTCATCCGAAATCTGTCAGTAACGACCCGAGTCGTTACGTCCTGCGCTCAGGCGGTTTACCGTGAGCGCACAAAAAGCATAGACCCCGAATCCTCCAGGAAAAATACCGATTCCGGACATGCACTGTTGCAGCCCGGGCAACAGTCGGCGAAATCCATTGCTCAGTCATCCTTTCGAGCTACACCGCGAATACCTCCTTGGTGCGCTTATCGACCCCGGTACCCGGCAGTAGGGTGAAGCCTTCTGTCACTCACCGGGGAAGACGCATGACAAAAACAACAATGCGCGCCATCTTCACACCGCAGGCCTTGGCGGCTGCGGTGGCTTTGGGTTGCTGTGCCCAGGCACAGGCCATTTCATTCAACATCGGCGAGATCGAGGGGACGTTCGACTCTTCACTCTCGGTCGGCGCGAGTTGGGGGATGCGGGACGCGGATGACGCGTTGGTGGGCACGGTCAATGGCGGCAGTGGTCAGGCCTCGACCGGTGACGACGGGCGACTGAACTTCAAGAAGGGTGAAACCTTCTCGAAGATTTTCAAAGGTATTCATGACCTCGAACTGAAGTACGGCGACACCGGTGTCTTCGTCCGTGGCAAGTACTGGTACGACTTCGAGTTGAAGGACGAAGATCGTGAGTTCAAGCCGATCAGCGATCACAATCGCAAAGAGGGCGCCAAGTCGTCCGGGGGGCAGATCCTCGATGCCTTCGTCTATCACAACTATTCCATCGCCGATCTGCCCGGTACGTCGCGAGTCGGCAAGCAGGTGGTCAGTTGGGGGGAAAGTACTTTCATCGGCAACTCGATCAACAGCATCAACCCGGTCGACGTGTCCGCGTTTCGCCGCCCGGGTGCCGAGATCAAGGAAGGCCTGATTCCGGTCAACATGCTGTTCGCTTCCCAGGGCCTGACCGACAAATTGACGGTCGAAGGCTTCTACCAGCTGGAGTGGGACCAGACCGTCGTGGATAACTGCGGCACCTTCTTCGGCGTCGATGTGGTGGCCGACGGTTGCAACAAGGGCTACACCGTCGGCAACCCGGCCATTGCACCGTTGCAGCCAATTGCCGCTGCGTTTGGCCAAGGGTTCGAAGTCACCCGCGAAGGCGTGGTCGTGCCCCGTGGCGGCGACCGCGATGCGCGGGATTCGGGGCAGTGGGGTTCGGCGCTGCGCTGGTTGGGGGATGACACCGAATACGGTCTGTACTTCATGAACTATCACAGCCGCACACCCAATGTCGGCACCACCACCGCCGGGGCCGGGACGCTGGCGAGCATTCCGGGGATCGTCGCTACCGCCAACCGTATCGCTCCCGGCACAGGCTCGGGGCTGGCGCAAAGCGTGATGCTCGGGCGCGGCCAGTACTACCTCGAGTACCCCGAAGACATTCGCCTGTATGGCGCGAGCTTCTCCACCACGTTGTCGACCGGTACCGCCTGGACCGGCGAGATCAGCTATCGCCCCAACGCCCCGGTACAGGTCAACACCAACGACTTGACCCTGGCGTTGCTCAATCCGATCGCCGGCGGTGCGGCGTCACCGATTGCGACCTCGCCCGGTGCCGACAACAAAGGCTATCGCCGCAAGGAAGTGACGCAGATCCAGAGCACCCTGACACACTTCATCGATCAAGTTGCAGGTGCCGATCGCCTGACCTTGGTGGGTGAGGCCGCAGTGGTCCGGGTCGGCGGACTGGAGGGGCGCAGCAAACTGCGTTACGGCCGCGATTCGGTGTACGGCCAGTACGGCTTCGGCGGTGACACCGATGGCTTCGTCACATCGACGTCATGGGGTTATCGCGCCCGGGCCATCCTCGACTACAACAACGTCATCGCCGGGATCAACTTGAAGCCCAACCTCTCATGGTCCCACGACGTCGCTGGTTATGGCCCCAACGGTCTGTTCAACGAAGGCGCCAAGGCGGTCAGCCTCGGCGTTGATGCGGACTACCGCAATACCTACAGCGCGAGCCTCAGTTACACCGACTTTTTCGGTGGTGATTACAACGTCCTCGAAGACCGTGACTTCGTGGCATTGAGCTTTGGCGTGAACTTCTGATCTGGCTGAAAAGGATAATTGCAATGCGCAAGATGATTCTGCAAATCGGCAGTGTTCTGGCCCTGAGCTTGCTGGCCGCCAATGTGATGGCCGCGGTATCGCCGCAGGAGGCCGACAAGCTCGGTACCAGCCTCACACCCGTAGGCGCCGAGAAGGCCGGCAATGCCGCTGGCTCGATTCCGGCCTGGACCGGTGGCATCGCGAAAAACGCCGGCGCCGTGGACAGCAAGGGTTTCCTCGCCGACCCGTTTGCCAATGAAAAACCGTTGTTCATCATCACGGCAGCGACCGCCGACAAGTACAAGGACAAGCTCTCTGACGGTCAGCTCGCGATGTTCAAACGCTATCCCGAAACCTACAAGATCCCGGTTTACCCGACTCACCGCACCGTGGCCCTGCCGACGGAGATCTACGAGTCGGCCAAGCGCAGCGCGCTGAACGTGACCCCGATCAACGACGGTAACGGGCTGGCCAATTTCACCGGCAACCGCTACTACGCCTTCCCGATTCCGAAAAACGGCGTGGAGGTGATCTGGAACCACATCACCCGTTATCACGGCGGCAATCTGCGCCGTACCATCACCCAGGCAACACCACAATCGAATGGTGATTTCACTGTCATCCGCTTCAAGGACGAGGTGGCCGTACCGTCGTTGCTGGGGGATCTGAAGCCTGGAAGTGATGAAAACGTCCTCAGCTATTTCAAGCAGGAAGTCACCGCGCCGGCGCGGCTGGCGGGCAACGTGTTGCTGGTTCACGAGACCCTCGATCAGGTCAAGGAGCCGCGCAAGGCCTGGATCTACAACGCCGGCCAGCGCCGGGTACGACGTGCGCCACAAGTGGCGTATGACGGTGTCGGCACCTCGTCGGACGGGTTGCGCACCACCGACAACTTCGACATGTTTTCCGGGGCGCCGGATCGCTACGACTGGAAGCTGATCGGCAAGAAGGAAATGTACATCCCCTACAACAGCTACAAACTCGATTCGCCAAGCCTCAAATACACCGATGTGATCAAGGCCGGGCATATCAATCAGGACCTGACCCGCTATGAACTGCACCGGGTCTGGGAGGTCGTCGCCACAGTCAAACCCAACGAACGGCACGTATACGCCAAGCGGCACATGTACATCGACGAGGACAGCTGGCAGGTGGCCCTGGCCGATCACTACGACGGGCGTGGCCAACTCTGGCGAGTCGCCGAAGGGCATGCGCAGTTCTACTACGATCACCAGGTGCCGGCCTACACCGTCGAAGCCTTGTATGACCTGATCGCCGGTCGCTACATTGCCTTGGGGATGAAGAACGAAGAGAAGCGCAGCTTTGAGTTCAACATCGATGCCAAAGCAGGGGACTACACACCGGCAGCCTTGCGGAGTACGGGCGTGCGGTAGTTTTCCTACATCGTTTGCACAAAAGGGTGACTTTTCGGTCACCTTTTTTATAGCGGGCGATCAGTGTGTTGAATACTTCTTCACCAAGCGCTCGGGAGAGGTCTAGGGTGGCGCCAGAATTATAAAAAAGGCGCACCACAATGACTGCAATGAGGGCCTGTCTGGATCGCCCCGCATTTGTGCCCCGATTGTCATCCCAGCACCTGTCGCGCCAGCGCCTGACCGAGCCGATGCTGGCCTCCACGGCGCGGGTGAAGTTGCTGTGTGCTCCCGCGGGCAGCGGCAAGAGCGCGCTGCTTACCGAGTGCTTGTTACGGGCACCGGAGCACTGTCGGGTGTATTGGCTGCCACTGGCGGGGGAGTCCTTCAGTGTTGGCGGATTTGTGTTGCGTCTGTCACAGGTGCTGGGCCTGGCTTCGTCGGATGAGTCAGGGTTGCTGGAGTCTCTGGCTCAGTTGCAAACTCCAACCTGGCTGTTTCTCGACGATTACTGTCGCCTGCCCAATCCAGAGCTCGATCGCCTGCTGGATCGCCTGCTGGCCGTCGCCAGTCCGGCGCTGACATGGTGGCTGGGTTCGCGTCGGCGACCGCCTTGCAACTGGCCACGGTTGCTGCTGGATGACCAACTGTATGAGTGCGAAAGCCGGACACTGGCGTTTACCGAAGCCGAGATCGCCCAGCTACTTGTCCATGTCGAGCCATCTGTGGCGATGCAAACCGCCAGAAAAGTTTTCGAGCGCAGTGGCGGCTGGTGTGCCGGCGTGCGTATCACATTGCTAGAGGGTTGTCCCTGGGCGAGCGAGCAGGGGCGTTCGACGACGCTGCTCGATTACTTGCAACATGAACTGTTCAACACCCTGCCGCCGGAACTGGTCGAGGTATGGCAGGTGTTGGTCCATTTGCCGCGTTTCAATGCCAGCCTGTGCGAGCATCTTTTCGGCGCCGGTGAGGGCGCGCAATGGCTGCATGCGTTGCAGGAGGCGGGCTGCTTCATCGAACCCTGGGAGGACTCCGCCGAGTGGTTGCGAATCTTCGAACCATTGGCCAGGGCGATGCGTGACGAGCCAGGTTCGACCGGCCGTTCCTGGCATCGCCGGGCCTGCCAATGGTTCAGCGCCGAGGAGGACTGGCAGGGTGCGTTCGAGCAAGCGTTATTGGCGCAGGAGTTCGAGGTCGCGGTCAGCCTGTTGCAGCATTTCAGCGTTGAGCACCTGTTCAAACGCCAGAATGTAACCTTGTTGTTGAGGCTGCATGAACGCCTGGGCGAGCAATTGACCCTGGGGACGCCGCACCGGGTGGGGCTGATTACCGCTGCGCTGCTATTTGCCGGGCGCTTCGAGCAGGGGGCTGCCTGCATTGAACAGTTGGGACGCTTCGCCCCGCAGCCGACCGCGCTGTTGCAGCGCCAGCTGCTGGCCCGTTGGCAAGCGCAGCAGGGCTGGCTCCTGCATTTGCAGGGGCGCAAAGCGCCTGCGCGGGCACACTTCCTTGAAGCGCTGGACGACCTGGGCCCCGACGCCTGGCCGGCCAGGCTGCTGTGTTTTTCCGGGTTGACCCAGCAAGCGTTGCTCGATGCCGACCTGGACGCTGCCCAGTCTTTCAATCGCGACGCATTGTGCCTGGCGCGGGCGCAAGGCTCGCTGCTGTTCGAGGGCTTGCTGGAACTGGATCATGCGCAATTGCTGGAGCAACGGGGCGCGCCCGGGCGTGCCGAGCGGTTGCTGGTCGATATCGAGGAAATGCTGGGGCGCCAGGCTGATCGGCCGACGCCACTGCTGGGGCGCATTGCCTTGCGTCGCGGGCGGTTGGCCCTCAGCCAGGGGCAAGACGAATTGGCCGCAGAGTTGTTCCGCAGCGGCCTGGATGATTGCCTGCTCAGCCAGGACAAGCATGTGTTGTATGGCTTTCTCGGGCAGGCGCAGATAGCCGCAAATCAACGCGATTACGCCCATGCGTTTGATCGTCTGCGCGAGGCGGAACGGCTGATGCAACAGCGGCAGATTCCCGACACGGTTTATCGCGGAGTGTTGCTGCAAATCAGCAGCCATTTCTGGTTGCAGCAAGGGCGTGCGCAATTGGCTCGTGAAGCCTTGACCCGTGTCTTGCGTCATTATCGCGGGCCCCATGCGCGCCAGGCTCCTCCGGCGACGTTGCAGTTGATCACGCGTATCGAATATCAACTGTTGCTGGCAGAGACCTATCAGCAACAGGCGCAGCAGCCACTGCATCGGCTCAGGGAGTTACTCGATCACGCGCAGCGGCACGCCATGCTGACGCTGGAAGCGGAATTGCAACTGGTGATCTGCGAAGTGGCGGACCTCACCGGCGAGCCGGCTCTGGCCAAGAGCGCACTGGCTGCAGGCCTGGCGTTGGTGGAACGCTGCAATGGGCAACAGGCATTGCGCGAGCTGTGTCTACGCCAGCCTGACCTGCTCTGCCGCTTGCGCGGGGAAGTACCGGCGGCCACGCTGGCGCCAGACGCCAGCTTGTTGAGTACTCGTGAGCTTGAAGTGCTCGGGTTGATTGCCCAGGGTCACTCCAATCAACAAATTGCCGAGCAGCTGTTCATCTCATTGCACACGGTAAAAACCCACGCACGGCGTATCCATGGCAAGTTGGGTGTTGAACGTCGCACCCAGGCTGTTGCCATGGCCAAGAAACTGGGATTGATGCTGCACGCCTGATCACAAGCGCCGGGTTCAAGGGGGCGATGCTGCGGGTTCAAACCCCATGCGCCAACTGACCGCACGGCTGGCCGCCAGCAAACGCCGGGCAGCGGGACCGTCTTCATCGGCATGGAACAGCGAGGTCGGCCCGACCACGGTCAGTACCGCGATTATTTTGCCCATCGTGTTGAACACCGGTGCCGACAGGGCATCTACGCCAGGCATCAGCAAGCCGTGGACATGATGCAGGCCGCGTTGGCGGATCTGTTCGCAGGTTGCCGACCAGGCCTGCTCATGCGCCATCGCATGGGCTGCGTTGCCTTGTAACTCCTGATCACGCAGCTCCACGGTCTCCCGTGCAGGCAGATAAGCGCCGAACACCAGCCCTGTCGAAGAGCTGAGCAGCGGCAGCACCGACCCCAGTTGTGTTACCACCGTCACCGCGCGCACCGCCGGTTCGATGTGTACCACCGTGGCACCCTGATTGCCCCAAACCGCCAGGAAACAGGTTTCGTTCAAGTCGTCGCGTAACTCGGCCAGGGGCAGGGCGGCGACTTTCAGCACGTCCATACTGTTGAGTGCCGCCAGGCCTACGCGCAAAGCTTCGCGGCCCAGTCCGTAATGGTTGGTGGCGGGGTTCTGTTCGGCGAAACCGCTGGCGATCAGCGCCTGCAGATAACGGTGAACCTTGCTTGCCGGCATCTGCACGTGTTCAGCCAGGCGCGACAGCGAGGTCGAAGGCGACAACATGGCCAGGGCCTTGAGGATGTCGGTGCCGACCTCGGCCGAGCGGACTTTCTGTTTGCCGTTGCTGTCGCTGGTAGGTTTTTCCATGGCGGCGGTGTGATCCCGTATCGAATGGGCGTCTTTATAACTTGACGGTCAATACCAATCAAATTACGTTATGCGTAATTGAATTACGATAAAAATAACCCAGGCGTGCCTTCAGCCCTGCACCAGGGCGACTGGCCGGCGCCGACTCCCGTTCAGGAGGCTCCATGAACACCGATTCAACGACGTCGGCGCTGGCGTATCTGCCTGGTTTCGGCAACGAATTCAGCAGTGAAGCGTTGCCCGGCGCACTGCCCGTCGGCCACAACTCACCGCAGAAAGCGCCGTACGGCCTCTACACCGAACAGTTTTCCGGCACGGCGTTCACCATGCCGCGCAGTGAAGCGCGGCGAACCTGGATGTACCGCATTCAGCCGTCAGCCAACCACCCGGCGTTCGTCAAACTCGATCGGCAACTGGCCGGCGGCCCATTGGGTGAAGTCACCCCCAATCGCCTGCGCTGGAATCCGCTGGACATTCCCGCCGAGCCGACTGATTTCATCGACGGGCTGGTGAGCATGGCGGCCAACTCGGCCGGGGAAAAACCGGCCGGGATCAGCATCTATCACTACAGCGCCAACCGCTCCATGGAGCGTGTGTTCTTCAATGCTGACGGTGAACTGTTGCTGGTTCCGGAGTTGGGCCGCCTGCGCATTGCCACAGAGCTTGGCGTGCTGGAGCTTGCGCCATTGGAGATCGCCGTCCTGCCGCGTGGCCTCAAATTCCGTATCGAGTTGCTCGACCCGCAAGCTCGCGGCTATGTTGCCGAGAACCATGGTGCGCCACTGCGCCTGCCGGACCTGGGGCCGATCGGCAGCAACGGCCTGGCCAATCCACGAGACTTTCTGACCCCGGTCGCTGCCTATGAAAACCTGCAGCAACCGACCACTCTGGTGCAGAAATTCCTCGGCCAGTTGTGGGCCTGCGAGCTCGACCATTCGCCGTTGAACGTGGTGGCCTGGCACGGCAACAACGTGCCGTACAAATATGACCTGCGCCGCTTCAATACCCTCGGCACGGTCAGCTTCGATCACCCCGACCCGTCGATTTTCACAGTCCTGACCTCGCCGACCAGCGTCCATGGCCTGGCCAATCTCGACTTCGTGATCTTCCCGCCGCGCTGGATGGTGGCCGAGAACACCTTCCGGCCGCCGTGGTTCCACCGCAATCTGATGAACGAATACATGGGCCTGATCCAAGGCGAATACGACGCCAAGGCCGAAGGCTTCGTGCCTGGCGGCGCATCCCTGCACAGCTGCATGAGCGCCCACGGCCCGGACGGCGAAACCTGCACCAAGGCCATCAACGCCGAGCTCAAGCCTTCGAAAATCGACAGCACCATGGCCTTCATGTTCGAGACCAGCCAGGTGCTGCGCCCGAGCCGTTTCGCCCTCGATTGCCCGCAACTGCAAAACACTTATGACGCCTGCTGGGCCACGCTGCCCGCCACTTTCGACCCGACCCGGAGATAACCCATGACCCAAACAACCATTACTCGCAGCTGGGTTGCTTCGGCCAACGGCCATGCTGATTTCCCCCTGCAGAACCTGCCGTTGGGCGTATTCAGCTGCCAGGGGTCGGCGCCCCGTTGCGGCGTGGCCATCGGCGAACATATTTTCGATCTGCAGGCGGCACTCGATGCCGGCCTGTTTGACGGTGCTGCAAAAACTGCGGTGGAAGCGACCCGCGGCGGTCAGTTGAACGCCTTTTTCGAACTGGGCCGTGACGCGCGAGTAGCCCTGCGCGAACGCCTGCTGGAATTGTTCGCCGAAGGCAGCACCCTGCACGGCAAGATCGAAGCCCAGGGCGCAAAACTGCTGCCGCTGGCGACGGACTGCGAAATGCACCTGCCGGCGAAAATCAACGACTACACCGACTTCTACGTCGGCATCGAGCACGCGCAGAACGTCGGCAAACTGTTCCGTCCGGACAATCCGCTGCTGCCGAACTACAAGTACGTACCGATCGGCTACCACGGCCGCGCATCGACCATTCGCCCCTCCGGCACCGACGTGCGCCGTCCGAAAGGCCAGACCTTGCCAGCCGGTCAGACCGAGCCGGTATTCGGCCCTTGCGCGCGCCTGGACTACGAACTGGAACTGGGTATCTGGATCGGCCAGGGCAACGACATGGGCGACTCGATTGCCATCGGTGACGCTGCCGATCACATCGCCGGTTTCTGCCTGCTCAACGACTGGTCGGCGCGGGATATCCAGGCCTGGGAATACCAGCCGCTGGGCCCGTTCCTGTCGAAGAGCTTCATCACCAGCATTTCGCCGTGGGTAGTCACTGCCGAAGCCCTGGAGCCGTTCCGGCGCGCCCAGCCTGCGCGTCCGCAAGGTGACCCGCAGCCGTTGCCGTACCTGCTCGACAAGCGTGACCAGTTGGGCGGCGCTTTCGACATCGAGCTGGAAGTGTTGCTGCTTACCGAAACCATGCGTGAACAGAATCTGCCAGCCCATCGTCTGACCCTGAGCAACACCCGGCACATGTACTGGACGGTGGCGCAAATGGTCGCGCACCACAGCGTCAATGGCTGCCAGCTGCAGGCCGGTGACCTGTTCGGTTCGGGTACCTTGTCGGGGCCGCAAAGCGGTCAGTTCGGCAGCCTGCTGGAGATCACCGAAGGCGGCAAGCAGCCCATCGAACTGGCTTCCGGCGAGGTGCGCAAATTCCTCGAGGACGGTGATGAAATCATCCTGCGTGGGCGCTGCACCCGCGAGGGTTTTGCTTCCATCGGTTTTGGCGAGTGCCGCGGCAAAGTACTGCCGGCGCGTTAACGGGAGCGGGGCATGGAACTCTATACCTACTACCGCTCGACTTCGTCCTACCGGGTGCGCATCGCGCTGGCATTGAAGGGGCTGGACTATCAGGCGTTGCCGGTCAACCTCATCGCCCCGCCGGGTGGCGAGCACCGACAGCCAGCGTATCTGGGCATCAATCCCCAGGGGCGAGTGCCGGCGTTGCGCACTGACGAGGGCGAGTTGCTGATCCAGTCTCCCGCGATCATCGAGTACCTGGAGGAACGTTATCCACAGGTGGCGCTGCTTTCCAGTGACCTTGGCGCGCGCGCCCGGGAGCGCGGGGTGGCGGCGGTGATCGGCTGCGACGTGCATCCATTGCACAACGTCAGCGTGCTCAACAGGCTGCGCCAGTTGGGCCATGACGAACCGCAGGTGGTGGAATGGATTGGCCACTGGATCGGCCAGGGGCTGGCGACAGTGGAGCAGTTGATCGGTGATGGGGGTTATTGCTTCGGCCCTGAGCCTGGCCTGGCTGACGTTTACCTGATCCCGCAATTGTACGCGGCCGAGCGTTTCAATGTTTCCCTTGAGGCGTATCCACGGATTCGCCGCGTGGCGGCATTGGCAGCGAACCATTCGGCATTCATCAAGGCTCATCCGGCGAATCAGCCAGATACGCCTTGAATCAAAAGCCGGATTTTTTGCTTTTAATGGACGATGGCATTAGGCGGTAAATGGCCCAGGCGCTCCGTCAGTCGAATCCGCTGGATCGGGTCGTCGCTGAGCATCAGGGCATGTTCCAGGTCGAAGCGTTCCGCATTCGGGCAGTCCAGCCTTTGATACAGGCTGGCCCGGGCCAGATAGTCGGAAGCGCTGGCGTTGCCCAGTTCGAGTACCCGCTCGGCGTCGATCAGGGCGCCAATGTAGTCTTCGTGCGACAGGTGCAACTGACGCAGGTTGCGCGACAGCCGCTGCAGCATTTGCACCGGTTCGGCGGTGACCAGATGTTCGGCGCTGAGCTTCATGTCCGGACCGTATTGACGGTGTAGCAGCTCCCGGCAATCGTTGGGATACAGGCGTCGACCGCCACAGGGGTCGAGCAGGTGATCGGCGCCTGGTACCCGCAACAGGAAGTGTCCGGGAAAGTTCACCCCGACCATGGGGATCTCCAGGCCTCTGGCCAGCTCAAGCGCAATCAGGCCCAGGGTGAGAGGCTGCCCACGCCGACGTTCCAGGACTTTATTGAGCAACGCCACTTGCGGGCGCAACGGGGTGAAGTCGTCCTGGGCAAAGCCCAGGTCGTTCATGCGCCGCAGCAACGGCTGGGCCAGTTCGCTCACTGGCAGCATCGGCAAACCGCTACTGACCCGCTGTTGCAGTTCCTTGAAATCCGCCAGTGCGGCCTCGGGTTTGACCTCGGCGTCGTGTTCGGCCGCAATCCACAGCGCCGCCTCGAACAGTGCGGGCGGTGAACGTTGCAGGCAGGCGAAGAACGATTGGCGCGGGGTCATCAAAATCTCCGGGGGAATGCCTCGTTTTAGCCCCGTCGCCGGCTTTCGTCCAGTACCACGCGAGACTCGATCAAGGTTATTTCCGAAAGCCTGCATGGCGCTCGTGCTTATTCCGGTGCGCTTCTGCAATTTTTGGGCGCAAGCCTATACTGGCGTCTACAAGAAAGTGATTCGGGAGCCTTACGATGTTCGCTCTCATGCAAAGCACTCGCCTTGAATCGCTGCATCTGAGCGTCGACCCGGTGACCGGGTTGAAGGCGGTCATTGCCATTCATAACAGCCGTTTAGGGCCCGCCCTGGGTGGTTGTCGTTACCTTGCCTATCCCAACGACGAGTCTGCGGTCGAGGACGCTGCGCGCCTGGCTCAGGGCATGAGCTACAAGGCGGCGCTGGCCGGCCTGGCCCAGGGCGGAGGCGTCGCGGTGATCGTGCGCCCGGCCCATGTCGAAAGCCGGGCTGCGCTGTTCGAGGCATTCGGGCGTTGCATCGAGCAGCTCGAGGGCCGCTACATCACCGCGATCGACAGCGGTACTTCAGTGGCCGATATGGACTGCATCGCCCAACAGACCCGGCACGTCACCAGTACCACTTCGGCGGGTGATCCTGCTCCGCATGCGGCGATGGGTGTGTTCACCGGTATTCGCAGCACCGCCATGGCCCGGCTCGGCAGCGATAATCTGGAAGGTTTACGCGTGGCCATCCAGGGGCTGGGCAATGTCGGCTATGCGCTGGCCGAACAGCTGCATGCCGCCGGCGCCGAATTACTGGTCAGCGATATCGACCACGGCAAGGTGCAACTGGCCATGGAACAACTCGGCGCTCATCCGATCGCCAACGACGCCCTGCTCAGCACGCCCTGCGACATCCTCGCGCCCTGCGGCCTGGGTGGTGTGCTCAACAGCCATTCGGTGGCGCAACTGCGCTGTTCGGCGGTGGCCGGCTCGGCAAACAACCAGTTGACTCATCTTGATGTCGCCGACCAGTTGGAGCGTCGCGGAATTCTGTATGCCCCGGACTACGTGATCAATGCCGGCGGGTTGATCTACGTGTCGCTGAAGCACCGTGGCGATGAGTTGGGCACCATCACGGCACACCTGTCGAAAATCAGCTCGCGACTGACCGAAGTCTTCGCCCATGCCCAGGCGGAAAAGCGCTCGCCAGCCCGGGTGGCCGACGAACTCGCCGAGAAAGTGCTGTACCGGTAGGAGCTGCCGCAGGTCGGGCCGCGTTCGGACGGTCTTTTGCTGTAGCCATGAAAAAGGCCCTGAGCCATTCGACTCAGGGCCTATTCAATTCGGGCATTGCTTACTTTGCTGCTTTCGCCGCCTTGGCCGGTTTGGTCGGGGCGATCGGCTCGGCGCCGGCCTCTTCAACAGGCGCCGCGACTTCAACCGTTTCCGCGACTTCGGCAGGAGCGCTGAGCAATTCGGACAGGGCGTCCGGCTGGCTCTTGAACGCCTTGGCAAATACATCGCGGTTCTTCGCCATGTAGATCCCGGCTTCTTCCACTTGCTGCTCGGTCAGGGACGGAACGGCTTTGTGCAGCACTTCAGCCAGCAACTCGGCCAGCTCGAGCATTTTGTCATGACGGTCAGCTTCGGCTTTATCCATGAACAAGCGCTCCAGATCTCGGCTGCTGCGGTATACCACTTCGACGGCCATTTACCACCTCACATGCCTTCACATTGGTTGTCTGTATCGACTACTGTATCTATATACAGCTAAAGAATAAGCGAATCCCCGTGGTTTGGGTAGTGGCTTTTTAATGTAGCTTGATTTCGGGGTTTGTCCGGTGGCCTGTGCAGCATCCATTCGCGAGCAACACCGGCTTCGGGGAGGCAGCCACGGGTGCGACCAAACGCCACGGCGCGCGATCCCTGACGGCTCGCCATCATGGGCTGGCCTTTTTTCTGCATGCAGAATAACCGTCACGTCCAACCCGCATCATCCGGTCGAGCAGACCTAAGGAAGCATCATCGTGAAAATCAATTGGGCCGAAAGGCTGCGGCAGAACGTGCATGAACTGGCCGAGTCCCTGGGCAACCTGTTCGTCGAATCCTTTCACTACCTGGCACTGTTTGCCATCGGAGCGGTGACCGCCTGGGCGGCGGTCATGGAATTTTTGGGGATGATCGAGCAGGGACGCATCAAGATCGATGACATCCTGCTGCTGTTCATTTATCTGGAATTGGGTGCGATGGTCGGGATTTATTTCAAGACCAACCATATGCCAGTGCGCTTCCTGATCTATGTGGCGATCACGGCGCTGACGCGGCTGCTGATCTCCAACGTGTCGCACCACAACCCGCCGGATATCGGGATCATCTACCTGTGCGGCGGGATCCTGTTGCTGGCGTTTGCGATTCTGGTGGTGCGCTACGCTTCGTCGCAATTCCCGTCGGTGAAGATCGAACACCCGCAACGCAAGATCGGTGCGGGTTCCGGGGAGCATCCCGAAATCGAGAAAGGCGAGCTTTAAAGGTACAGGTTGGGGCGGGGCCTGCCCTTGGTCCGTGGCGGCGGCAGGCTATGGCTGTCGCCATTGGTCATGGCGTCGAGGATGGCCTTGGCGCTGTGGCCCTGTTCGATGGCAATGCCGAACTGAATGCTTTGCACCAGGCGCTTGAGGCGCTTGGGGTCATTGCGCTGGTCGGCGCTGATCATCCGCTTGGCTACCACGCGGCCACTGTTGGAAAGGGTCAGCATGATGCTGCCATCGAGGCCCTGAATGCTCAGGTTGACCTGGTAATCCGGCGCAAAGGCATCGGTAATGAGCTGGAAAGGGTTGTCCATGATGCGTCACCGCCTGATTGAACGTGCAGTTGTTGACCGGCCGTGATCGGGATTAGTTCGCAACACCAGACCATCGGCCATCGCCATCATCATTTCTGTGGAGCAGCCTGCGGCAGCTCTTTCAGCATGTAGCAAGGCGCGTGCCGGAAGAATTTTCGAACAATAAACACTGGAAATAGAAGGCGCGCACGAGGCCCGCCTGCTTTCTGCCCGCCCGATTCAGGGCAGTAAACAGCGGTATGCCACCAAAGCGGTCAGCACTCCACCCAGTTCACCGCC
The DNA here is from genome assembly GCF_019218965.1 of Pseudomonas sp. PDM31. Classification (NCBI taxonomy): domain Bacteria; kingdom Pseudomonadati; phylum Pseudomonadota; class Gammaproteobacteria; order Pseudomonadales; family Pseudomonadaceae; genus Pseudomonas; species Pseudomonas sp. PDM31. The sequence goes on along the minus strand of NZ_JAHUWS010000013.1, from coordinate 72,219 downwards.
AGGCCGCCTCGGGAAGTTTCCTTGTATTTGTCATGCATGTCGGCGCCGGTATCACGCATGGTACGGATGACCCGGTCCAGGGAAATGAAGTGCTTGCCGTCGCCGCGCAGGGCCATCTGCGTGGCATTGATCGCCTTCACCGCAGCGATCGCGTTGCGCTCGATGCATGGCACCTGCACCAACCCGCCGACCGGGTCGCAGGTCAGGCCGAGGTTATGTTCCAGGCCGATTTCGGCGGCGTTTTCCAATTGCTCGGGAGTGGCGCCGAGCACTTCTGCAAGTCCGGCGGCAGCCATGGCGCAGGCGGAGCCGACTTCGCCCTGGCATCCGACTTCGGCGCCGGAGATCGAGGCATTTTTCTTGCACAGAATGCCAACCGCTGCCGCGCCCAGGAGGAAGGCAACGACGTCATCGTCCGAGGCGTGCGGATTGAATTTCATGTAGTAGTGCAGGACCGCTGGAATGATCCCCGCCGCGCCGTTGGTCGGTGCCGTGACCATGCGCCCGCCGGCGGCGTTTTCTTCGTTCACGGCCAGGGCAAACAGGTTGACCCACTCCATCGCCGACAAGGTCGAAGTGATGACATTCGGCTTGCCGATTTCCAGCAGGCTGCGGTGCAGTTTCGCCGCCCGACGAGGAACATTCAGGCCGCCGGGCAGGATGCCTTCGTGACGCAGTCCTTGTTCGACGCACTCGCGCATTACCGACCAGATGTGCAGCAGGCCTTGGCGGATCTGCACCTCGCTGCGCCATGCGCGTTCGTTGGCCATCATCAGTTCGCCAACTCGCAGGCCGTGCTGGTTGCATAGCTTGAGCAATTCAGCAGCGCTGGAAAAATCGTACGGCAATTCGACTTCATTGCCCGGCGCCTTGCCTGAGGCCGCCTCGGCCGCTTCGATAATGAAACCACCGCCCACCGAGTAATAGGTTTGCTCGAACAGTTCCCCGGTTTCGCCGAAGGCTGTCAGCGACATGGCATTGGGGTGGTAGGGCAGGCTCTCGTCGAGCAGCAGGAGATCACGTTGCCAGTTGAAGGCAATGGTTGCCTGGCCTGCCAGATAAAGTTCGCCCGTTTCGCGCAGGGCCTGGATGCGCCCGTCGATGGTGCCAGGATCTATGCTGTCCGGCCATTCGCCCATCAAGCCCATGACACAGGCACGGTCTGTCGCGTGGCCGACGCCGGTTGCCGACAGGGAGCCGTAGAGGCGGATTTGTACCCGTCGCACGTCGGCCAGAAATCCTTGATCTATCAGGGCTTGGGCAAAGGTTGCGGCAGCACGCATGGGGCCCACGGTGTGGGAACTGGACGGACCGATGCCGACTTTGAATAGATCGAAAACACTGATAGCCATGCTAAACCCTATACAAGCAATGGAAGAGGAATCGCTGCCATTTGTGTAGGACAAGCGCAATTTCGGCGATACTGCCTGTCAAGGTCTTCCATGACCAACGACAATTCCTAAGACATCCTTTAGCAGGACTAAACGATGAGCCGTCAATTACACGCCCAGACATATGTCTGGCTCAACGTGTTTGCCTGTGCCGCGCGACACTTGTCCTTCACCCGCTGTGCCGAAGAACTGCACATCACACCGGGGGCGGTCAGCCAGCAGATCCGTCAACTGGAAGAGCGTCTGGGGTTTCGCTTGTTTCATCGGCGGGCCCGAGGGGTGGAGTTGAGCGCTGAAGGACAGAGACTGGCCATTACTGTGAATGAGGCCTACGGCAGCATCGACGCGGAACTGCGGCGGCTGGACGCGGGCATGATCAGCGGGATTTTGCGCGTGCGCTCGATTCCCTCCTTCCTGAGCAAATGGTTGACCCCGCGCCTGCCGCGCCTGCAGCAGCGCTTCCCGGATATCCAGTTGCGCCTGGTGGCCGAGGACAGCAGCGTGCCGTTGCACGAAGGGGACTTCGATCTGGCGATCGATCTGAACGATGGCAGTTACCCGGGCCTGTTATCCACAGCCTTGCTCGATGAGCAGATCTTTCCGGTGTGCGCGCCGAGTCTGTTGCGTGGCCGCCCACCGCTGCACGGCCCTGCCGACCTGATGCATTTTCCCTTGTTGCACGACATCACTGCCTGGCGCGGCAGTTACGAGTACGCGGAGTGGGAGTTCTATCTCAATGCCATCGGTTTCGAGGGGGCCGATGTACGGCGCGGACATACCTTCAACCGCAATCACCTGACGATCGAAGCGGCCATCGCCGGGATGGGCGTGGCGATTGCCCGGCGAACGCTGCTCAATGATGAGCTGGAGCGCGGTGCGTTGATCGTGCCGTTTGGCCTGGCGGTACCCAACCACAAACGTTACATGCTGCTGTATGCCCCGGGGGCACTGAGCCATCCGGGCGTGCGCGCGGTGCATGACTGGCTGGTAGAGGAGGCGGGGGTTTTTCGCGGTCTGCACCCGTTGGGCGAGCAGCAGATGTGAGGATTTCGCATCAACAAGTGGTGCGACCCAACTCCCGACCTTAGCAGCGCTTTTGCCCTTTGTCCGGCTTTTTTTGCGTATGAATATTTATCTTTTTTCAGGGGTTGAAATGTTCAGCGTACAGACCGATTGTGTAAGTAAGAGGTCACGGTGATGACGCCCAAGGGCTAACTGACCGGCCTCTCGCGAGCTAGCTGAAATAAGGGATGAACTATGCAAATCCAAGTCAATAGCGATAACCATATTCAAGGCAGTAAACGACTGGAGGAGTGGGTACGTACTACCATTGAGAGCACGCTCGAACGATACGAAGAGGATCTGACCCGGGTTGAGGTTCACCTGCGGGACGAGAACGGCGACAAGCCCGGTCCTCACGATATGCGCTGCCAGCTGGAAGCGCGGCCAAAAGGCCATCAACCGATTTCCGTCACCCATAAAGCCTCCACCATGGAGCAGGCGATCGACGGCGCGGCGACCAAACTCGAACATGCGCTGGAACATATGTTCGGCAAATTACGCGGCAAGCGAGCTAGTGTGGTGCCCATCGAGAGTGGCGCCCATGCCGATCAGCTGCTGGAAGAAGAGTTTCTGGAAAACGAACAGGCTGCGCTTAACGGCTGACAGCTGATTCACTTTACCTTCCCCAGTCTTTCACCTGAAAACAACGGGCCTGCAATCGCAGGCCCGTTTTGTTTGTACGGCGTTGCGGGCGATTCGAACAAGCAATTGCGGGTTAACGCACAAACGCCTGCCGATATTCCCCCGGAGTCGCGCCCAGAGCCTGACGAAACCGGTTGGTAAAATGACTGGCACTGGAGAATCCGCAGGCCAGGGCAATATCTCCCAGCGGCTGCACTGTTGTGCGCAGCAAATCCCGCGCCCGGCTCAAGCGTCGCGCCAACACATACTGGTGCGGCGGCAAGCCGAAGCTTTCGCGGAACATTCGCGCAAAGTGGTATTCCGATAGCGCGCACAGCGCGGCCAACTGCCCTAGGCTGAGAGCTTCAGCCAGTTGGCTGTCGATAAACTCAACCAAGTGCCGCCGCTGGTGTGCGGCCAGGCCACCCTTGAGGCGCAGACCTTGACGCACGCCGACCTGGCTGAGCAGGGCATGACTGAGCATTTCATGAGCCAGGCTGCTGGTGAGCAGGCGCTCCGCCGGTTCGTCCCAGTTGAGGGCGATCAACTGCCGAAAACGTAATGCCTGTTGAGGGTCCTCCAGAAAGGTTTGCTCACGAAGTTGTACCTCACGCGGTTCGCGATCGAGCAGGGTGACGCAGCCAAGGGCAAACTGTTGTGGGCTGAAATACAGGTGAGCCAGGCGAATGTCGCCGTTGATCACCCAGCCTGACTGGTGGTCGGCGGGCAGGATGCACAGCTTGTCCGGGGCGCCCTTTTTGCCGGGCTGGTCGCGGCGAAAGGTGCCGGTGCCTCCGGAGAGGTAGCAGGACAGGGTGTGGTGGCTGGGAGCTTCGTAATCCCTGGCATCGTGATGATTGCTCCACAAGGCTGCGGACAAGCCGTCACCGAGCTCGGCACTGTGCTCGAGACGAGCATTCGGCGAACTGTTGAGGGCTTGAAAGACTTGCAAGGTGTCCAGTGCGGCCATGATCGGTTCTCTCCAACGCCTTGCATCCTACTCTGTAGTCGATCACCTGCCAGCCCGTCACCTGACAAATGCGCAAGATTATGCAAGTGCGCCCAAGCCCATCGCAGGACACTGGGCTCCTATTGAGGAGCCTGTGTCATGAACCTTTCTTTGTACCTGTTGACCGTCTTGATCTGGGGCACCACCTGGATCGCCTTGAAATGGCAGCTGGGTGTGGTGGCCATTCCGGTGTCGATCGTCTATCGCTTCGGCCTCGCCGCGCTGGTGCTGTTCGTGATGCTGCTGCTAAGCCGGCGCCTGCAAGTGATGAACCGGCGTGGGCATTTGATTTGTCTGGCCCAGGGGCTGTGCCTGTTTTGCGTCAACTTCATGTGCTTTCTCACCGCCAGCCAGTGGATTCCCAGTGGCCTGGTGGCCGTGGTGTTTTCCACCGCCACACTATGGAACGCTCTTAATGCGCGGGTGTTTTTCGGCCAGAGAATTGCACGCAACGTACTGATGGGGGGTGCCTTGGGTCTGCTGGGCCTTGGGTTACTGTTCTGGCCGGAACTGGCAGGGCACACCGCCAGCCCTGAAACCCTTCTGGGGCTCGGCCTGGCACTGTGTGGCACCTTGTGCTTCTCGGCAGGCAACATATTGTCGAGCCTGCAGCAAAAGGCGGGCCTCAAGCCGCTCACTACCAACGCCTGGGGGATGGCCTACGGCGCGGCGATGCTCTCGGTCTGGTGCCTGGTCAAAGGTATTCCATTCGATATGGAATGGAACACGCGCTACATCGGCTCGCTGCTGTACCTCGTCATTCCGGGATCGGTGATCGGCTTCACGGCCTACCTGACCCTGGTCGGGCGCATGGGGCCCGAGCGTGCCGCCTATTGCACCGTGCTGTTTCCGGTGGTGGCGCTCAATGTCTCGGCATTTGCCGAAGGTTACCAATGGACGGCGCCGGCACTGGTGGGGCTGCTGATGGTGATGTCGGGTAATGTGCTGGTGTTTCGCAAGCCCAGGGCCGGCGTCAATTCCACGGCGGAAAAACTGGCCTGAAACTATTTAACTGTCCCTTGGCAAGGTGAGGAATATTAATCCAAGGAACATATATTCAATATTGTTTCTGGCCCACTCATAACCGGTATGGTGAGGGGCGAAAGCCATGTCGAACCATTCATTAAGAATGATTGAGTAAAAGGTTTGGTAGGTGAAGATTGCTGTAGCGAAACCTATTATTGCAAATTTTTTTGCTTCATTGAATTCTCTGCGCGGTGCATTGAGCTTGTGTAGGAGTTGAAGGGTGCCCAGTAACAGACAAAAGGTGAAAATTATCTCGAGCGTAATGATGGCCCAGTACAATCGGTGATGAAGAAGGCCCGAGGTAGCGGCCCTGTGGCGCCTGGAATCGTTGCCTTCGGTATTGGTCATGCTGAGGACATTACCAATGAACTCTGCATAGGCAGAGTAGTCGGTGAAGTTGTTGGCAAGAGTAGTTAGTCCGAATAGTGTCGCCATGAAAACAATTAAAACTTTGCTTCGCCTTATCACGTAGGCGCTGGTGAAGTGGTGCATGTTGTGTGCTCCGAATATGCGGCGATGGATTTATCGATGTTCGGAGTTTATAGGGCTTTAGAAGGGAGGGGCCAAGGGGTGCTTTGCAAGTTATGTCTCTAACTGTGTTGTGCACAGTGGTTGGTTGAGGTTGTTTTATTGATTTGTAAAGTGGCACGTCCAGCAGGACGTGCCTTCGTTCAATCAGCCTTTCCACACTTGCGGATTAACCAGATCCAGCGGTCGTTCGCCCAGCAAGGCGCTGCGCAGGTTAGTCAGGGCACGGTTGGCCATGGCATCGCGGGTTTCATGGGTGGCCGAGCCGATGTGGGGTAAGGTTACGGCGTTTTTCAGCTGAAACAGAGGCGACTCGGTCAGCGGCTCCTTTTCATAGACGTCCAGCCCGGCGCCACGGATCCGGTTGTTTTGCAGCGCTTCAATCAGGGCCGGTTCATCCACTACAGGCCCACGGGAAATGTTCACCAGAATGGCGCTCGGCTTCATTAGCGCGAGTTCACGATGGCTGATCAGATGTCGGGTCTTTTCGCTGAGGGGTACAACCAGGCAGACGAAGTCGGCCTCGGCCAGCAGTTGATCGAGGCTGCGAAATTGCGCGCCGAGTTCCTGCTCCAGTTCGGTCTTGCGGCTGTTACCGCTGTAAATGACCGGCATGTTGAAGCCCAGGCGACCGCGTCGGGCAATGGCCGCACCAATGTTGCCCATGCCGACGATGCCCAGGGTCTTGCCGTGCACATCACAACCGAACAGCGGTGCGCCGAGGGTCGCTTGCCATTGGCCGGCCTTGGTCCAGGCATCGAGTTCCGCGACGCGACGGGCGCTGCTCATCAAGAGTGCGAAGGCAAGATCCGCAGTGCTTTCGGTGAGCACGTCGGGCGTGTTGGTGAGCATGATCCCGCGTTCATTGAAGTACGCCAGATCGTAGTTGTCGTAGCCCACCGAGACACTGGAAACCACTTCCAGGCGGGTAGCGTTTTCCAGCTGAGTGCGACCGAGTTTGCGACCCACGCCGATCAGGCCATGGGCATTAGGCAGGGCTTCGTTGAATTGAGCGTTGATGTCACCGTTTTTCGGATTCGGCACGATGACGTCGAAGTCTTGTTGCAGGCGTTCGACCATTTCGGGAGTGACGCGGCTGAAAGCCAGGACGGTCTTTTTCATGAGGCGGGCTCGTCGGGCGGAGAATGCTGAGCACGCTAACATTCGCCCGGCGGCAGCTACAAGCGGCAAGTCACGGTGAAGGGAGCGGCTTTAAACTTGCCGCTAGAGGCTTGTCGCTCACGATCCGTTATACTGGCGCCTTTCGCGGCTCGCTGATCGGGCCCGACATTTATGCACCACCCGGAGCTTTCATGACATCCCCGAAACAACCGCCGGTAGCCGACGCATCCAGCGTCGCCCAGGCAGAGCTGCCAGACAGCGTCGACTCCAGCGCAGACAGCGAAACCGAGGCTGCGATCCCGGCGTTCAAGTTCCCGTTCAAGCCCGGCGAGCTGGCAGCGGCCAAGAACTCCAACCAGCCGTGGTACAAGAACGGCGCCAAGAACGGCCACACCAAGACTCCGGGGATGGCACCTCCCGGGACTCGTCGTTCGATGGGCAAGCGCTGACGGCAGAGACCTCTCCTACAGCAATTGGCGATTCGCCCGATGGGAGCGTCGCTGGTCTCTCGTCAAAGATTCAGGTCCACGAATCTTTGACGAAGGTCCCTCATGCGTCCATTCAAGTTTTTTTCCCTGCTCTCGCTGGCGGCCCTGACTACTGGTTGTGCTTCTTCTGTGGTCGAGCCGCAGATCCGGTTCGGCGTCGAGCCTCTGGTTCCTCCGTTCGAAAGCCGCAACGAGAGTGGAGCGCTGGTAGGGCTGAATATCGAGTTGGGCAATGCACTATGCGTAGAACTCAATTCTCGCTGTGTCTGGATCGATCAGGATTACTCCACCAACATCGCTGCCCTGGAAAACGGCCGTTTTGACGTAATCATGCCGATGACGGCGACGTCGCTAAGGCGCGAGCGTGTCGACTTTACGGAAAACCTGTACCCCCTGAGCAGCCGCCTTGTCGCTGCCAAAGGTTCGAATCTGCAACCTGACGTCCGATCGCTCAAGGGTAAGCGCGTGGGTGTGTTGGCCGGCACCAGTCGCGAGGCATTCGCCAAAGCCCGATGGGCGGACGCGGGAGTACTGGTGCGCAGCTTCAATCTCAACGAACAGTTGATCGCCAGCCTGCAGGCCGGTGAGTTGGACGCGACGCTTCAAGACTCGATTGAAATTACCCATGCCTTGTTAAGCAAGCCTGAAGGCACAGGGTTCGTTTTTGCAGGTCCAGCACTCACGGATCCTTTATTGGGCAGTGGTGTGGCCATGGCTGTGCGCAAGACCGATACGCCATTGCGTGACAAGTTGAATGCAGCGCTTGAGCGTCTCAAGCAAAGTGGCCAGTTACAGGCCATTACCCAACAGTACCTGCCACCGCCAGTGGCACAAGCCCCCCGCTACTTTCCTAATGAGGAAGGTCTGCCATTTTCCAATGCGGTGCAGGTCGGCCAGACCTTATATCTCTCCGGTGTGATCGGCTTGGGGGACGATGGTGAACTGGTGAGCGGAGGCATTGGTCCGCAGACAAGGCAGGCTATGGAAAATTTGCGCACAGCGCTGCAAAGTCATGGTTCGTCCATGGATCAGGTCGCAAAGTGCTCGGTGATCCTTGCCGACATGAAGGACTTTCCTGCGATGAACGCGATTTATCGCAGCTATTTCCCGCCAGAGCGTTTGCCCGCTCGTACAACCTTTGCCGGTAAACTTGTGCTGGGCGCGCAGGTTGAAGTGGAATGCCTGGCTGTAGCGGCGAATTGAATGTTGCTATTCATTGAATAGTCAGTCGCATCCTGAGGGCTGAAGCGGCGACAGACCCCCGCCGCAAGTGTCGCCCTCAGAAGCACGTTTTTGCGCCATTCACTGAGTCGTGACAGTTGGCCGGATGGAGTCCCATTCGGTGACATACGCGGTTTTGCTCTTTTTGCTGTACAGGCACAGCTCGGTACCTTGCGCGCCTTTCATGTGTTTTTGCGGGTACTGGCCCTGGAGCAGCAGCGCGGTATAACCGACGCGATCATCGAACTGCGCAGGGTTGCCGACGGGGTTGGCATTCTTCAGGCCGCTGGCTTTGGTGCAACTGGCCAGTACTGTCTTGTCGTAGGCGGCCCAGGCGTCAAGGCTGGAGGCGCTGGCCTGATGGGCGAGGGCGGCGATGCAGAGCAGGCTCAGGGTTGCTGCTTTCATGGTTCAGGAGTCCTTGGGCAGGTGCGGTCCAAGGGGTGAGTATGCCTGATGGTGGGACGGTATCTGTAAGGCCGTCATGGCGAGCCTGATCGCGAAGGCGATGTGTCAGACCGGCACCGCCTCCCGGCGAACCACGCGCATCCCGACACTTTCATACAATCGCTGCGCCCGTTGATTGTCTTCCAGCACCTTCAAATCCACGAAACCCTCCCGGCGTTGTTGAAACGTCTTGAACGCCTGTAGCAGCAACGCGCGGCCCAAACCTTGTCGTTGAGCCCGCGGATGCACCACCAGATTGTAGATATACGCGCTGGTCCAGCACTGGCACACGGCAACCACGCCCTCGGCGTCCAGAGCAATGAAACACAGGGACGGGTCGTATTCGGGGTCGGTTTCGAACCGCTGTTGCCAGGCGTCCGGCGCCGGAACGCGACCACCACCTTGCCCATGGCCGAGCTCCATCAGTTGGTGCACGGCAGCGGCGAGGGCAGGGTGATATTGAGTCAACTGCACGCCGGCTGGCCAGATGGCTTGCGGCACGACGTCAGTAAGGTCGCGCCGCATCAGCCAGCAAAATTCTCCGGCCAAGACTCAATAACCTTGCTCGGCAACGGCCTTGGCTGCGGTGATCAGGCACTGGGTCAACTCGGGTGAAGAAAACTTGGTCAGTACCGCATTCGCCCCGGCCACGCGCGCTTTCTCTGCGTTCATCGCGCTGTCGAGGGAGGTGTGCAGCAACACATAGAGGTGTGCGAAGTCCGGAGTTTCACGCAGGGTACGGGTAAAGGCGTATCCGTCCATTTCCGACATTTCAATGTCCGAGACAATCAGGTTGATCTGATTGGCGGTGCCTTGCAGGTCCAGCAGGCAGTCGATGGCTTCCTTGGCGCTGCGGGCGGTATGACATTGCAGGCCGAGGTTGCGCAGGGTGTGCACCGACTGTTGCAGTGCGACCTGGCTGTCATCGACTACCAGAATCCGCGCACTGCCGAGCGTCTCGGCGTCCTCCATGCTCAGTTCGGTGGGTGCCATCTCGATCTGCACCGGGGCGATGCCGTGAATGACTTTTTCGATATCCAGCACTTGCACCAGGTTGCCATCGACCGAGGTCACACCGGTGATGTACGAACGCAGGCCGCCGGAACCGAAGGGGGGCGGACGGATGTCGGTAGTCAGGCAATGGATGATCTTGCTGACTGCCTGAACATGCAGCCCCTGCTTGGAGCGACTGACATCGGTGACGATCAGGCAACCGCCGTTCGGGTCCTCCAGCGGGCGCTCACCAATGGCGCGGCTGAGGTCGATCACCGACAGCGAGGCCCCGCGCAGGGTGGCGATGCCTTTGACGTGAGGATGCGACTCCGGCAACTTGGTCAGCGGCGGGCAGGGAATGATTTCACTGACCTTGAGCAGGTTGATCGCCATCAGCTTGCCGCTGCGCAAGGTAAACAGCAGAAGCGACAGTGAGTCTGCGCGGGCTTTGGTGGCGGTCATATGAACCTTCTGTTGAGAAAGGTGGCGGGCAATCCCGGGATGGCCAACGGCTATCGATGCCGGGTTATCGACTTGTTGGGGGCAGGCTTTAATGCAATCAGTCTACCTGTGGCAATGGGGCTTTCTGTTGTGAGGGCGCTCGCTGTGGTCACGACGCCTTCTGTGGTCAGGGAGCCTTCTGTGGCGAGGGGGCTTGCCCCCGTCGGAGTGCGAAGCGCTCCCCAGCCTTTGCGACCGCTTCGCGGTCGAACGGGGGCAAGCCCCCTCGCCACAGAAAGCCCCAATTCCCAGCAAGCCCCGTTCCACAGCAACCCCCATTCCACAGCATGCCCTCTTGCCACAGGGGGATTCATTTCATCCCCAAGCGCTTGGCCATGCGCCCCAGGTTCGCGCGATCCAGGCCTAGTTCACGCGCGGCACTAGCCCAGTTGTTGTGATGCCGTTCCAGGCACGCGGCGATCACTTGGCGTTGATAGTTCTCGGTGGCCTCGCGCAAGTCTCCCGTTACCAGCGTCATCGCAGGCGCTGCAAGCTGCTGTGCGGTGACTTCAACGCTGCCATTGGGCAAGTCCAGATCCGCGGCGCTCAGGCTTAGAATCTTTGGTCTCTCCTTACAGTTACCCAGCGCTTTGAGGGCGCTGCGGCCGATCAGGTGTTCCAGTTCGCGAACATTGCCCGGCCAGTCATAGGCAAGCAGTGCGTTTTGCGCATCACTACCCAGGCGCAGACTGTTGAGGCCCATGCGCGAACGATTCTGCTCCAGGAAATACCCGCTGAGCAGCAACACGTCACGCCCGCGATCGCGCAGCGCCGGCACCAGCAACGGGTAGACGCTGAGGCGGTGATAAAAGTCGGCACGATAACGGCCGCTGCGCACTTCCTCGGCCAGGTCGCGGTTAGTTGCCGCGATCAGGCGGACGTCGACCTGATGCTCCTTGTCCGAACCCAGTCGCTGCAGTTGGCCGCTTTGCAGCACGCGCAACAGCTTGGCCTGCACGGTCAATGACAATTCGCCGACTTCATCGAGAAACAGCGTGCCGCCATTGGCCAGTTCGAACTTGCCGCGCCGGTCGTTCATCGCCCCGGTAAAGGCACCGCGCACATGGCCGAACAGCTCGCTCTCCACCAGAGTGTCCGGCAGCGCGGCACAGTTGAGGCTGATGATCGGTTTGTCGGCGCGGGCCGAGGCGGCGTGAATGGCCTGGGCCACCAACTCCTTGCCCACCCCGGTTTCCCCGGTGATCAGCACGGTCAGATCGCTGCCGCCGACCAGATTGATTTCTTCCACCAGCCGTTTGTGGGCCTTGCTCTGGCCGATCATCTCGCGGCTCTGTTGGCCACTGGCCTGACGGTACACCTCGGCGCGCTGGTGTTCGTCTTCGGCGCGATTGGCCAGACGCTCGATGCGCTCGGCGGCGTTGACCGTGGCGGCGGCGAGGCTGGCGAAGGCTTGCAGAGCGTCCAGTTCGATCGGTTCGAAGCGCTCCGGGTCGAGGGCATCGAGGGTCAGCAGGCCCCATGGACGCTCGTCGATAAACAGTGGGCAACCCATGCAGTCGTGGACTTCCAGGTGATCATCCAGGCCATCGACCAGGCCGTCATAAGGGTCGGGCAACTCGCTGTCGGCGGCGAATCGGGTTGGGCCGGGGCTGTCGAGCAGTGCCTTGAAACGCGGATGTTCGCTGATCTTGAAGCGCCGGCCGAGGGTGTCGGTGCTCAAGCCATCGACGGCCAGCGGCACCAGCCATTCGCCATCGAGACGCAGCAGCGCGGCAGCATCGCACGGCAGCAGGGCGCGCATGGCTTCGAGCAAGCGGCGATAGCGCTCGCCTTCGGGGAGTTCACGGGACAGGTCAGAGACCAGGGGCAGCAGTGCGGTCAGCAGGGATTTTGCAGTCATAGTGACTCCATGTAGTCGGTATGACTATAAAGCAGTCTGTGTCTAAATGACTATGTTGATACTAAGCTTTTGATTTTAAACAATAAAATAGTTGGCACGGAAGCTGATAAGTATAGGGCAATCAGTTAGCAATCAAGAAACCTGGAGTCACTTTATGCTGAGCGCCCAAGACCGTGCCATCGTCAAATCCACTGTCCCGCTGCTGGAAAGCGGTGGCGAAGCGTTGATCACGCACTTTTACCGCATGATGCTCTCCGAATACCCTGAAGTGCGCCCATTGTTCAATCAGGCCCATCAGGTTAGCGGTGATCAGCCGCGCGCCCTGGCCAACGGCGTGCTGATGTATGCGCGCCACATCGATCAGCTCGATCAACTGGGTGATCTGGTGGCCAAGATCATCAACAAGCACGTGGCCCTGCAGATCCAGCCGGAGCATTACCCGATTGTCGGCAGCTGCCTGCTGCGTGCAATCGCCGAAGTGCTGGGCGATGAAATTGCCACGCCGCAAGTGATTGCAGCCTGGGGTGCAGCTTACGGTCAACTGGCCGACATTCTGATCGGTGCCGAAGGCAGCATTTACGACCAGAAAGCGCAGGCACCCGGCGGCTGGCGTGGAGCGCGGGATTTCATCGTTGCAGCCAAGGTCGAGGAAAGCGCGGAAATCACCTCGTTCTACTTCGAGCCGGCTGACAAAGGACCGATTCTCGCTGCTGAACCGGGCCAGTACATCGGCATGAAACTGTTCCTCGATGGAGAGGAAATCCGTCGTAACTATTCACTGTCGGCCTTGGCGAGCAAAGGCCAGTACCGCATCAGCGTCAAGCGCGAAAGCGGTGGCCGCGCCTCCAACTATCTGCACGATCAGTTGCCGGTCGGTGCGAGCATCCAGTTGTTTCCGCCATCGGGTGAGTTTGTCCTGACTGCCAGCGACAAACCCCTGGTATTGATCAGCGGCGGAGTCGGCATCACGCCAACCCTGGCGATGCTCGAAGCGGCATTGCAAACCGAGCGTCCAGTGCATTTCATTCACTGCGCGCGCAACGGCAGCGTTCATGCGTTCCGCGACTGGATCGACGGGCTGGCCGAGCGTCATCCGCAACTCAAGCGCTTCTATTGCTATGCCGAGGATGACGGTGTGAGCCCGGCGGCGCACAAGGTTGGATTGCTGAGCCAGCAACAGTTGAACGAATGGTTGCCGCAAGAGCGCGATGTGGATGCGTACTTCCTCGGGCCGAAGGGCTTCATGGGCGCGATCAAGCGCCACCTCAAGGCCTTGGGTGTGCCGGAGAAACAGAGCCGTTACGAGTTCTTCGGGCCGGCTTCGGCGCTGGAGTAAGTAGCGAGGTGACTCGGGGTTCGAGTCGCCAGCTTCGCGAGCAAGCCCGCTCCCACACTGATCGCGGTGAACACAAAGTTTTGTGTCCGGCCTCAATCCAATGTGGGAGCGGGCTTGCTCGCGAATGCCGCACCGCGTTTTCAACTTGTGAAAAACCTTTGAAAGTTAATCCCTTCTTAACCCGCTTATCGTCTATTCCCCCAAATCCCCCGACACGCTCCAGGCTCTCAAAGGTCATGGCCAGCGTGTAGACTGGCGGGCAATCGATATCTTGAAGGGAAACGCGATGAGCGAGGAAACCATGCGGTTGGGGCGTGAACGACGCTATCTGGTGTTGCTGGGCATCATTTGCCTGGCACTGATCGGTGGCGCGTTGTACATGCAGATTGTGCTGGGCGAGGCGCCTTGCCCGCTGTGCATCCTGCAACGGTACGCATTGCTGCTGATCGCCATTTTTGCCTTCGTCGGCGCCGCCATGCGTTCGCGCCGCAGCATCACGATTTTTGAAACCCTGGTGGTGATTTGCGCTCTGGCGGGTGTCGCAGTGGCCGGGCATCACGTTTATACGCAGTTCTATCCGGCGATCAGTTGTGGCATCGATGTGCTGCAACCGATAGTCGACGGCCTGCCGCTGGCGAAGATCTTCCCGCTGGGCTTCCAGGTCGACGGCTTCTGCTCCACGCCCTATCCACCCATCCTCGGTTTGTCGCTGGCGCAGTGGGCACTGTTGGCCTTCGTGCTGATCGTGATTCTGGTGCCGCTACTGACCTCGCGTAACCGTAAAGCGCTGCGCTGAGTTCATCTGCCGGCAGCCATTGTCGGACAAAAAAACGCCCCGGTCCTTGATGAGAGGAGCGGGGCGTTTTTGCATTTCACATGCCCGGTAAAAAGACCGTGATGCGTGACAGTCAGGGGTGCGACACGTGTGCGACACGTTGTCACAGCGAAAAGGTCGCAGGTCATTTCGGGAAGCCGGATCGGCAGGTGATCGAATCACCCAATCAGCCTGTTCCGGCCGTTGCCGACTTCCACCACGTACAGCTGGAACAGGCAGTTTTAACAAGGTCTGGCGAATGGCCAGAGCCCTTGTCATATCGGGCTTACGGCAAGGTCGAGGGCAATGGAAGTTGCGTCGATACTGTCTGAAATGCCGGGGGTAGACCTACTTATTTTGGTGTTTTTGTTGAGAATTTATTTCGATAAGATGCGCGACTTTTACGAGATCGGCGAATGATTGTTGCCGCTTCGGATAAAAATTATTTCGGGATGAGACATGGTTTATAAAACGCTACATATCTACAATCGCCCGCACTGAATTCCCGGCACTGCTCAATCCTTGATCAGGTACTGAGCGGGACAGGGTGTCGAGAGCTTCACGCGACCCCCGGTGTCGGTGCCGCCAACTACCCGCACCAAATGGAATTGGTCTGTAACAAGGCCTTTGACCACGAATTCGAATAAGAACTCAACGCAGGCCCAGGATTTGTCGAAACGCGTCTGACGCCACGACGGGCAGGCCCTTATTCAATCCAAGAAAAATGCCAACCCTTGGCAGGGTGAAGTGTTGGCGATCAAAACCCAACTGCATTGCGCAAGCTGCTTTAGAGGTCGTGAGATGAGTAAAAACAGGTACCCCAGACTACTAGGCTTATTGCCGCTGATCGGCACGTTGCTGCTGTCAGGCTGCAACATGACCTTGCTCAATCCCAAGGGCCAGGTTGGTCTGGACGAGCGAAACCTGATCATCACCGCAACGCTGCTGATGCTGTTGGTCGTGGTTCCGGTCATTGTCATGACCTTCCTGTTCGCCTGGAAATATCGCGCGTCCAACACCAGCGCTACCTACACGCCGAAATGGAACCACTCCACCAAGATCGAGATCGCGGTGTGGGCTGTTCCGGTACTGATCATCATTGCCCTGGGTTACGTCACCTACAAGTCGACCCACGCCCTTGACCCGTACAAGCCACTGGAATCCGACGTCAAGCCTGTGACCATCGAAGTGGTCGCGCTGGACTGGAAGTGGCTGTTCATCTACCCGGAACAAGGCATCGCCACGGTCAACAAGATCGTGTTCCCGGCGCACACCCCGATCAACTTCAAGATCACTTCCGACGCCGTGATGAACTCGTTCTTCATCCCTGCTCTGGGTGGCCAGATCTACGCGATGGCGGGCATGCAGACCAAGCTGCACCTGATCGCCAACGAAAACGCTGAAATGGACGGCATCTCCGCCAACTACAGCGGCGCCGGTTTCACCGGTATGAAATTCAAAGCGATCGCAACTTCCCAGGAAGATTTCGACGCCTGGGTCAGTGAAGTCAAAAAGGCACCTAAACAGCTTGAACAAGCTGAATACGCAGCCCTTGCCAAGCAGAGCCAGAACAACCCAGTCGAGCTCTACTCCTCGGTCACACCGAACCTGTTCCAGACCATCGTCGACAAGTACGAAGGCATGAAACCAGGTCCGAAAGTGAAGCACGAGAAGAAAGAGAAAGAAGTGGCCGCTACGGACATGGATTCGCATTCAGCTGCCGGGGCAGAGGAGTAAACGATGTTTGGTAAATTAAGTTGGGAAGCGGTCCCGTTCCACGAGCCGATCGTGATGGTGACCATCGCCATGATCGCGCTGGGTGGTCTGGCACTGTTTGCAGGTATCACTTATTTCAAGAAGTGGACCTACCTGTGGACCGAGTGGCTGACGTCGGTCGACCACAAGAAAATCGGCGTGATGTACATCATCGTCGCCATGGTCATGCTGCTGCGCGGTTTTGCCGACGCCATCATGATGCGTACCCAGTTGGCCATGGCCACCGAGGGTTCGCCTGGCTACCTGCCACCTGAACACTATGACCAGATCTTCACCGCCCACGGTGTGATCATGATCATCTTCATGGCGATGCCATTCTTCACCGGCCTGATGAACCTTGCAGTGCCGCTGCAGATCGGCGCGCGTGACGTTGCCTACCCGTTCCTGAACTCCCTGAGCTTCTGGCTGCTGGTTTCCGGCGTGGTGCTGATCAACCTGTCCCTGGGCGTCGGCGAATTCGCCAAGACCGGCTGGGTTGCCTATCCACCGCTGTCGGGTCTGCAATACAGCCCTGGCGTGGGGATGGACTACTACATCTGGGCGCTACAGCTATCGGGTCTGGGGACAACGCTGACGGGGGTCAACTTCCTGGCCACCGTGCTGAAAATGCGTACCCCTGGCATGAAGCTGATGGACATGCCGATCTTCACCTGGACCTGCACCTGGGCCAACGTCCTGATCGTGGCTTCGTTCCCGATCCTGACCGCTACCCTGGCACTGCTGACGCTTGACCGTTACATGGATTTCCACATTTTCACCAACGAACTTGGTGGCAATCCGATGATGTACGTGAACCTGTTCTGGGCATGGGGTCACCCTGAGGTGTACATCCTGATCCTGCCAGCGTTCGGTATCTTCTCTGAAGTCATCTCGACCTTCACCGGCAAGAAACTGTTCGGCCACCATTCGATGGTCTACGCATCGGGCGCGATCTCGATCCTGGGCTTCATGGTCTGGCTGCACCACTTCTTCACCATGGGTTCGGGTGCCAGCGTCAACGCCTTCTTCGGTCTGGCGACGATGCTGATTTCCATCCCGACGGGTGTGAAACTGTTCAACTGGCTGTTCACCATCTACCAGGGCCGTCTGCGTTTCACCAGCCAGGTGCTGTGGACCCTGGGCTTCATGGTGACCTTCGCCATTGGCGGCATGACCGGCGTACTGCTGGCCATCCCGGGTGCCGACTTCGTACTGCACAACAGCCTGTTCGTGATCGCGCACTTCCACAACGTGATCATCGGCGGCGCAGTATTCGGCTACATCGCAGGCTTCGCGTTCTACTTCCCGAAAGCGTTCGGCTTCAAGCTGCACGAAGGTTGGGGCAAGGCAGCGTTCTGGTTCTGGATCAGCGGCTTCTTCGTCGCGTTCATGCCGCTCTACGCTCTGGGCTTCATGGGCATGACCCGTCGCCTGAACGCCACCACCAACCCTGAGTGGGTGCCGTACCTGTACGTCGCCATGTTCGGTGCGGTGATGATCGCCGTGGGTATCGCTTGCCAGCTGATCCAGCTCTACGTAAGTGTGCGTGACCGCAAGAAGCCAGAGAACATGTGCGAACACGGTGACCCGTGGAATGCTCACACTCTGGAATGGTCGACCTCTTCGCCACCTCCGTTCTACAACTTCGCCGTGCTGCCAAAAGCCGACGTTGTCGACCCGTTCACCGAAGCCAAGGAAAACGGCACTGCGTACAAGGCCCCGGCCAAGTACCAGCCGATCCACATGCCAAACAACACCGCGACCGGTGTGGTCATGGGCGCACTGTTGACCGTGTTCGGCTTCGCGATGATCTGGCACATCTGGTGGCTGGCAATCGCTAGCCTGGCCGGCACCGTGATCTACTTCGTGATCCACGCGGCCCGTGATGATCAAGGCTATATGGTGCCGGTCGACGTGATCGAGCGCATCGAAGCCGAGCAGCACAAGCGTCTGGTAGCAGCCGGGAAAGTCCCAGCCACTGCCACCCGTGTTGAAACCTCGTTGGAACAGGCTTAAACCATGTCGAACTTAGTGACCAATGCTGGACACACCCATGTCGATGGACATGGGCATGATGACCATCACCACGACTCGGGCGAGATGACCGTATTCGGCTTCTGGCTCTACCTGATGACCGACTGCATTCTGTTTGCGTCGATCTTCGCAGCGTACGCGGTACTGGTTAACAACGTAGCGGGTGGCCCGTCGGGCCACGACATCTTCGAACTGCCATACGTACTGGGCGAAACCGCTCTGCTGCTGTTCAGTTCGATCACCTACGGCTTCGCCATGCTGGCGTTGTACAAGGGTAACAAGAAGGCAGTGCTGGGCTGGCTGGGCATGACCTTCCTGCTTGGCGCAGGCTTTATCGGCATGGAGATCAACGAGTTCCACCTGCTGATCTCCGAAGGCTACGGCCCTAGCCGTTCCGGCTTCCTGTCCGCGTTCTTCACCCTGGTCGGTACTCACGGTCTGCACGTGTCCGCGGGTCTGATCTGGATGGGCATCATGATGTACCAGGTCAACAAACATGGCCTGACGTCGACCAACAAGACTCGCCTGAGCTGCCTGAGCCTGTTCTGGCACTTCCTGGACGTGGTCTGGATCTGCGTCTTCACCGTTGTCTACCTGATGGGGACCCTGTAATGGCTAATGCACACTCCCATGACAGCCATGATGCTGGCCACGGCAGCGTAAAGTCTTACGCCATCGGCTTCATCCTGTCGGTGATCCTGACCGTCATCCCGTTTGGCCTGGTGATGTATCCAAGCCTGCCGAAGACCATGACGCTGGCAATCGTTCTGCTGTTCGCGGTAATCCAGGTGGTCGTTCACCTGTATTACTTCCTGCACCTGGACCGTTCCATGGCTCAGCGTAACAACGTGATTGCGTTCGTCTTCACAGCCATTGTGATCGTCCTGCTGGTTGGCCTGTCGTTGTGGATCATGTTCAGCATCCACACGTTCATGATGGCGAAGTGAGGTAAGTCCGCATGTCCCTCAAGCACTTTATCCAAATCACCAAACCGGGGATCATTTTCGGTAACGTGCTTTCTGTGGCAGGCGGATTTTTCCTGGCCTCCAAAGGGCATGTCGATCTGGCCATCTTCCTGGCCGCCATGATCGGCACGTCCCTGGTAGTCGCCTCCGGTTGCGTGTTCAACAACTGCATCGACCGCGACATCGACCTGAAGATGGAGCGCACCAAGAACCGGGTGCTGGTCCAGGGCTTGATCTCCCTGAAGCTGGCCCTGATCTACGCGACTGTCCTGGGTGTCGCCGGCGTTGTGTTGTTGTACAAAGTGGCCAACCCGTTGGCCGCGCTGTTCGCAGTCATCGGCTTCGTGATCTACGTCGGCTTCTACAGCCTGTACCTCAAGCGCAAGTCGGTTCACGGCACGCTGGTGGGCAGTCTGTCGGGCGCCATGCCGCCGGTGATCGGCTACGTCGCGGTAAGCAATACCTTCGACATGGCCGCGCTGACCCTGCTGGTGATGTTCAGCCTGTGGCAGATGCCGCACTCCTACGCCATCGCGATCTTCCGCTTCAACGATTACCTGGCCGCATCGATTCCGGTGCTGCCAGTCAAGCGCGGAATCAAGGTGGCCAAGAAGCACATCCTGCTCTACATCCTGGCGTTCCTCGTGGCGACCTTGATGCTGACCTTCAGCGGCTACGCCGGCATGAGCTACCTCGCCGTCGCCGCCGCCATGGGCATGTACTGGCTGTACATGGCCTGGACCGGCTACAAGGCAGTGGATGACACGGTCTGGGCACGCAAGCTGTTCGTGTTCTCGATCTTCACCATTACCGCGTTGAGCGTGATGATGTCCCTGGACTTCAAGGTGCCGGCAGAGCTGTTGCTGACGTACGCGCCTTAAGATTCAGATGCTGCACCGAAAAGCCCCGCCTTCGAGAGAAGCGCGGGGCTTTTTGTTTGGATGTGTCTCGTCCTGAATAAGGTTTACACCTGTTTCAGGACGAGACAATGCTTTTTAGCAGGTCGAGGTCGTTAGCAGGGTTTGTCAGGAAGATGACTCGTCGGTTGCCTGACTATAAGCATATTGCGTATAGTTAGGCGATGCGAACCGTATTCTTCGAAACCACATCCTTTACTGCCACCGTTGGCAATTATCTGACGGACGATGAGTATCGTGCGCTGCAAACCCGCATGCAGCTCAATCCCCTGGCGGGCGCTGTGATGCCTCGCACGGGAGGCTTTCGAAAACTCCGCTGGGCCGATGAGCGTCGAGGAAAAGGCAGGCGAGGTGGCTTGCGGGTTATCTATTATTGGCTTATGAATGATGGCCAGTTCTGGATGTTTGCAATTTATGACAAAGATGAGCTTGAGAATTTGACCGCCGACCAAGAGAAGGTGCTCAAGAAAGCCATAGAAACAGAGTTGAAAAAACGAGGTACCCCATGAAAAAACGCGACCTGTTTGCAGAGTTGATGCAGGGCGTTGATGAGATGGCGGCTCAACGCGAAGGCAAGATTACGTTGCGCAACACGACCGTGGAGGACATTCCGGCTCCTGAGGTGGGGGCGCAGGAAATCGTTGCACTACGGGAAAAGTTGCACATGTCCCAAGCCGTTTTCGCCAAGCGAATTCGCACCAGCCCCAGCACCCTGAGAAACTGGGAACAGCAAAAGTCGAAGCCAAATGCTCAGGCCGCCTTGTTGATCAGGTTGGTGGAGAAATTTCCGGATATGGTTGATCGACTGGCAGTCGTTTGATCAAACCATCGAACAATTGAAAAGCCCCGCCTTCGAGAGAAGCGCGGGGCTTTTTGTTGGTGCAGTGTTTGGGATGGCAAGGCGGTGTCGCCGTTTGCGGAGTTTGACAAGGCCAATGTCTGGCTCGACGCGGCCACCAACAGCGTTCTGGCCCAGGGCTATCAGCCCTTGTTATTCTTGTTGCCATCAGCTTTATGGGTGCTTGGCCGCCGCTCCCTGAGCTTCACGCTGCTGTGTATTGGCGCAGCTGTGTGTTGAACGGGCAAGGGCGAGAATTTTTTGCAGTACTGATCAAGAGGACTGGCTAAATGATTGGGAACATGACCTGCGATGAACGCTTCATCGCCCTGGCCAAGGAATTCGGTTACGACATCTACGGCGAAAACACCGTCGGCGGGCATTACGCACCGCTGATCCGTCACCACGACGAACTCTATATCAGTGGTCTGGTGCCGCGCATGAACGGCAAAATTCACTACCCTGGCCGGGTCGGGCTGGATCTGACCCTGACCGATGCGCAAGCGGCAGCCGGCATCAGTGCGCTGCGTGGGCTGGCGCTGATCGTCGATGCGATCGGTTCACTGGACAAAATCAAATCGCTGATTCGGGTGACGGTGTATGTGAAGTCGACAGCGGATTTTGTCGACCTGAGCGAAGTGGCCAATGGTGCGTCGGATGTATTCAGCCATGTTCTGGGTGAGGCGGGCAAACACACGCGAACGACGGTTGGTGTTTATCAGTTACCGAAGAACGCCGCGATTGAGGTGGACATGATCGCGGCATTGCGTCCATCGGTCTCCTGAACAAGGACGGCCTGAATTTGCGGGCAATAAAACGCCCCGCACTGGGGCGTCATGCTGTTCACTCAAGCGGGGCACACACCTTGTGGTGAGGGGGCTTGTCGGACCGCCGCACCGCCCCGTTCGGCTGCGGAGCAGCCGCAAGACCATTACACGCGGTGTATCTGATACGCCTCGGTGGCAGGTTTTGGGGGGCCGCTTCGCGGCCCAACGGGGCGGTGCGGCGGTCCGACAAGCCCCGTCGCCACAGGCCATCCCCCTCGCCACAGGCAAGCCCTCTGCCACAGATGAGCCCCCTTGTCACAGATGAGCTTCACCAGAATTTATCGCGCTTTGGACTATTGCGCGGCGATGGCGTAGCCAGCAAACGCGGTCTGCTGTTGCAGGGCGGTGATGATGTTCTTGCGGTTGACCGCCAGTTCAGCTCCGGAGTTGTCCAGGAACGTCTCGCCGTCCAGTTCCGCTTCTTCGCCTTCGCCAACGAAGGTAAAGCCGAGGAACTCCAGGGCTTCACGGTCGACGTTCAAGCGCGAGCGCGGGGTGCGCAACGGCAAGGTGACGCTCACGCCGTCCTTGCTGATGGTGAACACTTCGACTTCTTTCTTGGCCCGTGCGGCTTTGCTTTTGCTGCTGCCAGGGTTGCTGATGGCCTGGTGTGTCTGGTTGAGCACCTTCAGGGCCAGGCCGTAGACGATCTCCTGAAACGCCGGGTCGTCCTTGAAACTGGAAAGGATGCGGCTGATCGGGAACTTGCTGCTCAGGTCTTCCAGAGCTGCGATGTCGGCGGCTTCGGCGTCTTTGAGTTGCTTGAGCTGGCCCATCAGTTCGTAGGCCTTATCGTCGTCGAAGCTGTCATGAGCCTGGCGAATGGCGGCGCGCAGCTCGCGAATCTGGTCGCTTTCGCGAGTGGACTGGAAAGCGTCCAGCACCATCTCGCTGATGGTCTTGGCCTGGGGCACGTGCTGTGAAAGATTGATGGAGTTTTCGTATTCCGCTTTGGACGACAAGGTGACTACGGATTCAGCGGTGTTGGAATCGGACATTGAAATTTCACTACTTCTGTAACTTGAATTGAGGCGAGAAAGCACGGGGGCCTTTTCAGGTCGCCTAATCTATTGGACCGGGGCGGCGTTGTCACGGATCAACAGGTGGCTGGTCATATTTTTGCCTTTCTGTGGGGGTGACCCTGCTCGCGATGGAGGTTAACGATAATGCGTTCATTCTGGATGAGCGCGGTGCCCCTGAGTCCATCGCGAGCCTGCTCGCTCCTACAGTTGATCTGATTTGCCACGGATGTTGTGAGCGACACATGAACCTTGTGGGAGCGAGCCTGCTCGCGATGCAGGTAGCGCGGTCCTCACACCTGATTCGGTACATTGAGGTTCATCGACCGCTGCGCCAATGAAGTGGCCGTTTGCTCATCGATCGGTAACGAAAACCGCAACGTCGCCCCCCGTCCCGGCACATCGATCAACTGAATCTCGCGCCCGTGCAGTTGCAGGATTCGGTGCACGATCCGCAGCCCCAGCCCGCCATCGCGCCGCGCACCACCAATGTTGAATGGCCGCAGGAACAGACCTTCGCGCAGTTCGGGGGCGATGCCGGGGCCGGTGTCGCTGACGGTCACTTCGACAAAAGATCCCTGCGCACGCAAGCTCAGTTCAACTTCTCCGCCCGTAGGGGTATGGCGCAGGGCGTTGTCGAACAGGTTGGTCAGCACTCGTTCGATCAGCCCCAGGTCGGCACAGGCCACCGACACATTGGCTGCGAAGCTGGCTTTGAGTTCCACCTGGCGGGCTTCGGCGGTGAGCTCGAATTTCTGAAAAATATCCTGCGTCAGATCCGTCAGGGAAAAGCGTTCCAGCACCGGTTGCACGAAACCGTGCTCCAGGCGCACCAGCTCCAGCAGCGACTGCGCCAGCCCCCCGACCTTGCGGCTTTGATCCAGGGCAATGCCCAGATAGCGACGGCGGTCGGCAGGGGACAGTGTGGCGTCCTTGAGCGAAAGGGTTTCCAGATAACCGTGCAGGGAGGCCAGCGGTGTGCGCAGGTCGTGGGAGATGTTTGCCACCAGTTCGCGACGCTCCTGGTCCTGGCGGGTCAGGGTGCGCCATTGCTCGCCGAGGCGTGCCTGCATCTGCCGGAAAGTGGCATCGAGTATGGAAATCTCATCGTGCCCGGCAGTTATTTCCGCAGGGATGGGCAGGGTCGCAGAGGCCGGGACGCCATCGATGTCGAACCGGCTGACGGTTTCGGTCAGGCGGCGCAATGGCCGGGTGATCAGGGCAAACGCGGCAAGACCGGCAATCAGGCACAGCAGCGCGACCAGTGCGATGGACAGCAATGCGGTATTGAGTGCCGCGCTGGTCGCACCACGCGCGGCCAGGCGATCGTGATCTTCGCCGAGCAACACCACATACAGATAACCGACCTGCTTGCCATCGACCTTCAACGGCGCGGCGCTGAACACCTTGTGCGCATCGACGCTGCGCGGATCGTCGCCGGGAATCGGCAGGGCTTCGCCCCTGAGCAGGCGCTGGATCGGTGCCAGGTCGACCTGCTCGCGCTGTATCCGGCCTTCAGGCGCGGCGCTGCCGACAATCTTGCCCTGGTTGTCGAGCAGGTACACCTCGACACTCGGGTTGACCAGCATCAGTTGACTGAACAGATCGCGCACAGCATCGGGCATCAGGCCCTGGGTGTTCATCAGAACGGTGTCGTTGGCGATGTGTTGCGCCAGGTCCCGGGACAACCCTTGCACCACTTCCTGTTCATGCATCTGGTTGGAGCGCACCTGCATCCACGCCGAGGTACCGCAACACACCAGCAGCAGCGCGGCGAACACCAGGGACAGGCGTTGCGTCAGGGTCAGCCTCATGGTCGTGGCTCCTCACCGGTGGCGAATTTGTAGCCGCGGCCCCAGACCGTGAGAATGCGCACCGGTTGTGCCGGGTCGGTCTCGATCTTGGCGCGCAGGCGGTTGATGTGGGTGTTGACCGTGTGCTCGTAGCCTTCGTGGCTGTAGCCCCAGACGGCATTGAGCAGGTCCATGCGCGAAAACACCTTGCCGGGCTGGCGGGCGAAAAAGTACAGCAGGTCGAACTCCCGTGGCGTCAGGTCGAGACGACGACCGGCGAGGGACACTTCGCGGGTGATCGGGTCAATGGCCAGGCCGTCGATGATCAGGCCGCCGGCGTCCATCTTAAGGTTGCGCGCCATGGCGTCGACCCGGCGCAACAGGGCTTTGACCCGTGCCACCAGTTCGAGCATGGAGAACGGCTTGGCCAGGTAATCGTCGGCACCCAGTTCGAGGCCGAGAATACGGTGCACCTCGCTGGAGCGCGCACTGGTGATGATGATCGGCGTGTAGCGCGCCATGGCCCGGGCACGCCGGCAGATTTCCAGGCCATCGACACCTGGCAGCATCAGGTCGAGGATCAATGCATCCCAGTTACCTTGCTGCAGCAGGCGCATACCTTCGTTGCCATCGGCGCTGTGTATCACTTCGAACTGTTCGTCACGCAGGTGCAGGCAGATCAGGTCGGCGATGTGCAGGTCGTCCTCGACCACGAGGACTCGTTTGGTCTGTTCCATCCAGCTCAATCCTTCGGCGCGATGCACCATTGTGCGAAATACTACCCACAGTGGGGCAGATGCATTGTGCGGGTTTTTCCGGTCCCGAGTTATCACGAATTGTTTAACTTCCCGTGAGGATTTGGCGATCACCCCAAGGCTAGTCTTGGCTCCATGAAACACCCCGTGGGATTCTTGGAGGCAAACATGTTTTCACGACGGCAATTTCTAGTGGCGAGCGGCGGGATGGGGGTTGCAGCCCTGGCGATCGGTGTATTGCCCCAATTTGCCAAAAGCTCGGCGCTGATCAGCGAGGCCGGCGCGCAAGAGGTGTTCGAAGTGAGCCACAGCGACAGCGAATGGCGCAGCATCCTGAGCGACGAGCAATACGAAATCCTCCGTGAAGAAGGCACCGAACGCGCCTACAGCAGCCCGCTGAACAATGAACACCGTGACGGGACGTTCGCTTGTGCCGGTTGCGATCTCCCGCTGTTTTCCTCGGCGACAAAATTCGACAGCCGTACCGGTTGGCCGAGTTTCTGGGCGCCGCTGGAAAGGGCCGTGGCAACCCGCCAGGACCGCGCCTTTGGGATGGTGCGTGAAGAAGTGCACTGCCGGCGCTGTGGCGGGCACCTGGGCCATGTCTTCGATGACGGTCCCAAACCCACCGGCTTGCGCTATTGCATGAACGGCCTGGCGATGAAGTTCGAACCCTCGACCATCTGATTTTTTCATCCGGTTTTTTGTCGGTAGCCACCCTCTGGCCATTCAACTCTTCAGGAGTCATGCCCCATGAAAATCTTGCTCACATGGCGTCGCACATTGCTGGGGCTGGCGGCTGCCGGCATTATCAGTCAGTGCTGGGCGTTCTCTCTGGGTGGGGCTGAAGAGGCCGTCATCATTCCACCGCCGACTCTCGACGAAATCACCCAGGCCCGCAGCGAAACCGCGATTTTCGCCGGTGGATGCTTCTGGGGTGTGCAAGGGGTGTTCCAGCATGTCAAAGGGGTGAAGAGCGCGGTCTCCGGCTATGCCGGCGGTGCGGCCGATACCGCGCAGTACGAGCGCGTCAGCGGCGGTGACACCGGCCATGCGGAGTCGGTCGAAGTGACCTTCGACCCCAACCAGGTCAGCTACGGCAGCCTGCTGCAAATCTACTTCTCGGTGGCGCACAACCCGACCGAACTCAACCGTCAGGGCCCGGACAGCGGCACCCAGTATCGCTCAGCCATTTTCACCAAAAGCGCTGAGCAACAGCGAGTCGCGCAGGCCTACATCACCCAGCTCGATGCGGCCCGTTCGTTCGACAAACCGATTGCGACCCAACTGGAAACCTTCAACGGTTTCTACCCGGCCGAAGAAGAGCATCAGGACTTTCTCACCGAACACCCGACCTACCCGTACATCGTGATCAACGATCTGCCGAAGGTCGCACAGCTCAAGCAACTGTACCCGGATCGCTATCAGGATCAGCCGGTGCTGGTGAAGGCGGACAGGTGAGGGGCGGCCCTCATTCGCAAATCAGATTCCTGCCCGAGATCTTCGAGCGATACAGCGCCTGATCGGCCCGCGCCATCAGGCCGGTCTGCTGTTCCTCGTCAAAGCGCTGGACCACCCCGAAACTCATGGTCACCTTGAAGTCGCCAACGGGCAACAGCTCCGCCAGGCCGTCACGGATCTTGCCGGCGAGAGACTTGGCGTCAGCCAGTGCGGTGTCGGGCAAGACCAGGATGAATTCGTCGCCGCCCCAGCGCGCCAGCAAGTCGCCGTCGCGGACGAAGCGTTTCACGTTTTCGACCACATGGGTCAAGGCGGCGTCACCCAGGGCGTGGCCATAGTGATCGTTGATGGTCTTGAAGTCGTCGATGTCCATGGCGATCAGCGACAACGGCTCGCGGAACCGCTCGGCGCGCTCGCAGGCCTGGGGCAGCACTTGGTCCAGGCGATAGCGATTGGCAATGGAGGTCAAGGTGTCGGTTTGCGCCAGCCTGCGATTCTCTTCGAGCTGCAACTGTAGCTGCAGGTTGACCCGGGACAACTCGCTGGTGCGCTCTTCGATAATTGTTTCGAGGGAGTGATTGCGCTGCTCGAGTGCTTTGAACAGGCGTCGTTTGTCCTCGATGCTGCGGTGTGCGCCGATCATCCGCGCCACTGAACCGTCGGGGTTGCGCGCCAGAATGTGGCCACGGTCTTCGATCCACAGGTAACTGCCGTCCTGCATACGGCAGCGATACTCGGCCTGGTACTCACTGGTGCGCCGGTTCAGGTAATCATCAAACACAGCCATGACCCGAGGGTAGTCATCGGGATGGATGACGTTTTCCCAGGTCAATACATTGTTGTCCAGCGAATGCGGTGTGTAGCCAAGCATCTCGTACCAGCGGGCGGTGCGATACACCAAACCGGTGTTGGCGTTCCAGTCCCAGATACCGTCGCTGATCAGCTCCATGATGGTATGCAGCATGCCGTCGTTCAGATCTGCCATGTCGAACTTCAGCGGCTCGTTATTTGATGTCTCACCCATCTCTGCGCTCCTTGCTTTGTGGATATTGCTGACCTATCGGCTGGCAGATTAGTGCAAGGCGCATTCGGCCCGCTAGTGTCTGCCCCACAACTGCATGGCGAAGTCGACGAAACGACGCAATTTCGGCAAACGGTAGCGATCCTGAGCGTATACCAGGTGCATCGGCCGGCTGAGCGGCTGGTAATCCGGCATCAAAGCCTGCAGGTTTCCGTCCTTGAGGTCTTGCTCGACCAGGGCATCGGGCATCATCACGATGCCCATGCCGGTGCGCGCCGCCTGATGCATGGCTGCCGAACTATTGATCAGCATCGGGCCACTGACCGCAACGGCGACGTCGCCTTCAGGTCCGCTCAGACGCCATTGCTTTTCCACCGATTGCCAGTCGTCTCCGGCCGGATACGCGAAGGACAGGCAATCGTGGTGTTGCAGGTCGGCAGGGTGCTCCGGTACCCCGCGGCGTGCCAGGTATTGCGGGGCTGCGCACATGGTCAGGGTGTAGTCGACCAGTGGCCGGGCGATCAGGCTGGAAGGCTCAAGCGCACCAAGGCGGAACGCCACGTCGAAGCCGTTATCCAGCAGGTCCGGGCGCCGGTTGGTGAGCACGACATCGAGTTTCACCCGCGGGTTGTGCAGGCTGAACTCGCTCAAGGCCGGTGCCAGGCGTTCGGTGCCGAACGTCAGCGGCGCGGTGATGCGCAGGGTGCCACTGGGTTCGTCGAGGGCCTGTTCCGCCAAGCGTTCGGAATCCGCCACCAGGCCCAACACTTCAAGGCAACGCTGATAATACGCGGTACCGAATTCTGTCAGGCGCTGGCGCCGGGTGGTGCGGTTGAGCAGGCGCACACCCAGGCGCTGCTCCAGGGCCTTGAGGTGATTGCCGACCATGGTCGTGGACATTTCGCACTGCAGGGCGGCGGCCGTCATGCTACCGGCCTCCACGACTTTGACGTAAACGGTCATTGCCTGGAACAGATCCATTATCAAGCCCAGCTTAAAAATGATTGAAGTTTTACCGGGTTTATCCAGCTCAGGTGGCTAACCATACTGCAAAAACACCGACCCTTGCCGTAAAGTCTTGTAGGAGCGAGCATGCTCGCGATGGACTCAAGAGCGCCGCGTTTAGCCAGTAAACCCGCGTTATCGTTAACGACCATCGCGAGCATGCTCGCTCCTACAAGGATCCCACGACCCTTGCTGGAGCTTGATGTCATGACCGCCGCCTGCCTGATGAGTACGTACCAACCCCTGGCCTTGAGCTTCACCAAAGGCCTGGGCACACGCCTGTGGGACCAGGCCGGTCGTGAGTACCTGGACGCGGTCGCCGGCGTGGCGGTGACCAATGTCGGGCATTGCCACCCGAAAGTCGTCGCGGCCATCAGCGAGCAGGCCGGGCTCCTCCTGCACACGTCCAATCTCTACAGCATCGACTGGCAGCAGCGGCTGGCGCAGAAGCTGACTCGGCTGGCGGGCATGGACGGGGCGTTTTTCAACAACTCCGGTGCCGAGGCCAACGAAACCGCGCTGAAAATCGCCCGGCTGCATGGCTGGCACAAAGGCATCGAGCAACCGCTGGTGGTGGTCATGGAGAACGCGTTCCATGGCCGGACCCTCGGCACCCTGTCGGCCAGCGACGGCCCGGCGGTGAGGCTGGGCTTCAACAAATTACCGGGGGATTTCGTCAAGGTGCCGTTCGGCGACCTCGAAGCCCTGGAACGGGTGCAACAGACACATGGCTCGCGGATCGTGGCGATCCTGATGGAACCGATACAGGGTGAAAGCGGTGTGCAGCTGGCGCCGCCCGGTTATCTCAAGGCCCTGCGCGAATTGTGCAACCGGCGCTCCTGGTTGTTGATGCTCGACGAAATCCAGACCGGCATCGGCCGCACCGGCCAGTGGTTTGCCTGCCAGCATGAAGGCATCGTCCCGGACGTCATGACGCTGGCCAAAGGCCTGGGTAACGGCATCCCCATCGGTGCCTGCCTGGCTCGGGGCAAAGCCGCTGAACTGTTCACCCCTGGCAGCCATGGCAGCACCTTCGGCGGCAATCCGCTGGCCTGCCGGGTGGCCTGCACCGTGCTGGAGATTATCGAAGAACAAGGGCTGCTGGATAATGCGCGGCTGCAGGGCGAACGACTGCTCGACAGATTGCGCATGGAACTGGCGGATGAACCCAACGTATCAGCGATCCGCGGGCAGGGCCTGATGATCGGTATCGAACTCAAGCAATCGATCCGCGACCTGAGCCTGATCGCCGCCAGGGATCATGCCTTGCTGATCAACGTGACGCGCGGGCAGATCATTCGCCTGCTGCCGCCGCTGACGATTGATGAGCGGGAGGTGGAGATGATTGTCAGAGGGGTGAGCCAGGTTGTGAAAGCGGCTCCTGCAGCGGATCAGTAGTGATATCTGCACATGACGATGCGCATTTCACCCTCTTCGATGGTATAGACCAGCCGGTGTTCAGCCGTAATCCGTCGAGACCAGAAACCGCTCAGGTTATGTTTGAGCGGTTCAGGTTTTCCAAGGCCGCCGAACGGTTCGCGCTGAATGGCTTTGATCAGTAAATTGATTCGTTTGAGGCCGGCCTTATCGTTTTGCTGGAACCAGAGGTAGTCCTCCCAGCCTTCGGAAGTGAACTCGATATTCATGTTTCAATAAGTTGCCTGGCTTTGGTTTTCCCTGCCCGCAGGTTGCCGATCGATTTGATTAACCGTGCAGCATTGGCTGGCGAACGCAGCAGGTAGGCGGTCTCTTCCAGTGAGTTGTATTCCGCCAGTGACATCATCACTACCGGTTCGCCTTTCTGGCGAGTCACCAGTAAAGGGGCGCGGTCCTCGTTGACCCTATCCATGGTCTCTGCCAAATGCGCGCGTGCGGTGGTGTAGTTGATGGTTTGCATGTTGTAGTCCTCGCTTGATGCTAAGAACGTACAGAAATGAGTACAGGATGACAAGGCGATACCTCTCAGTGGTCGTCAGGAAATGGGTGCACCAATGCCTGCACTGAGTATCGTCGAAATCACTTCGGGACGTTTCCGTGACCGTTGTAGTCCCATTCCGATTTGAACTTCCGGGGCATGGATCACTAGGTCTGCCGCAGTGAGCAGATCAAACCTGCCATCTCATCCCGTCCTGCCAGTTGTATCTTTGAGCCACCAAAACCATTGAACAACCGCCGATGACCTGCATAGCCGCTGTCCCCCTCACGGCTTCGATAGCTTGCGGCCCACTCCAGCATGGCGAGCAATCGATCATCGTCCTTTGTTTCCCGCTGGCGAATGTTGGCCACGCACTCTTGATCCTCGACGCACAGCCAGATCAGCGTCGTGGCGCGGTGGATGATTTCGCTGATGATCCAGCCATACACCCCTTCGATCACCCAGCGCTCTTCATCGGCCGCTACCCGCGCCAGGGCCAGCACGTGCGAGCCGGGGCGGGGGATGCTGTGTTTGTCGGACAGCCAGTGAATCCGGTCCAGATCAATCCACGGCACCTTCAATGACCGGGCCATTCGGCTGGCCAGCCAGCTCTTGCCGGAGCCGGAGTTGCCGATGATCAGGGTTCGGCGCAGGTCCAGGCTGTTCGGGGGTGGCAGATTCGTCTTCATGCGCGGGAGTACCTGCGACAGATTCGTCAGTCGTGCTGTTGCGGTGCAACCATCCGGGTCTTCGGCGAGCCGTTCGAGTTGTGCTGATAGATCGCTTCGGGCTGGCCTTGATCATTGAAGAACACCTGGCCGATCCCTGCCGAATTCCATAGCCGTTCGCCCGCTTCGGCATGTTCCGGGATGTGCGGCACGATGCGCATGCGCCGGCGTTTGGTCAGCCAGTTCAGTGGTGAGCGTGGGGAATACAACCAGCGGTTGAGACGGTCGAACCATTCGAGCAGGTTGCGCGGGAATTCATTCTTGATGCCGCTGCTGGTGATTTGCCAGATTTTTGGCCCGCCCTTGCGGTGTCGTATGAATACTTCGTAGACGAAGGAATAATGCACATCGCCTGACAGCACCACATAGTTACCCGGCGTACGCGAGTGTCGGAAAATATTCAGGATTACCTGCGCCGCACCGCGATGGGCCATCCAGTTTTCTGCGTCCACCAGCAGCGGATAACCGCACCAGCTGAACACTCGCTGCACGGTCTCAATCAGTTTGACGCCGAAAATCGGCGCGGGTGAAACGATGATCGCGCTCGGGTGGTCGAGCAGTTCCTGCTGCAGTTCGCTCAGGGCTTCCCAGTCCAGCAATCCCGACGGTTGCTTGAGGTTCATCTCGCTGCGCCAGCGCCGGGTACGGGTGTCGACCACCAGCACGGCCGGGGTGGTCGGCAACAGGTAATGCCAGTTCTGAAACTTCAGCAGGTCATTGATCAAGTCGTCCTGAACCGGGCTGTCGAGGTAGCGGTCATCGCCACTGGCGCTCAGTGCGGCGGCCTTCTCCAGCACGGTAGTGAATGCATCGGGATGGTTGCCCCAGCCCTGGCACAGCATGTAAGCGATCAGCGCGTTGCCGATAATGCGCCGGGAGAATGGATGGCCGTAGGCCGTTTCCTCCCATTGCGCGGAAAGGTTCCAGTCATCGGTAATATCGTGGTCATCGAAAATCATCAGCGTCGGCAGATGCGCCAGTGCCCGGGCGACGTTGCCCAGGCCGCGGGTGAAAGAATCGATGCAAATCTGCTCAGCGGCATAACGCTCGCGTCGTTGCGGCGTCAGGGCAGGGGGCTGTGGCGTGATCAAGGTCCAGGGAGTCGGCGACCAGACCAACAGGTACATGGCCATGACTTCGGCGAACGTCACCAGGTGATTGTCGGCACTGCTGCTGGTGAAAATCGGCTTGCGTGCACCGCCGAAAAAACGCTCGCGCAGGGTTTCGTTGCTCTGCAGCGCCGGCAACAGATCCGCGCGGTGATAGTAACTGGCAGGGTGCTCGTAGAGTTTGGCGCTGTCGCTGACCACCGCACCTTCGAGGTGCTCCTCAAACAGGCCCAGGCGTTTGATCAAGGCATGAATCGCCCGCAACATCGGCCCGGCTACGTCGTCGGCATACACCTGGTCGCCGGTCATCATCAGCAGCGCCGGGCGGTCGTGGGCTGCAGGTTGTTCTGCCAGCAACCGATCGACGCACAGCAAGCCGTCGGCAGCCGGGTGATGAGGCTTGCGGCAGGAGCCATGCAGCAACTGATCGACCCGCGAGCGCAAAACCAAGGTCGGGCATCGGGCATCGCCGTACAGCAGATGAGGCGCCCACTCGGCGATACCCGCCTGCTCGTCGTCTATCAGCAGGTCATACTCGATCAGTTCGTCACAGGGCAGGGCGGTATCGAGATGCACATCGATCAGATGCACAAAGGCATGGGCGCCGACCGCAATGACCGTACACTGACTGGCATCGAGGCGGATATCGGCGCTACCTTGTATCCGCAAGGTCAGCGCCAGTGTCCTCGACCCGACCAGCCACAATACCAGGCGCCGGGGCTCCAGGCGCCGCAACAGCGGGCCGACGAGGACGGGTGGCAGGGCATGATCTTCAGTTTGTGGCAGCGGTGCGGGCATCCGGGTTCAAGACTCGAGAGGGTAGAGGCGGGCGATGATAACGCAGGTGGTGGCGGGACAGGCTAACGTGAAGCTGCCACGCCCTGTGTGAGGGTTCGGTAATATGTCGATCGCAAGAGGGGGATTCATGAACAAAGTCATCCTGCCGGCACTGGCTATTTTGCTATTCGCCCAGTCCCCGGCCTACGCCATCAACGACAAGTATCGCAAACAACTGGAGGCATCCGGTTGCACCCAGGTGAGCGAGCTCGAGGGCTGTGATATCCACAAGACCAAGGCGCAAAATGCCGAGGCCGGGTTCAGCAACCAGGCGCCGGTCACCACCGACACCACAACCGCGCCGACCCCCTATGCCGGGCAGTGGGTCGCCAAAAGTGACGCTGGCGCGACCGTCGCCACCATTCGCATCGACTCCAGGGAAAGCGTCTGGGTCAATGGTGAACGGGTCAAGGCCAAACGCACCGATGGCACGCTGCAATTCCATCAGGGCAAGCTCACTTTCACGATTCAGGGCGACCGACGGTTAATCAACGAAGACTACTGGATTGACAGCGATGCCGGGACCCGCGGGCCGATTCAGGTCGAGTAGCTTCGCGGCGCCGGAGGGTGCCGCCACGCCTGTCACGAAATGAAAAGCCATTGTCGTCTGATGAGAAGCATCGCAGCAGGCGTCAACTTACAGTCCAATCAGCGCAATTCGATGCCGCACGCCTACATTGCAGATTGGAGAACAAGAAAAATGGCCAAAGCCGTACGCTTTTACGAAACTGGTGGTCCCGAGGTTCTACGTTATGAAGACGTCGAGGTCGGCGATCCTGGTCCTGGCCAGGTCCGTCTGCGTCATGTAGCTGTGGGCCTGAACTATGCCGACACCTACTTCCGCAATGGTACCTATCCGATCCCGATGCCTAACGGCATGGGCGTCGAGGCTTCTGGCGTAGTCCAGGCCGTCGGCGAAGGTGTTACCAATGTCGAGGTCGGCGACCGCGTTACCTACACCGGTTTCCTCAATACCCTCGGCGCCTACAGCACCGAGCGCCTGATCGCGGCCGCACCGCTGATCAAGCTGCCTGAAACCATCAGCTTCGAGACCGCCGCTGCCATGACCATGCGCGGCCTGACGTCTTCGTACCTGATGCGTCGCATCTACGACTTCAAGGCTGGCGACACCATCTTGCTGCACGCTGCCGCCGGCGGTGTTGGCCTGATCGTTTCGCAGTGGGCCAAGCTGCTCGGCCTGAACGTGATTGGCACCGTGTCGACCGAGCAGAAGGCTGAAATTGCCCGCGCTCACGGTTGCGACCATACGATCAATTACAGCCATGAAGACGTCGCCGCTCGCGTTCGCGAGATGACCGATGGCGTGGGCGTCAACGTCGTGTTCGACAGCGTTGGCAAGAACACCTTCATGGGTTCGCTGGATTCGTTGAAACCCCGTGGCCTGATGGTTTGCGTGGGTACCGCGTCCGGACCGATCCCGGCCTTCGACCCAGTGATGCTGGCGATGAAAGGCTCGCTGTTCCTGACCCGTCCGGCCCTGGCCAACTACATCAGCGACCCGGCCGAAAAAGCCGAACTGGCTGGCGAGTTGTTCGACCACGTCGGCAGCGGCCGCATCAAGATCGAGATCAACCAGCACTACGCGTTGCAGGACGCGGTGCAAGCCCATCGCGATCTCGAGTCTCGCAAGACCACCGGCTCGTCGATTTTCGTCGTTTAAGGAGCTGCCAGCCATGAAAGTCGAACAATTGACCTGCAGCATTGGCGCCGAACTGATCGGCGTCAACCTGGCCGATGCGGTACATGACGATGGTCTGTTTGCCGAGATCCGTGACCAGTTGCTCAAGCATCGCGTGGTATTCCTGCGCGACCAGGACATCTCCCGCGCCGATCACGTGGCCTTCGCCCGTCGTTTCGGCGAGCTGGAAGATCACCCGGTAGCTGGCAGCGATCCGGATCATCCGGGTCTGGTGCGTATCTACAAAAACCCTGATCAGCCGATGGATCGTTACGAAAACGCCTGGCACACCGATGCGACCTGGCGCGAAGCGCCGCCAATGGGTTGTGTGCTGCGTTGCGTCGAATGCCCACCGGTTGGTGGCGACACCATGTGGACCAACATGGTCGAGGCTTATGCCCGCCTTCCGGAAGACGTGAAGCTGAAGATTGCCGACCTGCGCGCCCGCCACAGCATCGAAGCGAGCTTTGGTGCGGCCATGCCGATCGAAAAGCGTCTGGCGCTCAAGGCGATGTACCCGGATGCCGAGCACCCGGTAGTACGTACCCATCCGGAAACCGGGGAGAAGGTGCTGTTCGTCAACGCCTTCACCACTCACTTCAGCAACTACCACACCCCTGATCGGGTGCGGTTCGGCCAGGATGCCAATCCGGGTGCGGGTGAGCTGCTGCGTTACCTGGTCAGCCAGGCTTACATCCCGGAATATCAAGTGCGCTGGCGCTGGAAGCCTAACTCCATCGCTATCTGGGACAACCGCAGTACCCAGCACTACGCCGTCATGGATTACCCGCCATGCCATCGCAAGATGGAACGCGCCGGGATCATCGGCGACAAGACATTCTGATCGACCCTTCAGCAATAGCATTCGACTACAGTCTGCCTGGTATCCCCGGGCGGGCGGACAATCATAAAAATAGGAGTAATCCATGCAATTTTTCGACGATTCCCTGCACCCCGAAAACATGGAGAAAGTGGTTATCACCGTGGCCCCGTACGGCCCTGAGTGGATGCCAGAAGACTTCCCTGAAGACATCCCGCTGACCATGGATGAACAAATCCAGAAAGCGGTCGAGTGCTATGACGCCGGCGCCACCGTTCTGCACTTGCACGTGCGTGAACTGGACGGCAAGGGTTCCAAACGTCTGTCCAAGTTCAACGAGCTGATCGCCGGTGTGCGTGCAGCAGTGCCGGACATGATCATTCAGGTCGGTGGTTCGATTTCCTTCGCTCCAGAAAGCGATGGCGAAGCCGCCAAGTGGCTGTCCGATGACACCCGCCACATGCTGGCCGAGCTGACCCCGAAACCGGATCAGGTCACGGTGGCGATCAACACCACCCAGATGAACATCATGGAACTGCTGTATCCGGAATACCTGGAAGGTACTTCCCTGGCCAACCCTGCCTTCCAGGCGGCCTACAGCGAAATGACCGTGCCAGCCGGCCCGGCCTGGGTGATCGAGCACCTCAAGCGCCTGATGGACAACGACATCCAGCCGCACTTCCAGCTGACCGGCATCCATGCCCTGGAAACCCTTGAGCGCCTGGTACGCAAAGGCCTCTACAAGGGTCCGATGAACCTGACCTGGATCGGCATCGGCGGCGGTTTCGACGGTCCGAACCCGTTCAACTTCTTCAACTTCATCCACCGCGTTCCGAACGGTTGCACCTTGACCTCCGAGTCGCTGCTCAAGAACGTGCTGCCGTTCAACACCATGGCGATGTCCATGGGTCTGCACCCGCGCGTAGGCAATGAAGACACTATCATTGACCATAAGGGCGCTCGTTTCGGCTCGGTGGCGCAGATCAAGCAGACCGTGCGCATCGCTCACGAGCTGGGTCGCGAAATCGCCAATGGTAAAGAAGCCCGTGCTATCTATCGCATCGGCGAGAAGTACAACTCCATCGAAGAAACCCTGTTGGCCAACGGCATGGCCCCCAACCGCAAGGCTGGGCAGAAAGGTGTGCCGCAACGCGGCTGACCGGTAGCGAGGACGGGAGGTCGACGACCTCCCGTTCGCTGCAAAAGTAATACGCTGGATAACAACAATAAATAAAGCTTGAGGAGGCCCCATGGCCTTTACACCGATCGCCGCAGACGATGACGACTCCGGTTGTGTCACCGTAGCGCGTAAGTATGCCTGGATCGTCTTTGCACTGACGTTCGGTCTGTTGATTTCCGATTACATGTCACGCCAGGTGCTGAACGCGGTGTTCCCGCTGCTCAAGAGCGAGTGGGCACTGAGTGACAGTCAGCTTGGTCTGCTCAGTGGCATCGTCGCCCTGATGGTCGGCCTGCTGACCTTCCCGCTGTCGCTGATGGCCGACCGTTTCGGTCGGGTCAAGAGCCTGGCGCTGATGGCGATGCTGTGGAGTGTGGCCACCCTGGGCTGCGCCCTGGCGCAGGACTACCAGCAAATGTTCATCGCCCGCTTCATGGTCGGCGTGGGCGAAGCTGCCTACGGCAGCGTGGGTATCGCGGTAGTGATTTCGGTGTTTCCGAAGCACATGCGCGCCACCCTCGCCAGTGCGTTCATGGCCGGTGGCATGTTCGGCTCGGTACTGGGCATGGCCCTGGGCGGCGCTATTGCTGCCAAGCTGGGCTGGCGCTGGTCGTTTGCCGGCATGGCGCTGTTTGGCCTGTGCCTGGCGGTGCTTTACCCGATCATCGTCAAGGAAGCGCGCATTGCTCCGCAGCGTGCTGCCCGGGCGATGGACAAGGTGGCAGCGGTCAAGCGTCCGCTGAGCACGCTGTGGTCCAGCCGTTCAGTGATTGCGACTTACGTCGGCAGCGGTTTGCAGCTGTTTGTGGGTGGCACGGTGATCGTGTGGATTCCGAGCTATCTCAACCGTTATTACGACATGCCTACGGGCAAGGCGGGCGGTATCGCCGCAATCATCGTGTTGTGCAGCGGCGCCGGGATGATCCTGTGCGGCATGCTCAGCGACCGCCTGTGCCGTCACTCGCCGGAGCGCAAGGTCAGCCTGGCCATTGCTTTCTGTCTGGGCAGTTGCCTGCTGCTGTCGGCGGCATTCGCCTTGCCGGCGGGGCCTGCGCAACTGGGCTTGATCTGTCTGGGCATGCTGATTGCCGCGGGTACCACTGGTCCTTGCGGGGCGATGGTCGCCAACCTGACCCATTACTCGGTGCATGGTACGGCGTTCGCTACCCTGACTCTGGCCAACAACTTGCTGGGCCTGGCGCCTGGTCCGTTCATCACTGGTCGCTTGTCCGACCTGATCGGCCTGCACGCGGCGTTTCAAGTGGTGCCCCTGATCAGCATTGCGGCAGCGGCCGTGTTCTTTTATGCCAAGTGTCATTACCAAAAAGATATCGCCCGATTAAAGGGTGAGAGCGTCACTGACTCCGTCAGTGGCGCCGCGTTAGAGGTGAAGTTGTGAGCGGTAGTTTACGTATAGATGTGTTTATCGATTTCATTTGCCCCTGGTGCCTGATCGGCAAGCGCCAGCTGGAGCGTGCGCAAGAAATGTTGCGCAGCAGCCAGCCGGACGTGCAGATCACCACCGTGTGGCACGGGGTGCAATTGCTGCCGCACATGCCGGCACAAGGCGAACCCTTTGCCGACTTTTACCTCAAGCGCCTGGGCAGTGCCGATGCTGTCAGTATGCGCCAGGCTCAGGTGAAAATGGCCGCAAGTGCTGTCGGGGTGTCCATCGACTTCAGTCGTATCAAGACGATGCCCAACACAGCAGACGCTCATCGTCTGCTGGAGCGGGTCAACGCGCAGGGCACTGCCGCCCAGTGTGACGCATTGATCGAGCGACTGTTTGAAGCGTATTTCCACAACGGCGAGGATCTGGGTTGCCGTGAAACCCTGATCGCCATTGCCCGCTCGTGCGGTGTTGACGCAGACACCGTGGCTGACTGCCTGCTGGGCGATGCCAGCCCTTATGACAGTCATCCGGCTGCTGCCAGTGGCGTGCCGAGTTTTCAGTTCGACGGCCGCCTGCAAGTCGTCGGCGCACAGCCTGCCGAGGCATTGCTCGCGGCTATGGGCGAAGCCTTGCGCGACAGTGAACGCAAGCGGAATCCGGCATGAGCAGACGTATTCCCGTTCCTGCCAGCAAGCATCCGCAGGTCGGTGGCCGTGCGTTATTCGAGTTCGAGGACAAAAGCCTCGCACTGTTCAATGTCGATGGCGAGCTGTTCGCCATCGATGACAGCTGTCCCCATCAAGGTGCCTCGCTGTGTGGCGGTCGCCTTGAAGGCCGGGTGATTCAATGTTGTGCCCACGGCCTGCGTTTCAATCTGCAGAGCGGCTATCTGCTCAATTCCACCCAGCTGAAAGTCGCTAACTACCCGGTCGAGATCATCGACGGCCAGGCGTTTATCGTCATCGTTACCGAGGAGTCCGCGCCATGAGCGCCATCGCTCTCACCCGTCTCCATGCCCGCACGCGCGAATTGGCGCCGGGTTTTATCGTCAGCCTGATCGTTGCGGCTGCCGCTTCGTTTTTGTCCGAGCACTACGGTGCGCCGGTCATGCTGTTTGCCTTGCTGCTGGGCATGGCGCTGAACTTCCTGGCGTCTGAAGGCCCTTGCAAGGCCGGCATCGAATTCACTGCCCGTACGGTACTGCGCATTGGCGTAGCCCTGCTGGGCATGCGCATCACCCTTGAGCAGATGGCGGCACTGGGCTGGAAGCCGGTAGCGCTGGTGGTGATTCTGGTGGTGGTAACTATCAGTGTCTCGGTGATCGCGGCCAAGTTCCTGGGCTTCTCGCGTCTGTTCGGCATGCTCACCGGCGGTGCGACTGCGATCTGTGGCGCTTCGGCGGCGTTGGCGCTGGCAGCGGCTTTGCCTAACCATCCGCAGAAAGAGCGCGCGACCTTGTTCACGGTGATCGGGGTGTCGGCACTGTCGACCCTGGCGATGATCGTGTACCCGATGATCGCCAACTATTTTTCGCTGTCGCCGCAGCTGGCCGGGGTGTTCCTCGGGGCCACCATCCACGACGTCGCCCAGGTAGTCGGCGCCGGTTACAGCATGTCGACCGAGACCGGTGACACGGCCACCGTGGTCAAGCTGATGCGTGTCGCCATGCTGCTGCCGGTGATCGTCACCGCGGCCATGATTACCCGGATGCAAGGCGCCGACCCGACTGGCAAGCGTCCGCCGCTGCTGCCGTGGTTCGCCGTTGGATTCCTGATCCTGGCGTGCATCAACAGCACGGGCTGGATAGCTCCGGCAGTGCAGGGCGGGGTCAATGAGTTGTCGCGCTGGTGCCTGGTGATTTCCATCAGTGCCCTGGGCATGAAGACCCGCCTCAAGGAACTGGCGGCGGTCGGAATCAAGCCGATCCTGTTGATGGTAGGGGAGACGGTGTTCCTGGTACTGCTGGTGCTGCTGTTGCTGCACTGGGGTGCTTGAGAGCTCGACGGTAATACACCTGATGGCAGGGCTTCACTTGACTGACTCCTCGTCGCAGTGAAGCTCTTGGCCGGTGTCACAAACACCGGCCTTTGCGGCGACTGTACCAGCAGTCGCCGTTTTTTTTTGCGAGTTCGTTACGCAGCCCCGGGAAACACAGGGACAAGAAGGGTGAATTAGCGGTTGCTGCAAATATGACGCCGGATGGCGCAAGCGGGAAAAGCGCAAAACCTATAGGCGCGAGCACGCTCGCGAAAAAAACCGAGCGCGTCGCGGGCATCCAGAAAGCCTGCGTTATCGTTGACGACCATCGCGAGCGTGCTCGCTCCTACAGGGGTTGTTCCGGGTCGGGATCTGCCGCGTCTGCCTGAAACCTCACAACGCCCGGTTTGTGCGTACTGCGCCAAACCGCCGGCGGCATGCCGAACTGGTTGATGAACCAGCGGGTGAAGGAGCTGGCCATGGAGTAGCCGAGCATGTCGGCGATGCGACTGAGCGGGTAGCTCGGGTTTTCCAGATAGCGCAGCACCAGGTCGCGGCGCACGTCGTTGATCACGTCGTTGAAGGCGCAGCCGTCGTCCTTGAGCCTGCGTTGCAGGGTGCGCACGTTCATGCCCTGGCTCTGGGCAATCTGTTCGATGGTCGCACGCCCCATGGGCAGCAGCAGGTAGATGGCCTTGCGCACCTCAAACAGCATTGAGGTGTTTTCCTCGCCCTGCAGCGAGTCGAGGTAGCTCTGGGCGTAGCGCGCCATGGCCGGGTCGGCATGGGGGTTGGCCATGTCGAGACTGGTATTGGGGCAGACAATGCCATTGAACTCGCTGCCGAACTCCAGGTTGCAGTGAAACAGGCGGCGATGTAGCTGAAGGTTGTCGGGAGCCTGATGCATGAAGTTGACGCTGTAGGGGTGCCAGTGGCTGCCCAGCAGCGCGGCACAGAGGCGGAACATCACGCCGATGGCCAGCTCCGTAGCCTGGCGGCTGGGCATTGAAGAGTCGGTGACCACTTCTTCGCGAATGATCACCATCTTGCCGGCTTCTTCAACGAAAATGGCTAAAGAATTGTTCATCAGGTGCCGATAATGCAG
Organism: Pseudomonas sp. PDM31; assembly: GCF_019218965.1. NCBI lineage: Bacteria > Pseudomonadati > Pseudomonadota > Gammaproteobacteria > Pseudomonadales > Pseudomonadaceae > Pseudomonas > Pseudomonas sp. PDM31. The sequence continues at coordinate 30,646 of NZ_JAHUWS010000013.1, read as the reverse complement.
CACCACCTGCAAGGCGTCGCGCAGGCTTCGCTGATGGCTCAGCAGCAGGCTGACCACCCCGAAGTCCGACAGTTGACGCGATTCGGCCATGTTCAGGCCAAAGCTCTGGCAGCCGCTGGCGACAGCCGAGTCTTCCAGCAGGCGCACCGCGGTATCGATGGGGATGCGCGTTTCAGGTGCCATCAACTGGGCCCTGCTCAGGCCAACGCCGGCCAATACCTCACGGGGGTTGAACCCCAGGTACTGGGTAACCTCCAGGTAGTTGGTCAAGACGGCGGCGCGAACAAGCTTGGTCATGCGAAGGTCTTTCCTTGGCCAATATGGTTGGCGTAATTGTAGTTATAAGTGTGGCGACTATATCCAGCGCTTTGGCGATTGAACAGTTGTGAAATGGTCCAACGCGCGCACGCCTGAGTGCTCCGAATCGTCTACGCTGCTGCTTCAAGGGTGCTTGATCCATTGATTACAGCGGCTTGTCACGCACCAGCGGTTTTTTTGACCGGTGGTCGCGGGCGACAAGTGTCCGACAATTTGTCATCAAAAGAAAAGTGCCTGACGTCCAATGTAAAGCGCCAGGGGTGGCCGCTCTTTAATGTCGACACTACAAAAAGCCCCTGGCAAAAGAGCCAGTCGAGTTATCGAGAAAGCGAAAGGTATTGACGTGGACAAACTGCAAACCGCTGCCACCGTTCTGATCGTACCCGGTCTGCGCGAGCACGTTGCCGAACATTGGCAGACGTTGCTTGAAGCCAGGCTGAGCAAGGTACGCAGTGTTCCGCCACTGGAAACCGACAAGCTCGATTGCATGGCGCGTGTGCGGGCGATCCAGCACGAACTCGAACAAATCGACGGTCCGGTGATTCTGGTCGCCCACAGTGCCGGCGTATTGATGGTCGCCCACTGGGCTGCGCACTTCAGCCGCCCGATCAAGGGCGCCCTGCTGGCCGCACCACCGGATCTGGATGCCAGTTGGCCGGCAAACTACCCTTCCCCTGAAACCCTGCGCAGCAGCGGTTGGGACCCTCTTCCTAAAGCCCCGCTGCCGTTTCGCAGCATCGTGGCCGCAAGTACCAACGATTACCTGGCCAGCCTGGATGCTGCCACTGACCTGGCTAAATGCTGGGGCGCCGAGTTGCTCAATCTGGGTGACGTCGGCCATCTCAATCCGGCTGCAGGATTTGGCCCCTGGCCCCAGGCTGAAGAGCTCATTCTGGAGCTGGACCGCTAGTACAGGAGCCGGTCTGGCCCCTTGCCAGCCGGCGTTTTGCCCTCGCTCCTGAAAGCGCAGTCCCGATGGGATTGCGGGAGGGCAGCTGCGCTTAAAACAAAAAAAATGGCGGAGACAACGCAATGCACAACACGCACAACAATAAGAGTCATGGCTTCACTGCGGCCCGTTACACCGTGCTGGCTTCGGCCATTATGGCGGCGTACATGCCGCTCGCTCATGGGGTAGAAATCGACACCGGCAACCCGGACTGGACTGCGCGTCTGGACAACACCGTCAAGTACAACTACGGCGTGCGCACCGAAAGTGCCGACAAACGCATGTTGGCATCGCCGAACAACAACGACGGCGACTACAACTTCCGCAAGGCCGGCACCAACATCACCAACCGTATCGACCTGTTGACCGAGATGGATGTGGTCTACAAGAACAGCATGGGCTTTCGCGTCAGTGCTGCCACCTGGTACGACAAGGCCTACGAGAACACCGGCTCCAACTCCAACCCGTTCGTCAACGGCAACGATGCACGCTCGGGCCTGGTCGCCAACGATCCACGTCTGGCCGGGGTCGTCAATGACAACGTCGGTAACGGCAGCTCGCACCTGAGCAACTATGCCCAGCGTTATTACACCGGCCCGTCCGGCGAAATCCTCGACGCCTTCGTGTTCTACAGCACGGAAGTGGGCGAAGAGTCGCTGCTGAGCTTCAAGGCCGGCCAGCACAACGTGTTCTGGGGCGAGACCATTCTCAACCCGGTGCACTCGATCAGCTACGGCCAGTCCGGCCTCGACCTGGCCAAGCTGGCCGCGTCACCGGGTACTGAAGCCAAGGAACTGTTCGTACCGCGCAACCAGCTGTCGACGACCTTCACCGTCAATCCAGAGCTGACCATTGGCGCCCAGTACTTCCTCGACTGGGATGCCGCGCGCCTGCCGGAAGCTGGCACCTATTACGGCGGTTCCGACCTGGTGGGCACCGGCGCGCAGTCGTTCCTGCTGGGCAACACCAACGGCATCGTTCCGGGCAGCCCGCTGGGTTGTGGCGTGGCCCCGTGCAACGCGCTGACCAACGTCCGTCGCGGCAATGACCTGACGCCGGACAAGCGCGGCGACTGGGGCGTCATGGCCAAGTGGTCGCCAGCCTGGCTGGACGGCACCCTCGGCGTCTACTACCGCGAAACATCGGAAATCCTGCCGCAAGCCTGGCTGGATGCCCGCGGCGTCACGTCGGCCAGCGCCAACGGCACCCCGCCGGCAGGCGCAGTGCCAGGCGTGGTCAACATCCTCAACTCGCTGAACACCGCCACCTACCAGATGGCCTATGCTGACGACATCAAGATCGTCGGCCTGAGCCTGTCCAAGGATGTGGGCGGGGTGAGCGTGGGTTCGGACCTGAACGTTCGTCACAACATGCCGCTGGCCAGTATTCCGGCGATTGTCAGCAGCACCAGTCCGTTGGGTCTGGGCAGAGGGCTTGGCTTGTTGCCGGCACGTACCGCCGCCACCGGTGTGATTTACGACACGCCCAAAGATGGCGACAGCATGGCCGCCACCGGCGACACCTTGCACTGGACGCTCAACGGTCTGATGACCCTGCCGAAAACGCCTGTGTTTGACTCGGCGACTGTGCTCGCAGAGCTGTACTACAGCAACCTGCTCAAGCTCGATAGCAAAAACGAGGCGCTCTACAAAGGCAAGGATACCTATCGCGGCATCGACAAGGCGACCCGCGACAACTGGGGCCTGGCACTTAACTTCACACCGACCTGGTACCAGGTATTCCCGGGTGTCGACCTCAACGCCCCGATGTCGATCAACATCGGTCTTGATGGTGTGTCGCCGGTCTCCGGTGGCGGTGCCAAGGACACCGGTAACTACGCAGTCGGCATGGGTGCCGTTGTGTACAACAAATACTTTGTCGACCTGAAGTACGTGGACGCCTTCGGCAAGGCCGACAAGTGCAACAACAGTGGTGTGAGCACCGGACCAACTGGTGGTGACGGCTCGACACCCAACGCCTTCAGCGGCAACGAAAACTACGCCTGCTACGCCGGTGGCTACTCAGCCTTCTCCGGTGGTGGTGCTACGACTGAAGACCGTGGCGCTGTTTACCTGACGATGAAAACCACCTTTTGATGCACCACTTCTTACTTAATGTAAGCAGGAGAATAACAAGATGAAATTTGCACAAACCGTGTTGGCCGCTTCGCTGGCGATGATCCTCGCCGGCCAGGCACAGGCCTCTGTATCGGCTCAGGAAGCCGCCAAGCTGGGCACCAGCCTGACCCTGGTCGGCGCTGAAAAAGCCGGCAATGCCGATGGCTCCATCCCTGCCTACGACGGTGGCCTGACCACCCCGCCTGCCAGTTTCAAGGCCGGTGACAGCATGCGTCCGGATCCTTTTGTGAACGAGAAGCCAGTGCTGGTGATCGACGGCAAGAACGTCGATCAGTACAAGGGCATGCTCACCGCCACCACCGTGGAGCTGGCCAAGCGTTTCCCCAGCTTCCACGTCAACGTATACCCTACTCACCGTACCGTCTCGCTGCCTAAGGCGGTGCTGGACAATGGCGTGAAAAACGCCACCGGTGCCAAGGCACTGGAAGGTGGCCTGGCCATCGACAACGTGTTGCCTGGTGTGCCGTTCCCGATTCCTCAGTCGGGTAACGAAGCCATGTGGAACTTCCTGTTGCGTTACCAGGGTGTGAGCATGAGCTCCAAGTACGACTCCTGGAACGTTGACTCCGCCGGCGTTGCGAGCCTGGCCACTACCGGGCAGGCGTTCATCTCCTATCCGATCTACGAGAACCTGTCGCAGCCGATCAGCGGCTCCGATGTGTACTACCAGATGAAGCTGGCTTACACCGGTCCTGCACGCCGGGCCGGCGAAGCGATGATGCTCAAGGACGCCGCCAACCCGCTGCAACAGCCACGTCGCGCCTGGCAGTACCTGCCGGGCCAGCGCCGCGTCAAGCTGGCACCGAACCTGGCCTACGACACGCCTAACCCAGGCACCGCCGGCGCGGGCACCTATGACGACGCTTTCGTGTTCAACGGTGCGCTGGATCGCTACGACTGGAAGGTGGTCGGCAAGCAGGAAATGTACGTGCCTTACAACACCTACAAGCTGACCTACGTCCAGGACCCGAAGTCGATCACGACGCCGAACCACCTGGCTCCAGAGTTCGTGCGCTGGGAGAAACACCGCGTATGGGTGGTCGAGGGCAATCTGAAGGCTGGCGCTCGTCACATCTACCAGAAGCGTCGCTTCTACCTCGACGAAGACAGCTGGAGCGCTTTGGCCTCGGATCAGTATGACGCCCGTGGTCAGCTGTACCGTGGTTCGTTCGCCTTCCTCAGCCAGAGCTATGACAAGCAGGTACCGGACGCCACGCCGTTCATGATCTATGACCTGGTGGGCGGTTCCTACAACATCAACGGTGTAGTCGGCCCGTACGGCGGCATCCAGTACATCGATCCGCTCTCCAAGGCTCAGTGGTCGTCGGAATCCCTGGCGGGCGCCGGCATTCGCTAAGCAAGCTCAATTGTAGGAACAAGTCTCCTCGCGATGAACGCAAGATCACCGCGGGGAGCCAGATATCCCGCGTCATCGTTAACGTCTATCGCGAGCATGCTCGCTCCTACAGAAAGGCGACGGACCTGTAGGGGCGAGCATGCTCGCGATGCACGCAAGATCCCCGCGGGGAGCCAGACATCCCGCGTCATCGTTAACGACCATCGCGAGCATGCTCGCTCCTACAGAAAGGCGAAGCAGTTTTGAAGAGGACGCAGTATGTGTTCGTATAAAAATAATATTGTGCAACTGACCCTCGGTGTTGTGCTCTGCCTGCTGCAGGGTGCCGCCCAGGCCGCCGATTATGTCGACGTCCTGGATCTGCCAGCCAAGGTCAGCGCCCTGGCGGGTAAAAGCCCGCTGTCCGGCGTAGCCCGTGCGGGCGAACGCGTGGTGGTGGTTGGCCAGCGCGGTCACATCCTGTTTTCCGACGATTCCGGCAAGCAATGGCAACAGGCCGTTGTGCCAGTCAGCGCCGACCTTACGGCGGTGAGTTTTCCAACGGCTACCCAAGGCTGGGCAGTGGGCAACGACGGCGTGGTGCTGCACAGCAGCGATGCCGGCGCGACCTGGGCCAAGCAGCTCGATGGCCGTCAGATCGGCGATTTGCTGATCAAACATTATTCCGCTTTGGCCACTGCCGAACCGGACAACGAAACGTGGCTCAACCTGGTCGCCGAAGGCCAGCGCCTGGTTGAACAGGGCGCCGACAAACCGCTGCTCGACGTGTGGTTCGCCAACGACAAGCTCGGCTATGTGGTGGGCGTGTTCAACCTGATCCTGCGCACCGAGGATGGCGGCCAGACCTGGACCCCGTTCCAGGACCGCACCGACAACCCACAGGGTTTCCATCTCAACGCCATTGCCTCCACCGGCGACGCTTTGTACATCGCCGGCGAGCAGGGCCTGCTACTCAAATGGGACGAAAGCGCGCAGCGCTTCACCGTCCTGGAAACACCGTATCAAGGCAGCTTCTTCGGCGTGCTCGGCAAGCCGGGCGAAGTGCTGGTGTACGGCTTGCGCGGCAACGTGCTGCGCAGCACCGATGGCGGCCAAAGCTGGACCGCACTGGATACCGGCCTGCACGTCAGCATTACCTCCGGCCTGGTCGATGCCAGCGGCAAGTACCGCTTGTTCACCCAGGGTGGGCAGATGCTGGTCAGCCAAGGCAGCGGCGAGCAGTTGCACCTGGTGCGCAAACCGGCACCGACCCCCATAGCCGGCGCAACGCAGTCCGCTGCTGGCGCACTGGTGGTGGCAGGCAGCCGTGGCGTCCAGGCGCTGTCCGTCGATCCAGACCTCGAACCCTAAGAGCGAGAACCCAGTCATGGGCAACATAAAACAAGAAGCCATGCCGGTGATCCGCGACCTGCGCGATTTCGACCAGAACTCCGGCAATCGCCTGGAACGCCTGGTGTTCAACTTCCGCCCGCTGTTCATGCTGCTGATGGCGCTGGCCACCGTGGTGCTGGGCTTCATGGCGGTGACCCGCCTGGAGCTGCGTCCCAGCTTCGAAAAAATGATTCCGCAGAGCCAGCCGTACATCCAGAATTTCCTCGAGAACCGCGCGTCCTTGCGCGGCCTGGGCAACTCGGTGCGGGTGGTGGTGGAAAACACCCAGGGCGATATCTTCGACCCCGAGTACCTGGACGTGCTCAAGCAGGTCAACGACCAGTTGTTCCTCACCGAAGGTGTCGACCGCGCCTGGATGAAGTCGCTGTGGAGCCCGGCAGTACGCTGGACCGAAGTCACCGAGCAAGGCTTCCAGGGTGGCCCGGTAATGCCCGACACCTACTCGGGGCAGCCGGAACAGATCGAACAACTGCGCCAGAACATCTCCCGCGCCGGCATCGTCGGCAGCCTGGTGGCCAGCGACTTCAAGTCGAGCATGCTCATCGTGCCGCTGCTCGATAAAGCTGCTGCGGGCGGCCAGCGCATCGACTACCACGCCTTTTCGCAGATGCTCGAAGAGCAATTGCGCGACAAGATCGAATATGCCGGCGACAGCGCCGCGCGTAAATCCGGGGAAGAGGGCAAGGGCAAGTACAAGGTGCGGGTGATCGGTTTCGCCAAGCTGATGGGCGACCTGATCGACGGCCTGATCCAGGTGATGATGTTCTTCGGCCTGGCCGTGATCACCTCGCTGGTCATCATCTACGCCTACACCCGTTGCGTGCGCAGCACGATGCTGGTGGTCGGCTGCTCGCTGATCGCGGTGGTCTGGCAACTGGGCATCGTCGCCTGGCTGGGCTACGCCATCGACCCGTACTCGGTACTGGTGCCGTTCCTGATCTTCGCCATCGGCGTGTCCCACGCCGCGCAGAAGATGAACGGCATCATGCAGGACATCGCCCGTGGCACCCACAAGCTGATCGCTGCGCGCTACACCTTCCGCCGTCTGTTCATTGCCGGTGTGACCGCCTTGCTCGCCGATGCGGTGGGTTTTGCCGTGCTGATGCTGATCGACATCCCGGTGATCCAGGACCTGGCCATCACCGCCAGTATCGGTGTCGCGGTATTGATCTTCACCTCGCTGCTGCTGATGCCAGTGGCGCTGTCCTACGTCGGCGTTGGCGCCAAGGCGGCCGAGCGCGCGCTGAAAATCGACAACCGTGCCGAACGCAACAAAGGCTTTGGCAAACTGTGGGAGATGCTCGATCGCTTCACCACGCGCAAGTGGGCCACCGGTGCGGTACTGGTCGCGTTGCTGATGGGCATCGGCGGCTTCATGGTCAGCCTGCAGTTGAAAATCGGCGACCTGGAAAGCGGTGCGCCGGAGTTGCGCGCCGACTCGCGTTACAACATCGATAACGCCTACATTACCAGCCACTACGCACTGTCCAGCGACCTGTTCGCGGTGATGATCAAGACCGCCCCGGAAGGCTGCCTGAACTACAAGACCCTGGTCCTGGCCGACCGCCTGGCCTGGGAGCTGCAGCAGTACCCGGGCGTGCAGGCGACCTCCTCGCTGGTCAACGCTGTGCGCCAGATCACTGCCGGTACCTACGAAGGCAACCCCAAGCTCAACAGCATCCAGCGCAACCAGGACGTGTTGAACTACGCCGCCCAGCAAGCCTCGGTCAACTCGCCGGAGCTGTTCAACAACAACTGCTCGCTGATGCCGGTAATCGCCTTCCTCAAGGATCACAAGGCTGAAACCCTGGATGCCGTGGTGGCGATTGCCGACAAGTTCGCCAAGGAAAACAGCACCGAGGATCGCCAGTTCCTGCTCGCCGCCGGCAGCGCCGGCATCGAGGCCGCGACCAACATCGTGGTGCGCGAAGCCAACCACACCATGCTGCTTTACGTGTATGCGGCGGTGACGCTGTTCTGCCTGATCACCTTCCGCAGCTGGCGGGCGACCCTGGTGGCATTGCTGCCGCTGGTGCTGACCTCGATCCTCTGCGAAGCCTTGATGGTGGCCATGGGCATCGGCGTGAAAGTGGCAACGTTGCCGGTAATCGCCCTGGGGGTGGGTATCGGGGTGGACTACGCCTTGTACCTGCTCAGCGTGCAATTGCACTTCCAGCGCCAGGGCATGCCGCTGTCCCAGGCCTACCGCAATGCGGTGTCGTTCACCGGCCGCGTGGTTGGTCTGGTCGGCATCACCCTGGCTGCCGGTGTGGTGTGCTGGGTCTGGTCGCCGATCAAGTTCCAGGCCGACATGGGCATCCTGCTGACCTTCATGTTCCTGTGGAACATGCTCGGTGCGCTGATCCTGATTCCGGCGCTGTCGTACTTCCTGCTGCGCGAACGTGTGCCGATGCCTGATGTAGATGACGCAGACGAACCAGCCGATAACACCGAAATGTCTCAACGTCCCGGCGTTACCAATGCCATGACAATTTCCGAGTAAGTAACGATGTCTGAATACAAAGCTCCATTGCGCGACATGCGCTTCGTCCTCAACGAGGTTTTTGACGTATCCCGTCTGTGGGCCGAGTTGCCTGGCCTGGCCGATGTGATCGACGAAGAAACGGCTGCCGCTATCCTTGAAGAAGCAGGGAAAATCACTGGTGAAGTGATTGCCCCGCTGAACCGCAGCAGCGATGAGCAAGGCTGCACCTGGAGCAATGGCGCTGTGTCTGCGCCGGACGGTTTTGCCGCGGCCTACCAGGCCTTCGCCGAAGGCGGCTGGGTGGGTGTGGGTGGTGATCCGGAGTTTGGTGGCATGGGCATGCCCAAGGCCATTTCGGCGCAGGTCGAGGAAATGGTCAACTCGGCCAGCCTGTCCTTCGGTCTGTACCCGATGCTGACGGCGGGCGCCTGCCTGTCGATCAAGGCGCACGCCAGCGAAGAGCTCAAGGCCGCCTACCTGCCGAACATGTACGCCGGCACCTGGACCGGTTCGATGTGCCTGACCGAAGCCCACGCCGGTACCGACCTGGGGCTGATCCGCACCAAGGCCGAACCCCAGGCCGACGGTAGCTACGCGATCAGCGGCAGCAAGATCTTCATCACCGGTGGCGAGCACGACCTGACCGAGAACATCATCCACCTGGTCCTGGCACGCCTGCCGGACGCACCGGCCGGGCCTAAAGGTATCTCGCTGTTCCTGGTGCCCAAGGTGCTGGTCAATGCCGACGGTTCCCTGGGCGAGCGCAACGCGCTGTCCTGCGGTTCGATCGAACACAAGATGGGCATCAAGGCCTCCGCTACCTGCGTGATGAACTTCGACGGCGCCACCGGCTGGATCGTCGATGCGCCGAACAAGGGCCTGGCGGCGATGTTCACCATGATGAACTACGAGCGTCTGGGTGTTGGCATCCAGGGTCTGGCGCAAGGCGAGCGTTCCTACCAGAACGCCGTGGCCTACGCCCGTGACCGCCTGCAAAGCCGTGCGCCGACCGGTGCGCAGAACAAGGACAAGTCCGCCGACCCGATCATCGTCCACCCGGACGTACGTCGCATGCTGTTGACCATGAAAGCCTTGAACGAAGGCGGTCGTGCATTCTCCAGCTACGTGGCCCTGCAACTGGACATCGCCAAGTACAGCGAAGACGCCGCAGCCCGTACCCGCGCGCAAGAACTGGTAGCGCTGCTGACCCCGGTGGCCAAGGCGTTCCTCACCGACATGGGTCTGGAAACCACCATCCACGGCCAGCAGGTGTTTGGTGGCCACGGCTTTATCCGCGAGTGGGGCCAGGAGCAACTGGTGCGTGATGTGCGCATCACCCAGATCTACGAAGGCACCAACGGCATCCAGTCCCTGGACCTGGCCGGGCGCAAGATCGTCGGCAGCGGCGGCGCACTGTATCGACTGTTCGCCACCGAGATTCGCGATTTCACCGCCGGCGCCAGCGCCGACCTCGCTGAGTTCATCCAGCCGTTGAATGCCGCCGTCGACACCCTCGACGACCTGACCGCATGGCTGCTGGACCGCGCTCAACAGAACCCGAATGAAATCGGTGCGGCCTCGGTCGAGTACCTGCAAGTGTTCGGCTACACCGCCTATGCCTACATGTGGGCACTGATGGCCAAGGCGGCCAAGGACAAGCAAGGCGAAGACGACTTCTACACCAGCAAGCTGGCCACTGCGCGCTTCTACTTCGCCCGCCTGCTGCCGCGCATTCACTCGTTGAGCGCATCGGCCAAGGCCGGCAGCGACTGCCTCTATCAACTGGATGCAGCGCAGTTCTAAGAACTGCGCCTACGCATAGAAAGGATCAGGAACAAATACCCATGATGGCGACAAAAATAATCCCGCCGGCCGACGGTGCCTACACCTATCCCTTGCTGATCAAGCAACTGCTGCTGTCCGGTGAGCGCTACGAGCCGGGCCGGGAAATCGTCTACGCCGACAAACTGCGCTACAGCTACAAGACGCTCAACCAGCGCATCCGCCGCCTGGCCAATGCGCTGACGGCAGCCGGCGTTAAAGCCGGCGACACCGTGGGCCTGCTGGACTGGGACAGCCACCGCTACCTGGAATGCTTCTTCGCCGTACCGATGATCGGCGCGGTGCTGCACACCGTAAACATTCGCCTGTCCCCGGATCAGGTGCTCTACACCATGAACCACGCCGAGGACGACCTGGTGCTGGTGCATGATGACTTCCTGCCGCTGGTCGAGCAGGTTCAGGATCGCCTGACCACCGTCAAAGGCTTCATCCAGCTCACCGATGACAGCGCCGCCGAGACTTCGCTGCCGGTACTGGGCGAATACGAGCAGTTGCTGTGCGCGGCGTCGGACCAGTACGAGTTCCCGGACTTCGACGAGAACTCGGTGGCGACCCTGTTCTACACCACCGGCACCACCGGCGCGCCAAAAGGGGTGTACTTCACCCATCGCCAACTGGTTCTGCACACCCTCAATGCCGCCGGTACCCTGGGTGGTTATCAAGGCCAGCCACTGCTGCGCTCCGATGACGTGTACATGCCGATCACGCCGATGTTCCACGTGCATGCCTGGGGCGTGCCTTATGTCGCGACCCTGATGGGCATCAAGCAGGTCTACCCTGGCCGCTATGAACCCAACAGCCTGGTCCGGCTGCACCGCGAAGAGAAGGTGACCTTCTCCCACTGCGTGCCGACCATTTTGCAAATGATCCTCAACTGTGAGGAAGGCAAGGCCGCCCGTTTCGACGGCTGGAAAATGCTCCTGGGCGGCAGCGCGCTGACCCTCGGCATCGCCAGCGACGCCAGCGCCAAAGGCATGGTGGTACACGCCGGCTACGGCATGTCGGAAACCTGCCCGTTGCTGTGCCTGACCTACCTGCGTGATGAAGACCTCAAGCTGCCGATGCAAGGTCAGCTGCCGATCCGCATCAAGACTGGCACGCCGGTGCCGATGGTCGACCTGAGAATCGTCGACGGCAATGGCAAAGACGTCGCCCACGATGGTGAGTCTCTGGGCGAGATCGTTGTGCGTGCGCCATGGCTGACCCAAGGCTATCTGAAGGAGCCGGAAAAAGGCGCCGAGCTCTGGGAAAACGGCTGGCTGCACACCGGCGACCTGGCTTCCATCGACGCCATGGGTGGCGTGGAAATCAAGGACCGCATCAAGGACGTGATCAAGACTGGCGGCGAGTGGATCAGCTCCCTGGACCTTGAGAACCTGATCAGCGAGCACGAGGCTGTCATGTCCGTCGCGGTGGTGGGTATTGCCGACGAGCAATGGGGCGAACGCCCGATGGCGCTGGTGGTGTGCGAGCCTGGCCAGTACCTGGACCGCAAGATCCTCGAAGCCCATCTGCAGACCTTCGTTGAATGCGGTCGCATCAACAAGTGGGCGATTCCCAAGCAGTTCAAGTTCGTCACCGAAATCCCCAAGACCAGCGTTGGCAAGATCAACAAAAAGCTGATCCGCGAAAGCGAAACCAACTGAGCCTCACATCCTCGGGCGCTGCCTCTTTGAGTGCATGCGCTGCCGGGGAGGGATAAGCCTGTCATTACCTCGGTGGCAGGCGGATTCTGGATAGCATCGGCGGGCTTATCTTTGCCATAGTCATGGCAAGACAAACCGCTGAGCGCCATGCCGACGGCGAGCAGGGCAGGGGAAATCCGCTGATGGATCAGCGGATTTCTCACTGTCGTGCGCATCCAGCCAGGTTTGCGTTCATTGACGGGCAGCGCTCGGTTGCTCGCAAGTGAAAGTCGAGCGGCAAATTCTGGCACTTGTGCCAAGCTCATTGGTGCCCAATCGCCTGTCGCCCAGGCAATCCAGAGGAAACCCATGACATGAACCTCATCCGCTCAAAAAACGTCCGCCGTGAATTCTACAAAGCCGTATGGTTCTACTTTCGCGTGGTCTGGCCGATCTTTTCCATATTGATTGCCCTGATCGTCGCGCTCGGGCTGATCATCGGTCACCTGGAAGGCTGGGCGCCCTATGACGGTATCTACTTTGGCTTCGTGACCGGTTTGACCATCGGCTACGGCGAGCTTGTGCCCAAGCTGCCGATCTCTCGGGTATTGGCAATTATCCTCGGTTTCAACGGCGTACTGATGACCGCGATCTTTGCGGCGATCAGCGTGCGGGCGATTGAAGCTACGATCGGTGCCGAGAAAGACCAGGAGCCGGAGTAACCCTGTCTATCTCAGCGACACCGTCCCACTGTAGGAGCGAGCACGCTCGCGATGGACGCTAACGATAACGCAGGCTCCCTGGCTAACCGCAGCGCTCTTTAATCCATCGCGAGCAGGCTCGCTCCTGCAGTTTTTTCAGCCTGCTCCACCGAGTACAAGTCCACGCCCTGATGTTCCGTCTGCCAGGCGCTTGTCATCACACACAACCCCCTGTAGGAGCGTAATGCTGTTCACTTAAGCAGGGTCACACACTTGTGGCGAGGGGGCTTGCCCCCGTGGGTCGCGGAGCGGCCCCAATACCTGCCACCGAGGTGTATCAGGTACGTCGCGTGTTATGGTTTTACGACTGCTCCGCAGCCGAACGGGGGTAAACCCCCTCGCCACAAGGTGTGCCCCCCGCTTAAGTGAACAGTATTACCCTGTAAGAGCGAGCATGCTCGCGATGGTCGTTAACGATAACGCAGGCTCCTTGGCTAACCGCAGCACCTGTAGGAGCGAGCACGCTCGCGATGGACGCTAACGATAACGCGGGCTCCCTGGCTAACCGCAGCGCTCTTTAATCCATCGCGAGCAGGCTCGCTCCTACAGTTTTTTCAGCCTGCTCCACCGAGTACAAGTTCACGCCCTGATGTTCCGTCTGCCAGGCGCTTGTCATCACACACAACCCCCTGTAGGAGCGTAATGCTGTTCACTTAAGCAGGGTCACACACTTGTGGCGAGGGGGCTTGCCCCCGTGGGTCGCGGAGCGGCCCCAAAACCTGCCACCGAGGTGTATCAGGTACGTCGCGTGTTATGGTTTTACGACTGCTCCGCAGCCGAACGGGGGTAAACCCCCTCGCCACAAGGTGTGCCCCCCGCTTAAGTGAACAGTATTACCCTGTAAGAGCGAGCATGCTCGCGATGGTCGTTAACGATAACGCGGGCTCCCTGGCTAACCGCAGCACCTGTAGGAGCGAGCACGCTCGCGATGGACGCTAACGATAACGCGGGCTTCCTGGCTAAACGCGGCGCTCTTTAGTCCATCGCGAGCATGCTCGCTCCTGCAGTTTTTCAGCCTGCAGGTCAGGGGTATCGCCCAGGATCGTGCAAACCTAAGCCCCCCAACCCGCCCCACTCACCGCCGCCTGCACCAGCGGATGCAATTGCGCCCCCTGATGCTCCATCTGCCAGGCCAACAACTCCTTGCGCATGCTCGGCGCCCAATACATCTGCAAATGATTACGCACGCCCAGCACCGCCTGCTCCTGGTCCGGCTGGCTGGCAAAGTACTGGGCGATCTGGTTGGCCATCTTGATCAGGTTGTCCGTACTCATCGGCGTACCTCCGCTTTATCACCACGGGCGTGTCGACGATCCTTGAGCAATCGGTCCTGTTCGTCACTGAATGCCTGGAAGCGCTTCTGCCACTCCGACGGGTGATACACGCGGCTGACTTCCACCGCCGTCACCTTGTACTCCGGACAGTTGGTGGCCCAGTCGGAGTTGTCGGTGGTAATCACGTTGGCCCCCGATTCCGGGAAGTGGAACGTGGTGTACACCACGCCCGGCGCAACCCGTTCGGTGATCCGCGCCCGCAATACCGTCTGCCCGGCACGGCTGCCAATACCAACCCAGTCCCCTTCGTTGATACCACGGCTTTCAGCGTCGGTCGGATGGATTTCCAGCCGGTCTTCGTCATGCCAGGCCACGTTCTCTGTACGCCGGGTTTGAGCGCCAACGTTGTACTGGCTGAGGATGCGCCCGGTGGTCAGCAGCAGCGGATAACGACTGTTGACCTTCTCCTCGGTCGGCACGTACCCGGTCAGCATGAAACGCCCCTTGCCACGCACGAACTCCTCGATGTGCATGGTCGGCGTACCGTCCGGTGCCGCCGCGTTGCACGGCCATTGCAGGCTGCCGTGGCGATCCAGTTCGGCGTAGTTGACGTTGGTGAAGGTCGGCGTCAGGCGGGCGATTTCATCCATGATTTGCGATGGATGCTGGTAGTGCATCGGGTAGCCCAAAGCGTTGGCCAGCGCCACCGTACCTTCCCAGTCGGCCTTGCCGCCCAGCGGGTCCATGACCTTGCGCACCCGCGAGATACGTCGTTCGGCGTTGGTAAAGGTGCCGTCTTTTTCCAGGAACGAAGCGCCCGGCAAAAACACATGGGCGAACTTCGCGGTTTCGTTGAGGAAAATATCCTGCACCACCACGCACTCCATGGCCGACAGCGCCGCAGTGACGTGCTGAGTATTCGGATCGCTCTGGGCAATGTCCTCACCCTGGCAATACAGGCCCTTGAAACTGCCGGCCAGGGCCGACTCGAACATGTTGGGGATACGCAGGCCCGGCTCGGACTGCAGAGTAACGTTCCACGCCTGCTCGAACTGCGTGCGCACCACCTCGTTGGATATGTGCCGGTAGCCGGGCAACTCGTGGGGGAACGAGCCCATGTCACAGGAGCCCTGAACGTTGTTCTGCCCCCGCAGCGGGTTCACGCCCACGCCTTCGCGGCCGATGTTGCCGGTGGCCATGGCCAGGTTGGCAATGCCCATGACGGCGGTGCTGCCCTGGCTGTGCTCGGTGACGCCGAGGCCGTAGTAGATCGCCGCGTTGCCGCCGGTGGCATACAGGCGCGCAGCGGCACGAATGTCGGCAGCAGGCACACCGCAGATCGCGCCCAGCATTTCCGGCGAATTTTCCTGTCGGCTGACGAACTCGCGCCAGTTGGCGAAATCACTGCCCTCGCAACGGGCGTCGATAAAGGCCTGATTGAGCAAGCCTTCGGTGACGATCACATGGGCCAGTGCGTTGAGCATGGCGACGTTGGTGCCGGGGCGCAGAGCCAGGTGCAGTTCAGCACGGGCATGCACCGAATCCACCAGATCAATGCGGCGTGGATCGATGACGATCAGCCGAGCGCCTTCACGCAGACGGCGCTTGAGCTGGGAAGCGAATACCGGGTGCGCATCGCTCGGGTTCGCGCCCATCACCAGAATCACGTCAGCCTGCATCACCGAGTCGAAACTCTGGGTGCCGGCGGACTCGCCCAACGTTTGCTTCAGGCCATAACCAGTCGGCGAATGGCAAACCCGCGCACAGGTGTCGACGTTGTTATTGCCGAACGCCGCGCGCACCAGCTTTTGCACCAGATAGGTTTCTTCGTTGGTGCAGCGGCTGGAGGTAATCCCACCAATGGAGTCGCGGCCATATTTTTGCTGCAACCGACGGAATTCGCTGGCGGCATAGGTCACCGCCTCATCCCAGCTGACTTCCTGCCAAGGGTCGTTGATGTGCTGGCGGATCATCGGCTTGGTAATGCGATCCGGGTGGGTGGCGTAGCCCCAGGCAAAGCGCCCCTTGACGCAGGAGTGGCCGTGGTTGGCCTGGCCGTTCTTGTCCGGAACCATGCGCACCAACTGGTCGCCTTTCATCTCGGCGCGGAACGAACAGCCCACGCCGCAATAGGCACAGGTGGTGATCACGCTGCGCTCGGGCTGACCCAGTTCGACCACGCTTTTTTCCATCAGGGTCGCAGTCGGGCAGGCTTGCACACAGGCGCCGCAGGACACGCATTCCGAATCGAGGAAGTTATCCCCACCGGCAGCGGCCACCCGGGATTCAAAACCGCGCCCGGTAATGGTCAGGGCAAAGGTGCCCTGGGTTTCTTCACAGGCGCGCACGCAGCGGTTGCAGACGATGCACTTGCTCGGATCGTAGTCGAAGTAGGGGTTGGATTTGTCCTTCACATCGGCCAGATGGTTGTCGCCTTCGTAGCCGTAACGCACCTCCCGCAGACCGACCTGACCGGCCACGGTTTGCAGCTCGCAGTTGCCGTTGGCCGAGCAGGTCAGGCAGTCCAGCGGGTGATCGGAGATGTACAACTCCATCACGTTGCGGCGCAGGGTCGCGAGCTTCGGCGTCTGGGTGTGCACGCTCATGCCTTCAGTCACTGGCGTGGTGCAGGACGCGGGGTAGCCGCGCATGCCGTCGATCTCCACCAGGCACATGCGGCAGGAGCCGAAGGCTTCCAGGCTGTCGGTGGCGCAGAGTTTGGGAATGGTGGTGCCCAGCAACGCAGCGGCGCGCATCACCGAAGTGCCTTCGGGCACGCTGATGCTGCGGCCGTCGATGTTCAGGGTGACCTGCACCTGGCTGTCGCGGGCGGGAGTACCAAGGTCAATGTCTGTTTTCGGGTCGAAGAGAGTGATCATTGCTCGGCCTCCGGGGGCAACAAGCCGAAGTCGGCGGGGAAGTGCTTGAGGGCGCTGGCGACCGGAAAGGACACCATGCCGCCCAACGCGCACAGCGAACCGTATTGCAGGGTGTCGCACAGGTCCTTGAGGATGATCACCTGCTCATCGCGCCCGTTCGGGTCTTGCGCGGCCAGCAACCGGTCGATTACCTCCACGCCCCGGGTCGAGCCGATGCGGCACGGCGTGCATTTGCCACAGGATTCCTCGGCGCAGAACTCCATGGCGAAGCGCGCCATGTGAGCCATGTCCAAGGTGTCGTCCGCCACCACCACACCACCGTGACCGAGCATCGCGCCTATGGCGGCAAAGGCTTCGTAATCCAGCGGCGTATCGAACTGAGAAGGTGGCACCCAGGCGCCGAGCGGGCCACCCACCTGCGCAGCCTTCAGCGGTCGACCACTGGCAGTCCCGCCGCCGTAGTCATCCACCAGCTCGCGCAGGGTCAGGCCAAAGGCTCGTTCCACCAGCCCGCTGCGACGCACATTGCCCGCCAACTGGAAGGGCATGGTGCCCAGGGAACGGCCCATGCCGTAATCGCGATAGAACTGCGCGCCCTTGGCCAGAATCAGCGGCACCGAGGCCAAAGTCAGCACGTTATGCACAAGCGTCGGCTGGCCGAACAATCCCTTCAAGGCGGGGATCGGCGGCTTGGCACGGACGATGCCGCGCTTGCCTTCGAGGGAGTCCAGCAGCGCGGTTTCTTCACCGCAGATGTAGGCGCCGGCACCGACCCGCACTTCCATATCGAAAGCCTGACCGCTGCCGCCGACATTGGCGCCTAGGTAACCATTCTTCCGGGCAATCTCCAGCGCGTTGCGCAGGATGGCCACGGCATCCGGATATTCCGAGCGCACATAGATGTAGCCATAAGTGGCGCCGACGCACAGGCCGGCAATGGCCATCCCTTCGATGAGCAGGAAGGGGTCGCCTTCCATCAACATGCGATCGGCAAAGGTGCCGGAGTCGCCTTCGTCGGCGTTGCACACGATGTACTTTTGCGCCGCTTCAGTCGCGCGCACCGTGCGCCATTTGATCCCGGCGGGGAAGGCCGCGCCGCCACGGCCACGCAGGCCGGAGTCGAACACTTCAGTCGCAGTCCGTTCGCCACCGAGGGTGACGGCTCTTTTCAAACCCTCGAAACCGCCATGATCCAGGTAATCGTCGATGTACAGCGGCCGGGTGATGCCAGCGCGGGCAAACAGCAGGCGTTGTTGAGTCTTCAGATAGGGCAACTCTTCCACCAGACCCAGGGCCAATGGATGAGCAGACGGCTCGCCTTTCAGGGCTTCGAGCACTGACGGTACATCGTCAGCAGTCAGTGGGCCGAAGCCGAAACGACCTTGCGGCGTATCCACTTCCAGCAATGGTTCCAGCCAGTACAGGCCACGCGAGCTGGTGCGGTTTATCACCAGCGGTACAACGCGACCCCGGCCATGGATGACAAGGGCCTCCACGACCTCTTCGGCACCCACGGCACGGGCTACCGAATCACGAGACACATAGAAAGCGGGCATTATGCGTCCTCCCGGCAAGCGTCGAGCAGAGCATCCAGCCGTTCAGCAGTCAGCCGCGCATGCACCCGGCCATCCAGCTCCAGCGCCGGCGAACAGGCGCATGCCCCCAGGCAATACACCGGCCGCAAACTGATGCTGCCATCGGCGCTGCTGCCGTGATCGTCCAGTTGCAGACGTTCGCGCAACTGCGCCGCCAACTGCTCGGCACCACGACTCTTGCACGACTCGGCCCGGCACAGCCGCAGGATATGCCGCGCGGGCGGCGCGGTACGGAAATCATGGTAAAAACTGATCACCCCACGAACCTCGGCCTGACTCTGGTTCAGCGCATGAGCAATCTCGGGGACGGCGGCATCGGGGATGTACCCAATGCGCTCCTGAATATCATGAAGAATGGGCAACAGCGCACCCGCAGAGCCCTTGTGGCGCTCCAGCAGGCTGTTGACCAAAGGCAGGTGCAACTCAACATCAGGCATTCAGCAATCCTCACGGTCACGGACACACAAGAGGGTAGTCGGTTGTCCGGAAGTGTTGGCTGCGGCACTCACACCACGTCACGGCATCGTGGCAATTTGGCCGTTGGCCAGGGCACCCTGAGCGGGCATCTTGTTGTGCCCGGTGCGGTCTTCGCCGCGCCTCTGAAAGGGCATAAAACCCAGATTGCCACGGGGGCGTTGATTCAGCTGTACCAAAGCGACGTGCTTGGTTCTGTCTGCGACCACCTATTAAGTCTAGAAGAGTGCGGCGCAAATGTTGGGTTGGGCATCTACGGACGGCCCAACCAGGCCCGATTTGACGGGCCTCATTCCTCACCGCTCAGGCATCCAGCACCAGGCGTGTGCCGCGACTACCGGAAACGCAGGGCGCGATCCATTCACCACTTTGGCGCTGGGCGTCATTCAGGCAGTCGTCGCGGTGTTCCGGTTCGCCTTCAAGCACCCGGCACACGCAAGCGCCGCACATGCCCATGCCACAGGAAAACTCCAGACTGACCCCAACCCGCGCCGCCGCCTCGATCAGGCTTTCCCCGGCTTGCACCTGTACCTCACAACCACTGCGTCGCAGCTCCAGCGAAAAGCTCTGCGCCTCATGGTTCGCGGGCTGCCGGGCCTGGAAGTGCTCGCGATACAGGGCTGAGGCCGGCCAGTTCGCCTTTAGCGCCGCCTGTTCGACGGTGTCCATGAAGCCGGTCGGGCCGCAGCAGTACAAGCCGGCGGTGCTTTGCCAGGCGGGAAATTGACTGGTCAGCAGCTCGGCGATCTGCCCGGCGCGCAACCCGCCGTACCACTGGACGTCGGCGCCCAGGCGTTGGATGAAAGGCGCCTGGCGCGTCTCCCGGGTGAAGTACAGCAAGCGCACGGGTCGACCTTCGGCCAGGCATTGGCGATACATTGGCAGCAACGGCGTAATGCCGATGCCCGCTGCCACCAGCGTCACCGGCCCGTTGCCCGGTTGCAGGGCAAACAGATTGCGTGGCGCGCTGACTTCGATCTGCGCACCCAGGCGCAGTTGCTCGTGCAGCCAGCGCGAGCCACCCCGGGAGGTGGGCTCGCGCTTGATCCCCAGGTACAGGTGGCCATCTTCCGGCAGGCTCAGCACCGAGTACTGGCGCACCGCGCCGTTGCCCAGGCGCAGGTCGACATGGGCGCCTGGCGTCCAGGTGAAGGGCAGGGGCGCGGCGTCGACGGGGGCCAGTTCGATACCCAGAACATCGTCGGCTTCCAGGCGCAGGCTGCGCACGTGCAGGGCAGACCAGCTCATGCGCGTACTCCTGCGGCCTGCTGCAAGCGGCGCACCGCGTCCCGGGCCTGGGCGCCGAGTTCGGCCAGGTCGAGGTCGGGCAGTTGGTCGTTGTCGACGGTCAACCGCCCGCCCACCAGCAAGGCGCGCAAGGTCGGGCGTCCGCCTCCCACCACCGGGCCGATCGCCGGGTCGTGCAGGCCGAAGTAGCGCGGCTGGTCGAGGCGGTAGATCGCCACGTCGGCCGCCATGCCCACCTGCAGGCTGCCGACGGCGTCCAGGCCCAACACCTTGGCCCCGCCGGCGGTACCCCAGCGCACCACGTCTTCCACCGTTGCCGCGTGGGCACCGCCTTCCTCGTCGCCGCCGGCATGACGCGGCCGGGTGCGTTCGCCGGCCTTGGCCCGCTGCATCAGCCAGGCGGCATGGGTTTCGCTGATCATGTCGCAGGCCTCGTTGGAGGCGGCGCCGTCCACGCCGATCGACACCTGCATCCCGGCGGCTTCCATGGCCACCACATCGGCGATGCCGCTGCCCAGGCGGCCATTGCTTTGCGGGCAATGGGCGATGCCCGTGCCGCTGGCCCCGAGCATCCGGATTTCTTCGGCGTCGAGTTTCACCAGATGGGCGAACCACACGTCCGGCCCCAGCCACTCCTGCTCGGCACAGAACACCACCGGCGACATGCCATGGCGTTGTTGCACCTCATTCTGGTATTCGACGGTTTCGCTCAGGTGGCTGTGCAGGCGAATGCCCAGCCGCCGGGCGACCCGGGCAGTTTCGCGCAGGTGCTCCGCCGGCATGGAGTAGGGCGGGCTGGTGGGCGCCATCACCACCCGGCGCCAGGCGTCGGCGGCCGGGTCGTGGTAACGGCGCACCAGGCGTTCAACGTCGCCCAGGTACTGCTCCAGAGTCTCCGGCCCGGCCACCGCGTTGCCTTCGGCTTGCCGCGCCTGCGTGGCGCCGCCACGGCACAGGACAAAACGCAGCCCCAGCCGTTCGGCTTCCTCGAACAGCACCTCGGCGCTGTCGAAGGCCATGCCCGGCAAATACAGGTAATGGTGGTCGGCGACGGTGGCGCAGCCGGAGCGCGCCAACTCGACCAGACCAATGCGTGCGGCCAGGCGAAAGCTCTGCTCGTCAAACAGGCCGCGATAGCGATAGGGCACGGCCCCAAGCCAGGCCCCCAGGCTCTGGTCGATGCCTGCGGGAATGCCCTTGAGCAGCGACTGGAACAGGTGATGGTGGGTATTGACCCAGGCCGGGTAGACCACGCAATCGGTGGCATCCAGCACGCGCTCCCCGGGCAGGGCTTGCAGGGCGCCGATGGCAGCGATGCGCCCGTCGACGATGCGAATATCGGGCCCGGCATGGCGTGCCGCCGCGCCGGACAAACCGGTGAGAATGGCGCTGGCATTGCGCACCAGCCAGCTGTTTTGAAACGTCATGTGAGGCTCCATACGCCGCACCTGCGGCGGACTCAAAGGGTTAGCCGAGTTCGCTTTCGTGCCAGTTGCGCAGGCTCAACCGGGCCAGCAGGGCCATCAGGCTGAACAGCGCGACACCGGTCAGGGCGATCAGCAGCAGGGCGGCGAAAAGCCTTGGAATATTCAGTTGAAAGCCGGCCTGGAGAATCTGGTACGCCAGCCCGGCGCCAGTGCCCCCGGTGCCGGCGACGAACTCCGCCACCACCGCGCCGATCAAGGCCAGCCCGCTGGCAATGCGCAACCCGGCAAAAAAGCACGGCAGGGCGCTGGGAATGCGCAGGCGCAGCAACACCTGCCAACGGCTGGCGCGGTTCAGGCGGAACAGATTAAGCAGGCCGGGGTTGACGCTGCGCAGGCCCAGTACGGTGTTGGCGATGATCGGGAAGATCGCCACCAGGGTCGCGCAAATCACCAACGCCAGCGTGGTGTTGCTGCACCAGATGATGATCAGCGGCGCCACCGCCACTACCGGCGTGACCTGCAACAGGATGGCGTAGGGGAACAGGCTGGCTTCCAGCACCCGGCTCTGCACGAAGACAAAGGCCGCCAACGTGCCGATCAGCACCGCCAGGGCGAACGAGAAGAAGGTGATCTTCAAGGTCATCCACAACGCACCCAGCAGCATCGGGCCATCGCTGATCAAGGTGCGGCCGATATCGGCCGGGGAGGGCACCAAGTACACCGGCACCTGCCAGGCCACGCAGGCCAGTTGCCACAGACCGAGCAACACGGCGCCGAGCAGCAGCGGCGAGACGATGCGCAACACTGTGGGGTGACGCAACCAGGGAGTAAAGGATGGGCTCATGATCGGGCTCTCATAGTGAAATCAGCAAAGGTCGCCATTGGCCTCGGCCAGCAGCCGGGACAGGCGTGCGCACTGCTCGATAAAGGCCGGGGAAGTGCGGTAGGCCTCGTCCCGCTCCAGGGGGCCGTCGATCTCGATGTCGGCGATTACCCGGCCGGGGCGCGCGCCCATCACCACCACCCGCGACGACAGGTACACCGCCTCGAAAATGCTGTGGGTGACGAACACCACGGTCAGGTCGCGGCTGGCCCACAGCTGGCGCAGGTCGCTGTCGAGCTTGTTGCGAGTGAACTCGTCCAGGGCGCCGAACGGCTCATCCATCAGCAGCAGATTGGGCTCGGTGGCCAGGGCCCGGGCGATGGATGCGCGCATTTGCATGCCGCCGGACAGCTCCCGCGGGTACACCTGACTGAAGCGGTCCAGGCCGACAAGGGCCAGCGCCGCATCGACCTTGGGCTGGCTCTGGGTTTTGGGTACACCGGCCAGGTCCAGGGGCAGGCGCACGTTATCGCTGACCCGTGCCCAGGGCATCAGGGTCGCCTCCTGGAACACCATGGCCAGGCTTTGCCCTTGCGTCGGGCTGGCCGGGCTGTCCTTGCCCCACCAGCGCACATGGCCGGCGGAGGGCTGTTCGAGGCCGGCGAACATCTTCAGCAAGGTGCTCTTGCCGCAGCCCGAAGGGCCGAGCAACGACACGAACTCGCCGCGCTGAATCGCCAGCTTCACCCGGCTCAAGGCCTGGGTGCCATTGCTGTAGGTTTTTTCCACCTGGTTGGCGAACAGCGGCGTTTGCACACCGACGCTGTCGGTGCCGGGCAACGCCTGTGGCCGGGCGTCGGCTGGAGTTATGGTTTGCATCAACATAGCGCTCTCCCCTGGGGTCATGAGCGACCGGATAAGCCCCGGCGCACCGGGGCGCTGAACTCAGTGGCTGAGGAACACTTCGCTTTCGCCGTGGGCTTCGAGCAGGCCCAGCAGTTGCCGACGAATCACCAGGCCGGGCTTGTCCGACGGCATGTGCAGTTCCACCCTGCGCCGGGTGTCGACACAGGCGTCGTAATCGGTAGCTTCGAGGATGTCGCGGTCTTCGGCGGTGATCGCCGCGTCCCAGTCGATCAGCTCCTGGGTCGAGCATTGTTCCTCGCTGTCGTTGCGGTACAGCCACTGGACCAGCATCAGGCGCCCGTCTTCCATGGGTGTCGCGCAGTTGTAGATGATGTGGTGGATGCCGCTGTCCGGGTACATACAGCCAAAGCGCCGGGAGAAAGGCAGGTAATAACGGTTGATCAGGTGGCGCTGGGTGATCGGCTCGCGGGTGCCGGTGATGCGAAAGCTTTCCTCGGGGTTGCGAATCGGCACCCGGGTTTCGGCCTCGAAGCCGTAGTCGGTTTCGCGGAACTCGTAGCCGGCCGGCGCCGGCTGGTCGAACAGGCCGAAGTTGGCCTTATGGACGAAGGAAAAGTGCGAGTTGTCGAAGGAGTTTTCCATGACCCGCAGCGGGCTGGTTTTCCACTCTTCATAAAACTGGAAGATGCGCCGGTAGCCCGGTGCGCCGTCTTCGGGAAACTCAGGGATAGGCTGCAGCGGATCGTCGAGGGCGACCCAGGCGTAGCCGTATTTTTCCTGGCAGTGAAAGGCCTGGACCGAGGCGCCCGGCGGGATCATGCCCGCGGGGTTTTGCGGGATCTTCACGCAGGTGCCGGTGCAGTCGTATTCCCAGCCGTGATAGCCGCAGGCGATGTTGCCGTCCTCGCTGACGAAGCCCTTCGAAAGCTTGGCGGTGCGGTGGCAGCAACGGTCGCGCATGGCCACCGGGGTGCCGTCGGGGCGCTTCCACAGCACCAGGGCTTCACCCAGCAGCGTGAAGGGTTGCGGGCCGGCATCCAGTGCGGTCATGGGCAGCAGGGCGTACCAGAAGCGGCGCAATACAGGTTGTTTGGTAACCAACATAACAAGTGTCCTCACGGTGTTCGTTCAGCCGGCTCTTGGGCCCGGGCTTTGGGTGCAAAGTTGGTGCAATCGGGCTTAGCGGCTGGCGGCCTGCTCGGCAGTCGGCAGCACCTTCAGGTCCTGGACGAAGCGCGTGGTATAGGCCTTCTGCCAAGGCGCATCGGCACCGAGCAGGCCGGCTTCGACCATGAAATTGCGGGTGGCCTGCCAGCGCGCATCGCTCATCACGCCGATGCCCTGGGTGGCGGCATCGCCGCCGGTGACCAGGCGGTATTGCTTGAGGGTCGACAAGCCCCAGGCGAGCAGCTCATCGCTCATGTTCGGGTTGTCGGCCTTGATCAGGTGGTTGGCGCTCGGGTTGTCCAGGTAACGCTTCCAGCCCTCCATCGAGGCGCGGACAAAACGCTGGACCCGGTCAGGGTGCTGATCGATCACGTCCTGACGGGTGGCCAGGGTCGAGCCGTAGGGCGGGTAGCCGGCGTCGGCGAACAGGAAAAAGTTGGCTTTCTCCCCGGTCTTCATCGCCTGGAACAACTCGGAACTGGCATAGGCCTGCTGCGTGGTGTTGGCGTCGGCGAGGAAGGGTTGCAGGTTGAAGGTGTAAGGCCGGGCCTGGCTGTCCTTGAGTTGGTACTTGCCCTTGAGCCACGGCCACCAGGTTTGCTGGCCTGAGGTGGACACCAGAACCTGCTTGTTCTGCAGGGCGTCCAGGCCACTGACATCGGCATGGGTCAACAAGCCCTGGGGGTCGCCCTGAAACGGCGCGGCCACGGCTACCACGGGCAGGCCTTGCTCCACGCTCTTGAGGATCTGCAAGTCGTAGTTGACGATGAAGTCGGCCTGCTTGTTGACCAGCAACTGCATGCCATTGACCTGCGGCCCACCCATGCGAATGGTCACGTCCAGGCCTTCTTTCTCGTACAAACCATCGGCCAGGGCCTGATAGAAACCACCCTGTTCGGCCTGGGCATACCAGGAGGTCAGCAGCACTACCTTTTCATTGGCCAGGGCCAGCGGAGACGCAACCAGGGCAGCGGGCACGAGGGCCATGGCCAGTAGCGAGCGAAGCGGTTGACCCAAGGCAAAGCGAATTTTCATGATGTGTTCTCCACAACGATTCGAAAACCGCCGCGCGCCAATCGGCACGCCAGCGAGGGACCGACTGGAGAGAACGTGGGAAGAGAGAGGGCGCCAAGGCGTAGTCACGCGGCTAACACTTCTCTCTTGCCCGGGGCGTTGGCGCCGCGTTCAAGCATCCAATCGGACGTACGCCCACAGGGAAGGGCGCAAGAGCAATGCCCGGTGCCATGGCTGGCACTGACCGCTTCTACTCGAGGGGAGCTAAAGCCAGAAGTGTGCCAAGTTGTTGCTGCCCCGCAGTCAGGGGATTCGGCGTTTCAGGCGCTCGGGGAGCAGTGGGGAGATGAATCGCGATGGTGCGAATTTTTCTGGGCGGGCCTCAAGTTGGTGCGCAGCGAATTCGCCGATTGAGTGTGCAGTTTTAGGCGTGGATTGTGCTGAATGGGGCTTGCTGATTGTATTCGATCAGTTGGCACAACCCGTGCTAAGTCCCGTATCGAGTAGAAGCGGTCAGCACTGAGCGGCTCCAACAGGACCCAAGGTGCAGGGCATTGCTCTGGCGGCATTACGCCGCGTACCCGGCAAGGGGCGCCCCTCATTACGTTGAGGGCCAGAACAGTGGCTAACCCGCAGCTCGGGCATGCCTTGCCGGTGATATCCGCCAATCACCTGACAAGGGCAGCCCATGAAAACATCTACATTACTTGCACCTCTTTTGCGCCGCAGCCTGCTGCCGCTGTTCGCCCTGGCCAGCGCCGGCGTCGAAGCCGGCCCGTTGTTGTGGAACGACAACAGCCTGAGCTACCTCTACGGCCAGCACTTCAAAGTCGACGGCACCGGCGACGACACCCAGCAAACAATCACCTTCGAACACGCCAGCGGCTGGACCTGGGGCGACGTCTTCATGTTCGTCGACAACAAATGGTCCAACGGCCTCTCGGGTGACGACGGCCATTCCTACTACGGCGAATTCTCCCCGCGCCTGTCCCTGGGTAAAATCAGCGACCGCGATCTGAGCTACGGCATCATCAAGGACGTGCTCATCGGCGCCACCTACGAACGCGGCAAAGACCGCAACCGCAAATACCTGCTCGGCCCCGCCGTCGACCTCGCCCTGCCAGGCTTCGATCGCTTCTCCCTGAACACCTACTACCGCAAACCCGACGGCATCACCGGCAAGGCCTCCGGCCAATGGCAAATCAACCCCACCTGGTCCATGACCCTCCCGCTGGGCCGCTCCGACATCCTCTTCGACGGCTACCTGGAGTGGTACGTCAACGACGTCGGCACCAAAGGCACCTCCGACTACGTAGCCAAGAGTTTGCACTTCAACCCGCAGATCAAATACGACGTGGGCAAGGCGCTGGGGCAACGGCAGAAGCAGTTTTATGCGGGGATCGAGTGGGATTACTGGTCGAATAAATACGGGATTGAAGACACTTCAGGATTTGAAACAGACCAGAACGCGCTGAGTCTCTTGCTGAAGGTACATTTTTGACGGGAAAGCGTGACGGGTAGGACGTTTGACCGGGGTGCGTGGTGCCCCGGTTTCACCCTGTCACAATTTTCGACGCCGTTTTCTGTAGGGCTTGTGGGAGATTTCCCTGTCTTGATTCGCCCCCGATGCCCAGGTACGTCACGATCAGCCTGGAACTCACCGCCAGAAAACAGGGAAAAGCAGATGATTGATTTCAACAACAAAGGCTTCTTCAAACTCAAGCAAAACGAAGAATACGCAGAACGCGTCAGTGCCCTGCTGCTGGACGGCGAGCAAGTGATCGACGCCTACAAATCCATTCGCGATGGCGTAGTGTTCACCAACAAACGCATCATCGCCGTCAACGTCCAGGGCATCACCGGCAGCAAAAAAGACTTCACCTCGCTGCCCTACAAAAACATCGTCGCCTACTCCGTAGAAACCTCCGGCACCTTCGACCTGGATTCGGAACTGGAGATCTACTTCTCGTCCCTGGGCAAAGTGAAATTCGAATTCACCGGCAAGACGTCCATGGTAGAAATCTCAAAACTGATCTCCCAACACCTGCTCTGACCCGCTCTAATCGAAACCCCGAAACCCAGGGCTGACGCGCACTCCCTGCTGATGCGCATCCCCCTGTGGGAGCCAGCCCTGCTGGCGATAGCGCCAGCCCAACCGGCCTCAATGCTGAGATGCACCGCAAACCCGATCACACACCAGGGTCAACCGATGCCGGCCACTCACCACAACCCTGTGGGAGCGGGCTTGCCCGCGATAGCGCCAGCCCAGCCAACACAAATGCTGAATCAGCGACCACCCTCGCAAACAACCCACACCCCACAGGCCCAAACACTAAGCCCCAGCTTTTTCTCCCGCCTTCTTGGATACCGGCATACAAACCCGATCCCGAGTCAGCACCTTCACCGCATCATCCACCAACGCCTTACTCATCGAAGTCAGATAATGCGCAGCCCAAGCGTGTCGGTCGGTGTCTCTGGCATAAGCAGCATCCTCAGTGAGCGTTTTAGCCAGGAACAGAAAATCGGAGGCCATGGACAACGCATCGCCGAGAGGAACGCCGCGAGTGACATGAAATAGTGGTTGATCCGCGCAGTAGATCGCGGGTGTCAGGCCGATGGTCTTGAGTTCAGGTTGTTCGGTCATTGGCCACCTCCGAGGATGGAGAGGCAATGGGGGAGGGGGTTACGCGATTGGGAATTGCGTTGAGGGGAAAGCCAAATTTCAAACGGATTTGTCTTGGTCATGGTCAACATCCTTGATTTGAGGAGCTGCCACGAGCCTTCTCACAGGCTTGGGTGACAGCCGTGCGCGGGGTGAGAAACCGGCAATCAAGGCAACCGGTAGACCCGAAGGTCTCCCACGCACAGCCGCCATAAAGCCATATCGCAGACGAAAAAAAACGCCACGACAGGTTTTGGGGCGCTTTGCGCCTTGATTGTTTCGGGCTCTCACACCCGGTCGCTGAATTGGCAGCGACGGCGGAAGGGTATCGTGCAGTCACCACTGGTGCAACCACCAATCGAGCAGTACATGACTTGCCGCCGAGAAGATGGTGGGGCGAAGGACGTTTCGTTTTGAGTATCCCTTTTGTAGGAACCAAGCACGAACGGGTATTTGCCTTATCTCCATTGTTGTCGCCTTTTTCCGCCTACTTTGTGGGATTTTTCCTGATTTTTTAGGCCATCTTGAGTTTCCTCTCTGTCCGCGTATTTTGCGTTAAGCCGCTCATCCCGAGCCGGCTTATCGATCGTTAACAGTGGCGCGCTTTCCATCACTGGGGAGCCCTTAGAGAGGGAGTTCAGCAATGGCCAAAGGGCATTTCATTCGCCTGGGTGACGAGACCACTTGCGGCGGCAAGGTGTTGGAAGCCGACACACGCGTCATGATGTTTGGTATCGCCCATGCTCGTGAAGGCGACCGCGTTTCCTGCGGGAAAAACGACGAAACCTACAAGATCGCGGGAGGCGCCTCCTACATCAACAGTCATGGCAGGATCGTGGCGGGCTCGCTGGACAGCTACAGCACCTGCCCGTGCAGAGCCAGGTTGATCCCGTCGGTTTTCACCGCCAGTTATGAGTCGAGCCACAGTGCTGCGCCCCAATCCACAAGGGCCGCGTCCCAACCGACCACGCCTCTCGCCGGCAATCCGGTAGCGCCACGATCAGCCGGTTTCGCGTCCGCGTCGAACACTCCCAAGCCAGTGCCCGTCGGCAGTGCAGCGGCCCAGGAACCGGGCTTTTACATCGTGCCAAAGAGCACCACCCGTGAACAGCTGGAAGCCTCCCTGTTCACCCTGCGTGACCCGGCGGTGATGGGCAAATTCAAGCTGCTCAATCCGAACCTGCGCGACGTCAAAGCCGGTTCGATGATCGTGCTGAGCGACCCCAAAAATTACCAATGCACCCGTGAAGAAGCCCTGCTCATGGACGTGGCAGCCAAGACCAATCAGATCATTGAAACGCTTAGCCCAGAAGAGGCGGATTTCATGGTGCAGCACCGTGATGCCATTCAGACCTTCCTGGGACATGGCTCGACCGCAATCGGCGTTGGTGCGAGTGTTCTCAAAAACAATCTGGATAGCGTCAGCGACACCCTGAAAAAAATCGAAGCGTTGCATCAGTATTCATTTCTGCGCGATGGCCACCTGAGTTCACCGACGTTTCTGGCAGAACGCCAAAAGCTGCTCGCTCAACTCGATATCCATATGACAAGCCTCACGCGCAAAGGCATCGGTTTCCCCGATCATCCCAATTTGAATCGTGCAATGTTTCTCTCGCCTCCCAGCCTGCTACATCGCTGGACTGAAGCCGGCGGCGTAGGGCAGATGCCGGGATACGCCACTCATCTAGAGGGGGTGGCCAAGGCTTCCAAATACCTCAAATACGGAGGCTGGGTTGGCACTGCGGTCGGTGGAGGGGCGTCGGCCATGAAGGTGCAAGATGTGTGTTCGGCGGGAAACACCGAAGCATGCGAACGAATCAGGTTCACGGAAACGAGCAGTTTTGCTGGGGGGATCGCTGGTGGTGCCATGGCAGGTGCATTACTAACAACTTCTGCAGTTGGCGGACTTTGCATTGGGCTGGGTGTAGCGACAGCAGGTGTTGGTCTGCTGGCGTGCAGTGTCATCGCGGTTGGCATTGGTTCTTTTGCGGGCAGCACGCTTGGTGAGATGGGTGGCGAAATAATTGGCGAACTTGTTTATGAGAATTTGAAATGACTACTGCGGAATTGGTTGTCGGCAGTTCGTGTGGAGTTGTGCTCATCAGCATGTTTGTCTGGCTCGCGGTTGCGCTATATCTTGGCTACACAAAAACTGACGTGTTGCTGAATTCTTTCAAAAACAGTTCTTCAGCCATTACCATTTCCACACGCAAATACAAGGGTGTTGCCGCTGACCGAAAACTGACCCAGTAAAGGCTGTTCTGCCGACTGAAAACTGACCCAGGTGTTCAACTGCTTCTGCTCAATTTTTGAGCAGGAGAACACAGGGTGATCAGCATGGAAATGATG